>JBCDGE010000158.1:0-13337 GCA_038757895.1 Planctomycetota bacterium | reverse complement strand
CTCGTGCTCTGGGAGGCGCAGTTCGGCGACTTCGCGAACGGCGCGCAGATCCCGATCGACCAGTTCGTCTCGTCGGGCGAGGCCAAGTGGCGCCAGCTCGCCGGCGTCGTGATGCTCCTGCCGCACGGCTACGACGGCCAGGGCCCCGAGCACTCGTCGGCGCGACTGGAGCGCTTCCTGCAGGCGTGCAGCGGCGGCAACATGACCGTCGCGAACTGCACGACGACCGCGCAGATCTTCCACCTGATGCGCCGCCAGGGCCGGTCCGGGACGAAGCGCCCCCTGGTCGTGATGACGCCGAAGTCGTTCCTGCGCGACAAGCGCGCGGCGAGCCCGATCGAGGACCTCGCCACCGGCGGGTTCCGCGAGGTGCTGGTCGACGACACGGTCGACGCCAACGACGTCACGCGCCTCGTGCTCTGCTCGGGCAAGCTCGGGCACGAGCTCGAGACCGCGCGCGCGGAGAAGGAGATCGGGAACGTCGCGATCGCGCGGGTCGAGCAGCTCTACCCGTTCCCCAAGGACACGATCCTGGCCGAGATCGAGCGCTTCCCGAACCTGGAAGAGATCGTCTGGTCCCAGGAGGAGCCGCGGAACATGGGCGCGTGGGCGTTCATCATGCAGCGCTTCCACGACCTCGGACGACCGATCCGATACTGCGGCCGCGCCGAGTCCGCGAGCCCGGCGACCGGCTCGTACAGCCGCCACAACGCCGAGCAGGACTTCGTGCTGCGGATGAGCCTCGGTGAGGTCGAGCCGGCGACCTCACTCGAGGGCTAGAAGACGTCGAAGGTGCGCCCGGGGGCGAGCGGCGAGTGTCGCTGCCGCTCACGGCGCTCTTCCATGACCTTGCGCCAGCGGCATCGCTCGCAGCTCACGCGGGTGAGTGAGCGCGTGCGGAGGACGTGCCACGGACCGGCGAGGCGCCGCGCGTGCGGCGTGACCTCGTCGCACACGCTGCAGTGCCTGGGATCGACGTCGCGCGCCATGGATCCAGCCTACCCGGTTTCGATTCCGCTGCGGGCCGGGTGACGGTTCGCGCCGCAGGGAGTCCCATGGGGCACGCGCCCCACCCCGACCCTCCCGGCACCATGAAGCTCGCCACGCTCTCCCTCGCCGCTGCTGCCCTCGTCCCCGCGACCCACGCCTCGGACGTCCTGGAGGTCGACGCCGCGGGCGGGGCGCCCTTCTCGACCATTCAGAGCGCGGTCGCCGCCGCCGCGCCCGGGGACGTCGTGCTCGTGCGAGCCGGCGCGTACTCCGGCGACGTCACGGTCACTTCCGGCCTGACCATCCTGGGCGAGGGCGGCGTCGAGCTCTCCGGTCATGTGACCGTCCAGGGCCTCCCGGCGTCGCAGTTCGTCCTGCTGTCGAACGTGGACCTGCGACCCCCGCGGCCCGCGATGGGGCTCCCGGACAATCCCGGCGCCGTTCAGATCTTCGACTGCGACGGCCGCGTACGGCTCCAGGACTGCGCGATCGAGGGAGCGCCGGAGCAGGGCGACTCTCTGTCCACCGGGACGTACCGGCCGGGTGGCCCCGGTCTGGAGATCGACCGTGCGCTCGACGTGGCGGCCCACGACTGCACCCTGAGCGGCGGGAACGGCGGCTCCGGCGCGGTCGTGGTCAGCGGTAACGGTGGCGACGCCGTGCGCGCGCGACGGACCGACGACCTCGCCCTCGTGCGCTGCGTGCTGCGCGGCGGGAACGCCGGATTCAGCGACGACGGAGGCGACGGCGGAGACGCTGCGCGCATCGTCGGCTCGACGCGGCTGCGGGTCGGGTACTCCGCGTTCTTCGGCGGTCGCGGCGGGGATCGCTCGGTCTTCGGCTTCTTCGCGGGCGACGGCGGCGACGGCCTGCGCATCGTCGGCCTGCAGACCGTGACGGACTTCGAGGGAATCTACGCCGGCGGTCCGGCCGGGCACGATCCGGCAGGGACGTCGGGCGACGACGGCGCGCCGATCCGCGGCGGCCAGGTCCAATCGCTCGACGGCCACCCGAGCGCGCTCGCCGCGCCCACGGCGATCCGCACCGGCGAGGCGTGGACGCTCGGCGTCTTCGCGCTGGAAGGTGATCCCGTCCGCGTCCTCCGCGCCGGCGGGCCGGGCTTCGCGTTCCGGCCGCGCTTCAAGCAGCCGCTCCTGCTCGAGCGGCCGGCGCCGCGGCGGTTCGCGCCGGACGGCGTCGTGCCAGCGGGCGGCATGCTGCACCTTCCGTACGCCGGTGCGAGCCTCTCCGCAGGCGATCAGGCTGCGGTGCTCTGGTTCCAGGGCGAGGTGAGAGCGGGCGGCCGCCTCACCTCGCCCCGCGCCGTCGTGCTGCTCGACAGCGCATTCTGATCGCTATTCGAACGTGACCGTGACGCGGTCGGTGAAGTTCGACGTCACGCCCGGGTTCGCGTCGCGGTGCCAGAGCTGGAACGACCAGGTCTCGCCCGGGAGGATCGGGATGATCGTCGGCACGCTCGGCAGCGCCCGCGCGTCGACCTCGATCGAGATCTGGCCCGCCGGTCCCGAGCTCATCACCTGCGCGAGGTGGCGGCCGATCGTGCCGCCGAGGCACAGGTTGCCCTGGCTGCCGCCGGGGTTCATCGTGAAGTCGGTCGTGGCGGAGTTCAGGAAGTAGCCGAACGAGTTCCGCGGCAGGTCGGTCGCCGTCAGGAAGAACGGGTTCACGCCCGCGACGAAGAAGCCCGACGCCGAGATCGTCCCCGGCTGGCCGGTCGAGTTCGGGACGCCAGGGCCGCACTCGTTCGTCGGAGTACCACCGATGCTCGTCAGGTCGATCGCGTCGTTCGGGCCCGGCTGGGTGGTCACCGCGAGACCGAGGCGCGCGCTGACCGCGAGGTCGGACGGCTCCTCGGAGATCTGGACCGTGTCCACGAGTGCCGTGACGGGCGCCGCGAGGCGGATCGCCGCGACCGAGTAGGCGACGGTCAGGATCAGCGCGCTGCCGACGGCCTCGGCGAAGGCCGGGCGGCCTCCGACGCCGACGTTCATGGTCGTGCTGGAGATCACGTTGTCGACGCGCACGTTGTTCACGTTGAACCCGTACTCGGTCATGAAGAGCTCGTCGCCGCGGTCGTCGAAGCCGATCCCGAAGCCGTCCTGGACACCGCCGATCACGCGTGACACGGCCGAGGCCGCGCCCGCGAAGTCGACGACGCTGACGGTGTCGTCGAAGGCGTTCGAGACGACGATCTGCGAGCCGTCCGGGCGCCAGGCGACCTTGATCGGGAAGTCGCCCACGGGCACGTTCGTGATCACCGAGCGCGTCCCGACGTCGATCAGCCGAAGCTGGTCGTCGAACGAAACGCAGAGCGCGAGCGTCGCGCCGTCGGGGGACAGCGCCATCCCGCTCGACTGGCCGCGCGCCCAGCCGATCGTGCCGAGCTGGCCCGCGATCACCGAGCCGCCGACCGAGCTCGCCGCACCGGCGAGGTCGATGAACCACACCCGGTCGGTGCCGGCGACCGTCGTGACGTAGGCCTCGGTGCCGTCGTCGGCGACGATGACCTCCGTGGGACGCGTGGGAACGGAGAGCGTCGCGACGAGCTGGTTCTGGACGAGGTCGATGACCTGGACCTCGCTCGTCTCGGTGCTCGTGACGACGGCGACGGTGCCGGCCGCGTCGGTCGCGACCTCCCAGCCGCGGTCGCCGATCTCGTAGGTGTTCGTGATCGTGCCGGTCGCCAGGTCGACGTCGGCGACCGAGCGCGACGTGTTCCCGACGACGAGCGCGCGCGTCCCGTCGAGCGTCACGGCGACGCGCCGTGGCGCGTCCATCTCGGGCGCGGGGCCGGAGAGCGCGCGGCCCAGGAACTGACTGGACGCGCCGTCGGTCGAGTAGAAGTGCGCGTCCTCGCGGAACCGGTTGTTCAGGCCGACCAGCCGGTGTGAGACCGGACTCACGGCCGCGTCGTACGTCGCGGCGAACGTCATCGTCCGCACGACCGAGCGCGTCGAGAGCCGGATGACCCGCGTGTTGAAGTTCGTCACGACGAGGTACTCGTCGTCGAACGTGATCTCCAGGTCACCGACCGTGCCCGTGCTGACCGTCGTCACGCTGGACGCGGCGTTCAGGTCGATGAACTCGACCGCGTTGAGCACCGCGACCACGGCGAAGTTCCCGTCCGGCGTCAGCCGCACCTGCGGGTCGAAGGCAGAGTTCACCGTCGGGGTCGTCGAGACGATCGTCGGGACGCCGCCCGCGAGCGACAGTCGGACGACGCCGTCGACCGCGCCGGCGAGCGATACGACCGCCTGGGTCCGGTCATCGGCGATGTCGACGTACGCGGGCACGTCGCCGACCGCGGCGGTCCCGAGCAGCGCGCCCGTCGCGACGTCGTAGGAGTTCAGGACGTCCCCGCCGCGGTCGGGCACGAGCACGAAGCTCCCGTCCGAGCTCATCTGCCAGTCCGTGAACAGGTTCCCGAAGATGGCCGGCTCAGGCGTGAAGAAGCCGCCGTACGCGCCCTGCGAGGACGTCTGGAACGAGAGCGTCTCCGTGCCGCTCGCGAGGTCGATGACCGAGAAGCGCGAATCGATCGCGTCCTCGATGACACCGACGAGGCAGAACGTCGACGTGGCGTCGATCTGGACGCGGTACGGCTGGCCGCCGCCGGTCGTCGTGACCGGGACCGTCGCGGCGACGGTGAGCGTGGAGAGGTCGATGATCGAGACCGTGTCGGACAGCACGTTCGGCACGACCGCGACGCTGCCGTCCGGCGCGACGTCGACATCGACGGGGAAGTCGCCGACCGGGATCGTCGCCAGGAGCTGGCGCGACGCGAAGTCGAACACCGTGACGTTGTCGGTGTCGCGGTTCACGATCACGACGCGCTGGCCGTCGGGCGTGAACGCGACGTCGCGGGGCATGTCGCCCTCCTCACCCACCTCGAGGGGCAGCAGCGTCGTCGAGCCCGACCGCGGGCTCAGCGCGCCGGCCGGGCTGGGCTCCGCGTCGACGCGGCGCGGTGCGTCGTAGAGCACCCTCGACTCGGGGATCGAGCCGTCGTCGGAGACCGGGGGGAGCGCGGGAGGGGTCGTTTGCGGCAGGGCCGCGACGAGAGCGAGGGCGGAAACGAGCATGGAGAGTGGAGAGCCTGTCGGGAGGATCGGGCAGCGACGATCGAGCGTACTGGAGCCCCCCGGGGCCCGCATCACCCCCCGGAGCCGTTCTCCAGGAGCAGTCGCCCGTAGAGAAGCGCCAGCGCGCTGAAGCCGTCCTGCACCGTCCCAGCACGGAGCATCGCCTCGGTCTCGGCGGGTGAGAACGTGCTCACGACCATGCGCTCTGCGGGGTCGAGGTCCTGCTCGTACGCGAGCTCACAGTCGAGCGCCGCGTAGAGGTGCGCGTAGTGCGCGCTGATCCCGTTCGTGGGATAGAAGCCCGGCATCGGGACGAGCCGCGCTGCTCGGTACCCCGTCTCCTCGCGCAGCTCGCGCACCGCGCCGTCCTCGGGCGCCTCGCCGTCCTCCAGCCGACCGGCGGGCACCTCCCAGTGCGTCCGCCCGTGCGTGTGCCGGTACTGGCCGACCATCACGATCCGCCCGTCGGTGCGGATCGGGAGCACGCACACCGCGTCGCCGATCTCGATGACGTGGTGCTCCTGGAGCCGGTCGCCGTCGAGGCGGAGCATGTCCCGCCGCAGGCCGACCCACCACGAGTCGTAGATGCGCTCCGTGGAGTCGACCTCGAACGGCGGGAACGGCGCGGGATCCCCGGGGACCGTGTCGTCGGCCCCGTGGATCCCGTCTCCCGCTGAGCGGTCGGTCATGGCTGCGCCGCGGCGCTCAGCTCTGCGGCGGCGCCGGCCACAGCTCGCGCCAGTCGCCGATGCCCGCGTGGCGGGGCGCGCCGGCGATCCGCTCGAGGGTCGAGCGCGACACGCGCACGTCCTCCAGGGCCGTCTCCGACAGGACCTTGCCGCACGCCTCGACGATCGAGCCGGCGTCGAGGTGCTGGTACTCGAAGACCTCGCTCGGGCGGCCGCACTTGGAGAACTTGCGGACCGCGAGCGTCTCCTGGCGCACGCCGACGATCGAGCCGATGTTGTCGAGCAGCCCGGCCTCGCCGTCGCACACCGCGACGACCGGCACGCGGCGACCCGCGAGCCCGGCGACGCCGGAAGCGTCCGCCTCGCCCGACGGGACGAGGTGCATGTCGCCGTCGACGCCGAGGCCCTCGCGCAGGTGGGTGTAGCCGTCCTGGTGCCCGAGGATGCCGAAGAGCAGCTCGGGCGAGCTGACGTGGATCACGTTGGCGTAGATCCCGCGCTCCAGGAGCTTCTTCGAGGCCTCGACCGCGCCGTCGGCCAGCGAGCCCATCGCGAACACGTGCACGACGTTGTCGCCCGGCTCGTAGCCCGCGTAGCCGCGGTAGTCGACGAGGTAGTAGCCGCCCGCGAGCACGTCGTCGCGCACGCCGGCGAGGATCTGGTCGTCCGGAACGCTGGCGACCGTCGACTCGTCCGTCGCGCCGTCCCAGGTCGCGCCCTTCGGCGCGAGCGGCCCGGCGTCATGGCCCTTGTAGCGCGCCTGGGCCCGCAGGAGCTCCAGCATCGTGCGCTGCGTCACGCCGCGGGTGACGGCGCGGATGAGCACGCCACGGCGCCCGTCGTTGTCGTCGTTCATGTGGCGCCGGATCGCGTCGGACAGGATCCAGTCGACCTCGACGGCGTAGAGCGGCTCCCAGGTGATCAGGTTCGGGATCTGGATGTCGCTCTTCCAGGAGTGCTGCGCACCCTCTGGGGACAGCGTCACGCCCGACGGCGTGCCCATGATCACGAACTCGGCGCCCCAGTAGAGGCTGTAGTACAGCTGGTCGAGCGCCCGTTTGATGAAGAAGTCGTAGACCGTCATGATCGGGAAGAAGGGCAGCCCGACGTAGTGGGCCATCTTCCCGAAGGAGCCGACCGCGGTCATCGCGTTCGCCTCGGCGATCTCGAACCGGATGTGGCGCGTCCACGCGTCCTGGGTCGCGACGAGCTCGGGGTGCTTGTACTTCACCTCCAGCTGCTTGCCGACCTCCGCGTCCTCGCGGTCGGGCCCGTAGATGCGCTCGTTGAGCACCGACGAGATGTTCGTCGACGTACCGACGTCCGGCGACATCGTCATCACGTACTCGGCGGCCGGCGCCCAGCGGCGCTCGTGCTCGGTCAGGTCCTGCGCGCCCTGCACGTCGCTCTTGCGGCGGCCCTGGCGCGCGTCGGTCACGGCCGAGCCGATGCGGACGAGCTTGGCCGCGAGCTGACCCCACATCCACTGGGTGTGGGCGAGGGGGAACAGCGACAGGTCGATGTCGAGCGAGTCGGGGATGCCGCCGGCAGCATCGATCGCCTCGGTGACGCGCGCCTTGTTGCGCTTGCGCAGCTCCTCGTGCTCGTCCATCGCGGCGCGGAACTGGTCGCGTCGCCCGGCGATGAACTTCGCCTCGTCGCTGCCCTCGTCGAAGCGGACGAACGGGTCGTCCATCGAGAGACCCTCGTCGACCAAGAGCTGCTCGACCTCCTGGCCCTTCGGCAGCGTCGAGTGGTTCGCCGGGTCGGCGAGGCACTCCAGCCCCCAGCCCTTGAAGGTGTGGGCGATGACCATGTACGGCTCGTCCGACTCCTCGCGGGAGCGCGCGAGCGCGTCGCGGATCGTGTCGTAGCAGTGGCCGCCGAGGTCGAGCAGGAGCCGCAGGACGGTCTCGTCGTCCAGCGCCTTCATCGGGGCCTTGGTGCCGGGGTGCTTCGCGGCGAACAGCTCGCGCGTCGCGCCCGCGTCGCGCTTGAGCGCGAGCATCTGGAACTCGTAATCGGTGAGCCCGCGCTCCAGCACCTCGCGGACGGCGTCGCCGCCCTTCTTGGCGAAGATCTCCTCGCGCAGCTTGCCGTGGCGGACCTGGATGACCTTCCAGCCGTTCGCGAGCGCGGTCTTCTCGATCCGCTCGGCGTCCGTCGCCTCCAGCCCGCGTTCGTTCGGGATCCGGGTCCCGTCGAGGTTCTGGCGGTTGTAGTCGATGATCCAGGTGACGTTCCCGAGCAGGCGCTCGGCGAGATCGGGCATCGCCTCCAGGAGCGACCCCTCGCGGAATTCGGAGTCGCCGATGAGCGACCAGAAGTGCGCGCCCTCGGGGACCTCCCAGCCGTGGTCCTTCGCGTAGCGGTACGCCAGCGCGAGGTAGCCCGACACCACCGGCGGGATCCCGACCGTGCCCGACGGCAGGAAGTGGAAGTGGTCCGCGTCCGAGCGGGCGTGGTAGCTCTGGAACGTGTGCGGGTTGCTCTCGGTCGGGAACATCCGCAGCCCCTCCATGGCCTTCTTCGCATCGTCCTCGGTGAACCATGCATCGCCGCGCGCGTGCGGGTCGGCCTCGGCCCAGTCGACGTGCGAGGAGTGGCGGAAGAGCTCGAGCTGGTGGTGAAGCGCGTGGTCGACCGGCGAGGCGTGCGGCTTGCAGCACACGAAGTCCTGGGGCTCGCGCACGTCGAGGTGCAGCGCCGACAGGATGTGCATCGCGCTCGCGCAGGACGCGGGGTGGCCGCCGACCTTGGGGTCGCCGGCCTCCTTCTCCTTGCGGTTGTTGGCGATGTGGATCATCGCCATCGCCTGGACGAAAGCGCGGTAGGTGATGCGCTCCTGGACGGAGGACGAGGCCGCGGTGGGGGTCGCTTGCGTGATCATCGAGGGGCGGTCGCTGGGACCTTGGTGGGCTCGGACCGAACCCACATTGTAGTGCGGGCCCATGGGCGACGCGCAGGGGGACTTCAACGGGCGAGCGGGAGCGCGCCGGGCAGCTCTGGCGGGGGGCTCAGCGACCGAGACCGAGGTCGTAGACCCGCCGGTACGCCTCGACCATCCCTTCGAGCGAGAAGGACGCCTTGACGCGCTCCTCGGAGAGCGCCCCGAGTGCGGCCCGGCGCTCGGGGTCGGCGACCAGCGCCGCGAGGGCCACGCCGAGGTCGCGTTCGGCGCCCGGCCCGTTCGGGACGACGTGCGCGCGGGCCTCGGGCGGGAGCGTGGACGCGACGTCCCCGACATCGGTCGCCGCGACCGGGAGGCCGGCGGCCATCGCCTCCAGGAGCGAGATGGGCTGCTGCTCGGAGTCGCTGGAGATCCCGAGGACGTCGAAGGCCGAGTACGCCGGAGCGAGGTTCCCCAGGTGGCCCGTAAACGTGACCGGGATCCTGTCGGAGCACTCGGCGGCGACGCGCTCCAGCGCCTCCCGCTCGGCCCCGTCGCCGACGAGGACGACGCGCGCCCGGACGCCGTCGGGCATCGGCGCCGACGCCGCCGCGCGGATCAGGCGGCCGAGGTTCTTCACGGGGCGCAGGTGCCCGACGGCGCCGATCACGACCTCGTCGGTGTCGATCCCGTGCTCGGCCCGGAACGCGCGCCCCGCGTCGGGGTTGCGGGCGAACCGCGCGGCGTCGATCCCGTTCGGGATCAGGTGCACGCGCGGGAGGCGCCACGTCTTCCGCGCGATCGTCCTCAGCTTCTCGCTCGGCAGGATCACGTCCGTCGACCGCAGCGAGATGCGGCGCGCCCAGTTGCGGCGCCCCTTGAGGCGCTTCGCCTCGTCGACGTTGAACCCGTCCTCGTGGTGGACGTGGCGGTCGAACCGCGCCGTGCGCGCCGCCAGGACCGCGTCCATCGAACCGAAGTTGTAGGTCAGCAGCAGGTCGGGCCGCTCGGCCTTCAGGAGGTCGCGCGCGAAGCGGATCCCCGCCATCGCCGACCCGTCGGGGGCCCACGCCGCGCACTCGACCTGCGCGCTGCGCACGAGGTCCCGCGCCTCGGTCCGCCCGTCGACCGCGTACACGGTGTGCCGGAAGCGGTCGCCGAAGGCGTCCATGAGCGCGGCGGCGCGGACCTGGGGGCCCGCGGCGCAGAACGTCGCGAAGACGTGGATCAGGTGGGCCGGTTCGGCCAAGCGGGGGGCTCCTACTCGCTGCTCTGGCTCTGCGGGCCGGCACGCCCAGTGGCACCGCCCTGCGGGCGGTAGATCCGGATCGCGCGGTCGAGGAAGGTCTCACGATCCTCGACGGGAGTCCAGCCCAGCTCCTTGCGCGCGATGTCGCTGGAGAAGGGCGTGCTGAGCGCGCGGGACTTCAGGTCGCGGTAGGACGGGAACTCGACGCGTCGGCCGCCGATGCGCTTCACGACCCACTTGCCGATCTCCATCGCCTGGCTCGTCGCGAGCCCGCGCGGGTGGAACGCGATCCGGCGCCCGGTGGCGCGGCGGAGCTCCTCGACGGCCTCGTGGCCGCTGATGCCGGGGTTCGCGCACAGGTTGAGCGCCTTGCCGTCGACGCCCGCGCCGTCGGCGAGGCACGCGGCGACGAGAGCGTCCGCGACGTCGTCCGCGAGCACGAGCGGGAGCGGATCGCCGCCCGGCCCCCAGCCGACGCAGTGGTTGTCGCGCACCCAGAGCCCGAGGCCGGAGTGCTGCATCGGGGTGCCCTCGCCGAGGACGACGCCGGGGCGGGCGACGACCAGCCCGAGGCCGGTCCGGTCGGCGACGGCGCGCAGGGCGGCCTCGGCGGCCGCCTTGCCGCGGGCGTAGAGCGGGCGCTTGTCGGGCTCGGGGTCCGTGTCCCACGAGTCGTCGATGGTCGCGCGGCCGGGCTCGCGGCCCGTGTAGAGCGCCGCGATCGAGGACACGTAGACGAGCCGCTCGATGCCGGCCTCGGCGCACTGCTCGGCGACCCGCGCGGAGCCGTCGACCATGACGCGCTGGACCTCGTCCCACGAGTCGCCGTTGCCGGTCGCGAGGTGGATGCACCGCTGCGCGCCGGCGAGCGCGCGCGCCATGCCGTCCTCGTCGCCGAGCGACGCGCGGACGATGCGCAGGCGGCCGTCGAGCGCGGGCTCGACGATCGCGGGCGGAAGGCTGTGGAGGCGCCGGACGACGCAGGTGACGTGTTCGCCCTTCGCCAGGAGCCGCTCGACGACACGGCGGCCGATGAAGCCGGTGCCGCCGAGCACGACGACCTCGCTCTCGCGGGCCTCGCCGGGCTCGGGGAACGTCGGAACGGGCGGCGCCTCGCCCGACGTGTCGCCGGCGAGCGCCTCGGCCCACTCGGTGACGCGCAGCGCGGCGCGGGAGTCGTTCGGAAGCGGCTCGCCCGTCCGCAGGGCGCGGTGGAAGGCGCGCATCGACTCCTGCATCCCGACGAAGAACGCGTCCTTGCGCCTGCCGATGCCGAGCGTGAAGCGGGACCAGTCGAGGAGCACGCGGCGCGCGTCGCGGCGCAGCTCCCTGGCCCGCCGCGCGCCGGCGAGGTAGCTGTTCCAGAAGTCGAGCCAGAGCGTCTTGCGCTCGCCCGCGAGCTGGTCGTGGAAGAGGTCCGCCTCCAGCGATCCGTCGGTGCCGAGCACCTGGAGCGTCGAGCGCGTGAACGGCTCGCCGAACGCCATGTAGAGGTCGCAGGTGCCGCGCTCGGCCGTGAACGAGGCGGCCCAGCGCGAGTGGAACTCCTGGCCGGGGTGCAGCTCGATCGTGCGCAGCCGGTGCGCGTTGGCGTCGTGGACCGGGCCGAGCAGGTGCTCGACCTGGCTGAGCGGGTGGACCGCCTGCTCGAACACGATGTTGCGCGGCGCGCGGAACATCCAGTGCGAGTAGTCGCCCGCGTCGAGCTGACGGAGCGGGACCGAGAGGGTCACCTGGACGTGCTCGACGCGCCCGATCTCGCCGTCCTTCACGCGCTGCAGGAGGCGCTGGAAGGAGGGGTGGAAGACGTTGTTGTGGTTGACGCCCAGCGGCAGCCCGCGGGCCTCGGCGAGCTCGGCGAGCGCGCGGGCGTCGCCGGAGTCGAGGGCGATCGGCTTCTCGACGAACACTCCGACGCCGGACTCCAGGAGCCGGCGGGTCAGCTCGACGTGCAGATCGGGCGGCACGGCGAGGTGAGCGACGTCGACGCCGAGCCCGGCGAGCTGGTTCACGTCCGTGACCGCGTGGGGCGCGCCGTGCTTCTCGGCGGCGGCCCGGGCGCGGCTCTCGCTGACGTCGCAGACGGCGACGAGCTGCACGTCGGGGAGGCTCCGGAGGATCTCGAGGTGGAACTCGGCGATGTACCCGGCGCCGACGACCGCCACGCGGGTCGGGCCGGCCGGGCGGGCCGAGGCGCTCGGGCTCTCGGAGGGAGAGGGGTCGGCGGGCAACGGGTCTCCAGGTGCGGACGGGGGCCCCGCGGGGCCCGAGGAGCCGCCTTCCGGGACGGCAGGGGCAGGCGCACGCTCCCAGCCGGGGGGCTGGGGGGGATTGGCGGACTCACGTGCGGGCGAGTGGGTCGGTCCCATGCGCGAAGTATCCGCCAACGAGGGGCTGGGGGCGCCTCCGAGCGCGGAGAACGGGTCGGGTGTTCCGCCGCGCCAGGCACACGGAACCCAGCCAGTCCCGGGAAAGGACTCGGCGGGGCCAGGACGGTCCCGGGACGGGGTCGGTTTTCGTGGCACTTACCTTCACCCCGGCCTCACGGAAGGTCGATCCCCAAGGCACTCCTCCTCCGGGGGCTCGCTCTGCTGGCGCTGCCAGCGACGGGCCCCTTTTTCGTGCCCCCGTTTTCGGTGCTGCTGGCGCCGGCTGGCCCACGCGCAGCGGTCTCGTCTGGAACCACGGTCGCCGCGTCGGTAATCTCTTGCGCCAAACCGCTCCCGCGCCGGCCCCGTCGGCCGCCCGGTGAGCGAGGGCTGCGACGATCGCGAAGGGCCCCGGGACGCCGCCCCGGACCGGCTCCGGCGGCGCGTCCGAGGCGCTCGCGACCCGGAGGGCCTCCACGGGCGCTGCCCGCCGCCTCCACCGCCCGCGCCGACTCTCCGGCGACCCCGCCACGACCCGCTCCCCGGGTCCGGCACTCGCTCTCCACCGCCCATGGCCGATCTCATCGAAGGACTCACGTTCGACGACGTCCTCCTCGTCCCGAACCACTCAGACGTCATGCCGGGGGACGTCGCGCTGCGGTCCCGCTTCTCGGCGAACGTCCCGCTCAACGTGCCCATCAGCTCGTCGGCGATGGACACGGTGACCGAGTGGCGCCTCGCCGTCGCGCTCGCCCAGGAGGGCGGCATCGGGGTCGTCCACCGCAACCTCTCGATCGAGCGCCAGAGCGAGGAGGTCGAGAAGGTCAAGCGCTCCGCGAATGGTGTCATCGAGGACCCCGTGACGCTCCCGCCCAGCGCGACCGTCGGCGAAGCGCGCGGGATCATGCGCAGCCAGAACATCAGCGGCCTGCCGATCCTGGAGGAGGGCACGCAGAAGGTCGTCGGGATCCTCACGCGGCGCGACACGAGCTTCCACCGCGACGACGCGACGCCGGTCAAGGAGGTCATGACGAGCAAGGACCTCGT
>JBCDGE010000157.1:0-13727 GCA_038757895.1 Planctomycetota bacterium | reverse complement strand
GTCGGGGCGAAGTACTGGTCTGAGGAAACGGGCAGCTGGAAGATGAAGGCCGAGAGCGCCGCAAAGGCGGCCACGACCTGAGACACGCCTAACGGTCAGGAAGGCGCTTCGAACCTGCGCCTGTACCAGCGCTTTCGCGGCTGCCACCGCGCGGCGGAGCGCCCGGAGGCCCGGACCCTTCATCGCCTCCGTCCACGCCCAAGCCAGCAGCCAGCGTGCTCAAGATCAGCATCATCCAAGACGGAGCCGAGGACGCGGTCTTCGAGGTGGAGGGGAACGAGGCCACCATCGGCCGGGCACGCGACTGCGACGTCGTCGTTCCGAACGTCCACGTCAGCGGCCGTCACGCGAAGATCCTCTCGGGGCTCGTGGTGATGGACCTCAAGTCGACGAACGCGACGTTCATCGAGGGCGAGAAGATCCAGGGCGCCGCGGTCGCGCCGGCCGGCGAGTTCCAGCTCGGCGGCGAGGTGCGAGTTCGCGTCGAGGACACGGCGCGGGACCCGCTGGCCGACGAGTTCGGCGTGATGCCGGAGATGACCGTGGTCGCCGGCCAGCCGTCGCCGCACGCAGAGCTCGACGAGGAGCGGCGCCGGAACGCGAAGCTGCAGGGCGAGCTGGACGAGGCGCGGCGCGCGCTCGAGGGGGTCACTCCCGCCCTCGGCGACGATCGCGCGGTCACGCTGGAGGCCGAGAACAAGGACCTCGCGCGCCGCCTGGAGACTCTCAAGGGAGAGCTCGAGCGGCGCGACGACGACGCCGCGGTCAGCCACGAGGCGCGCCTCAACCAGCAGGCGCTCGCCGACGTCCAGAAGCGCAACGAGGAGCTCGTCGCGAAGCTGCATGCGATGGAGGCCCAGCTCGCGCGCCCGGACGTCGCGATCGCGAAGGACGTCCTGCAGGATCGCGTCGGCGAGCTGGAGGCCGAGCGCGCGAACCTGCTCGCGGACGTCGAGACCCTGCGCACCACGAACGCCGAGCTGGGGGAGCGCGCCGAGAAGGCGGCCGAGGCGTCGCCGTCGGAGCACTTCTTCGCCCTCCAGGCAGAGATTGGACGGCTGCGCGACCAGCTCGCCGAAGCGGAGGCCGCCTGCGCCGGCGACGCCGCGCCGAAGGACAGCGGCGACCTGCACTTCGAACTCCGCCAGGAGAACGAGCGACTGACGAAGGAGCTCGCCGAGGCGCGGCGCGCCGCCGAAGGCGCCGGACCCGACGACGCGGAATCGGCCGACCTCGCGGCGCTCCAGTCCGAGCTGCACGCCGAGCGCATGTCGAAGGCCGAGATGCTGAAGGAGCTCGACGACCTCCGGCACAAGGTCGGGACCGCGCCGGCCGAGTACTCGGTCTCCGAGGGCTCGAACTCTCCGGCCGCGATCGCGCTGATCCGCCAGGCGGCGCGCGACGACGTCGACGCGCTGGAGCCCGATCTCGGACGGCCGCCCGTCGACTTCCTGGCGATGGAGCTCTTCCGCTTCATGCGGACGAGCGAGCGCTTCATCACGCGCCTCACCGGGACGCTCTACCAGATCCTCGACCCGAGCACGATCATGCCGGGCCTCGAGAAGAACCTGCGCGAGCTCACGCTCGCGGTGGTCGAGTCGGACGACCCCGGACCGCGGACCGAGTTCCTCGAGTACCTGACCCAGCTCCAGCGCGGGATGCTCGTGTCCGAGCAGGCCTACCGCCGGTCGGCGGAGCGCTTCGCGTTCGAGCTCCGCGAGGAGCTGTCGGAACGGGGGCTCACGTCGGGCGACCCGATCCCGCGCCTCAAGCGTCTCGCCGGCCAGGCGGAGGGCGAGCTCTGGGAGCGCGCCCAGAAGCACCTCGAAGAGCTCTCCGACGAGACCGTCCGCGATCGCGTCGAGCGCTTCGCCCGCGACAGCGCGCTCGACCTGCTCGAACGGACACAGTGAACGCGCGCCCCCCCTATCTCCCAGCCCCTCCGCTCGAATCGATGACCCGCCTACTGAAAGGACCCGCCCGAGGACCCGCCCGAGGACTCGCCCGGGGATTCGCCCGATCGGCCGCTGCCGTGTGCCTGATCGCACTGCTCGGTGCGTGCCGAGCGACGAGGATCGAGATCGAACGGGACGCGACGGACGTGAAGGAGTTCTTCGTCGTCGTCGACGACTTCGACAAGCTCAAGGACCGCTTCAAGGACGACGACCACCGGCAGGCTCTCGCGGAGCTGGCGGTGAACCTCGACGACGACGAGGTGCTCGACTACGCCGAGTTCCGGCTGGAGGTCCGCGACGACAAGGCGGACATCTGGCGCGAGCAGCGTGCCCCGCGCCGGAAGAAGTGGTTCAAGGCGCAGATCCAGGAGCACCCGAGCAAGGTCGTCTTCTCGATCGCCCGCGACGCGTTCAAGAAGAACGAGAACCTCGCCGCCGGGGTCATCGTGCGGGTCGACAGCCCGGAGATGGCCCAGGACTACTTCGGGACGCTGCTGCGACCCGAGGAGATCGCCGTGAAGACGACCGCGTGGATCTTCCACTCGGGCCCGACGGTCACCCTCGTGCTGAAGAACGCCAGCAACCCCGCGCTGGTCGACGACTGACCCGCCATGCCGTTCCAAGCACGACCGTCCGTCCTGTGGCGCGAGGGGATGTTCCTCTGCCCGCAGCACCTCCAGGCCCACGCGCGCGAGGTCCAGGACCGGATCCACGCGTCGATGAGCATCGGCTCGCCGGGCGACTGGGGCATCGTGACCCTGGAGATCGACGAGGAGGCCCTGCGCCGCGACACGTTCCACGTCGTCTCGGGCGACGTCGTGCTCGCCGACGGGACGCTCGCCTCGTTCCCGTCCAACGCGACGGTCGCGCAGCGCGACTTCGCGGAGTTCTTCGTCGATCCGACGCTCGACGTGTACCTCGGGATCCCCTCGCTGCGGCCGGGCGTGGGCGGGCTCACCGAGACGGGCGACGACGACGGCGCGCGGTACCGGGCGCAGCCCGGCGTCGTCCACGACGAGAACCTGGCGGCCGCCGAGCGCGACGTCGACTTCAAGGTCCTCCAGGCGCGCGTGTTCTTCGGCGACGAGGACCGCACCGGCTACGAGTCGATCCAGATCGCGCGCCTCGTTCGACGCGGGCGCCCCGAGGCGTACAGCGCGCTCTCGGACACGTACATCCCGACCGTCCTCGCGTGCAAGGGCTCCGCCGTGCTGGTGCGCGAGCTCAACGAGGTCGCCGACCAGCTCGCGGCCCAGGCGCGCGACCTCGCGTCGCGGATCCCCCAGACCGCCTACCTGGGAAGCGACGACAAGGGCGCGAACGTGGCGGCGTTCGTGAAGCTCCAGGCGGTCAACCAGGCGGTGCCGGGCGTCGACCTCGCGCGTCGGCTGCTCGACCTGCACCCGTTCCACGCGTACACGAAGCTCGTCGACGCCGTCGGGAGCCTCGCGATCTTCGGCGAGTCGCGCACGGTGCCGGACCTCGTGCCCTACGCGCACGAGGACATCGACGGCTGCTTCCGTCGCGCGCTGGAGGTCATCCGCGACCTGATCCCGCGCCAGGTGGAGGTCCCCTACGATTCCGAGGCGTTCAAGGCCGACGAGGCGCGACCGGGACTGCTGCAGTGCTCGATCCCCGCGAACTGGCTGCGCGGTGACACCCTGTTCTTCCTCGGCGTGCGGCCGGACTGCCCGCCGGAGAAGGCGCTGGGCCTCGACGGGAGCGCCTTCAAGCTGACGGCCGAGGACGACCTGCAGGACGTCCTCGTCGCCGTGACCGGGAAGATCCAGCTGGAGCACGTGCGCACGCCGCCGCTCGCGTTCCCCAAGGACGACCTCCTGTACTACCGCGTGTCGTCGGAGGGACCGTCGCGCGACGCGTGGCTCAAGATCGCGGAGAGCGAGCAGGCCCTCCTCGTGCTGAGCGACCCGACGACCAGGAACTGGGAGTTCGGCCTCTACGTGGAACTCAACGACTGAACCGCGACCCGCATGAGATCCGAGACCCTGAGCGAGGCCTGCGCGCCCGTCCTGATGTACCTCGCCACGTTCCGGCGGAACGCGGCGACGACCGGGATCAGCCTGCAGGCGCTCCAGAACGCGCTCCGCGCCGAGCTCGACAAGGTGCGCGTGCACTGCGAGCGCGATCCGCGCCTCGCACCGCTCCTGCAGCGGTCGTTCTACGCGCTCGTCGCGACCGCGGACCAGGTCGTGCTCGGCTCGGCGTGGCCCGAGCGCGTGTCGTGGTCGATGAGCCTGCTGGAGACGAGCTACTTCGGCTCGGCCAGCGGCGGCTCCACGTTCTTCGCGTTCGTCGAGGAGATCAAGCACGAGCCGACCGAGGAGGCCGCGGAGATCGCGGGGCTCCTGTTCCTCTGCATGGCCATGGGATTCCAGGGCCAGCTCCGCGGTGAGCGGCGCGAGCTGGAGCTTCGCCGCCAGGAGCTGTTCGACAAGGCGCGCCTCGGCGCCTCCGACGTCGGGCACGACGGCGCCGAGCGTCACATGACGCCGGACGCCTACGGCCGGAACTCGTCGATCCAGGGCGTGAAGCTGCCGACGGTCTCGACGCTGCGGGTCGCGGCCGTCGCGGTCGTGGCGATCTTCGCGTCGCTCGCCTTCGGGAAGATCGTGACGCGGATGCAGATCAGGAGCGACGTGAAGACGTTCGACGGCATGACCGACCAGCTCCGCTCCGAATCGTCGTCCGACGCGGCGGAGGGCGACGAATGAGGCTGCTCCTGAACATGATCCCGGCGAAGCAGCGGAAGATGCTGATGATCGCCGGCGCCGTCCTCCTGCTGATCTCGATCGGCCTGGCCGCCACCGGGCGCGTCGCGGACCTCAAGGCGGTGCTGATCGTCGGCGTCCTCGTGATCGTCGCGATCGCCGGACTCTGGATCCTCATCCAGGTCGTCACGAACGGGGCGAAGAAGAAGCGCCAGCGCGCCTTCGACGCCAGCCTCGCCGCCAAGGAGGGCATCGAGGACCGCAAGCGCGAATGGCAGTCGTGGGTCGGTGAGCTGGAGCGGCACAAGATCGACCGCTACGACCTGCCGTTCTATCTGCTCGTCGGAGAGCCCCAGTCCGGCAAGTCGGTCCTGCTGCAGAATTCGGATCTGCGCTTCCTCTTCGGGCAGAGCCGCCTGTCCGGCATCGGCGGCACGCGCGGGTGCGACTGGTGGTTCACGGACGAGGCGGTGATCCTCGACCTCGCCGGGCGCCTGTTCACCCACGACGGCGGCGCCGCCGACGAGGCCGAGTGGGAGGCGTTCCTCGACCTCCTCAACGGGTTCCGCCCGATGGACCCGGCCAACGGGATCATGCTCGTGGTCCCGTGCGACAGCCTGCTGACGGACTCGCTGGAAGTCTCGGGGCACAAGGCGAGCCAGATCCGCGAGGCGCTCCTGACGCTGACGCGCAAGCTGGAGGCGAAGCTCCCGATCTACGTCGTGCTCACCAAGGGCGACAAGATCTTCGGCTTCGCCGACACCGTGCACCGGCTGAGCCTGGAGCAGCGCCACCAGATGTTCGGCTGGTCGCGCCCCGCCGACGAGCTCGATCACCCCGTGCAGCCGCACGAGCTGCGCGACGCGTGGACCGAGATCGTCGAGCGGAGCCGGCAGCTCCGCGACTCGATGCTGTCCACGGTCCGGATCCCGGAGGCGCAGGCTGGCGTCGACCGGATGCTCGGCTTCCCGAACGAGCTGGAGGGTCTCTACGACCCGCTCCAGGCGTACTTCGAGCGGATCTTCCACGACTCCGATCTCGTCGATCAGCTCTACTTCCGCGGCGTCTACCTGACGTCCGGCCTGCAGAGCGGCGCGGCGATCGCGAAGGTCTGTCTCGACATCCTCGACCGGCCGGGCGAGGCGGACAACCGCGACCTGGAGACGCTCTTCGTGCGTCAGCAGGCGTACTTCATCAAGGACCTCGTCCGGCGGCGCGTCTTCGCCGAGAAGGGCCTCGTGCGGCCCACCAGCGCGCGCGTCGCGAAGGCTCAGAAGACGGGTCGGATCGGCTACGGCGTCGCGGCCGGCGTCGCGCTGCTCAGCGTCGTCTGGGGGATCTCCGAGGTCTTCAGCCAGCGCGAGGATCAGAATCGCGACCTCTACGAGACCGCGCGCAGCAGCAGCGGCGAAGAGGTCGCGAAGGACGACCGACCGCTGCGCGAGACCCTCGCGACCCTGGCCGCGATCGAGCTGGCCCACGACGCCGACGTCGGCGTGCTGCAGGCCCTGCACGGGAGCCGCAGGCGCGGACTGCGCAGCCTCTACGACGCGATCTACGACGAGCGCTTCCGCGTCCACCTGCAGACGCGCGTCGCGAGCAGACTCCACCGCGCGACGCAGGAGTACGACCCGACCTCGCGAGCGGACGAAGCCCGCCCTGCGAACCACGCCGCCTTCCTCGCCCAGGCGCGGGCCGTGGACGTCCTGCGCGAGGGGTACGACGACGACGCGGGAGCCCTGCTGCTCGCAGCCGTCCTCGACGAGCCGCCGAGCGATGACTCGATCACGAAGGCACACGCGTTCCGGACCGCGGACGCGAAGGGTCGGGCCGCTTTCGCCGCCCGGGTCGGACCGTCGAGGACGCTGCGGCCGCAGGTGGCGGACCGCCTGAACGTGCTGTGGAACGCGGCGCTCGACCCGTCCGACCGGATCGCGGTCGGCGGCGGCGTCGGGTTCGTCCTCGGCTGGTACGGGCTGGAGTCGTTCGAGGAGCGCGTCGCTGCGATCGAGGGGACGCTCCTGAAGGCCGGCGTGAAGAGCGCCGAGGTGCTCGACCTGTGCGATCGCGCGGGCCGGACGCTGACGGCGATGAAGGCGTTCGAGGAGGCCAAGCGCGACGTCACGGTCGACGAGCTTCGCGCGTTCCTGGATCGCGAGACCGGGCTGCCTCCGCTGCGAAAGCGCCTGCGTGGGCGAGACCCCGCGATGACGGGGTCGTGGAGCGCGTACGACGACTTCACGAAGTGGGTCGCGCAGAACCCGACGCTGAACCTGGCGGACACGGCGGCGCGCCCGAGCGGGACGACGATCCCCCTTCCGCAGCTCCTCGACGCGCGGAAGTACCTGGACCCGAGGCGTCGGCTCGCACAGGTCCTCGACCCGCAGTGGCTCGGAACGGCGTGCGCCGACGACATCGACGTCTTCCAGGCGCAGGTGGCGGAGGCGGTCCAGCTCATGGCGAGTGCTCCCGACGCCGACGCGCTCGTCGCGTCGGTCGCGAGGCTCAAGCTTGCGGCCGCGGCCGCGGCCTTCGAGACCCGCTACCCCTCGTGGGACGCGGTACACGGCGCGGCGAACCCGACCCTGTCGGCGAACGTGCTGGGAGGCCTCACGGAGCACGCGAAGACCCAGGCCCTCCTGCTGGCACTCCGTGCCGGCGTCGCGGTGCCGGGGGGTGCGTCCAAGCCCTTCCTGGACTTCGACGGCTACCTGCTGACGGCGATCGGCGAGGGGATCGGTCGGATGTCCGGTCTCCTGGACGTCCCCGATCTGGAGACGACGGCGGTGGCGGTCCTGCGGGACAGCTATACGGCGCTCGGCGACGCGGATCTCCGCACGAAGGCCGCTCGGGCCCTCGCCACGCACCTGGCCGCGGTGCGCAGGAGCCTGCTCGAGACGGCGGTGGCGCGGCACCAGGAGTGGAGCCTCGCCAAGGAGAAGGGTCTCATCGCGAACTCGGTGGTCGCCGGCCAGCTCCTCGCCGAGAAGACGAACGCTCACCTCGACGCTCTCCGCGAGCTGCTCTCCTCGGAGGGCGGCCTCGACGCCGGCCCTGCGCGCGAGATCTGGCTGAGGAAGGTCGACGACCAGCTCGTCGCGTTCCTGGGCGCGTATCGGGACCGGGTCGAGGCGGACTACCGCGAGCGCGTAAGCGAGCCGAAGGCCACCTTCGCGCTCTCCGTCACGCACCTGATGACGATCGTGGGTCGGAAGGGCGTCGCGCCGATCGCGAGCTGGCACTCCGGCCTCCCGAAGGCCCTCCGCGTCCCGAGCCATGACGACGCCGCGATCGCGCGGCGCGTCGCGGAGCGCAAGGACAGCGGCGACCTCCAGCTGGCGTTCGACGGTTTCGTGAGCGTCATGCAGCCGGCGGCCGCCGACGCGGGGCTCAAGAGCGTCCAGGCGGACCTCCGGGCCTACGAGGCCCTCGCGGGCGAGGCGTCGGGACGCCGGCTCGCGCAGTACTTCTGCCAGCTCCGGCTGACCGCCGCCGCCCGGGCGCTCGGGGCCGAGCCGGCCAACGCCTACGGGACGATCGCCGAGCTCGTTCGCGTCGAGCTCGACGGGGCGGCGGAGCGTGAGCTGCGCCGGCGATACCTCGCCGCGCTCGGCAACATGACGAGCGAGAGCCCCGAGATCGTCGGCGTGTTCTGGTCGAAGATCCACTCGTGCATGAGCGGCAAGGTCTCGCACAAGAAGAAGATGCGAGAGCTCTTCGGCTCCAACGGGATCTACGTGGAGCTCCTCGAGGAGTACGCGCAGTTCCAGTACACCGACCAGACGTTCCGACTCGACCCGTACGCCGGCTCGGGGAACGTCGGCTCGTCGCTCGAACTGGACAAGGCCGCGATACGACTCTGGGTCCTCGACGCGTTCCTCGAGGACATGCTCCTCTACGTCCACGGGAAGAAGCAGCTCAGCGATTTCGGGGGCGACAGGAGCTCCTCGATCGGCGCGCTGGAGGGGTTCACCCTCACGATCGCGCCCGACAAGGACATCGATCGGAGCGAGTTCGAAGCGAGCTGGGACAGCTTCGACTCCTTCTACAGCAAGGCGCTGACGGGTGGCGACAAGCGCCCCATTCGCTACGTCACCTGGTCGAGGTTCAGGACGAATCCGATCGAACGGTGGGGCTTCAACGTCAACCACTCGCTCGACCTCAACTTCGAGTACGACCACCCGGACCGCGGAGAGATCCCCGTCACGCACCTCTTCGTCTCGTGCCTGACGCCGTACCTCTTCTACTGGAGCGACACCAAGAACTACGCGAAGCAGGGCCGGGTGTCGGGGGACACGTCCGCCAAGTTCGAGTTCCGGCTGCGGACCGAGAGCGAAGGCATCTTCGCCGACATGCGGGACGCGAACGGCCATCCGCTCGTTGCGCCGTTCGAGATGACGCTCGAACCGCCGCCGCCCCTCCGCCCGCGGCCGAACGCCGTCCCGACATCGCTGGGGCTCGACAGGTGATCGCCATGCTCAATCGCTTCCGCAAGGAGATCGCCCCCATCGAGCTGTACGGCAAGCTCCCGATCGCGAAGGACTACCTGCGCGTCGGCGGCGGCACCGGCGCCGGGATCGCGCTGCGCGACTGGCTCGACCAGGGCTTCTCCTCGCGCGTCGAGCGCGACGCGGTGCCGACGCTCGCGTGGGCAGGGCGGTTCCTGATCGGCGGCTACTCCGGCGAGCCGATCATGGGCTGCTCGTGGCCCAGCAGCGACTCGGGCGGCCTGCGTCCGTTCCCTTTCGCGGTCTTCGCCGCGCGGAGGCGCAAGAGCGCCGCGTCCGAGTGGGCGGCCGGCGGCGCCGGGCTCCGGCCGATCTGGGAGGAGCTCCGCGGCGCCTACACCGCGCACAGGAGCTACGCCGACGGCAGCGCGTACCTCGACGCGATGCGCGGGACCGAGATCGACATGGCGAAGCACGCGGACAGGCCGGTGCAGCAGGTCGACTTCGACGCCTGGACGTCCGCGCTGTGGCCGGAGGAAGGCGTCGACGGACTCGTCCACGTCCTGACCGAGCTCGCGCGCCTCGGCGCGCGCGGCCACCGCGGGCCCGTGCGGGTGCCTCTGGTGAGCGACCTCCCGTCGATCTCCCAGGCGCACGCCTGGTGGTCCGCGATGTGCGACCTCGGGTTGACGGGGCGGAGCGAGGTGCCGACGCTGTTCTTCCCGCAGTGCGAAGCGGCGACCGAAGACGCGAGCGACGCGTCGGAGTACGTCTGCTTCTTCCTCGGTCCGCTCGATCCCGCCCACCAGGTGTGGCTCGGACCGCGGCAGGACACGCTCGGAGCGGGCGACCTGGCCCTCCCGGAGCCTCGCTTCGCCGGCGCCGCGCCTCCGAGCGAGGCGACGCCCCCGCTCTTCGAATCACTGCGGGGTCCGCTCGCGAGCGCACGCGCGCACGCCGGCTGACCTCGATCACGACCCACTCCGTCCCGACAGTCCCCGAGGACCCTGCCCCCCATGGCCTCGCCGCCCGCCCTCGAACTCGACGCGCTGCTCCTGCCGATCTCGGAGAGCAGCCCCACCGGGACCGACCAGCGCGAGGACGCCTCGCCGACGTCCCCGTTCCGCGACGCACGATCGACCGCGAAGGACGCGCGCGCCGCGGAGCGGCACGGCCAGCTCCCGCCCGTCGTCGGCCAGGACGAGGCGGAGCGGTGGCGCCCGATCCTCGACCTCGGTGCGCAGGTCCTGAAGGAGCAGTCGAAGGACCTCGAGGTCGCGGCGCTGATGATCGAGGCGCTGGCACGGACGAACGGCTTCGCCGGCCTGCGCGACGGGTTCCGGCTGGCGCGCGAGCTCGTCGAGCGCTTCTGGGACCAGCTCCACCCGATGCCGGACGAGTACGGGCTGGAGACGCGCGTCGCGCCGCTCGCGGGGCTCAACGGGTCCGGCGGCAACGGCGTCCTGATCCAGCCGATCGCCCGGATCGCCCTCGTGCCCTCCGCGGGCGACGTCGGCCCGTTCGCCGCCTGGAGCATCGATCAGGCGGTCGAGATCGAGCGGCTGGAGCCCGACAAGAAGACCGAGCGGCTCGGCGCCGGGGGCACGGACATCGAGAAGGTGCGCCAGGCGGTGGCCAGCACCGACTCGGAGGTGTTTGGGACTCTCCAGGAAGACCTTCTGGCGGCGATCGAGGAATGGAAGCTCCTGCGCGCCGCGCTGGACGAGCGGGCGGAGAGCCATTCACCGCCGACGAGCAACGTCCGATCCGCGCTCGACAACGCCCTGGGGCGCCTGCGGCACGTGGCGGGCGACCGGATGCCCGCTGAGCCGGAGCCGGCGCCCGAGGGTGGCGAGGCGGCCGAGAACGGCGCCGCCCCCGACGCCCCCGCGGGGGGCGCGCCCGGAGCCGCCGCAGCGGCGGCTGGCCAGGTCGCGGACCGCGAGCAGGCGTTCCGGGCCCTCAACCAAATCGCGGACTTTTTCCGTAGGTCGGAGCCCCATTCGCCCATCCCGTACTTGCTGGAGCGTGCAGTGCGGTGGGGTCGGACACCCCTCCACGAGCTGCTACCCGAGCTCATTCAGGACCCGAACGCTCGGACCATGTTCAACAGCCTCACGGGGGTCGATTCGACGACCCCGAAGAACGAGCAGTGATCCACCTGCCCACTGTCCCCCCCGCCCACTAGAGAACACGCAATGACCAAGGCAACGGACAAGCTCAAGCGCGTGCGCAAGCCGCGCGTCCACATCACGTACGAGGTCGAGACCAATGGTGCCGAGGTGAAGAGGGAACTCCCCTTCGTCGTCGGCGTCATGGGTGACTTCTCCGGAAACCCGGACCGCCCCCTGCCCGCCCTCAACGAGAAGAAGTTCACCCAGATCGACCGGGACAACTTCAACCAGGTGATGGCCGACATCTCGCCGGAGCTCAACCTGAAGGTCGACAACACGATCGCGGGCGACGGCAGCCAGATGGCCGTCAACCTGAAGTTCAACAACATGTCGGACTTCGACCCCGCGAAGGTCGCCAACCAGATCGAGCCGCTGAAGCGCCTCCTGGAGACGCGCTCGCGCCTCAACGACCTCCTGTCGAAGGTCGACCGCTCCGCCGAGCTGGAGTCGCTGCTGGAGGGTGTCCTCCAGGACCCCGACGCGATGGCGAAGCTGCAGGCCGAGCTTGGTGTCGGCGCCGAAGGCGGCGCGGCTCCCAGCGAAGACGCTCCCACCGAAGGAGGTGAGTGATCATGGCTGACATGCAAGAACAGGGCGCAGCCGAGCCCCAGGCCGCTGAAGCCCAGGCGGCGGAGAGCCTCCTCGAGCAGGCGATCTCCGTCACGAAGCAGACCGAGCGCTCGCGCGCCGAGGAGCTCTTCGAAGCCCTCGCCGAGCAGGCGATGCAGGGCACCGTGACGTGGAGCAAGAACCTCACCGTCACGTTCAACGACGCGATCGCCGCCATCGACCGGATGGTGTCGAAGCAGCTCGGCGCGGTCATGCACGCCGACGAGTTCCAGAAGCTCGAGGGTTCCTGGCGCGGTCTGCACCACCTCGTCATGAACTCCGAGACGGGCTCCGGGCTGAAGATCCGGATGCTGAATGCGTCGAAGAAGGAGATCGCGAAGGACCTCGCGAAGGCCGTCGAGTTCGACCAGAGCCAGATCTGGAAGAAGATCTACGAGGGCGAGTTCGGCGTCGCGGGCGGCGAGCCCTACGGCTGCCTCATCGGCGACTACGAGTTCACCGCGCACCCCGACGACGTCGAGTTCCTCCAGAACATGTCGGGCGTCGCCGGCGCCTCGTTCGCACCGTTCATCACCGCGCCGGGGCCGGGCATGTTCGGCTTCGACCGCTGGACGGAGCTCTCGGGCCCGCGTGACCTCGAGAAGATCTTCGAGTCCCAGGAGTACGTGAAGTGGCGGTCCTTCCGCGACAGCGAGGACTCCCGCTGGGTCTCGATGGTCATGCCGCGCGCCCTCGCCCGCCTTCCGTACGGCGAGAGCACCAAGCCGATCGAGGAGTTCAACTTCGAAGAGGTGAACGTCGAGGGCTCCGGCACCGAGGGCTCGATGGAGCACGACGAGTACTGCTGGATGAACGCCTCCTACGTGATGGGCGCGGTCCTGACGCGGGCCTACGCCGAGCACGGCTGGTGCACCGCGATCCGCGGCCGCGAGGGCGGCGGCACGGTCGAGAACCTGCCGACGCACACCTTCACGACGGACCAGGGCGACTCCGACCTCAAGTGCCCGACCGAGATCGCGATCACGGACCGTCGCGAGGCCGAGCTGTCCAAGGTCGGCTTCCTGCCGCTCTGCCACTACAAGAACACGGACTACTCGGTGTTCTTCGGCGCGCAGACGACGCAGAAGGCCAAGAAGTACGACGACCCGGACGCGACGGCGAACGCCTCCATCTCCGCCCGCCTGCCGTACCTGATGGCGACCTCGCGCTTCGCGCACTACCTGAAGGTCATGGCGCGCGACAAGATCGGCAGCTTCATGGAAGCCACCGACTGCCAGCGCTGGCTCAACAACTGGATCCAGAACTACGTCAACGCGAACGCGAGCGCCGGCCAGGACATGAAGGCCAAGTACCCGCTCGCCGAGGCGAAGGTCACGGTCGAGGAGATCCCCGGCGCGCCGGGCTCCTACAACGCCGTCGCCCACCTGCGTCCGTGGCTCCAGATGGAGGAGCTCACGACCTCGATGCGCCTCGTCGCGAAGATCCCGCAGGCGTAGCCCTGCGCAACTGGGAGGGCCGACGACCTGCCGCGTCGGCTCACCCGCATCCGAAGGAGAGGCGCGCGGCGTTCGGCGCCACGCGCCTCTCCGCGTTCTGTCCCGTTTCCGCTGCGCCCCTGCCGTGTCCCTGTTCGACCTCGAAGACACCCTCCGCGCGACCGTCGCGCGCGAACGCGAGACCGACGCGATCGAGCGCCTGACCGGGCGTCGCGACTGGGTCCTCGCGCTCGCCGGGTGGCTGGGTCTGCGGCGCGGCGAGGCCGCCCCGTCGCGCGAAGCGATCGCGATCCGCCTGACGCTGGAGATCGAGGCGATCGACCGGATGGTGTCGCGGCAGCTCGACGCCGTCCTG
>JBCDGE010000156.1:0-13877 GCA_038757895.1 Planctomycetota bacterium | reverse complement strand
GTCCCCCGGCGTGACCGTGCGAGTCGCAGGAGCGAATCCGCTCGCCGTCACGAGAATCTCCCACTCTCCTCGCATCAGCCCCTCGACGACGAGCATCCCATTGACGTCCGTCGTCACGGTCAGCGCCTTGGCGTCGGGCTCTACGGCGCCAAGATCCGTGCGCGTCAAGGCGCAGGTTGCGTCCGCCACCGGGGACAGGTCGCCCGCGACGAGGACAGCCGATTCGATCGCCCAGATGGATGGCGGGGAGAGCGCGACCTCGAGCTCCACGTCCGTGACGGTGAGTGGAACCAAGGGGCCGTACTCAGTGGCACTCGCGCAGAGGGCAGCCGCGTACTCCCCCGGATCGAGGTGCCGCTCCATTCGCTCATCGAAATCAGCCTCGACTACGCGTACTGGCGGCTCCGTCGCGGCTACGCGCCAGACGACGAGCTCGAGCGGCTGCGCGACACCTCGGTCCTCCCGAGCAAGGAACCGGATGAGCTGTGCCCGCTCGCCGGGCTGATGCGGACCAAGAGCCGTTCCCCCTTCCGCCGCAACTTGTGCATCGATCGGCGAGCGACCCGCGCTCCTCGCCGCCGGTCCATCAGCGGACTCGAACGAGGGCGCGGACGCTGCTGCCCCTGAGCCCGCATCCTGAATCACAGCGTGGCGGGCATCCTCGAGGACTCTCGACTCAGCCGACTCGCTGGCAGCCGAGCTCGTGTCCGTGGCGGCTCGCCAGGCAACGATGACGAGCGAGGTGACCAGCAGAACTACTGCAACCTTGAGCGCGATTCGCATACGTCTGCTCGTCCGTCAGCCGGGCGGCCTCGACTGCGGCGTGTTCCTCCGTTAAGCCGGCGAGAGTCGGTGGCGCGGTCCGACCACGCCTCCCCCAGTGGTTGCGCCGGCGCTCGCGGACAACTGCGCAGCCTCACGACTTGCGGCGTCCGTGCCAACATAGCCGTTCTTGCTCGCCGCCCCGGCGAGCGAGAATCCGACGGTCGTCACTGAGCACAGCGCTGCAAGAGTTGCTCGGCCCATCTCGAACGACGGTAGCAGTGATCCACGGTCTCCGCGAGGCGACGGACACTGACGTTCACGGAGCGGGCGCCGGTCCGCCTCACCCTCACTTCAGCGACGACGCTAGCCACATCGAGCTGATGATCTCGATCCTCGTCAGGGAACCTGCCGACCAAATCGAGCACTCGGCGCTCGCCTCCCGTAGAAGCCGCCAGCAGGAGTCCCGAAGCCAGCGCAGCCCGCCGTAGCTCCGGAATAGAAGCCCGTGCCGCCTGTCGATGCGTTTCGAGCGCGTCGCCCGGTCGCCCGAGGCGGTGCTGGGCCAGCGCGGCCCAGAGCAAGAACGCCTCCGCATAGGGTCCCTCGTCGTGCCGATCCAGCCCGCCTGGTCGGTCTGCCAGATAGTGGACGCATCGGCAGCCGTGTCGATCGCGACTGCCCCTGCGCGTGGGTCGTTGTCGATGAACGACAGCAGATCCCGTCGCAACGATCGAGCCGCCAGATCCCGAGCATGTAGCGGACGTCGCCTCGCCGCCAGATCACGCAGAGCGCCGGCAACGACGTACGAGTCGCACTCCCGACCACGCGCGGCGCGGTTCATTCGACTCGGAAGGTCAACCGAATCAGCTTCCGAAACGCCGTGTCGGGGTCGCTCGACTCCAGGTCACGCCCTCCCTCGGCGAGCTCACGCTGCAGGAAACCGAAAGCACTCGAGCGCTCGATCATCCGGGACACTCCCATGCGCTCCGCTCGACCGAGAGAGTGAAACTCGAGGATCAGGCGCGGCACGAGGGCGAGATCCACACCGGACGTGATCGAGCAGTCCTCCAAGAACGTACGAGTCCGAGCATCCACCCATCGATCGGGGTCGTTCCGGAACCGGACCGCCGCCTGGGTCACCTCCAGTCGCCATCGCTGCGCGAGCTGGTCGTCCGCGAAGGCGTCCGAATTCGGATCTGCAGCGATCGCGCCGAGCGCCTGATCGACGACCGATGCCGGAGGAGCGAGCGCCGCCATCGAGAAAAGTACGCGCTCAACGCTCGTCGTCAGGGTCTGCCGAGCTGTCTCGTCTGCGAGCGGTCTCGGGCTACGCAGAGTCGTCCGAAGCGCAACACAGACCGCACCGTCGTTCGATGTCGTGACACCGGGGTACCACAAATCTCACGTTTCCGCGAGTCCAGCAATCACCCGGCTCGGAATGGCGGAGATGATCGGACTCGCGGCCGCCACATGCTCCCGCGAGCTTGCAACACGACGGCGGATGTCGTCGAGATCGTCGGGTATGCTCGAACCGCACCATGGCGCGCAAAGCGAGATCGAGCGGCAAGGCGCGCGGGCGCAGTGTTCGGCTGCGGCCGCACGATCCGTTCGACCTGATTCGACTCCTCGCGCGGAGTCAGTCGGATCCGCGAAAGGCGGTTGCGGAGCTCGTTCAGAATTCGCTCGACGCCGGCGCGAGGCGGATCGAGATCCGGTGGTTCAACGAGAAGGGGCGGCGCACGCTGAGCGTCTGGGACGACGGCGCGGGCGTCTTCCCCGAGATGGAGCGCGGCGAGGCGCTGCATCGGATCGCTCGGACGATCGGTCATAGCCACAAGCGCGACCTCACGCCCGCGCAGCGACGCGAGGAGCTGATCCTCGGCAAGTACGGCATCGGCCTCATTGGGTTCTGGAGCGTCGGCGAGACCCTCGAGCTGCGGAGCCGCGTCGGCGGCGGGAAGGCCGAGGTCCTTCGACTTCGCGAGGACCGACCGCAGGGGGAGGTGTTCACGAGCCGGTCGCGGCGGCTCGACGAGCCCGAGACGTTCACCGAGGTGACGATCCGGGGCGTGCACGAGGCGGCGCTGAGCAAGGTCCGGCCGCCGCGGCTCCAGGCGTACCTCGCGACCGAGCTGCGCGGGCAGCTCCTGGAGCGCGACGCCGTGGTGCGAATCCGCGACCGCGTCGCACGGGGACGGGCCAAGAAGGAGTTCATCGTGCAGCCCCAGCCCTTCGTCGGACGGCCGATCGAGGGCCTCGACGCGATGGAGGTACCCGGGTACGAGAGCGCGCGCGTCGAACTCTACCTCGTGGCCCAGGACGAGGACCGGCGCGGGCGCGTGAGCCTCGCGTGCGGCGGGACCGTCGTGCTCGACGACCTCGCCGAGATCGACGGGACGGACGCCCCGCGCGCGCCCTGGGCGAGCGGCCGCTTCGAGGGCGTGATCGACTTCCCCGATCTCCACGTCGCCCCCGCGAGCCGCCGCGGGTTCACACACGACGAGCCGGTCGCCGCGTTCCTGACGCAGCTCGTCCACCTGGAGACGACCCTCGCGCAGACCATCGCCGACGAGGATGAGCGGCGGGAAGCGCTCCGCAGCGAGCAGGTCGCGCGCAAGATCCGCCAGGCGTTCGTCAGCGTCGCGGAGGCGCTCCCCGAGTACGACCTGTTCGAGGTCCGGGCGCGCGCGGCATCCGTTCCGGAGGACGACTCCGCGGCATCCGGGGGCTCCGGGCCCGAAGGGGCCGGGTGCCGGCCGGACGCGGCGCAGCGCGCGCCCGCCGGGACGGCGGTTTCGGACCCTGGAGTCGAGTCCGCCGCGGCGCCGCATGCGGAGGCGACCGACGAACCGCAGACCCTGTTCCCGCCGGGGCCTCTCGATCGGGTGACGATCCGACCGACGCGCGCGCGCCTCGATCCGTCGGCGTCGCGGACGTTCCGCGCCCGCGCGCTCGACGCCGACGGCCAGGCGTGCGCAGAGGGCGTCTCGTTCTCCTGGCGCCTCGAGGGGCCGGGGAACCTCGCAGCCGATGGAGCAACCGCCCGCTACACCTCCCCCGACCTCGTCACCGCGGAGTCGGAGGCCACCGTGGAGGTCACCGCCTCCGAGCATCGCGAGGACGGCTCTACGGGATCGGCGGCGGCCACGGCGGCGCTCACGCTGGAGCCGCCCGACGTACGGGAGCGCGTCCAGGGCATCCCCGAGCCGCGCCCGGTCTCTGCGCCCGGAGAGTCCTGGCGCTCGCGCGTCGTCGCGGGGCGCTGGGAGTACAACGACGCCCACCGCGACTTCCTCGCCGTCGCGGACGTGGAGGCGCAGCGACTGCGCTACCTGATCCACCTGTTCGCGAAGGAGATCGTCCTCCGTAACTTCGGCGGTCCGGGCGACGCCGAGGTCCTCGAGCGTATGGTCGAGGTCCTGACGAAGATCGGCGCCCGCCGATGACGCACCGCCGCACTCCGCCGATGACCAAAGCCACGATCCGGGAACGGCTCGCCCACCTGTCCCCTGCCAAGGCCCGGAAGCGCCTCGGTCCGAATGGCGCCGCGCTCCTGCGCAAGGGAGGCGCGCTCGCAGCCGATGCCGAGTTCGAATGGCGAGGCGATGCGCTCGAGATCACCGTCGGACGTGCCGTCGTGGTCCTGACGTCCGACGCGAGCGCGCCTCTCGGCCTAGGGCTCTCGTGCTCCGATTGTGCGGATCCGTCCGTCCACCTCGGCGGCGCGCTCCAGTTCGTCCTGAACGAGAAGGTGGCGCTCGGGCTCGCCGAGCCGCCAGCCGAGCCCGAGGTGGAGCCGCTTTCCGAGGCCGAGCTCGTCGAGCGCGCGATCGAGGAGCGTCGCGAGCGCGCGGCGGCGGAGAAGATGGTGCTCCGCGCGCAAGACCCCGACCACCCGTGGACCGACTACGACGTGCAGAGCCGCGCGAGCGGGCGGACGTACCGGGTCGCGCTGCGCGGTGAGGAGATCGGCGACTCGTACTGCTCGTGCCCCGACTTCCGCAAGAACACGCTCGGGACGTGCAAGCACCTGCTCTACGCGCTCGATCGCGTCCGCAAGCGCTTCGGCGCGGAACGACTGCGCCGCTCCCGCGTCCGGCGGCGGCGGACGTCCATTCACCTGCAGTACGGAGAAGAAGTCGAGCTGAGGGTCGCCACGGCCCAGAGGCTGGAGCCATGGGCGGCCGACCGTCTCGCGCCCTTCGCCGACGGACCGGTCACGGACGTCCGCGGGCTGGTGCGCGCACTGGCCGAGCTCGAGGCGGCGGGCGAGTCCGTCGTGGTGCACCCCGACGCCGAGGAGTGGATCGACTCACGCCTCGTGCAGTCGAAGCTCGAACGCGTCGCGGCGAAGATCCGCCAGGACCCCGACGCGCACCCGCTCCGCGAGGAGCTCCTGCGCGTCGACCTGCGTCCGTATCAGCTCGACGGCATCGCATTCGCCGTCGGCGCGCGACGCGCGATCCTCGCGGACGACATGGGTCTCGGGAAGACGATCCAGGGCATCGGCGTCGCGGAGCTCTTCGCGCGGACCGTGGGCATCGAGCGCGTCCTGATCGTGTGCCCCGCGTCGGTCAAGGGTCAATGGGCGGTAGAGATCGAGCGCTTTACGGGACGGGACGCGCAGGTCGTCCTCGGGGGACCGGAGGACCGAGCGGACCAGTACGGCGCGGCGTTCTACACGGTGTGCAACTACGAGCAGGTGCTCCGCGACGGACCCGCGATCGAGGAGGCGGGCTTCGACTTCCTGGTCCTCGACGAAGCACAGCGCATCAAGAACTGGGAGGCGCGGACGACGGCAGCGGTCAAGTCGATCCGCACGCGATTCGCGCTCGCTCTCACAGGCACTCCCCTCGAGAACCGCCTGGACGAGCTGTACTCCGTCGTCGAGTTCGTCGACGAGCGCCGGCTCGCGCCCGCGTTCCGGTTCTACAACCGTCACCGTGTCCTCGACGAGCGGGGGCGCGTCGTCGGATACCGCGACCTCGCGGCGCTCCGCGAGGCGCTCGCGCCGATCCTCCTCCGCCGGACGCGCGACCAGGTCCTGGACGAGCTGCCGCCGCGGTCGACCGAGGTGATCCGCATCGAGCCGACCGTCGAGCAGAGCGAGCTCCACCGCGTCCACTCGAACACCGTGGCGACGATCGCGAGCAAGTCGTACCTGACCGAGATGGACGTGCTGCGGCTCCAGCGCGCACTCCTGATGTGCCGGATGGCGGCGGACTCCGCGGCGCTCCTGGGACCCGATGAGCCCGAAGCATCGAGCAAGCTGGCCGCGCTCGACGACCTCCTGAGGGGGCTGCTGGCCGAGCCCGACCGCAAGATCCTCGTCTTCTCCGAGTGGACGCGGATGCTCGATCGGATCGAGTCGCTCGTCGAGGCGATGGGCGAGGTGGGTCTCCGCCTCGACGGGAGCGTCCCCCAGGCGAAGCGGCGCGCGCTCGTCCAGCGCTTCGACGAGGACCCGGACGCGCGGCTGCTCCTGCTCAGCAACGCGGGGACGACCGGCCTGAACCTGCAGAGCGCGGACACGGTGGTGAACGTCGACGTGCCATGGAACCCGGCTGTCCTGGAGCAGCGGATCGGCCGCGCGCACCGGATGGGGCAGAAGCGCCCGGTCCAGGTCTACGTGCTCGTGACGACCGAGACGATCGAGGAGAGCATGCTCGGGACGCTCGCCATGAAGGATGGTCTCTTCCAGGCGATCCTCGACCCCGACTCCGATGTCGATTCCTTCGACACCGGGGATCGGATGGCGGACCTCCGCGCGCGGCTCGAGGTCCTCCTGGAAGCGAAACCCGAGGAGACCGCCCCCGACCCCGCGGTTGCACCGCCGGCGGCTCCGACGGAAGAATCCGAGGGTCTCGCGGAGGCGACCGGTGGCCTCGTCGCGTCGGCGCTGGACGTCCTCGCGCGGCTGGTTCCGGCGCCCCCGCACACGGCAGACGACACGTCGCCGGCCGCCGACGCGGCGGCGGAGGCACTCCGTCGACACGTCCAGCGGGACCAGGTGGGCCGCCCCACGCTCTCGATCACCCTCGCCGACGACGAAGCGCTCGAGACGCTCGCCCGCAACTTCGCCCGGATCGCGGCGGCTGGGCTCGGTGCCGTCGAGGCGGAGTCCCGATCCTGACTTGAGCGATGGCTCCGATGGCCCCGACCAACTCTGACGGCCGCGCAACCGCGGCCGAGGTCACAGCCGCGTGCGTCCTCGCCCTGGAGACCGACTACCAAATGCGCTGACGCGCGAGGAAGAGGACGTCGGCGAACGGCACGTTCGCGTCCGTGACCTACGAACGGGAGTGCGACTGTGCATCGAGGATCTGGTCCAGGAGTGCGATCAGCTCTCGCTGCGCGCCCTCATCCGCCGCCGTTGCTGGCATCGTTCGGATCTTCCGGTTCGCGACGTAAACGCCGGAGCGACCTCCGAAGGCGGCCGGAGCGGCGCTCTCGATCACCTTGGCGGCCTGCTGGTCCGCCGGGCGGAAGAGGAGCGGTGCGACCCAGGAGAGGAACCTCGGCATCCCGGAGTTGCCGGTTGTCGTCATCGCAGACCTGGTCGCGCCGGGGTCGATCGCGCGGATCAGGATATTGCCGGCTTTCAGATCCTCCTCGAGCGCCGGTGCAAGGGCCGTGGCCGCGAGCTTCGTCTGGGCGTACGTGGTCATGAGGCCGCCGACCTCGTCGGGATTGGAGAGGTCGTCGACGGCGAGGGTCTTCGGCGCCTTGATGGCGCTCGACGAGGAGTTCACGACCATGGCCGATTCATCGTCCTGACGTCGCCCCATCTTCTCCTGGAGGCGACGGATCAGTACGTAGGGAGCGAGCGTATTCACCGCGAACTGCGACTCGAATCCCTGCGCACTGAGCAACTTCTCCCCGGTCAAGATGCCGGAGTTGTTGTAGAGCGCATCGACCCTGCCGGGGATGGACTCGATGGTCGATGCCGCGGCCATGATCTGCGAGACGTCCATCAGATCCGCCGTGACGAGCTCGATCGACGCGTTCGGGTGACTTGCCATGAGCGAGGAGCGCTGCGCGTCGGCCTTCGCCTTGGAACGATTCACGAGGATCACGGAGTCGCCCCGCTGAATGAGCTGCTTCGCGAGCTCGCTTCCGATTCCACCGGTTGATCCCGTGATGACGGTCCAGCTCGAATTCGTGTCGGCCATGTTGGATCCCCTGGCGTGATTCGCGCGCGAGCGACTGAGTGTGAGCGTCCGGTGTCGGGCGCATCCTGAGACCCGCCAGGCCTCAGCACTTCACACGATCGGCCCATCACGTGCACGGCGATCGAGACAACGCGATGGGCATTTCGCCCGAGGCCGAACCGCCGGCGCGAAATGTCCCCCTTTACGTCGCCGTCTGTCTCCTTGGACGCATCGGTGCCCAGCGTTGCATCGCGCGATCGTCGATCGACAGGTGCCTGCCACCCCCGCATCACCGAGCTGCGGTCGGGTGTGCGATGGGGTGAGAAGGCCGGTCTCCAGCGCAGTCGCGCGAAGCTCTGCAGTTGAGGGGCCCTGGAGGAGTCTCAACCCACGGCCCCACTGGAGGTGACCCCGTGCCCCGGACTCGACCTCGGCGCACGCTCCACACGGGTCTGCACCCTCCCGCCAGACGGAACTCGAATCGAAGAGCGTTCGATCAAGACCAACCGAGACTCGATCGCGAACCGGCTCGAGCGATTCACGGGCGCTTGCGTCGTGCTCGAAGCGTCGGCGAGTGCCTGCTGTTTCGACCCGGTCACGGCGACCGCCGGCCGCGGCCTCAGCGTGATGCGGCCGTGCCGCACTGGCCCAAGCCGCACCAACCGGCGGACGACGGCGATCCATGCGCCCAAGCCAAGGGCCGCAGCTGGGCCGAGCTCTCGGAGCGGACCTTCGCGGTCGACGTACTTCGCTGTCCGACGTGCGGCGAGCACCGACGCCAGTAGACCACGACGATCACCGACCCACCCTCGTCCGGTCAGGTCCCTGCTCCGGCGATTGGCAGCTTGGAGTGCCTACCCGCAGCTCGCCGCTCGCCGCCATGGAGTTCGGTGACGACATGGCCGCAGGGCTCGCCGAGGGCGGTGAGCCGCGGTCTCAAATCGCGGTTCACCGGCCCGCGACACCGCGGTTTGCGGGATCGCCGGCTCTGCATGGCTCCATGGCGCGACGGCCGTCGCCGCTCGTCGAGGCGTGCGCAGCGGCGGCGCGGTCACGGACAAAGCCTCCAGGTTCGTGTCGTGCGCGAGGCGTCCTCGGCACGGGTGGGGCTGGAAGCGGAACTCTCCGATTTCCCCAAGCACTCCACCTGGCCGCAGGACGCCTCTCCCTGACGAGGCGTGCGTGGCCGCCAACCGAGGCTCCCTGAGCGATCACGAACCATGCATTCCGTCATTCTCTCATCCCTCCTGCTCGCCGCGCCTGTCGCAGCCCAGGGCAACCCGACTCCGTTCGAGGAGGGCGCCAGCGCGACCGTCTCGCCCGCGACGGTTCAGCGCCTTCTCGAGTCCGAACGATTCGAGGCCCTGCGCTCGAAGGTCCTCTTCGATACCGAAGCCGACGGCACCGTGTGGGCCTGCGGGCGCGCCTGGAAGGCCTCCTTCGGACCGGATGGCTTCACGTACATCCCCTTCCTGGGCTCGGACGCGCCGCAGAACTACCCGGTCTGCCTCCAGCTCCACAGCGTGACCATCGGCGACACACCGATGGCGTTCGGCGAGGTCGAGGCCGCGACGCGCGAAGGCCGGACGGTCACGCTCGATCGCGGGTCGCTTAGCGAGGTCTTCCACGTGCGAGACGACGGCGTAGAGCAGACGTTCGTGTTCGACTCGCTCCCCGGCACGGGGGAGATCGTCGTTCGCCTCGAGGTCGAGAGCGAGTTCGCGGCTCGCGCCCAGGACGGCGGCTTCGTCTTCGAAAACCACCTTGGCGGCGTCACGTACGGGATGGCGACGGCCATCACGGGCAGCGGTCTCGAGGCGCAACTCGACCAGCGGATGCACGATGGGATGATCGAGATCCGCGTTCCGTCCGGCCTCACAGCGGCCGAGTCGATGCCTCTCGTCATCGATCCGATCCTCACCAACCTGGTCGTGACTGCCGACAACAGGGACCAGGTCGACGTGGACGTCGCGTTTGACGCCAACACCGGCGTCTACATGATCGTCTACGAAGAGGTCCAGTCCGCTGCCGACCACGACATTCGGAGCGGCTTCTACAACACCAACGTCCAGAACTTCGTCAGCGAGGCAGTGATCGACGTGACGTCGTGGAACTGGGTCGAGCCTCGGATTGCGAGCTCGTACCCCTACTCCAAGTTCCTCACTGTCGCGACCCGTGGGACGGGGATCGGCAATCGGAACGTCTGGGGCCGGATGCGCGACGCTGCGAGCGGTGCGCTGGACGCGCCCTTCGCCATCACCGATCTGATCGGTGACAACGTCCATCCCGACGTCGGCGGCTTCGGCGGCGACTTCGCTACGAGCTTCCCGTTCCTCGTCGTCTGGGAGCACCGGCCCCTCTTCGGAGGCGGCAGCAACATCTATACGCAGTCCGTGCGGGAGGACAGCGGCCTGCAGGGGTCGTTTGTCTCCGTCACGACGGCGCCCGAGAAGGACCTGAACCCGAGCATCTCGAAGACGAGCGGCGCTCCGTCCCTCGGGCCAGGAGACCACGAGTTCCTGATCGCCTGGGAGCGCGAGATCGCCGCAGACAATCACGACATCTGGACGCGCGTCGTCGGCTACGGCGGGAGCACGCTCGGGCACGACGAGTGGCGCTCGTACTCGTTCTCGGACGCGCGCAACGTCGACGTGTCGTCCCAGGACCAGATGCTCGTGGGCGGGTCCACGCAAGCGGTCTACATGCTCGCGTTCGAGCGACTCCGCAGCGGCGTCGACGAGATCTTCACAATCGTCGCCAGAGAGGGCGAAACGTATCCGGCCCGCAGCGTTCCCGAGATGCAGGACCTCGGCCAGGGCCTCGACCACCACGATCCCCGCATCGGACAGGACGGGACCGGCGACTACTTCATCGCCTACCGCGTCGAGGGCGACGGCGGCTACAACGGTCATGTCACGGCCGTGAACATCGTCCGCGACCTCGATGACCTCCGGACCGGGATCGCCGCCAGACGCGACGACCTCGTGCACGCCCCAGGAGTTGCCGGCGCCCTTGCGGTGGCGACAACGTGGGACGGCGGCAAGGAGTCCTTTGACTCGACCGGCATGATCCTCCACACGCTGACCGGCCTAGGAGGAGACGAAGAGGTGCGAGCGACGATCTACGCGGAGACCTCGAGCTCGGTGGAAGGGTCGCAGTTCTGCGACGCTGCCGAGAACGTCTCTGGCCGCTCCGCCTTCATTCGCGCGTCCGGAAGCGGCTACAACCCGAACGGCAGCCTCACGCTCCAGGTGGCGGATCTCCCGGAGAATGCCTTCGGGTACGCCATCGCGTCGCTGAACACCGCGTTCACCCCGAACCCCGGCGGGAGCGCCGGCAACCTGTGCCTCTCCGGAGCCATCGGGCGCTTCCGTGGACAGATCCAGAACAGCGGTCCCGACGGGACCGCGTCCGTCGTCCTCGACCTCACGTCGATCCCGCAGCCGAACGGGACGGTCTCGGTCGTGCTGGGCGAGCGGTGGAAGTTCCAGTACTGGACCCGTGACGTCGCCGGCGGGATGGCGACCTCGAACTTCAGCAACGGCGTAGTCGTTCACTTCGAAGACTGACCCAAGACATCCCACGGACCCGGGGTCGATCTTCGCTCGCGCGTTCGGATCGCCCCGCGTCCGCTCTTGTCCGGGCTCGATGGCACGCCCTGCGAGCGGGCGCCTGCTCGCCGTCATACTGCGTCCGAGCGGCCCCTTCTGGGTGCAGCTCACGAGCTTCCACACATCGAGCGGAACGGCGATCACCGTCACGAACACCGGCGTCAACGAGCAGTAGGCCGCCCGCGCTCGCGCGCCAGCGCCGACGGTCTCAGCCGTCGCGATCGAGCGTGTAGAAGCCGATCTCAGCGTGCTCGACCGCACCGATCGCGCGCCAGAAGCGACGGCCGTCGACGTTGTCGTCGAAGAGGAACACCAGCACTCGGTCGATGCCCAGCTGGCCGAGCGACTCGAGATAGCGATCGACGAGGCGCCGCGCGAGGCCACTGCGCCGGACGTCCGGGTCCACCGCGAGGCGGTAGATGAGGCCCCTTCGTCCGTCGGTGCCCCCCAGCACCGTTCCGACCATCCGGCCGTCGCGCACTGCGGCGTACGACAGCCCCGGGTTGCGCTCCAAGAAGCGCAGCCAGGATGCGTCGTCGTCGTACCGCCCCGCCCCCAGGCCTTCGCAACGTCCCCACAGATCCCTGGCTGCGGAGAGGTCCTCCGGCACGAAGTCGCGCAAGAGGGTGTCCGGGGCGTCTGTAGAGTCTGACACTGTGCAGAGAGTCCCTGTTCCAGCGGTCGCGGCCACAACCGAACGCGGGATCCCTGGACCGTATCCGATGCCCGAACGGAGCGGCACGCTTGTGCTCCCGGACGTTCGATGGCAGAGTCCGAGCCCCCCCGGACCGCTGACTTCCCTCCACGGAGGCTGCGCATGCTCGCTCTCGCCTCGCTAGGTCTCTCGGTCTCTCCCGCTGCATTCCCCCTGCAGGAGCCCGACCTCTTCGTCCTCGCCCGATTCGATCGGATCATGAAGGTATCGGGCTACGACGGCCCGAATCCGACGACAGAAGTCGTCTTCAGCTACGCCCGTCCGCCCGGTTCCGTGGGCATACCGCGCGGCCTCGAGATCGATCGGGCGACGGGCGACTTCCTCGTCCTGATGAGCCCGATCCCGAACGGGTTTGCGACGGAGGAGGCGCAGATCCTCCGCATCGATCGCCAGTCGGGTCAGACCATCTCGACCCTCGCGCTACCGCTCTTCAACCTCGACGGCTTCGAGCAGCGCTACGACGGCGAGCTCTTCACGGTCGATTCCGGCCGCGACCTCGTTCGCATCGACCTCGCGACCGGGACGTTTACCTCGATCCCGCTGAGTCAGCCGATCTCTGAGCTCTACCTCGGGCTGACGGTCGACGAGTCGAGCCGGCTGCTGGCAAGCTCCTTCGACCCCGCGGACTCGAACCTCTACGCGATCGATCCGGTCGACGGAGAGGTCAGCGTCGTCGATACGCTCGAGTCGAGCACGATGGGGCTGGAGTCGAACGGCGACGGTCAGCTCTGCTACGGTGGCCTCTCCTTCTCCCTTGGGATCCGCATCTTCGATCGCGCGACCGGGATGTCGACCATGATCCCGGGAACGCAGGGCACTTCGAACGTCTACGCGCTCCAGTTCGAGGAGCCGGTCGACGGCGACGGCGTCCATCCGATCTGCGACGGGCTCGCCAACTCGACCGGTGAGGGCGCGACGCTGGAGGTGCTCGGTACAGCTGACATCGCGCGCAACGACCTGACCCTCTACTCGCGGCGGCTGCCGACGCAAAGCTTCGGCTACTTCGTCATGGGACCCAACGCCGGCTTCCAGCCCGTCGGATCCGGTCTCCTGTGCGTGGGCGCGCCCCAGGCTCGATACTCGCTGTTCCTGCTGAACAGCGGCACGACAGGCACCGTGCGCTTCGACATCGACCTGTTCTCACTGCCGAACGGCGGCGCGCCCGTCGCGGGTAGAACGGAGATCTTCCAGTTCTGGTTCCGCGACGTCGGCGGCACGTCGAACCTCTCGAACGCGCTCGCGGTCACGCTCCGCTGATCCAGCCCCGTCGGTCCAGAGCGGCGACCTCGCCGCCCTGGATCGGGCGCGCGGCGGGGGCCGACGACTGCTTACGGGCGATCAGCAGGGTCCAGTGGGGAAGGACCGTCGGGACTCGATCGATCGCGGAGACGATACCGTTCTCCGTGACCGTCTCTCCGTCCTAGGGAACGACAGCGTCGAGAACGTCGAAGAGATGCCCCCTCTCGAGGTCGATCGTCTCTCCGCGCTGGTCGAGCTGGCGCAGCCCGTGGAAGCCCATCTCGGGGACCCTTGTCGCGAGCGCATAGCGGGCGCAGTCGAAGAGCGCCGAGGAATGCGTGACCGTGTCGCGCAGCGCGATCAGCGTCCCCTGCGGATGCTCCTTGCGCGCGCAGG
>JBCDGE010000155.1:0-13879 GCA_038757895.1 Planctomycetota bacterium | reverse complement strand
CGCGGCGCCCTCCGCGCGAGCTCTTCGCCTCGCGCGGCACCACCCCCCGAACAAGAAACAAGAGCCTGAACCCAGCGCGCGGCCCCCGGGCCCCGCGCACCACCGGTCAACCGAGATGACCCAAGCTGACATTCCCCTCGTGGCCACGGACCGGGACGCCCCGGTCCAGCACCTCGAGAAGAACTACATCAACCACTCCAAGGGGATCCTCTCCTGGATGCTGACGCTCGATCACAAGCGGATCGGGCTGATGTACCTGATGGGGGTGAGCGCCTCGTTCTTCCTGGGCGGGCTCTTCGCGCTGGGCGTGCGCCTCGAGCTGTTCGCTCCCGGCATGCAGTTCTTCAGCGCCGCCCAGTACAACCAGGTGTTCTCGCTGCACGGCGCGGTGATGGTGTTCCTGTTCATCATCCCCGGCATCCCTGCGGCGCTCGGCAACGTGGTGCTCCCGCTCATGCTGGGGGCGAAGGACGTCGCCTTCCCGCGCCTGAACCTGGGCAGCTTCTACCTCTGGATGATCGGCGCAGCCTTCTTCATCTGGACGCTGTTCACCAAGGGCCTCGACACCGGATGGACCTTCTACACGCCCTACTCGACGGCCGCGAACTCGACCTCGGTCATCGCGGCGACGCTCGGCGTGTTCATCCTCGGGTTCAGCTCGATCTTCACCGGGCTCAACTTCCTGGTGACGATCCACAAGATGCGCCCGCCGGGCATGACCTGGCACAAGCTGCCGCTGTTCCTCTGGGGCATGTACGGCACGGCGATCATGCAGATCCTCGCGACGCCGGTCCTCGGGATCACGCTGCTGCTCCTGATCATGGAGAGCTCGCTCGGCATCGGCGTCTTCGACCCGTCGAAGGGCGGCGACCCGGTCCTGTACCAGCACTTCTTCTGGTTCTACAGCCACCCGGCGGTCTACATCATGATCCTGCCGGCGATGGCCGTCGTGTCCGAGCTGATCGCCACGTTCAGCCGCAAGCACATCTTCGGGTACCGCATGATCGCGTACTCCTCGGTGTCGATCGCGCTGCTGTCGTTCCTCGTCTGGGGACACCACATGTTCGTGTCCTCGGAGTCGACGCTCGCGACGCTGATCTTCTCGGCGATCACGTTCACGATCGCGATCCCGTCGGCGATCAAGATCTTCAACTGGCTCGCGACCCTCTACAGGGGCTCCGTGGCGCTGCACACCCCGATGCTGTACGCGCTCGGGTTCATGTGGCTGTTCACGATCGGCGGCCTGACCGGTCTGTTCCTCGCGGTCCTCTCGACCGACGTGGTCCTGCACGACACGTACTTCGTCGTCGCGCACTTCCACTACGTCATGGTCGGCGGGACGCTGTTCGCCTTCCTCGGCGGCCTCCACTACTGGTGGCCGAAGATGACCGGGAAGATGTACAGCGAGGTCTCGGGCCGCATCGGCGCGATCGTCGCGTTCGTCGGCTTCAATCTCGCCTTCTTCCCCCAGTTCATCATGGGCTCGAAGGGGATGCCGCGGCGCTACGCCGACTACACGCCGGACTTCGAGCTGTACCACAAGCTCTCGACCGGAGGCACGCTGATCCTCGGCGTCGGCCTCGCGATCGTGGCGTACTCGCTCCTCCGTTCGCTCTTCGGAGGCAAGAAGGCCCCGGCCAACCCGTGGGGCGCTGCGACGATCGAGTGGGAGTGCCCCTCGCCGCCGCCGCACCACAACTTCGACCACCCGCCGCTCGCCGTCGATCCGTACGACATGGAGCGCGTCGAGTGGGACGAAGAGGTGCAGGGCTACGTCCCCGTCACCGGTGAGCGACAGATCGTCGCCCACTGATCCAGTTTCAGCGGGGGGCCCGGTCCGAGCGACCGGGCTCCCGGCGTCCCCCCCAGTCTCTTCCCCCGCTCCGGCCCGCTGGAGCGAACCTCGAACCGCGGCCGAGTCCCCACCCTCGCTCCCGAGACCCCATCGGGAGCAACGCGGCCGCCGGAACGATCCCCACCCTCATGTCTGACGACCACGGACACGGCGACAAGCCGTTCCTCGCCCACCACTTCGAGGACGAAGACCACCAGTTCGACTCCGGCAAGCTGGGGATCTGGGCCTTCCTCGTCACGGAGATCCTGTTCTTCAGCGGGCTGTTCTGCGCGTACGCGATCTACCGGGCGATGCACCCGGAGGTCTTCACGTTCGCGTCGCAGGCGCTCGACACGAAGTGGGGCGCGATCAACACGGGCGTGCTGATCTTCTCCAGCCTCACGGCGGCCTGGGCGGTCCGGAACGCTCAGCTCGGCCAGAAGAAGGGCCTCGTCGCGAACCTCACGATCACGATCCTCTGCGCGTTCGCGTTCATGGGGATCAAGTACGTCGAGTACAGCCACAAGTTCCACCTCGGCCTCGCGCCCGGCGACGCGTACGCGCCGCTCGAAGGCGCCTATGGCCACGGCGAGAAGGCCGAGAAGGTCGCATTCGTCGTGCCGCAGGAAGAGGGCGAGTCCCACGACGGTGACTCCCACGGCGGTGACTCCCACGGTGGGCAGGAGTCCGGCGAGCACGGCTCCGACGGCGAGCATGGCGATGGGGAGCACGCCGACGATGGGCACTCCGGCGACGACCATGCCGCGGACGGACATGGCGACGAGCACCACGCCGGAGACGGACACGGCGACGGCCACCACGCGCTCGTGCCCTGGAACGACCCCAGCGTCCCCGAGGAGACCAAGCGGAAGCTGAAGACGTTCTTCGGCATCTACTTCTGCATGACCGGCCTGCACGGGATCCACGTGCTGATCGGGATCCTCGTCCTCGGCTGGCTGCTCACGCGCGCGATCCGCGGTCACTTCACGCCGACCTACTACGGACCCATCGACTACGCCGCGCTGTACTGGCACCTGGTCGACCTGATCTGGATCTACCTCTTCCCGCTGCTGTACCTGATCAACTGACGCCGCCCGCTCGACGACCCGGCCAGCACGACGACTCGCCAGCACAACGATTCCGATGACCGCGACCGACACAGCCATCGCCGACCCTGTCACCCAGGCCGGCGCACACGACGACGCCCACGGCGGGCACGACGATCACGGCGACCACCACGTGCTCCCCCTCTGGCTCCTCCTCGGGACCTGGGGGGCGCTGATGGTGCTGACCGTCCTGACCGTCTCGGCGTCCCAGCTCCAGCTCGGCGCCTTCGACCTCCCCGTCGCGATGGGCATCGCCACGGTCAAGGCGACGCTGGTGATGATGATCTTCATGCACCTGGGCTTCGACAAGAGCTTCCACTCGCTGCTGATCTTCAGCTCCTTCCTGTTCGTGTTCCTGTTCATCAGCTTCGTGCTGATCGACCGCGGCCAGTACCAGGGGACGATCGACGAGAAGGAGCGCGAGGTGATCGTGCTCGGGCAGTAGCCCGGACGAGTCTCCTCCGACGATCCACGTCCCTGCGTCGCCCGACGCCGCGCTCCTCCACGCGAGGAGGCTCGGCCGGGTGATCGGTCGACCCGGCCCGGTCGAGCGCACGCTCGCCTCGGCCGGGTCGCGACGTTTCGCGGGCGCCGAATCGGGCGCGCCGGGCATCGCCCGCCACGCCCCGAACGAACCCAGTACCGACCCCGCGGCGCCACCGCGCACCGCCCACGACCATGCCCTTCGCCACTCCCGGTCCGCTTCGAGACGAGACGCGCTGCGCCCGCTACCAGGCGCGTGAGGGCGCCCTCGAGCCCGAGTCGTCGGGCGCCGGCGCGCGGGGGATCGAGCCGAGCGCGAAGCCGGCGACCGAAGCCGAGGTGCTCGGCTTCGGGATGAAGCTCTTCCTCGCCTCGCTCTCGATGATCTTCGGCGCGACGTTCGTCGCCTACGGGATCATCTGGTGGAAGAACCGCGGCGACTGGCAGGGGGCTGTGGACACGGGGGAGGTCGTCGGCCTCGCCGCCGCGACCGTGCTGCTCGTCGTGGCCGACGTCGCGGCCATGCGGGCGTTCAAGCGCGTGGCGGATCGGAGTCGTGCGGCGCGCCTGACTCTGTTCACGGTGATCGCCGCGTCGGTCTACATGATCGTCCAGAGCATCGCGTGGTTCCCGCTGCTCGCCCAGGCGGACAGCAGCGGCGACGGGACGCTGCGGATGGAGGGGTTCCTCTTCCTCATGCTGACCTTCGCCCACGCGGTCCACGTGCTCGGCGGGATCTTCGCGAACGTCATCGTCCTCGCCCGGTCCAGCAACGGCCGCGGGCCGACGCGAGGAGCGCTCCAGCTGCTCTACCAGTACTGGCGCTTCCTGACGGTCGTCTGGATCTTCGTCCTGGCGCTCCTCTTCGCGTTCTGACGTCCGCTCGCGCCCCGGGAGCGCGAGTTCGATCACAGCGATCGCCTCGGGTGGGGTGCCAAGTCGACGCAGTCGGGCTACGAATAGGGGTCAGCCCCGAAGGGGTCTTCCCCGTCCTCTCCCTCCACCGCCCCCCCCCCGCAGTCCCCATGGCACAGGACCAGACCGACGCCGTCGTCGGCGCCCTCGAGCGCCTTCTCGCGGACTCGTACACGCTCTACCTCAAGACCCACAGCTATCACTGGAACGTCAAGGGACCGATGTTCACGACGCTCCACACGCTGTTCGAGACCCAGTACAACGAGCTCGCCCTCGCGGTCGACGAGATCGCCGAGCGCATCCGCGCCGTCGGCGCCCCCGCGCCGGGCAGCTACACCCAGTTCATGGAGCGCTCGGTCGTCAAGGGGGACACCGGCGTCCCCTCCGCGACCGCGATGATCGAGAACCTCGTCGCGGACCAGGCCACCGTCTCGGAGGCCGCCAAGGCGGTCATCGCGGCCGGCGAGGCCGCGGGCGACGACGTGAGCGTCGACCTCGGCGTCCGCCGCATGGACGTCCACCAGAAGACCGCCTGGATGCTCAGCAGCCACCTCGAGTAACGCCTGAGCCGAAGAGGGCCGGGAATGCGTGGGGGGCGTTTAGGATCGCCATCATGATCGGCGCCCTGCTCTTCGCCATCGCGCCCCTCGCGCTCCTGGGGGCTCAGGGTTCCTCCGGCGAGGAGCCGGTCGACGCCTTCGTAGCGTATGCCCTCGGGCTGGAGCACCTGACGGATTACCGCTACGGGCGCGGGCACGAGGAGCTCGAGCGCCTGGCTGCGTGCCTGTCGACGGGCACGCTCGTGGAGCTCCTGGAGCACGAGGAGCCCCGCGTCAGGGCCGTGGCGATCGTCGGACTGCACCTCGACCGGCGCATCTCGGCGCTTCCCGAGATCGCGGCGCGGATCGACGACCATGGGGCCGCGCCGCCCAGGCTGGGGCTGGTGTCCAGTAATGTGCCGTTCTCCGAGCCTTTCGAGCGCAGGTATCACGAGGAACGTCAGTCCGTGAGCTCCGTCGCTCGTTCGATCGTCAGCCTCTACCTCGACCTTGCGCCCCGTGGCTTCCGATTCCGGTCGATCCACTCCGCGGACCGTAGGCATCCGTCCATGCCGGGCTTCGACGTCTACTGGGCGGAGCGTGCGCACAGGGAGACGTGCCTCGGCTGGCTGACCGTGGACCTCCGCTGCGCCGTCCGCGGCTCTCCCAAGGACGACCCGGACGCGATCCAGCGGGTGGCAGCCGTGCGGCGGCGGATCGAAGCGATCGATGATCCCTACCGCAGCTGGCTCCTGCTCGCGCTCGCCGCGCCCGGCGAGAACGGTTGGGTTCGGGACGGGGGGGCTCTCCTCGCAGACGAGGAGCGCCTGCTCCAGGCCGGCCGAGCGATCGGGGCGGAGGCGCTCATGCGGTTCCTCTCGGGCGAGCCCCACGGGCTCTCCGATCCGGACTGTGCGCTCGGTGAAGGGTCCCGGTTCCCGAGCGAGCGGATCGTCCCGTTCCTCCTCCGCAACGCGAGCGATCTATTGCCCGGGGCTGCGCCGGAGACCCTCCTGGAGCTCGAGGCGAGGCACCTCGCTGGAGACACGGTAGGACTGGCGCCTCGTCTCCCTCTCGCGGCGTGGTCGATCGCTGCGGCCGAGCTGTCGGGCGATGGCGGCACCGCCTTGCTCGTGGACGCGCTGGAACGATTCAGCGAACGCGACGACGTCGGCGCGCCGGACCAGCGCGCCTTTCTGGCCATGGCGCTGTGGCGGCACGGCGGGGTCGAACAGCTGGAGCGGATCGTCGACTGGTTCTTCGCTGAGACGCCGCGCAAGGGCTGGTACAGCTACAGCCGCGCCCGCGTGGCATGGGGGGTCAGGGACGAGAGCTGGCGACCCGTGCTCCGCGCGGTCAGCACCGACGATCGGGTCAGCACACTCGATCGCGTCACGTTCCACGCCATCGTCGTGGCGACGAACTCCGCGCTCGGCCGGGTCGTCGAGGAGCACTACGTCTCGCAGAATGGGCGAGCCGTGCCGGCGGCCGAGTCGATCGAGCAGCTGCGCGCGGCGTGGTGAGCCACTGCGCGGTGTGCGGAGCGGCCCGGACACGGTGACTCTCTCGCACGCACGGGATAGGGGCCGGTCATGCGGCGCCCGCGGCGACCGCACCATGATCGCAGCTCTGCTCCTCACGCTCCCGCCTCTCGCGCTTCAGGGGGCTCAGGGTTCCTCCGGCGAGGAGCCGGTCGACGACTTCGTCGCTTACGCCGAGGGTCTGGAGCACCTCACGGGGTTCCAGTACGGGAGCGGGTGCGAAGAGATCGAGCGCTGGGCGGAGCGGTTCTCGACGGACACGCTCACGGCGCTCCTCGAGCACGACGAGCCGAACGTCAGAGCCGCGGCCATCGTCGGACTGCACGTCGATCGGCGGGTCTCGGCGCTTCCTGAGATCGCAGCGCGGATCGGCGATCTCGAGCCTGCGCCGCCCGTCCGGACACCGCACTGGATCGCGGACTTCCAGGTGGACGTCGGCAGCGGCACGCCGCCTCGGCCTCAGTACAGCGAAGAGCCGCAGACCGTTGGGGGCATCGCGAGTTCGATCGTCCAGCTGTACTTCGACGGTGCAGCGCGTGGATTCGCGCTCCCTTCGATTCGCCGGGCGAAGCGCCGGACCCCACGCCTCCGGGGCTTCGGCGACTACTGGAGCGAGCGCGCGGAGAGGGACGCCTGCCTCGGCTGGCTGGCCCTCGATCTCATGTGCGCCGTCCGCGGTGGATCCCGTGTCGACCCGGAGGTGATCGAGCGGGTGGCGGCCGTTCGGCAGCGCGTCGCGGCGATCGAGGATCCCTACCGCAGCTGGCTCCTGCTCGCGCTCGCCACCACCTTCGAGAACGAGGAGTTCCCGCTCGGAGCGGCTCTCCTCGCCGACGAGGAGCGGCTGCTCCAGGCCGGCCGAGCGATCGGAGAGGAGGCGCTCGTCCGGTTCCTCTCGGGCGAGAGCCACGGGCTCTCCGATCCCGACTGCGCGCTGGGGAAGGGGTCCAGGTTCCCGACCGGGCGGATCGTGCTGTTCCTCCTCGGCCACGCGCGTGACCTGCTGCCGGGGACCGCGCCGGACACCCTGCTGGAGCTCGAGGCGCGGCACCTGGCGGGGGAATCCGTGGGGCTGGCGCCCCGACTCCCGTTCGCCGCGTGGTCGATCGCTGCAGCGGATCTCTCTGGCGACCGCGGGGCCGAGGTCCTCGTCGACGCGCTCGCGCGATACGGCGACGCCGACGTCTTCGATGCACAGGACCAGCGGGCGTACCTCGTCATGGCGCTGTGGCGTCACGGTGGGACCGAGCAACTCGACCGGGTGCTAGGCCGGGTCCTCGACTGGTTCTTCGCCGAGACGCCGCGGAAGAACTCGTACGGCTTCGGCCGGCACCGCGTGGCGAACGCGTTCATGAACGAGAGCTGGCGCCCCGTCCTCCGCGCGGTCGTTGCGGACGATCGTATCGGCACCCTCGACTCCTTCACGTTCGGCCGGATCGCCGCGGCGACGAACCACGCCCTCGGCCGAGACGTCGTGCCGTGGAACCTTGCGAAGAGAGAGGGGCCCACGCCTGAGTCGATCGAGCGGCTGCGCGCGGCCTGGTGAGCCCTCGCGCCGCCGTGAGAGCGCCTATCGCAGGTTGACGCGGTAGCTGCGGCGGTAGCTGCGGCGGTAGCGCCACTCGTGGGCCGCATTCTTGTACTTGGTCGTGATCACGTTGAGCTTCGCGCGGTCTTCGGCGTCGCGCGCGGCGCCCGCCGCGTCGAGGATCTCCAGCCGGATCGCCTCCATCGACAGCCGCTGCTGCTCGTCGTCGGACGCCGCGTCCAGGTAGGGGAGAGCGGCGATCCCGAGGCCGACCAGGCCCTCCGTGGCCATACAGGCGTCGGCGCCCTTTGCGTTCGACCGCAGCGCGTCCACGAGGCGCGGAGCGACCAGGTCCGCGTGCGTCGTTCGTCCGCTCGCGCCGAGCACGTGCGCCCAGTCGATTCCGGCGCTTCGATCCGCCTCCGCGAGCCGCTGGACGAGTCGGGGCTCCAGGTATTCACATGCTCGAGGGCGAACACCCCGGTCGTCCGCGTCCATCCGAGGCGGTCGAACCCGCACTCGAACCGGGGAGGGCGGTCGAGCCAGTCCACGGTCCGATCGAGCAGAGCGTGTCCGGCGACGAGCTCCGGACCCGCGTCGTTCGCGAGCAGCAGGCAGATCGCCGCGCGGACGTCGCGCTGCTGCTCATCGTCGGAGTCGACGAGCGGGTGCAGGACCTCCCAGGTCGCCCGCCGGGCCGCCGGCGAGAGGCCCGCGATCCGCCGGAGCTCCGACGCGGCGATCGTCGCGTTCCATCGCACGGCGCCGTCGCGGCCCGATCCCGAGCGACGCGTCCCTCGTCGACGCCTGCGGGTCTCGTCCCGCTCTCCAGGGCGAACGCCACGCAGAGGGCCGTCAGGCCGCCGGGCGGGACGAGCGCGACCGCGTGGCTCCGTCTGGGGATACCGACACCCATCGATCGCCAGGGTGCCGATCGAGCGGCCGCGGTTCCACCGGGCTAGAACGCGGCGTCGAGTAGAAGGGTCGCGCGGCTCGACGACCAGCGCATTGCGCCGGTCGACGTTCGGCACAGGCTCTGGCTCCAGAACAGCACGCCGTCCTCACCGACGGGGGGGACGGTGGGGCCGAAGTCGAGGACCGCCCGACCGGTCGCGTCCGCCTGGACCGGGTCGAACGACACGACCCCCGGGACGCCGAGCAGGACGCGCAGGGGGCGCTCCAGCGCCGGCGCGTAGCGCGGCCCGCTCCGGAATCCGACCAGCAGCGCCGCCGTCTCACCGGGCTCCAGGCCGTCCGTCACGGCGCTCCAGCCCGGGTCGCTCCCGCGGACCACGGCAGGGACGTCCAGGCGCCGCGGCTCGCCGTCGAGGTCGACCACCACGCCGGCGCCGGTCCGGTCAGGGCCCGAGGTGCCGGGGAATCCGAAGGTCGAGGTACCGCCACGTCCTCCGCGTACGAGCACCCCCTGCAGCACTGCCTCTCCGCGCGTGTCCAGGCCCGGTCCGCCGTCCCCCGCGATGAGGCCGAACGCAGCCCCGCCTTCGCCGCCGCGGATCGAGCCGCCGTACGCCAGCAGCCGTCCGTCCACTCGGACGAGGGCTCCTCGGCCGCCGGCCCCGCCGCACTCACTCGTGGAGCCCGCGCCACCCAGGACGACCGTGTCGGCGAGCTCGACCGACGCGTCCTGGCCCACGACGAGCCCCTCGCCGCCGGAGAGGATCCCGAAGAGGCCCGCAGGCCGCCCCGTCGATCCGACGATCGTCGAGTCCGACGCGACCACGTTGGCCGAGCGCACGACGCGGAGTCCGTCGCGGCCATCCGACGGAAAGGGGGAGGCGAACGGCGCCTCCTCCACGACCGTCGAGCGCAGCCGCACCGCTCCGCGACAGTCCGTGATCGTCAGGACGGGCGTCGACGGCGGCTCGTCCACGAGCGTCTCGGGACGCAGGCGCATCGAGAGCAGCACGACCGCCTCGTTCCCCGGGATCGACGCGATCGACACGAAGCCGTCGATGGTCGCGACCCCGCCACGCCCGGCGATCGTCACGCCCTGGCGGACGTCGAGGTCCTCCACGTACGCGCCCGGGTCGACGAGGACGATGTCGTCCCGGGCCGCGATCGACAGCGCGTCGCCGATCGTCGGGAACGGGCGCCCTGGCCCGACCTCGAGGACCTCTCCCGCGAGAGCGGGGAACGACGTGGCGACGAGGAGGACGAGCGCGAGAGGGGGGCGAGCGGAGGTGTTCATGGGAGATCAGGGTGCGTGATGCCCAGGAAGGGACCATGCGCCGTCGGCTCCGTCACGCGCGACGCCCTCGATCGCCGGCCCGATGCCGGCGTCGCATGGGGCCGCGTCAGAACGCCGCAAGCGGTACCTGGAACCGGTCCCGCAGGATCGCGGCCAGCTCCCGGAAGTCGTCGACCACGAACTCGGGCCCCGCGGCCTCGACGTCCTGGCCCTCGCGCGCCGCGCGGCGCATCCAGCACGTGTGCATGCCGATGCTCTTGGGCGGGACGATGTCGTTGGCGAGGTTGTCGCCGACGTACATCGCCTCGCCGGGGAGGAGCCCGAGCTGGCGGAGCGCGTGCTGATAGAGCTTCGGGTTCGGCTTGCTGATGCCGACCTGGTCCGAGATGAACACGTCGCGTGGACCGAAGAGGTCGACCAGGCCGAGGCGGATGAGCTTCTCGCTCTGCTTCGTCGTCCAGCCGTGCGTGATGATCCCGGTCCGCATGCGCGCCTCGCGGAGCGCCTCCAGGAACGGCACGACGTCGTCGAACGCGCGCAGGTGCTCGAACTTGGTGTCGTGGTAGGCGACGACGCCCGCCGCCACGACCAGGGCCGGGTTCACGTCCCGGATCTGGTGGGGGGGCATGCGCTGGATCAGCTTGTTGAAGTGCTGGTTGTAGTTCGAGCCGAACTCGCGCAGGACCTCTTGGAGCTCCGCCGCGACCTCTTCCGACGTCGCGTCGATCCCACGGGCGATCATCGCCTCGACCGCGTTCTTCCGCGCGCGCTGCGCGAACTCCGTCGTCGAGAAGAGCGTGTCGTCGATGTCGAAGAGAACGGCCTTCATCGCCTCGTCACGCGACCGTACGTCGCGGCGTCTGCATTGTGCATCACGGGGGGGCCGACGAAAAAGGCCTGCCGCTCGTTCGAGCGGCAGGCCTCTGTATGGGGCGCCGAAGCGATCAGTACTGCGCTTCGAGCTTGTTCTCGACCGACTCGCGGATGTCCGTGATCGTCGCCTTGACGAGGATCATCAGCGAGTTCTTCTCGTCGTTGTAGCCCTCTTGCTTGAAGAGGAAGCCGAGGAGCGGGACGCGGCCGATCCACGGGACTTCGGCGCGACGCTCGACGTTGCGGATCCGCGACAGGCCGCCGAGGAGCAGCGAGCCGCCGTCCGGGAGGAACGCGCTCGTGTTGACGCTCTGGACCTCCAGCTCGGGGAGCTGGAACTCGACCGGCGCCGTGTTGCCGCCGAGCGTCGTCGAGAAGTCCCGCAGCGCAACGACGCGCGCGACGGTCGGCTGGATCTCCAGCCGGAGCCACTTGCGGTTCTCCAGGATCGTCGGACGCACGTCGAGGACGATGCCCTCGTTCAGCACGTTGATGACCGGGTCGGCGACCGCCTGGAACTGGGCGACCTCCACGTCGAAGTCCTGGATGTAGGCGCGCTGGTTGATGACCGTCACGTACGCCCGCTGGGAGTCGTGGACGGACAGCATCTGGCTGTTGACGACCTCGCTCTTCTCGCTCTTCTCGACCGCGCGGAGGATCGCGGAGACCTCCGAGTCGTCGAAGAAGGCCATCTGGAACGTCAGACCGCCGATCGTGCTCAGCTGGCTGCCGAGGGCCGTCTCGAAGAAGTTCTGGGTCGTCGCCGCGAAGGTGCCGTCCAGGCCGTCATCGAAGAAGTAACCCGCGCTCGGCGCGCCGGCCGCGTTCGTGCCGTCGGTGCCGGAGCCGCCGTTGTCGAGGCCGAGCGACGCCATGTCCTCGAGGCCGTTCGTGACGTCCTCCAGCACGCGGTCGTCGAGGCCGCGGAAGTCGTTGCCGATCTCCTGGATGAAGTTGTCGGTGACCTCCAGGAACTTCGACTCGATGGTCACGAGCTCGGAGTTGAACTTGCGCAGGTCCTCGAGGAAGTCGCGGATCTCCGCCTGGACCTCGGGAGTCTGCGTGACGAGCAGGTTGGTCTCACCGACCTCGATGCCGACGCCGTCGCGCTCCCAGGTCTCCGGGGCGACCGTGTCCTGGATGAGCGTCTGGAGGTTCTCCAGCTCGATGATCCGGGTCGGCTCACCGACGAAGCCGAACGGGCCGCCGCCGTCGTCGTCCTCGAGCTCGTCGATCAGACGGATCCGGTCGATCCGCGGACCGGAGAAGTCGGTCAGGCCGAAGATCAGGTCCTGGACGTCGTGGACGACCGGGATCGGCGCGCCGACGGCCTTCTCGGTCGTCGTGACGAAGATCGCGTCGTACTTGATCGTCCAGCGGATCTCCTCGCCGGAGACGGCGACGATCCGGTTGATCGCCTGCTCGGCGGTCAGCGCGTTCTCGAAGTTGAACTTGTAGACGATGCCCTCGTCGGACACGAGATCCTCGGCCGCCTGGTCGACGATGATCGGCAGGTTCGTGAAGTCACGAACGTAGCCCATGACCGTCTTGAGGCTCTCCTCGTCCTCGATGCTCGGCAGCGTGACCGGCGTCGTCGAGAGGGCCGTGCGCAGCTCCGCCTCGATGGGGGAGATGTTCCGCTCGGGGTTGAACACGCGGCGCGAGCGGAGCTCGGACTTCCGGCGCCACTCGTCGGCGTCGGGGAGCGTGATGATCTCGTTGCGCGGGATCCGGAGCTCTTCGATTCCCTCGCGCCACCGGCGGAACTCCTCGGCCTTCTTGACGAGGTAGTTCGACTGGACCTGCTGGCGGCTCGCACGGAACGAAGCGGTGCGGATCTCCTCGGCCTGGTCGTTGCGCGGCTGCTTCTGCAGCGCGAGGCGCGCGAACTCCTCCGCGTCGCCGTAGCGCGACTCCTCGAAGGCGAGCGCCGCCGACGCGACGATGTTGTCGACGATGAGCTGCTCGCGCTCCTGCTCGGCGCGCTGCTTCTCCTGGAGGACGCTGAACGCCTCCTCGCGCTCGGCGAGGCGGGCGGCCTCCTCGGCCGCGGCGCGCTCGTCCTCGGCCTGGGCGAGGAGCGTCATGACCTCCTCGTCGACGCCCTGCCAGTCGACGTCGTACCCGCCGACCTCGATCTTCGTGCGCGCGAGGCGCAGCTCGGCGACCGCTCCGGCGTAGTCGCCGCGGCCGAGCGCGAGCTTCGCGTCGTTGAGGTCCTGCTTGACCCCGAGGCGGAGCTGCTCGAGCTTCAGGCGGTAGCGGTCGGCCTCGGCGGCGCCGACGCCGGCGGAGGCGTCCGGCCGGTCCAGGAGCACGGCGAGCTCGGCGCGCAGGCGCTTGGCCTCGAGGTTGTCCGCGTTGATCGCGAGGGCGCGCTCGACCTGCGCGAGAGCTTCCTCGAGCTGCAGCGTCTGCTTCAGCTCGCGGGCGCGTTCCATCGCGGCGTCGAACAGGAGGCGATCCTTCTGTTCCCGCAGGCTGAGGAGCTCGGCGTCGCGCGCCGACTGACCCTCCTGGCCGACGGTGAAGTTGCCGCCCGCGCGCTCCAGCGCGGCCGCGTCCAGACGGGTCCGGGGCGCCGCTGCGGCGTCGTCCTGGATCTGGGGTTCGGTCGGCTCCTTCGGGGACGAGGCGCAGCCGATCAGCGTCAGCGAAGCGACGCCGGCAGCGGCCAGGAAGGACACGTGGAGGGCGGAGCCTGCGATCCTCATGCGGGGGTGACTCACGGTCGAGAGCAAGGAGGTGGGGGGAGCAGCGGCGGAGTGGGGACGGGTGGTGTCCGTATCCGTCGAGCGGGTTCCGACTACCGGCGAAAGCGCCGGAAGAACGGGAGTCTGGGGGGGAGAGG
>JBCDGE010000154.1:0-13911 GCA_038757895.1 Planctomycetota bacterium | reverse complement strand
GGCCCCCCTGTCGGCCCGGGGGGTGGGGGCTTTGTCCCCCCCCCCCCCCCCGCCGCGGCGCCGCCCCGGCGAGGGGCCGCCGCCGCGGCGTGGTTGCAACCACCCAACCTTGCGCTTCGCCCTCTTCCTCGTCGCCGCGCTGACGCTCGCGCTGGGCCCCGCCGTGGCCCGGCCGCAGGAGGTGGGGAGTCCTGCTGCGCCGTCGATCCAGGACATGCCGGACCTGCCGATCGTCGTCGACATCCAGGTCGAGGGGCTCCGGGCGCACGACCCGATCCAGATCGCCGCGCGGCTCGGCTTCCGCAAGGGCGAGCCGATCCCCCAGACGACGACCGCCGCCCAGTCCCGGCTGTACTCGGACTTCCGCATCCTCGTGGAGCGCGACGGCGTCGGCTACCAGGAGGTCGAGGGCGGCGTCATCGTCCACCTGAACTTCATCGAGTCTCCGGTCGACCTCGACCCGAAGTTCGTCGGCAACACGAAGTTCGACGTCAAGAAGCTCCGCGAGTGGGCCCAGCTCGACGATCGCGTCGAGGTCTACGTCGACGAGGTCGAAGGGATCGCCGAGCGGATCCGCCGCGCGTACCGTCGGCAGGGCTACTACTTCGTCGAGGTCGACCCGCGCATGGGCGGCACCGGCGTGCGGTACCGCGAGATCATCTTCGAGATCCGCGAGGGACCCAAGGTCTACATCAAGAGCGTCAAGCTCGAGGGCAACGAGTCGATCCCCGACGAGGGCTTCCTCTTCTGGAAGCGCGGGATCCGCAAGTACGCCCAGCTCCAGTCGAAGGGCAAGGGACTCTTCGCCTGGTGGGGGCATCGGCTCGACCAGGAGGTCCTGCAGTCCGACGTCGTCGGGATCGCGGACGTGTACCGCAGCCGCGGCTTCCTGGACGCGGTCGTCGGCTATCGGCTCGACTTCACGAACGACCGCAGCGGCGTCAAGGTCACGTTCGAGATCGACGAGGGGCCGCTGTACCGTGTCGCGTCGGTCAACATCAAGGCGTACGAGAAGGAGCTCGTCGACACGGTCCCCGGCGGCTTCCCCCAGCCCGAGTACCGCGAGATCGAGTTCTCGATCCCCGAGCGCGAGCTGCGCTCGCTCCTGACGCTGTCGCCCGGCGACCCGTACGAGGCGGTGCGCGTCGCGCTCGACCGCCAGGCGCTCAAGGATCGCTACGGCCAGGTCGGCCACGTCGACGCGGCGAGCTTCGAGAACACGACGACGCCGGCGGGCTGGGCGTTCCTCGAGCCGCTCCTTCTCTTCGACTACGAGAAGAAGCTCGTCAGCGTCACGTACCGCATCCAGGAGGGACGGAAGTTCTTCCTGAGGTACCTCGAGGTCGAGGGCAACCAGAACACGAAGGACGGAGAGATCCGCCGTCGCTTCGGCATCGTCGAGGGCGAGTCGATCGACGCGAAGAAGCTGCGCGAGGGCCTCCGGCGGGTGCGAGCGACCGGGTACTTCGACGATCCCTACGCGCGCGGCGACCACCCGCCGCCGTCACTGACGTACCGGCCCGTCGACGGCGAACCGGACCTCGTCGACGCGATCGTGCGCGTGAAGGAAGGGCGGACGATCAACGCGAACCTGTCGGGCGGCATCGCGAGCGACCAGGGTCTCGTCGGCATCATCTCGCTCCAGATCAACAACTTCGACGCGCAGCGGCTGCCGAGCAGCATCTGGTCGACGTTCAGCGAGGTGTACCGCAAGGAGGCCTTCACCGGCGACGGCGAGACGTTCGGCATCGACCTGTCGCCGGGCTCCGAGGTCAGCTACTGGCGGATCTTCTACTCGCACCCCGACTTCCTGCGTCGCTACTTCGATCCCCTTGGCCTGCTGTTCGAGCTCCAGGAGCGGGACCGGATCTTCCGCTCGCACGACGAGAACCGGAGCTTCTTTCGTGCCGCGCTGACGCGAGCGTTCGGCCAGGGTGACGTGCAGGTCAGCGGTGGCCTGCGGCTGCAGGAGATCACGACCGACGACGTCGACCAGAACAACCCGCTGCCCCGCACGCTCGTCAACTCGATCGGCAACGAGCAGTTCGTCGGGCTCACGGCGTCGATCAGCGCGAACAAGCTCGACAACCGCCGGCTCCCGCGGACCGGCTGGACCGGGCGCTGGTCGAACATCCTCTACCCCGAGGCGCTGGGGAGTACGAACAACCTGTGGAAGTCCGAGGCGTCGCTCGACTCGTACTTCCACCTCTCCGCCGACAAGGAGAGCGCCGCGCCGGGGATCTACCTCGGGCTCGGCGCAGGGCTCGCCGTCCCGATCGACGGCCAGCAGGGCTCGGTCAACTACGGCGAGCGCTTCTTCTTCGGCGGCGCGCGGTTCGGCCGCGGCTTCCGCTTCCGCGGCGTGGGTCCCTACGAGGGTGCCTACCCGCTCGGCGGCGAGACGTACCTGCGCTCGACGCTGGAGTACCGCTTCCCGCTCTACACCCAGGCCGTCCCCGGCACGTCCCGCAAGCGCGAGCTCTTCCGCGGCTCGCTGTTCGTCGACGCCGGCGTGCTGGGGCCGAAGGCGTACGAGATCGACTTCGAGGAAGCGCGGGTCTCGGCGGGCTTCGCGCTCGGCCTGATCGAGCCGTTCCCCGTCACCTTCAGCTTCGGCTGGCCGATCATCTTCGACGAGGCGGTCGACGAGCGCCAGACGTTCGCCTTCACGCTCACCCTCCGGTAGTGCCCACTCCGGGCCAGATCGGAGGCCTCCGGGGGTCTCCGTTTGACTTGGACCGCGCGGGTCGTCACTCTCCCGGGCCCGCGGCCGGCGGGACCCGAGCGCGCCCAGGGGTCCCTCGTTCGCGCGGGTCCGCAATGACGCTCAGGACGCTCGATGAACTCGCCGCGCTCTGCGGCGGTGCCGTGGAGGGGGACGGCTCGTGCGAGATCGCGGGACCCGCGGGGCTCGACGACGCCGGCCCCGGCCAGATCTCCTTCCTGGCCCAGCAGGGCTACGCGGAGAAGCTCGCGTCGACCAAGGCCTCGGCCGTCGTCGTGACGCGCGACCTCGAGGTCGACCGGGACGATCTGCACCTCGTGCGCTGCGACGACCCGGAGATCGCCTTCACGGAGATCGTCCTGGCGTACGCGCCCCAGATCCCGCCGCTCGCGGAGGGAATCGACCCGACCGCCGTCGTCGATCCGACCGCGGAGCTCGCCGAGGGCGTTCGCGTCGGACCCCAGGCGACGATCGGCGCCGGCGCCCGGATCGGTGCGGGCGTGACCGTCCACGCCGGCGTCCGCGTCGGACCGCTCTGCGTCGTGGGGGAGGGCAGCTGCCTCCATCCCAACGTCGTCCTCTACCCGAGCACCGTCCTCGGCGCGCGCTGCGTCGTCCACGCCGGATCGGTCCTGGGCTCCGACGGGCTCGGATTCCGCAACGAGGGCGGCCGCTGGATCAAGACGCCGCAGGTCGGGAACGTCGTCCTGGAGGACGACGTCGAGGTCGGCGCGAACGTCGCCATCGACTGCGCGCGATTCGGGTCGACGGTCGTCGGCGAGGGCACCAAGCTCGACAACCTCGTCCACCTCGCGCACAACGTCCGGACGGGTCAGAACTGCCTGATCCTGGCCCAGGTCGGCATCGCGGGCTCGAGCACGCTCGGTAGCCACGTGATCCTCGCGGGGCAGGTCGGCGTGGCGGGGCACCTGAACATCGGGGACGGGGCCCGCGTCGCGGCGCAGTCCGGCCTCGCCAAGGACGTGCCCGCGGGCATGGAGATGTTCGGATCGCCCGCCGGTCCGAGCCGCGAGAAGCTCAAGAAGCTCTTCGGTGCCGAGCGCGCCGGCGAGGAGGTTTCGAAGCTCAAGAAGGAGCTGCGGCGCCTCCGTGAAGAGGTGCGCGCGCTCGCCGAAGGCGCCCCCTCCGAGGGCGACGACGGCGACGGGGCGCAGGCGGGCGCATGACGCGTCGGCAGCACACGCTCCGCACGCCCGTCGAGATCGCGGGGATCGGACTGCACTCCGGCGAGGAGACCCGCGTGCGCGTCGCGCCGGCTCCGCCCGGCAGCGGCATCGAGTTCGTGCGGGTCGACATCGAGGACGCTCCCTCCGTCCCGGCGCTGATCGCGTATCAGTCGCCGAAGGACCGCCGGACGCGCCTCGTGCGCGACCGCATCGAGATCGAGACCTGCGAGCACTTCCTCGCGGCCTGCAAGGGCCTCGGCGTCGACAACCTGCGCGTCGAGATGAACGGGCCGGAGTTCCCGGGGATCGACGGGAGCGCCCTGCCGTTCTTCGAGCTGCTCCAGAGCGGCGGCGTCGTCGAGCAGAAGGTCGACGCGAAGGCGTTCCGCCTCGACGAGCCCGTCTACGTGCGCGAGGGCGACATGACTCTCGTCGCGCTCCCGACCGAGAAGGACGTCCTGACCCTGCAGTACGTCGCGTCGTTCGACGAGCCGGGCGTGGACTCGGGCAGCTACCAGTTCGACATCCTGCCCGACGTCTTCGAGAAGGAGATCGCGCCGGCGCGGACGTTCGTGCTGGCGTCGGAGGTCGAGCCGCTCAAGGCGGCGGGGCTCGGGAAGGGCGCGACGCGCGAGAACACGCTCGTGCTCGGCGACCCCGACACCGAGTACCGGATCGAGGGCGAGCCGGTGCGGCACAAGATGCTCGACCTGCTCGGGGACCTCGCGCTGCTCGGCGCCGACCTGATCGCGCACGTGATCGCGACCAAGAGCGGGCACGCGACGAACGCGGAGCTCGTCCGCCAGCTCACGTCGTTGATGCAGGCCAAGGAGACGAGCGGTGCCATCGAGCGCGAGTCGGGGATGGACATCCGTCGCATCCTCGAGCAGCTCCCGCACCGCTATCCGTTCCTGCTCATCGACCGCGTCATCGAGATACAGGGCTTCGCCCGCGCGGTCGGCATCAAGAACGTCACGATCAACGAGCCCTTCTTCCAGGGGCACTTCCCCGACATCCCGCTGATGCCGGGCGTCCTCCAGCTGGAGGCGCTGGCCCAGCTCGCGGGGATGCTCCTGCTCCGCAAGCTGGAGTTCAGCGGGAAGCTCGCGGTGCTCTGGTCGATCGACAAGGTCAAGCTGCGCGGCGGCGTGACCCCGGGCGACCAGCTCCGACTCGAGGTCGAGACGGTCCGCATCAAGGGCCTGACGATCAAGGTCCGCGGCGTCGGCTCCGTGGCCGGCCGCCAGGTGTGCGAGGCGGACCTGATGTTCACGATGATCGACCCCTGACCCCCCCGTTCGGGCGCTGGCCCGGACGACCCCGATGGCGCAGGACATCCACCCGACAGCCCAGATCGCCGACGGCGCAGTGATCGGCGACGACGTCAGGATCGGCCCCTCGGCGATCCTCGGACCGCACGTCAAGATCGGCGCGCGTACGTCGATCGGACCGCTCGTCGTCGTCGACGGGCACACGGAGATCGGCGAGGACAACGTCATCGTCGGCCAGGCGAGCCTCGGCGGTGCCCCGCAGGACCTGTCGTACGAGGGCGAGCCGACGCTCCTGGAGATCGGCGACCGCAACACGATCCGGGAGTTCGTCAGCATCAACCGCGGCACCGTCAAGGGCGGCGGCGTGACGCGGATCGGCTCGGACAACCTGATCATGGCGTGCTGCCACGTCGCGCACGACTGCGTGATGGAGGACAACATCGTCCTCTCGAACAGCTCGGGGCTGGCGGGGCACGTTAAGGTCGGGCGGAACGCGAACCTCTCCGGTATGAGCGGCGTCGTGCACTTCGTCTCGATCGGCGAGTACGCGTTCCTCGCCGGGATGACGCGCCTCGCCCGGGACGTTCCGCCGTACATGATCGTCGAGGGGCACGAGGGGCGCGTGCGCGGCGTCAACGTGGTCGGCCTCGCGCGCGGCGGCGTGGGGGAGGAGGACCAGGAGGCCCTCAAGCGCGCGTACAGGCGCCTGTTCCGCTCGTCCGAGCCGCAGAGCAGCGTCCTGGCGCAGATGCGCGACGAGGAGCACGCGAGCCCGTACGTCCGCCGGCTCGTCGACGCGATGACGTCCGCGGAGGGCGCGGTGCGCGGCCGCCAGCGCGAGGCCCGCCGCGAGGAGTTCGTGGAGCGCGGGCGCGTGCTGATGCGCCAGATGGACGTCCCCGGGTTCTGACCCGCCCGTGCGCCCGGGGGCAGTCGGACCTGTATGCTCCCGCGCAGCCATGAAGCTGCGCCCCGTCACGCCCGAAGTCGACTTCCCTGCCCTGGAGGAGCGCGTCCTCGCCACGTGGGACGCCAACGACGCCTTCCAGCGCAGCATCGACCAGCGGCCCGAGTCCGAGCGGTACGTCTTCTACGACGGCCCCCCGTTCGCGACCGGCCTGCCGCACTACGGCCACTTCGTGGCGAGCGTGCTCAAGGACATCGTCCCGCGCTACTGGGCGATGAAGGGGCGCCGCGTCGAGCGCCGCTGGGGCTGGGATTGCCACGGTCTGCCGGTCGAGAACGAGACCCAGAAGGAGCTCGGGCTCGACTCCAAGGCCGACATCGACGAGCTCGGGATCGAGAAGTTCAACGAGGCCTGCCGCGGGATCGTCCTGCGCTACACCGGCGAGTGGCGGAAGTCGATCCGCCGCCTCGGCCGCTGGGTCGACCACGACCGCGGGTACAAGACGATGGACGCCGACTTCATGGAGTCGGTGTGGTGGGTCTTCTCGCGGCTCTGGCAGGACGGCCGGATCTACGAGGGCTACCGCGTCCAGCCGGTCTCGCCGGCGCTGGGCACGCCGCTCTCGAACTTCGAGGTCGCCCTCGGACCGCAGGAGCGCGACCCGGTCACGAAGAAGGACGGCCACAAGCGGCGCCAGGACCCCAGCCTGACGGTGCGCTTCCAGCTGGAGGACGAGGACGCGTCCCTGTGGGCGTGGACGACCACGCCGTGGACCCTGCCGTCGAACCTCGCGCTCGCAGTGAACCCCGGGATCGAGTACGCGAAGGTGCGCGTCGTCGAGACGGGCGAGGTCGCCTACGTCGAGCCGTCGCGGCTCGCCGACTACCAGTCCCGCGGGCGGATCGGAGAAACGGAGGAGCTGGAGCGGGTCTCCGGCTCGGCGCTCGTCGGGCGCCGCTATCGGCCCCTGCTGCCGTACTTCGCCGAGTACGCCGAGGAGAAGGACGGGCGCCGCCAGGCGTTCTTCGTAGTGTCCGCGGACTACGTCGACACGTCGAGCGGCACCGGGATCGTCCACCAGGCGCCGGCGTTCGGCGAGGACGATTTCGCGACGGGCAAGGAGAATGGCCTGCCGCTGGTGAACCCGCTGAGCCTCACCGGGCACTTCGACGCGCAGGTGCTCGACTTCGAGGGGCAGTTCGCGAAGGACGCCGACAAGGGCATCTCCGCCAAGCTCAAGGAGCTGGGCGCGGTCGTCGACCAGGACACGTACGTCCACCCTTACCCGCACTGCTACCGGACGGGTGTGCCGCTGCTCTACATGGCGCTCTCGACGTGGTTCATGCGCGTCGAGGAGATGCGCGACGAGCTGACGGCGAACAACGACCAGACGCACTGGGTGCCCGAGGCGGTCGGGACCGGCCGGTTCGGCAACTGGCTCGGCGCGGCGCGCGACTGGAACCTGTCGCGGAACCGGTTTTGGGGCACTCCGCTCCCCGTCTGGCGCTGCGACGAGGACCCGAGCGACATGGTCTGCGTGGGGAGTCGCGCGGAGCTGGCCGAGCTGGCCGGGGTCGACGCCGCGAGCCTCGAGGACATCCACCGCGACAAGATCGACTCGATCACGTTCCCGTCGAAGGCGACGCCGGGCGGGACGATGCGGCGGATCCCGGAGGTGTTCGACTGCTGGTTCGAGTCGGGCTCGATGCCCTACGCGGAGCATCACTATCCGTTCGAGAACAAGGAGGTCGTCGAGGCGAACCTGCCCGCCGACTTCATCGCCGAGGGGCTCGACCAGACCCGCGGCTGGTTCTACACGCTCACGGTGCTCTCGACCGCCCTGTTCGAGCGCCCCGCGTTCCGCAACGTGATCGTGAACGGCATCGTTCTCGCCGAGGACGGCGAGAAGATGTCGAAGTCGAAGCGCAACTTCCCCGACCCGAACCTGGTCCTGGAGAAGATCGGCGCCGACGCGCTGCGGATCTACCTGGCGAGCTCGCCGGTGGTGAACGCGAAGTCGATCCGGTTCTCCGAGGACGGCGTGCGCGAGCGCGTGCGCGGCGTGCTCCTGCCGCTCTGGAACGCGTACTCGTTCCTGACGCGCTACGCCGACGTCGACGGCTGGGAGCCGGACGGGGTCGCGCCGGACCCCGCGGCGAACGAGCTCGACGGGTGGATCCTGTCGCGGCTCCAGACGCTTCTCGGCGACGTCGAGGACCGGATGGCGCGCTACGAGCTGTTCCGCGTCGTCCCGGCGCTCCTGGAGTTCATCGACGACCTGACGAACTGGTATATCCGACGCAGCCGCCGGCGCTTCTGGCGCGGCGCGGACGAGGCCGACGGCGGCGACAAGCTGAACGCCTACCGGACGCTGTACGACGTGCTCCTGACGCTCTCGAAGGTGCTCGCGCCCTTCGTGCCCTTCGTCACCGAGGAGATCTACGGGAACCTCTCGGGCGGCGCGAGCGACTCCGTGCACCTGGAGGACTATCCGGTCGCCGACGCCGCGCTCCGCGACGCCGACCTGGAGCGCCGGATGGGCCTCGCGCGCACCGCCGTGGGGCTGGGGCGCGGGCTTCGTGCGAAGCACGACGTCCGGATCCGCCAGCCGCTGCGCTCGATGACGGTCGTCGCGGCCGAGGCGGACGACCGCGCCGCGGTCGAGCGCATGGCGGCGATCGTGCGCGACGAGCTGAACGTCAAGGAACTCCGCGTCTCCTCGGACGAGGCGGACTTCGTGACCTACTCGGCGCGTCCCAACCTGAAAGTGCTCGGGCCGAAGTTCGGCAAGCAGGTGGGCGCGCTCCGCAAGGAGGTCGAGTCGCTCACCTCCGACCAGCTCTCCAGCGTGGTCGCCGGCGAGGGCATCCCGAGCTCCGTCGTCGACGGGCTCGTGTACGACGCCTCGACGCTCCTCGTGGACCGCGCGTCCCGCGAGGGGACGGTCGTCGATACCCAGGACGGGATCACGGTCGCGCTGGACTCGGCGCTCGACGACGCGCTGCGCCGCGAGGGCCTCGCGCGCGAGCTCGTCAACCGCATCCAGGGCGTGCGCAAGGACCTCGGACTGGAGCTCGACGACCGGATCGAGGTCGCGGTCGGATGCTCGGGAGCGCTCGCGGACGCGCTGCGCGAGCACTGGGCGCTGATCTCGGACGAGATCCTCGCGCTCGGGGATTGCCCGGATCCGAGCGTGCGTCCGGACGGCGGACAGGCCTTCGACATCGACGGCGCCGACGCGACGATCCACGTTCGGAAAGTTTGAGTTCGACCGCCGCGTTGTTGCGTCGGCGCGGCGGTGCTACGTTCCCGCACCGGAGACCCCCTGGCGCCGCAGGTGAACTCGTCAATGAGCCCCGGAGCCGAATAGTCAGATCTTGGGCCACTCACGGTCGCGGACGTGACACGCATCACGTCGGGCCCGGCCCACCTTGGAATCGGATGGTTCCAGGGCCGATATCGAGCACGGCGGCGCTGGGGGCTCCGAATCTGGCGGCACGCAGGACGTCTGCAGGTGGATCGAGAGCCGCGGGGGGAGCCGTGCTCGATTCATGTTTCTGGTCCTGCGCCTGACGGCGCAGGAGGTGCACGGCGGCGCTGGGGGCTCCGAATCTGACGGCACGCAGGACGTCTGCATGTGGATTGAGAGTCACGGGGGGAGCCGTGCTCGATTCATGTTTCTCGTCCTGCGCCTGACGGCGCAGGAGGTGCACGGCGGCGCTTCGGCCGTGCAACCCACTGCGGGTCGGACGATTCCTGGTGCGGCCCGCATGGGAGGCTGACATGTGGGCGCCTGAGCGTTGGGGCCCGACCCGGTTGGTGCCAGACGATGGGGACCGGACGGTGGGTGCCCGACGGTGGGTGCCCGACGGTGGGTGCCCGACGGTGGGTGCCCGACGGTGGGTGCCCGATGCCTGGGGGCGTCCAGTGGCCCGTGGGTGGCTCGGGGGCGGGACGATTGGCGCTCGAATTCGCCCCCCTCGGATCGCTAGGCTCACCCCGTGCGCCCCCACAGGAGCGGGGCGCTGCGTGCTCCCGCGCGCACATGAAGGCAGGTAGCGGGGAACTACCGTGAAGGGACTCGTTGTCGTCGCCCTGGGGGCGATCCTGATCTGGTTCGGACTCACCACCGGCGGCGGGCGAACGGAGGCGTCCGGTCCCTCCGCTGGAGAGGGCGAGTTCCTCGACCAGGAGTTCGGCGACGCCACCACGTACTCCGAGGACGAGGGCGGCTACGACGACGTCGGCTGGCAGGAGTCGTACGACGAGTCGGCGGCGGCCGACGACTGGGACGAGCCCGAGGCGACCCAGGAGCCGTACGTCGCCCAGAGCGAAGGCCTTCCGTACGGCGAGGTCCGCCCCCCGGTCTCGACCAGCGTCCAGGACCCGACTCCGGTCGCGGCCGATCCCCCGCCGGTCGCCTTCACCGCTCCGACCGATTCACCCGCGCGCTTCGACGAGGAGCCGTCGCTCGGGAGCATGACCGCGGTCGATCCGACGCGGCTGGCGACGCTGCTGCTGGAGGCGTGGATCGCGAGGGACTCCAGTGACCTGCTGCTGTACCTGACCGAGGGAGAGGGCGCGGAGCTCCCTGCGGCGCAGCAGCAGATCGTGGCGGCCTACTGGGAGGCCCTCGTCGGCCGCGTCGAGGCGGCCAACGAGCGTCTGCCCACGATCCGGGCCGGGAACGTGACGAGCGCGCAGCTCGCGCTGCTGTCGGCTGCGCTCGACCCTCCGGGACAGCGCGCCGTGCCGCAGTACGCGTCGTCGGGCAGGGTGGAGCCGATCGGGCTCGCGATGCAGATGATCCTCCTGGAGGACGAAGCGCGGAGCCTGCTCGATGCGCGCGAATACGCGCGTTCTGCCGTCGCGTGGTCCGACCTGATGCACCGTGAGATCGAGGCTCCGTGGGCTCCGCACCGCGCGGCGCTCCTCGCATGGGGGAAGGAGCTCGCCAAGGCGCAGAACAATCACCGCTTCTCGCGTCGCGGCCAGTGGCCGTCGGAGGAGATCCGGGTCCAGGGCGGCGACTCCCTCACGACCGTCCGCAAGCGATTCCTGCGGCAGCGGCCGAATCACGTCATCTGCACCGGTTTGATCAGCGAGGTGAACGACGTGCAGAAGTACGTCCACCCGGGCGACGTGCTGCGGATTCCGACGGATCGCGTGAACGTGATCGTCGACCTCGACGCCCGCGTTGTTCTGTACCGGCACGGCGACGAGATCGTGCAGGTGTGGGAGTGCGGGGTCGGGAAGCCGGGCAGCGAGACACCGATCGGCGTGTACACCGTCGGCGACAAGATCAAGAAGCCCGCGCACACGGTCTGGAACCTGCCCTACGGGCATCCCGACAACCCGCTCGGGAGCCGTTGGCTCGCGCTGCTGCAGAACGGCAGGAACACGAGCTACGGCTTCCACGGAACCTCCGACCCGTCGGGCGTCGGTCAGGCCGTGAGCGCCGGGTGCGTGCGCATGCGGAACGACGACGTGAACGAGCTGTTCGAGATCCTGCCGATGGGGGCCGAGGTCATCATCCAGGAGTAGGCGCGGGCGCCGGGCTCCGTGCGCGTCCAGGGGCGGGCGCGCGCGGGCCGGCGAGGGGGCCGGCGGGGGGGCCGGCGGGGGCCCTGTGAGGCGACGGGCGGGGCGTGCGGTGAGGGCCGAAGCCAGAGTCCGTTCGAGCAGCCCGTCCGCACTCTCACCGGAGGGGGCCGGGGCGGAGGGGCCGAGCGGCGTGCGGTAGCGTCCGGGAGCAAGTGGAGCTCGCCGCCGTTGCGACGGCCGCTCGAGCCTCTCCGCCGACGAGCGTCCCCGGGTCCGACGGCCCCTGCTGGCGGCGCGGCGTGTGCTCGGGCGACCGAGCCGCAGGACCGGCTGCCGTACGGAGAGCGTTCGGCACGGCACCGAGGGCTCTCGAACCGACGGTTGCAACCAGACCAGCCGGCCGGACTTCGCAGGGCCACACTGCTCCGCCGAGCACAGACGGACCGAGGGTGGAGCCGTTCCACAGCCCCGAAAGCCCCCTCAGAGCCCTCCAGGGGCCCCTGCGACCAACGCGTCCGTCGGACCGATCGGGCGGATCCTGCCGGGCAACCCTCGAAAGTCGAGCGAAACGGCCCGCGCGTAAGTAAAGCATCGGAGCGTCTTTGCGTCGCTCTGGGTGCCACGGCGACGAGATCTTTGCCGCGACGGTTGACCACCGGAGCGCGATCCCTATCATCCCCCTCCTCGCCACGGCGTCAGACGCTGTGCCGAGCACCGCACCGCGCTCCACGCGCAGCAAGCCCGCCTCGGCGGGCTTCGTCGTCTGGAGTGCCACGCGTCGAGCCGACGCGGAGTCTCCCCACCGGGGGATTGGTGCGCGCGCCCTCAGAGGTGCGTCCAAGGCTCTTTGAAAACAGGGTGACTCTTGAATTTGTTGCGAGCGTGCCCGGCTGGGTGCCGCGTCGGTTCCTGCTCTCGGGCAGGAGCGGGTGGCGGTGACAGACCGGGTTCCAAGACACAAGCCAAATCAACTCAACTGAAGGGTTTGATCCTGGCTCAGAACGAACGCTAGCGGTGTGGATTAGGCATGCAAGTCGTGCGCGAAAGCCTTCGGGCGAGTAAAGCGGCGAAAGGGTGAGTAACACGTAACCAACGTACCCCTCAGATCGGAATAACCTCTGGAAACGGTGGGTAATGCCGAATGGTCCTCCGGAAGACATCTTCCGGAAGGTAAACGGTGCCTTCGGGTGCTGCTGGGGGAGCGGGTTGCGGCCTATCAGCTTGTTGGTGGGGTAACGGCCTACCAAGGCGATGACGGGTAGCGGGTCTGAGAGGATGATCCGTCACACTGGGACTGAGACACTGCCCAGACTCCTACGGGAGGCTGCAGTCGAGAATCTTCCACAATGGGCGAAAGCCTGATGGAGCGACACCGCGTGCAGGATGAAGGCCTTAGGGTTGTAAACTGCTGTCACGCTATAGGAACCCATGGTCGTTAATAGCGGCCGTGCTGACCAAAGCGAGAGGAAGCGCCGGCTAACTCCGTGCCAGCAGCCGCGGTAATACGGAGGGCGCAAGCGTTGTTCGGATTCACTGGGCATAAAGAGCACGTAGGCGGCTCGCTCAGTCGGGTGTGAAAGCCCACGGCCCAACCGTGGAACTGCACCCAATACTGGCGAGCTCGAGGACGGAAGGGGTGAGTGGAACTCCAGGTGGAACGGTGAAATGTATAGATATCTGGAGGAACACCGGTGGCGAAAGCGGCTCACTGGTCCGTCTCTGACGCTGAGGTGCGAAAGCTAGGGTAGCGAACGGGATTAGATACCCCGGTAGTCCTAGCCGTAAACGATGGGCACTAGGCAATGGGTTTTCCTATGGGATTCATTGCCGGAGCTAATGTGTTAAGTGCCCCGCCTGGGGAGTACGCTCGCAAGGGTAAAACTCAAAGGAATTGACGGGGGATCACACAAGCAGTGGAGCATGTTGTTTAATTCGAAGCAACGCGAAGAACCTTACCAGGCCTTGACATCCTAGGAAGACTCTTGAAAGGGAGTTGTGCCTTCGGGAACCTAGTGACAGGTGCTGCATGGCTGTCGTCAGCTCGTGCCGTGAGGTGTTAGGTTAAGTCCTTTAACGAGCGCAACCCTTATTGATAGTTGCCATCATTCAGTTGGGCACTCTATTGACACTGCCGGTGATAAGCCGGAGGAAGGCGGGGACGACGTCAAGTCATCATGGCCCTTACGGGTTGGGCTAGAAACGTGCTACAATGGCGACTATAATGGGATAATCCCCAAAAGTCGTCTCAGTTCGGATTGTCTTCTGCAACTCGAAGGC
>JBCDGE010000153.1:0-14231 GCA_038757895.1 Planctomycetota bacterium | reverse complement strand
TCTACGGCTACGGCGAAGTCGCGGCGCTGCGCGCGGACGCGACGGGCGTCGAGAGGCTTCTGCGCGACTCGTTCCATCCCGACCGCGTCACCGACGTCGTGGTGCTGCCCGCGCCCCACGTCCTCGTGGGGCAGCGCAACGGCACGTCGCACGGAACGCACCACTGGTACGACCGGCACGTCCCTCTGATCTTCTACGGGCCCGGTTTCGATCCCGGCACGCGGAGCGACGCCGTGGGCACGCACGACGCGGTGCCGACGATCCTGGCGCGACTCGGGATCGAGCCGATGTCGGAGCTCGACGGGCGGGATCTGCTCGGCGGCGCGCGGCGCTGACGCGACGCCGGGCTGCGTCGTCGGCCTCAGCCGAGCGCGGCGTGGACGGCGAGGAGCTCGTCGAGCAGGCGCGGCACGTCGTCGAGCTTCACCATGTTCGGCCCGTCGGACGGCGACGAGTCGGGGTCGGAGTGCGCTTCCATGAAGATGCCGTGCACGTGTCCGGTGGCGACCGCGGCGCGCGCGAGCAGCGGGACGAGCGTGCGGTCGCCGCCCGTGCGGTCGCCGAGGGCGCCAGGGCGCTGGACGCTGTGCGTGGCGTCGAACACGACGGGATGGCCTGGCTCGGCCATGTCGCGCAGGCCGGACATGTCGACGACGAGGCGCCCGTAGCCGAACGACGAGCCGCGCTCGGTGACCATCACGTTCGGGTTGCCGCTGTCGGTGATCTTCGCCGCGACGTTGCCCATGTCCCACGGCGCGAGGAACTGGCCCTTCTTCACGTTGATCGGCTTGCCGGTGCGCGCCGCCGCGATGAGCAGGTCGGTCTGGCGGCACAGGAAGGCGGGGATCTGCAGCAGGTCGACGACCTCTGCGACCGTCGCACACTGCTCGGGCAGGTGAACGTCGGTGACGACGGGGACGCCGACCGTGGACTTCACCTCGGCCAGCCAGGTGAGCCCCTCGTCCATCCCCGGGCCGCGGCCGCCGCCGAGGCTGGAGCGATTCGCCTTGTCGAAGCTCGCCTTGAAGACGTAGGGGAGCCCGCGCTCGGCCATCATCTCGGCGATCGAGCCCGCGAGGTCCAGCGTGAGCTGCCGGGTCTCCAGCACGCACGGACCCGCGAGGAAGAACAGCGGGCCGCTGCCGAGGGTCTTGCCGGCGAGGTCGAAGGCTCGAGGCGCGGATCTGTGGTCGGGTCCGGTCATCGCGGGGACTAGTATGGACGCGGCGCCGAGCGCATCCATTCCCTTTGACGCGTACCACCCTCGTCACCGGCGCCAGCGGCTTCCTGGGCGCCCACGTCGTCGCCGCAGCCGTGGCGCGGAACCGCCAGGAGGCGACGCTCTCCGAGCCGCTCGGCCCGCTGGTCGTCGCCCAGACGCGGGCGCCGGCACTGCTGGCGCCGAGCTTCTCGTCGCCGCGGGACGCCGCGCAGTGGATCGAGTGCGACCTCGTGGACGACCTCGAGGCCCTCCTGGAGCGCGTCGCGCCGACCGAGATCCTGCACTGCGCCGCGATGAGCCGCGCAGGGGACTGCGAGAGCGATCCCGACGTTGCCCGGTCGATCAACGCCGAGGTCCCGGCACGCATCGCCGCCTGGGCCACCGCGCGTGAGGCGCGGCTCATCCACGTCTCCACCGACCTCGTGTTCGGCGCCACCGACGCCCCGTCGGGCGGCTTCCGCGAGGACGACGAGCCCGCGCCGGTGTCCGAGTACGGCCGCTCCAAGCGGGAGGGCGAGACGCGCGTCCTCGGCGCGGACCCGGAGGCGACCGTGGTGCGCCTGCCGCTGCTCTACGGGAACTCTGCCGGAAGGGGGCGCGGCGCCAGCGACGCGCTCCTGGAGGCCGTCGAACGGGGCGAGAATCCGCCGCTCTTCGTCGACGAGTGGCGCACACCCCTGGAGGTCTCGAACGCGGCCCAGGCGCTGGTCGAGATCCTCGACTTCGACGCCCCGGGCGTCGTCCACGTCGCCGGGCCTGAGCGCGTCTCGCGGTATGAGCTCGGCCTCGCCGTCCTGGAGTCGATGGGGCTCGACGCCGACGCCGCCCGCGCCGAGATCCGCGAGGCGCGCCAGGCCGAGGTGGACGCCGGCGCGCCCCGCCCGCGCGACGCGTCCCTCGACGCGTCGAAGGCCCGGGAGGCGCTCGACACCGAGCTGCTCGGGCTCGGGCCCGGGCTCCAGCGCGCGCTGCGCTGAAGCGCGCGCATCGCTTGACGCGCTCCGCCGCTTGACCGGCCCCGACCCGTCGGATGCCATGGGCGGCCTCGATCGCGGCCCTCCCGGCCGCGATCGTTCGATCCAACGCCATGGAACTCTCGACGCGCTACACGCCCAAGGACATCGAGGCCCCCCTCTACGAGAAGTGGAACGCCTCCGGCTGCTTCCAGCCGCCCGCGGAGGGCGAGGGGAGCGGGAAGACCTTCACGGTCATGATCCCGCCGCCCAACGTCACCGGCGTCCTGCACATGGGCCACGCACTGAACGGCACGGTCCAGGACATCGTGGTGCGCCACCGCCGCAAGGCGGGCTTCGACACGCTCTGGGTGCCGGGGACCGACCACGCCGGCATCGCGACGCAGGCCGTCGTCGAGAAGAAGATCTTCGCGGAGGAGAAGAAGACGCGCGACGACCTCGGCCGCGAGGAGTTCCTCCGTCGCATCTGGGACTGGAAGGAGGAGCACGGGAACATGATCCTCCGCCAGTTCAAGAGCCTCGGCTGCTCCTGCGACTGGACGCGGACCAAGTTCACGATGGACCCCGACATGTCGCTCGCGGTGCGCACCGCGTTCGTCGACCTGTGGGAGAAGGGACTCGTGTACCGCGGCGCGCGGCTCGTGAACTGGGACTGCGTGCTGCAGACCGCCGTCAGCGACGACGAGATCGAGTACGTGTCGCGCAAGGGCAAGCTGTGGCACCTGCGCTACCCGATGACCGACGATCCGTCGAAGCACATCGTGGTGGCGACGACGCGGCCCGAGACGATGCTCGGCGATACCGGCGTCGCCGTGCATCCGGACGACGAGCGGTACCGCGACGTGGTCGGCAAGACCGTGCGTCTGCCGTTCGTGGACCGCGAGATCCCGATCGTCGCCGATGACTCCGTGGACCCCGAGTACGGCTCGGGCGCGGTGAAGATCACGCCCGGCCACGACCCGGCGGACTACGAGCGCGGCCAGCGGCACGGGCTGCCGATCGTGAACCTCCTGGAGAAGGACGGGTCGCTCAACGAGAACGGCGGCCCGTTCGCCGGGAAGTCGCGCGAGGCGGTGCGCAAGGAGCTCGTCGCCCAGATGGACGAGATGGGGCTCCTCGGCGAGGTCGAGGACATCACGCACAACGTGTCGACCTCCGACCGGTCGAAGTCGCCGATCGAGCCGCTCGTCAGCGAGCAGTGGTTCGTGAAGATGCAGCCGCTCGCGGAGCCGGCGATCGGCGCCCTGAAGAAGGGCGACCTCCAATTCCGTCCAGAGCGGTGGGGGAAGGTGTATCTGCACTGGCTGGAGAACGTGCAGGACTGGTGCATCTCGCGGCAGCTGTGGTGGGGGCACCGGATCCCCGTCTGGTACGACGAGGACGACGTCGGCGTGGCGTCGGTCGACGAGCTGGAGATCGGCGCGCCGCACCCCAAGACCGGCAAGCCGATCGTGCGCCAGGACCCCGACGTGCTCGACACGTGGGCGTCGTCGTGGCTGTTCCCGATCGCGACGCTCGGGTGGCCGGACAAGGACGCGGCGGACCTCCGGCGCTTCTACCCGACCCAGTTCCTGTCGACGGCCCAGGAGATCATCTACCTGTGGGTCGCCCGCATGGTGATGGCCGGGTACGCGTTCATGCCCGAGCTCGACGAGCCGGACCGCAACCCGTTCAGCACCTGCTACATCCACGCGACGGTGCTCGACGCCAAGGGCAAACGGATGAGCAAGTCGGCGGGCAACGGCATCGATCCGCTCGACATGATCGAGCAGTACGGCGCCGACGCCGTGCGGTACTCGCTCGTGCTCCTGACCAAGGAGGGCCAGGACGTGCGACTCGCGCCGGACCGGTTCGAGCAGGGCAGCCGGTTCTGCAACAAGGTCTGGAACGCCGCGCGGTTCGTGATGATGAACCTCGCGGGCGAGCGTGCGACCGGCGCGCCCGAGCGCTTCGAGGACCGCTGGATCCTGAGCCGCCTCGCGCGGACGATCGAGGAGGTCTCCTCGGCGCTCGACGAGTACCGGTTCAACGACGCGGCGACGACGATGTACCGCTTCGTCTGGAACGACTTCTGCGACTGGTACGTCGAGCTCAGCAAGCACCGCCTCACCGGCGACGACGAGGCGTCGTCGCGCGACGCGCGGGCGACCCTGACGCGCGTGCTGCGCGACTCGCTCGGGCTCCTGCACCCGTTCACGCCGTACATCACCGAGGCGCTGTGGGAGGCCCTGCACGACACCCTGGGCGAGGAGGCGCCGGCGATGCTGGCGGTCGCGCCCTGGCCCACCGGCGAGGGCCTAGCGATCGACGACGCCGCCGAGGCCGAGATGCGGTCGGTGCAGGACCTCGTGGGCTGCGTGCGCCAGGTGCGCGCGCTGACGATGGTGGCCGAGCGCAAGCCGCTGCCCGTGGTGGCGAACGTCGCGAACGAGGGCACGCGCGGCGTGCTCCAGCAGCACGCGGACGCCGTGCGTTCGCTGGCGTTCCTGGAGTCGCTGGAGCTGACCGAGGGCGCCGAGCGTCCGCCGTCGAGCGCGGTCGCCGTGGCCGGCGGCATCGAGGCGTACGTCGTGCTGGGCGAGGAGGTGGACTTTGCGAAGCTGCGCGACGTCCTCGCGGGACGCGCCGAGAAGGTCGGCAAGGCGCTCGTCGGCGCCGAGAAGAAGCTCCAGAACGAGGGCTTCCTCGCCAAGGCCGGCGCGGACGTCGTCGAGGCCGAGCGCGAGCGCGTGGTCGAGCTCCAGCACGAGAAGGACCTGCTCGAGCGGAACGTCGCGGGCTTCTGAGTGGCGGTCACGATCCGCGCATTCGTGCGCGAGGTCGGCGAGCGGCTCGATGGCCAGAGCGACCCCGGCGTCCAGGACTGGTGGGACCGCTACCTCAAGGGCGCCGCGGTCTTCCGGGGCGTCCGCATGGCCGACGTCCGCAAGACCGTCCGCGCGATGGTGGTGGAGCACGGTCTCGCCGATGCGCCGGCGGCGCGCATGCTCCAGCTCGCGCACGGCTGCATGCGGGAGCGTCCGACGGAGGACAAGCTGGCGGGCGTGCTGCTGCTCGCCGAGCACGCGCTCGACCGCATCGACCTCTCCCACGTCCCCGATCTCGCGAAGCCCTTCGAGTGGGGTGACCTCGCCGACTGGAACGTCGTCGACTGGACCGGCGTGAAGCTCCTCGGCCCCTTCGTGAGCGCGGGGAGCGACGTGAAGGAGCGCGCGCACGCGATCGCCGCGTGGCGCGACGCGGACGGGCTCTGGCAGCGCCGCGCCGCCGCCGTCGCGTTCGTGAACCACGCCGCCGAGGAGCACGAGCTCTTCCGCGGCTTCCACTCCCTCCTCATCGAGGTGTGCGAGGCGAACGTCCGTGACGAGGCCCGCTGGAGCCAGACGAGCGTCGGCTGGCTGCTCCGCGACCTCTCGCGCCACGGGCCCGGACGGCGCCGAGTCGAGCGCTTCCTCGCCGCGCACCCAGAGCTGAGCGCCGAGGCCCGGAAGAACGCGACGAAGTACCTCTGACCTCAGCCCACGCCGACCGGCCTGCGGCGCGGCTCCAGCCAGGCGCTGCGTCGTGCGCTCGTCGCGAGCTCGACGAGGCCCTCGGGGTCCTTGCCCAGGGCCGAAAGGGCGCGGTGGACGAGGACGTGCCAGTCGGGCGCGAGGCCGTCGAGGTCCACGAACGGCGCCAGGATCTCCATCGCGTCGGCGGGACGGCCGGCCTCGATCTCGATCTCGGCCTCCATCAGCTTCGTCGCGAAGGCCCACGGGCCCTCGGCGGTCGGGAGCTCGCGGCGGGCCGCGTCGGCGTCCCCGCGCGCGAGCTGGATGCCGGCGAGCTTCAGGCACGGCAGCTCGTTCGTGATGTGCTCCAGGACGGGCTGGGCGTAGCGGCGGCCCTCCAGCGTGCGGACGGCGCGGAAGGTCCTCTCGCCCGCGTCGAGGTCGCCGAGGCCGAGGTGCGCGAGCCCCTCGACGTAGACGAGGTTCGGGTGCCCGTCGGGCGTGAAGCGCTGGGCCACGCGCACGGTGTGGAGCGCTTCCGCGGCCGCGCCCTGTTCGGCCTGCACGAGGCCGAGCGCGTAGCCGATCCGCACCATGTTCTCGGGGAGGTGCCCCGCGGGGCGCGCCTCGTTGCGCGCGACGAACGGCGCGAAGTGGCGCTCGCCGACCGCGCGAGCCTCGTCGGCGCGACTGCCGCGCAGGAGCTGGACGACGAGGTAGCCGGCGACCTCGCCGTCCGCCGGGTCGTCCTCCAGGCTCATTCGCAGGAGGCGCTCGTTGCGGTCGTCCTTGCGCATCCCCGTGCGGAACGTGGGGACGTCGCCGTAGTGCAGCAGCGCCGCGCCGACCGCCTTCGAAAGGCCCTCGCCGCGCGCCTGGAGCACGTTGAATCCGTTCGTCAGCGTCTCGTGCACGCGACGCTCGAAGCGCATCTCCGGGAGGCGCCTGAAGAGCCGCGGGACGAACACCGGGTCGCCGAGGCACTTCTCGCCGGACAGCAGCTCGTCCGCGGTCGCGTCCATCGAGGCCGCGTTGTAGAGCGGCAGGCAGCCGAGGAGCAGGTCGGGGTCGCGCGCTGCCTCCATCAGATTGGGGCCCATCCGGGGCGCGAGTCGCTCGTCCGCATCGAGGACCAGCACGTGGGTGCCGGTCGCCGCGTCGACGCCCACGTTCCGCGCGCGCGCGAAGTCGTCGCACCAGTCGAAGCGTAGGACGCGGGCGCCCGCGTCCTCGGCGATTCGAACCGTCCGGTCCGTGCTCCCCGTGTCGACTACGATCGCCTCGTCGACGATGCCGCGCACGGACGCGAGGCACTCGGCGAGGAAGGCCTCCTCGTTCTTCGCGATCATGCAGAGCGACACGCGCGGCGCGTCGCCCGAGAGCCCCCCGTTCGGCATGGCTTCATGTTGCCGAACGGGGGAGCCCGGAACCAGCGCGGCGTTCCGAGCGCTCCCTTCTCGAGCTAGTTCGTCAGCAGGACCTCCAGCGCGGAGGTCATCTTGAAGACGAATCCGGTTGGGGTCGTGTCGCGATAGCCGCACTGCAGATAGATCGTCGATCCCGCCGAGACCATCCCGAGCCCCGGAACGCTGTCGAGATCGACCGCCGTGGTGATCGATCCGGACGGGCCCGTCGACACGAATCCGAACGCACCGTTCATTCCGCCGAAGCAGCGCGTCGACGGGCCGCCGAGGGTCAGCCTGAAGAAGTCCGGCTGGCTCCCCGCGTAGTGGGTCGCGAAGCTGTTCGCCGGGAGGCCCGTCGTCGTCAGGATCAGCCCGTTCGTCGACGCCGACACGGAGCCGCTGGCTACGACGCTGGGGAATCCACCCACGCTCGACTCCGAGCCGGCGAGCTGGCTGCAGTACGGGTTCCCGAACGGGATGGGGACCGACAGGATGCGAACGCGGCCCGCACTGACGTCCCCGATGGGGCTCGTCGCATCGCGCTGCCCGATGGCGACCTGGTTCCGATAGAGTCCCTCCGCATCGATGAGGGCGAGCGACGAGACGGGGAGCGTGTCGCTCGGTGCGCGGGGGATCGTGCCGATCAGCGCGCCCGTCGCGCCGGAGTACGCGGTGACGAGACCGCTCGAGCTCGTCGATGGAACCACGAGGTCGGCGATGCGATCCCCGTCCAGATCCTTTCCGCCGGCGACCTTGCTCCCGAGCGACGGGCCCTGGCCGCCGGTCGAGCTGATCGTGGCGAGGATCGCTCCGTCCACGCCGCTGCGGACGTGAATGCGTCCGTTCGGGAACGCGAGCGGTTCACCGGCATAGAAGTCATTCACACCGTCGCCGTTGACGTCGCCCATCGCGCCCAGCGTCTGCCCGAGAGCCGTCGAGACGCTCGTGATGGTTGTTTCGAGCTGGATCGGCTGGCCGCCGTAGATGTAGATGGCACCGTCGTTGAGCGGCCCCGCGTTCGGAGCCCCGACGACGAATCGGCCGTTGCCGAGGAACGCGACGGAGGCTCCGAACTCTGAACTGGGCGTCGGACCGCCGATCGTGGCGATGAGAAGAGGGGTCGGGTTCGTCGACAGGTCGTAGACGTCGACCCGCCCCGGGCTGCCGGACGGACTGGCGCTGCCCAGGTTCGGTGAGCCGATGATGGCATCGAGGGCTCCGTCTCCATTCATGTCGCCGAGTACGGCGGACTTCCCCAGGCGGTCCGTTCCTGAACCGGTGATGCTCGGGAAGATCGTCCCGCCGCCGGAGTTGCTGGCGTTGATCCGAAACGCGCGGCCGGCGGTCGGGTCCACGCCGACGGCTCCCCTCGACTCTCCGATCACGCCGAAGAACTCGAGACCGTTCGCGCTTTCCTCGGCGAAGAGGGCGATCGACGCACCGAACCGACTGCCAGGCGGGTTCGTGTGCATGGGGTTGAACGAGCGTTCGATGTTCCACTGGTTCGCGACCCTGTCGAGCTTCCAGATATCGATCCTGGAGGCTCCGAACTGCGACGCGACGGCGAGCATCTCCTCGGGTTGCTCACCCGGGAACGCCGGCACCCTCGTGACCACGCTGACGTTGGAGCCGAAGCGCGACGATGGCAGAGTTCCGTATTCGTCGAAAGGCGTGACCTGTCCCGACGCGATCGCTGTGAGCGCGAGCGGAGTCCAGAGAATGGAGAACCTCATGTGGATTCGTTGGCTGTTGGGTCGTTGGTTTCTGTGCGCATGAGAGTCGAAGGACGTACGCCAGCGCCCGCCAGGTGCTCGCCACGCGGCACCTGGCGGTTCGATGCCGCGGGCGTTCGTCCTCGACACATCGATCGCCCTCCAGACATTCGGTGACCGCCGACCGGTCTGCGGATCTCGACCAAAACGTCATCGGGGTCTCGCGACCGACCTGCACACGGGCCACCTTCGGGGCGGTCCACGAAACCCCCAATGCAGAAGGAGCCCCCGCAGCGCGTGCGCTGCGGGGGCTCCTTCCGTACCTGGCGGCGAGGCTGGTTCTAGGGGCGCGCTTCGGCGCGCCTCCAGCCCTTGCCGATCATGTCGTTCTCGACCCGCATCTGAATCTGAACGGGGAGGACGCGGGACTTCGCGGTCCGGCGGACCTTCACGTCGAAGGTCAGGGTGTCGTGGATCTCCTTGACCCGGTCCCGCGCGGTCTCACCGACCCACACCGACTTGCGCTCCAGGGCGACTCCGTTCGGGATGTCCTTCTTGTCCTTCTTGTCGACGGGCTTGCTCGTCTTGATCGAGGCGACGTACTCACTCGTGGTGGCGTCCATGAAGATGAGGAGGTTCTCCTGGAGGTCGATCTGGCGGAGCATGCGCTGCTCCGGCGTCAGGAGCTCCAGCGGGATCTCGTCCTCGTCCTTGGGCTTCTCGCCCTCACCCTCGGCGCCCTCGCCGGCGGTCTCTTCCTCGGAGTCCGCCGCGTTGCGGTCGGTGATGATCGTGCCCTTGCCGCGGTACGCGACGATGTACTCGCCGGGGGCGAGCGGCGGATCCGCGAACGGCACCGTCGTCGTGAAGTAGCCGAAGAGGACCGGCGTGATGCGGCTCTCGGTCCGGAGCTCGGGGCCCGCCGCGAGGTCGAGCTCGTTGCGCGGAACGAACGCGATGTGCTCGTACCGGGTCGCGAACGCGTAGCCCTCGGGGCGCTTGCCCTCGACGGTGGCACTGTTCGCCGTCCAGCGGTCGAGGCCCACGACGGCGTTACGGTCGAACGACTCACCGTTGCCGCGCAGCGTGGCGTTCTGGATGACGTTCTCCCAGATCGACTCCACCTTGTCGCGCGCCGGCGTCGCGCTGACCGCGATGCGGATGCCGAGCCCGTCCGCTGTCTGCGTCCGGTCGGTCGCGCGACGCGTCGTGACGCGCGCGGCGAGGAGGCCGAACTGGAACGCGCCGCCCATCACGACGCGCTGGTTCGCGTCCCAGACAGGCGTGACCTCCAGGATCTCCTTCTTGCGGCTGCCGGTCTTCTTGACCTTGAACTTGTTGGTCTTGTACTTCGGGTAGGAGCGGTAGGGGCTCGTCGTCCACTCCCAGACGCTGCCCGCCATGTCCATCACGCCGAACGGGCTCGCGCCGTTCGGGAACGAGCCGATCGGGAAGAGCTTCTGCTGCTGGAGCTCGGTCGTGTGCGCGCGACCCTTGGCCTCCCACTCGTTCCCCCAGGGGAACCACTGCTCCTCGTCGCCGCGGGCGGCGCGGATCCACTCCTGCTCGGTCGGCAGGCGCATGCCGGACCAGTTGGCGTACGCGCGCGCGTCCTGGTAGTTCGTGAAGACGACCGGGCGATTCTCGAGCCCCTCGGGGATCGACCACTCGGCCTCCTTCCAGTTCTTGGACCACCACTCCTCGCGGAGCCGCTCGGTCCACTTTCGGCGCGTGTACTTCTCGTCGCGCTCCTTCGCGGCTTTGACCTTCTCGGCCTCCAGGCGGCCGAACTCGGTCTGCGCGGCGAAGATCGCCTCCTGGCCCCAGTGCTCGGGCGGCCGGTGCCCGGTCGCCTTGACGAACTCGAGGTACTGCTCGTTGGTGACCTCGTACTTGCCGATGAAGAACGGGCCGACGGTGACCTTGTGCTGGGGCGTCTCGCCGTCGAGCGTCCGCTTGTAGCCCTGGTAGGAGGGCGTCTGCAGGAGCTCCTCGAGGTCCTTGGGCTTGCTGCCGATCAGGGCCTTGCCGCCCTCGACGAACACCATCCCCGGGGGCGGGGACTTCTCGGCCGAGATGAGGATCCCCTCGGTGCTGACCGCCGGGTCGTCCTTCTGCGGGGTGCAGGCCGCAGCGACGTCGGATGCAGTGGCCGTGAGGGCGAGGGCGAGACCGATGGAGAACGTACGCATCTCGTTTCGTTGAGGTCGTGGGGGCGGACGGGACAGGAGCCGCGGGCGCTAGCCCGGCCGGTCGACCACGTTTCGCCGCGAGGCCTAAAAAAGGGCGCTTCCGAGGGACCCCAAGAGGGGGATCCGAGGGGGCCCGCGCGTGAGCGAGCGGAAGAGCTTAGCCCTTGGCTGCGGGGTCGCCCACCCTGCGCTGGGAAGTCCCAATCGGAGCGCGCGAAGCGCTCGGGAGAGCCCCCCGATCGGCCGGAACGAGCAGTCCCGCCGCCGCCAGGTCCGCCTTTGGCGCCTCCAGCCACTCCGCCCCGTGGGTCTCCAGGAGGCGCAGGAACACGTCGAGGATGTCCGGCGCGAACGCGCGGCCTGCCTGGGACTCGAAGAAATCGATCGTCTTCTGGAGGGACCAGGCGCCCTTGTACGAGCGGCGCGTCGTGAGCGAGTCGAAGACCTCGACCACGCACAGGATCCGCCCCGGACGCGAGATCTCGCGCGCCTTGAGCCGGTGCGGGTAGCCGAGCCCGTCCCACCGCTCGTGGTGCTCGGCGACGTACTGGACGACCTGCGCGAGCTGCGGGTGCGCGCCGAGCCGCTCGGCGCCGACCAGCGGGTGGCGCTGCATCTCGCGCCGCTCGTCCGGCGTCAGCGGGCCCTTCTTGGTCAGGAACCCGAGGTCGTCGAGGAAGATCTTGCCGTAGTCGTGCGCGATCGCGGCGAGCTCCAGTCGCTCGACCGTCTTGCGGTCGAGCCCGAAGTCCTCGGCGACCATCCGGCAGTACCGTCGCGTCCGCTCGCCGTGCCCCGCCGTGTACGGGTCGACGCGCTCGATCGACTTCGCGACCATCCCGGAGAGGATGTCGACGAGGTCCTGGTAGGGGAGCTCCTCGCGTCGCAGTCGCTGCTCGCGCACCGAGCGCTGGATCGTGGCCGCGAGCAGCGCGGGGTCGACCGGCTTCTGCAGGTAGTCGACCGCGCCGACCTTCATCGCCTGCACGGCCGCCTCGACGCGCGGGTAGCCCGTCATCAGGAGGCACACGGTCTCGGGCCGCAGGCGCCGCGTGGCCGCGAGCACCTCCTCGCCCTCGCTGGACCCGTGGAAGACGACGTCCGACACCACGGCGTCGAACGGCTCGCGCTCGATCGCGGCGATCGCGTCCGACGCGCGGTCGGCCAGGCGGACCTCCAGGCCCTGGGCCGTCAGCGACGCGCCGAGGATCTCGAGCGTGGCGCTCTCGTCGTCGACGAGGAGGACCGTGAGCGGGCGGCCGGCGTCCATGGCCCCTGGATAGCAGGTCGGGGGGGGCGATTGGAAGCGCGCGCCCGCATTGGAAGCGCGGCGCCGCCGTTGCGCTATCGTCCCCGCGATGGCGACCGATGGGACCCGCAGCTTCGAGATCGCACCCGCCCTCGCGGGGGCGCGCCTGGACGTCGCGCTGACCGAGCTCCTGGAGAGCTGGTCGCGCAGCCGCGTCCAGCGCGCGATCAAGGGCGGGAAGGTGCGCGTCGACGGACGCGAGGCGCGGCGCGCGAACGCCGCGGTCGACGCGGGCGCGCGGATCGAGATCGACACCAACGATGGCCGCGAGGTGTCCACGGACGTGGCCGGCGGCCCGATCCTCGATCTCGTCGTCCTCCACGAGGACGACGACCTCGCGGTCATCGACAAGCCCGCCGGCCTCGTCACGCACCCCAGCCCGCGGCAGAGGCGGGGCACGGTGTCCGACCTCGCGGTCGCCCGCTACGGACCGCTCCCCGAGGTCCAGGGCGACGACCGACCGGGGATCGTGCACCGGCTCGACCGCCTGACGAGCGGCGTGATGGTGATCGGTCGCACCGACGCGGCGCTCGAGGGTCTCAAGGCCCAGTTCAAGGACCGCACGGTCGCGAAGACCTACCACGCGATCGTCCACGGCGAGCCGCGCTTCGACACCGAGTGGCTGACGGGTGCCATCGGCGCGTCGCCGCGGCACCGCGATCGCATGCGCGTCGTGCCGGAGGACCTCGTCGACGAGCTCCTGGAGTCGGGCGAGGCGCGGACGGCGGAGACGCTCGTCGAGCGGATGGAGGACTTCGGCGCCGCGGCGCTCGTCGCGGCGCGCCCGCGGACCGGCCGGACGCACCAGATCCGCGTGCACCTGCAGCACGCCGGTCTCCCGATCGTGGGGGACCGTGTCTACGGACCTGGCGGCGCGCTGAAGCGCCCGCTGCCGCCGGGCGCGCCGCGCATGGAGCGTCCCGCGCTGCACGCGCGGGAGCTCAGCATCGACCACCCGCGCACCGGCGAGCGGATGACGTTCACGGCCGAGCTGCCGGCCGACATGGCCGGGCTGCTCGACGCGCTCAGGGGCTCAGCGAAGGACGAGTGACACGCGCCGCTCGCCGCCCTCGTCGATCGTGACGTAGCGCTTCGCGGAGCGGCCGTCGGCGGTCGAGGCGAGGACCTTGTAGCGGCCGGGCGGCACCGGCCCGATCCGGCGCTCGGTCGTCGAGAACGCTGCCTCGGAGTACAGCGACTGCATGTCGGTCAGCCCGATGCGCCGCGTGACGTCGCGGCCCGCCGAGTCGAGGACCTGGATGCTGCCCGCCGGGATCGGCGCGTCGCCCTTCGAGCGCAGGATGGCGATGATGGTCGCGCCAGGGCCCATCAGGACCTGGGTGCTCGTCTTCTCGCCCGACCGGACCTCGATCGGCGTGCTCTCCTCCGACGCGTCCGTCGTCGAGCGCGCGGCGACCGTGTACCTGCCGGGCGCTAGACCCGTGCAGTTCGCGACGCCGGACTGGTCGGTCACCACCATCGAGAAGAGCTCGGTGTGACGACCTGCTTCGTCGCGGAGGAACACCGTGGCCCCCGCGACGCCGACGCCGGCCGCGTCGACGACGCGCACGGCGAGCGCGCCGGGCTCCGAGAGGCGGATCTCGACGCCGTCGATGCGACCGTTCTCGGTCAGCTCGAAGTCGCCGACGACCGTCCGCGCCGACGCGCTCGCCGACGCCCCGATCACCGCGCCGCCGCCCGCGGCGACCTGGTAGGAGCCTGCGCGCAGGCCCGAGACCTCGAAGGCGCCCTGGGCGTCGGTGGACACCTCGGCGTAGCTGCCGCCGAAGATACGGTCGGTTCGCATGCTGCCCGTCGCCATGATCGTGAGCCTGGCGCCGGGCACCGGCTCGTGGTGGGGCCCCCCCACGCGACCCGCGCGCGTGGCGCCCGGCCCCACGCAGTCGCGCCCCAACACCGCC
>JBCDGE010000152.1:0-14293 GCA_038757895.1 Planctomycetota bacterium | reverse complement strand
CTTCAGCAACGCCGTGCGGGTCTGGTTCGAATGAACGGACCACCCAAGAGTCGAGGGGGCCCCCGCCCCCGGCCGCCGGGGCCCCGCGCCCGGTGGGTCACCCCCCCCGACAACGGCCCCCAGCCCCCCCCGGGGGCCACGGGGCCCACGGGGGGGCCCGGGGGGCGGTGTAGGGGGGGTTTCCTTATTGGGGGGGGGGCCCCGGGGCCCGGGGGCGGGGGGCGCCTCGACTCTTGGGTGGTCCGTTCATTCGAACCAGACCCGCACGGCGTTGCTGAAGTTCGAGGTCGGTCCGAAGTCCCGGAACCAGGTCTGGAAGAACCACCCCTCGCCGGACATCGCGGAGACCGTCCCCGTCGGCGAAGGGAACACCATCGAGTCGACCGAGAGCCGGAACGTGCCGTCGGCGCCGCTGTCCAGGATCTCGCCGGGCCGGTTGAACCGTCCGATGGCTCCCTGGAGGCACAGGTTGCCCGAGCTCCCGGCTGGGTTCGCGACGAACCCCGACTGCGTCGAGCAGATGAAGTGCCCGAAGGAGTTCGCCGGCATGTCGATGCAGTTCAGGCGGAACGACGAGCCCGGGCTCACGATCGGAGCGCCGGTCGTGTAGATCCACGCGCTGACGCCCGTCGAGTTGGGATTCGCGTCGCAGAACTGGGAGCCGTTGACGTAGGTGTCGAACTCGCCCACGAAGGCTGCCTCGACGTCGGCGTCCGCGCCCGCCGCGGCCTTGGTGTAGGGGAGCAGGGCGACCTCCTGGGTGCCCATGGAGCCGCCGTCGTGGTTCGTCGCGATCCCGAACTCGATCTCGTCGTCGATCGACGTCGCGATCGTCTCCCGGCGGAGCGCGGCGCCGAGGCGGAGCTCGCCGTCCTCACGCGTGATGTTCAGCGCGGTGAAGTAGAGCCGGTCCTCGCTCGCGGTGATCGGCGTTCTGTAGGCGACTAGGTAGTCCTGACCGTCGAACGCGATCTTCGGACGAAGCTGCTCGAGGTCCTGATCGAGGTCCTGCATCGCCGGCAGGTTGCGCGCGTTGTAGGCGCCGTCCTCGCGCGCGACCAGCGCGAAGACGTCGTAGTCGCTGCCGGTACGCCGCTCGAAGACGATCGTCCAGTACCGCTCTCCGTTGAACGAGTACCGCGTGTCCTGGACGGACACGTCCGGGCGCCTAGAGTCGCTGAACGTGTAGGCGTTGAACTGAGGACCAGCCGCGTCTCCGCTCATCGAGACCACCTGGCACCGGATGTTCCGGTCGTTCGGGCCGACCTCACGCTCCCAGGTGACCATGTACCTGTGCGAGAACGGGTCGATGTCGGGGCGGCCCGTCGTCTTCGAGATCGACGGGAAGCGATCCATGTCGTCCGGGTCACCGGCGATCACGACCCGATCGAAGTAGAGCGTCCCCGACGAGCCGACGACCTGTCCGACGATGTCGAAGTCCTGGTTCAGGACGTCGGCCTCCTGCCAGACGACGAAGAAGGAGGAGAGGATCGGGTTCGCGAACACGATCGAATTGCCGCCGACGTCCGCGTGCTCCGCGCCGAAGCCGCTGATGGTGAACTGGGAGCCGCGGGCGCCGGTGTCCGCCTCCCGGATCCTGCCCCAGACCCGGCGGCTGCTCGTCGAAGTTCCCACGACCGAGACGCACAGGAAACGCTCGTAGTCGTACCTGGAGGCGACTCTCGGCCGGGTCCAGTTCGCTGAGGTGATGTCGAGGGAAGTCTCGCTGACGAGCGTTCCGACGCCGACGTTGTAGAACACGCAGAACACGTCCTGGTCGAGCGCGGATTCGAACTGCGACCAGACGATCTGATAGATCGAATTCCGCCCGTCGTAGGCCACGTCGACGTCCGACTGGCGCCGGCTGTTGTCCACGACCCCGAACGTCGAGACGATCGGGTCGACGACGAGCGGGAGTTCCGCGGCGGCCACGAACTCTGCTGGAACGACGATCTCGAGCCCCGCCGTCGTCAGGTGCTGGGTGAGGGAGAGCCGCGTGCCGTTCGCGTCGATCGCGGTCGCTCCGCCGTAGGCGACGCCGCCCCTGTCGGTCGAGAACGCGAACCCGTCTCCGTCGACGGAGCGCGCGAGGTCGGTCTCGACCGCGAGTGAGATCACGATCTCGCCCCGGTGCGGGAGCGCGTCGAAGACGAACGTCTGCTCGACCTGACGCTCCTGGAGCATGTACACCTCGCGCACGCTGGAGCGATCGAGGGTGACGGTGCGGTCGTCCCGGAAGCGCCTGCGCGTCGCGAGCTCCAACGCTTCACCCGCGACCGTCACCCGGTCCAGGTCGATCTCGAGCGGGTACGACCGCGGCGCGTCCGACCCCAGGAATGGCCGGTACGTGAAGCCCTCGTCCCCGAACGAGGCCTTGTAGGTGGCCCCACGGGCCCAGGTCCGGCCATCGCCGGGCTCGTCGAGGAACAAGGCGTCGTCCAGGGCGGTGAAGAACGCCGCGTCGGGCCGGATCAAGACCGGATCCACGGGGCCGTTCTCCGCGGAGGGCGACAGGGGGACGGACTGGAGGGACACCGCGGCGATCGCGGCGAGCAGGGTGGTTGTAGACATGTCCCCGCCCTGATCAGCGCACGCAGGAGGGCGTTACCGGACATTCGCCGGAATCTCCTCTCGCCACGGCGTCCCTAGACTGGACCCATGCTCGCTCGCCCCACCGTCCCCCCGGGCTGCGCGGGGATGCTCGCCCTCGCCGCGCCCGCCTCCTCCCAGGCCACTTTCGTCGTGGACGACGACGCCCCCGGACCGGGGAGCGGCTCGTTCGCGGACCCCTTCCCGACCATCCAGCAGGGCGTCGACGCCGCGTCGGACGGCGACATCGTCGTCGTGCTCGCCGGCGTCTACGACGCCTTCGACGTCGTGGGGAAGGGGGTCACCGTGCGCAGCCGATTCGGGGCGGAAGCGACCGTCGTCGAGATCGGCGGCGCCGGTGACGAGATCCGCTTCGACGGCACGCCGACGGGCGCCGCGCTGCTCGGGCTGACGTTCGACCGCTCCGGAGGGCTGGGCCGTCCGCTCGTGGAGGTCGTCTCCGGGACGCTGGAGGTCGCCGACTCACGCTTCGTCGACGGCTTTGCGAGCCCGAGCGGAGGTGGACTGTGCGTCAGCGGCTCCACGGTCGCCGTGCGCGGGTCCGAGTTCGTCGGCTGCCGTGCTCAGAACGACGGAGGCGGCATCTTCGTCGACGCGATGTCGTCGGCAGTGATCGAAGACTGCCGGTTCGAGGGCTGCACTTGCTTCATCGGCAGCGGTGTCGCCGTGCAGGGAGCCGCCGACGTTCGGCGCCGCGTCTTCGAGAGCAACGTCGCCCTCATCGGCCCCGGAGGCGCGTTCGCCGGACTCGTCGAGGACTGCGTGTTCCGGTGGAACGAGGTCCAGGACAACTTCGCCGACTCCGGGATCGTGGCGGGGTCTGCGCTCTTCCGGAGCTGCGTCGTGTCCAACAACATCGGGCTATGGTTCGGTGCCGCAATCTCCCCCGCCTACCTCAACGGGTATCATGGCGCCCCCGCCATCGAGTCCTGCACGCTGGAGCCGCCGATCGGGATCTTCGCGTCGCCGACGTACGCGGTGCACGCGCTGTTCGGGCCGACGATCGCCGTTCGCAACTCGATCCTGTACGACTCGCTCGGCGGGTCGGTCGCGATCTCAGGCGCGGACCTGGAGTACTCGCTCGTGTCGAGCCAGCTCGTGAGCGGGACCGGGAACCTGACGGGCGACCCGGGGCTCCTCCTGCCCGAGACCGACGTGGCGCAGCTCTCGTCGAGTTCGCAGTGCATCGACGCGGGCGACCCGGCGCAGACCGACCTCGACGGCTCGCGGATCGACATCGGCGCGCACCCGTTCGACTCCGCGTTCCGCCCGGTGCCGAGCCCGTCGTGCATCGGTCGCCCGTTCGTGTCGGGGCTGCACGGCCGGCTGTCGGGCGCGCAGCTGCCGTCGCTGACGCAGGGGTTCCCGCTCAGCGCGACCAATCTGGAGCCGAACCGGACGGCGCTCCTCGTCGTCGGCACGGGGGCGGCCACGAACCTGGTGTCGTGCGTCGGCGGGACGATCACGCGCCTCGTGCCGCTCAGCACGGGCCCCGGCTCGACGACGTTCGACGTGGCGGGTGCCGAGCTCGCAGCCGTCGGCTTCCAGCCCGGCGACCGCCTCTTCGCGACGCTCTACGTGCGCGACACCGCGAGCCTCTTCAACTTCGCGATCACGACGGGGCTCGAGGCGATCGTCGTTCCCTGACAGGCGATCGATCGAAGAGCTGGCCCGTCAGCGACGCGGCACGACGACGAGCGTCACCCCGTCGTCCGGATCCAGCGCCGTCAGCTCCGCGCTCGCGAGCGCCAGCAGCTGGCGCGGCTCGATCAGGCCCGCCAGGTCGACCATCTGGTTCGGCTTCACGAGCTGGACCTCGGGGATCACGAGGCCGCCGTCGCCCCAGGTCGTGTAGCGCTCGACGAGCTCGGAGAGCTTCGCCTCTGCGTCGGACGCCGGGACGTGCGCGCAGAATGCGTCGCGGGCGCGGAAGCGGACGACGCCCTCCACGTCGACCACGGCGGCGGGCATGCGCCAGACCTTGAAGAGCCCGAGCAGGACCGGGACGCGGTGCTCGGCCGTGAACGTGCGCAGGAACGCGTCGGGGGATCCCAGCGGCTCCAGCGCCGTTGCGTCGACCTTCATCGCCTGGGCGGCGGCGGCGCGGAGGTCCTCCTCGCTCGGACGCGGGCCGGCCAGGTCGCGGGTCCGCAGGCGCGGCGAGCCGCTGGCGGTGGCGCGGACACGACGCTCGCGGCGATCGATCTCGACGTGCACCTCGATCGAGTCGGGGTCCGCACCCATGTCACGCACGCGGTCGAACGCCTCGCGGCGCAGCGCGAGGAGGTCCGACTCGATCGGCTCGAGCAGCGTCCGCTCGACCGTGTCCTGCAGGATCCCGAGCGCGACGCCGATCGCCGAGATGACCTCGGCGTGCCGCGCGATGCGGAAGTCCATGCCGAGCGACTTCGCGGTGAACGGCACCACGGCCTCCGCGCCGCCGCCGCCGCCGACCATCACGAACTCGTCCGCGCGCGCGTCGTGCTCGGACAGCAGGCGCTTCACCATCGGCGCGACGCGCGCCGCGGCGAGCTCCAGCATGCGCTTCGCGACCGCCTCGGCCGATGTGCCGAGGAATCGGCCGGCCGCCGCGAACGCCGAGCGGATCGACTCCGCGTCGCCACGCCCGTAGCCCTCGGTCAGCCCGAGCAGATTGGACGCGCCCGTCGGCGTCAGCGCGTGGGTCGCCTCGCCGGCGCCGCGGCGCAGCGCGATGTAGTCGTCGGGGTCCGAAGGGCGTGGGCGGATCGTCGTCAGCTCGACCTCGCCCAGGTCGGGCGTGAACGCCTCGTAGTCGAGCCCCGCGATGTGCGCGCTGCGCGGGCCGACGTCGGACAGCCGGCCCCGCTTCACGCGCGGGATCGATCCGCCCGCCACGCCGACCGTCCGCACGTCGAGCGTGCGGACGAACAGGCGCCGACCGCCGATCTGCGCGGCGCGGATCTCCGGCCGCCCGCTGCGGATCAGGCAGATGTCGCTCGACGTGCCGCCGACCTCGACGAACACGCCGTCGGAGATGCGCTCGTACATCAGCGCGGCGGCGACGCCGGCCGCCGGGCCGGACAGCATCGTCAGGACCGGGCGTCGGCGCATCGCCTCCAGGTCCATGATTCCGCCGTCCGAGCGCATGACCATGAGCGGCGCCTCGATGCCGCTCTCGGCGACCGCCCGCGCCGTACGCTCGGCGGTCTCGATCATCACCGGCAGCATGCTCGCGTTGACCGCCGCCGTGAGGGTGCGCATGCGCAGGCCATAGAGCTGGGTCAGCGCGGACGTGGCGGTCGCGGGCAGGCCGAGCTCGCGCGCGATCTCGCACGCGGCCTCCTCCCGCTCGGGATCGTCGACGCTGAACGGCTCCGCCGCGACGATCGCGCGCGCGCCGTCGGCGACGAGCTCCTCGATCAGCGCGCGGGCGCGGTCCGCATCGAAGCCGTCGCCCACGTCGAGGAAGCGCGCAACGGTCTCGAGCGTCGCGCCGGGGCCTAGCGGAACGCTGCCGAGCCGCGTCTCGCGTCGGGCTCGCAGGCCCTGGGCGCCGCTGCCGAGCCCGAGGATCCCGACCTTCGCGACGTCGCCCTCCAGGAGCGCGTTCGTCGCCTGGGTCGTCGAGTGGGCGATCAGCGCGACCTCGTCGGGCTCGATCGATGCCTCGTCGAGCAGCCGCTGCATGGACGCGACGACCCCCGCGGCGACGCCGTCCTCGTGCCCGTGGGTCGTCGGGACGACGGACTTCCCGACGAGCTCGGCCTGCTCGACGTCGATCGCGACGGCGTGGGTGAAGGTCCCGCCGACGTCGATGCCGATCTTGAGGCTCCGGCCGGACACTACAGGTACCACGCGGCCGCGAGGCCGAGACCGAGGAAGACCGAGCCCCACACGAACGGGAGCGTGCGTGCCATGATCGCGTTGACGTCCACACCCTGGTGGTTGGCGATCCACACGTTCGCGGTGTTCGTCGGGTCGCAGATGCCCTGGACCTGGCCGACGCTCAGGAGCATCGCCATGACGGCGGCGGCCGGCAGGTTGCCGCTGGACAGCAGGATCGTCGCGACGCCGAACCCGAGCCCCCAGACGTTCAGCGGTCCGCGGTAGAGCGCCAGCGGCGCGGCGAGGCCGAAGCCGACGACGTACCCGAGTGGACCGGAGGGCACGAGCCGCGACAGCACGGGCTCGATCGCCGCGAGCACCGGCCACGCCGTGTTCGGGTGCGTCGTCGCCCAGTCCGGCGGCCCCTTCACGGCCGAGATCAGGATCCCGATGCCGAGCATCAGGACGATCGCCGGCATGACGCTCGCGCCGCCCTCCGTCAGGCTCTGCACCGTCAGGGCCATCGAGCCCGGCCGCGCGGTCGCCAGCACCGCGTAGACGAACCCGAGCACGAACGCCGCCAGGATGGGGACGTCGAATAGCAGGATCGCCGCCAGCGGCACGATCGGGATCAGGTACGCCTCGCCGCGGATGCGCGGCTCGACGTGGCGCCAGCGGCTCGCGCGTCGCAGCACGTCCGCCACGAGGCGCATGATCACGACGGCGAAGCCCGCGAGCACGACGCGACGGGTCCAGACGAGCGCCGCGCCGGGGCCCGCGCCCGCGTCTGCCGCCTCCCCGCCGCCGCCTGCCATGCGCAGCAGCGCGACGGCGATCCCCGCCACGGCCAGCGCGAACAGCCCGAGCGTCGCGACGGAGCGCCGGTCGAGTCGCACGAGCCGGCCCAGGAGGAGCTCGACCGTGATCATCGCGCCGCCGGCGGCCATGACGATCGCGAAGAGCACGAGCGCGAACGACTTCACGTCGTCCGTCGGCACGCCGAGCGTGTCGACGTAGATCACCCAGTTCGCGGGGTTGATCACGCCGCCGAGGCTCGTGCCGAACAGCACGATCCCCGCGCCCGCCACCGGCGACAGCCCGACCGTCGCGAGCATCGGCAGCACGATCATCGACACCATGATCACGGCGCCGAGCCCCGTGAGGCTGGAGAAGAGCAGCGCGACGAGGAGGAGCGAGAACGCGCCGACCGCCAGCGGATCCGCGCCGACGAGCTCGGCGCCCTGCTTGACCACGTGCTCTGCGACGCCGGAACGCTGCATCAGGAACGACAGCGCGCCGCCGAAGAGCGTGACGATCATCGCCTTGTGCAGGCTGAGCGCGCCCTTGGACAGGACCCCGTCGAGCACGTCGCTCCAGCCGATCTCACCGGTCAGCACGACCGCCCCGCCGGCGATCGCGAACCCCATGACGGGCAGCACGATCAGCGCCGGCAGCGTGCGCGTGATCATCACCGCGGCGCCGACCGCGAAGAGCAGGAGAAGGAAGAGGCCGAGCGCCATCGGACGCAGAATCTACGAACCCCGAGGCGGGCGGGGGAGTCTGCGGGGGAGTCTGTTCACGCCACGCGACGGCGAGGGAGGGCTCTGACGCACGGGGCCACGAGGCCCCGCTATCCTCGGGTCCGTCCCGCGCTCTCGCGGGATCGACTCTCCTGTTCGCCGCCCGCTGCCCGGGCGGTTCACCGAAGGCCTCGATCCACCCCATGCGCTCCTTCCACTTGCTCGGCGCCGCAGCGTCGCTCTCCTGTCTCGCCTCTGCCCAGGTCACGCTGACCGAGATCACGACGGTCGACCTCGACTCGACGTCGGATCCGATGAACGCGGAGTTCATCGGAAGCAACCCGTCCGCGGTCGCCTGGGACGGCGTCGACCTCTACGTCGCCGGGCTCAACTCGGCGGGCGCGACCGCAGATGTCGGGATCGTCCGCGTGGCGGACGCGGCGACCGCGCCCACGTTCGGGACGCCCTTCGGCGTCCTGTCGACTCCGAACCTGCGCGGCTATTCCGGCCTCGACACCAAGCCGCTCGGCTTCGTCGGCGCCGCCGCCGTCGTCGCGTCCTACGACCCCGGCGGCACCGACCCGAACGGCATCACGATGTACGAGGGTCCGACCGGCATACAGGCGTGGGCGAAGGCCGGCCGCGGCGGCAGCGGCGTCGGCTGGGATCCCGGCGTCCCGGGTGGCACGGCGCAGGGCGTCGGCGCGGCCTGGACGACCTTCGGCAGCGGGCGGCGCGCGCTGCAGGAGACCGTCACCGGAGCGGATATCTGGACGTCGCTCGACGGGATGATCATCATCACGGCGGCCGGGACGTTCTGGCGCGACATCGACTTCGACGACGCGACCGGGAACGTCTGGCTGCGCGAGGGCAACAACGTCATCTCGTGGGAGCGCACGGGCGACAACTCCGTCACGAACGGCCAGATCGTCGTCGACCCGACGGACGCGGACTTCGTCTCCGGGCAGAACATCGCGTTCCTCGGCGGTCCCGACATCGTCGTGTACAACGACCGGCCCGCGACCTCCGGCGGCCAGGACTTCTTTGCGTCCGTCCAGTTCATCGCCCAGGACGGATCGCCGCTGACCGCCGACTTCGGCAGCTTCGCGCCCGCGACCGGCGTCGGGTACTACGACTTCTCGTGGGATGCCGCCTCCGGCACGCTGGCGATCCTCGACTTCTCGAACCGCAACGCGCACATCTTCTCGGTCGACGTCGGGGTCGGGACGAACTACTGCATGGCGAACGCGAACTCCACGGGCGTGGCGGCGTCGATCTCGGGCAGCGGTAGCGCGTCGCTCGCGAACAACGACCTCGTCCTCACGACCGTCGACATGCCGCTCAACGCGACCGCGTACGTCGTCTGCAGCCAGACCCAGGGCTTCGTCATGAACCCGGGCGGCAGCATGGGAAACCTCTGCGTCGGTGGCAGCATCGGCCGCTTCGTCGGCGGCATCTTCGACTCGGGCATGACCGGCTCGATCGCGGCGAACGTCGACTGGACCGACGTCCCGCAGCCGACCGGCAACGTCATGGCGATGGCGGGGGAGACCTGGAACTTCCAGACGTGGTTCCGCGACGCCGTGATGGGCTCGGCGACGAGCAACTTCTCGGACGGCCTCTCCGTCACCGTCCAGTAAGGCCGGCGAGACACACGGACACTCGGCCGTCCGGCGCCACCGCTCGAACGCGGCGCCGGGGGGCCTTCGTGTGAGGGCCGTGTTCAGTCTCGCCGTTCATGGCTCGGAGTGACGCAGGACCCGCGCCGAACCGCGCCTTCCCCTCGTCCCGCGCCTCGCGCGTCGCCGATGGGATCGCTTGCGCGGTCCCCGTCGCCTCGGCGTGCGGCACCGCCAGCGCCGGCCCTTCCACCGAACCTCTTCGGTCCACGGGTCGGCGTCCCAGGGGGCACGACGAGGAGTGACTGATGAGTGAGACGCAGAGGGTGGTGGAGCAGTTGATCGCGGAGGTCGTCGCTCTGAGCGAGTCGACGCGGGCGTTCGCGGTCGAGGAGAGCGATCCGTTCGGCGCGCTGGAGATCCTGCGCGCGAGGCACGACGCGATCGGCCAGTCGATCGCGGCGCTGGGCCCGAAGACACGGCCGCAGGCGGTCGCCTACGAGCCTCCCGCGCCGCTGCCGGCGCCGCGGCCCGAGCCGCGCCGCGAGGTCGTCGAGAGCCTCGACGAGCTCTTCGGCACCGTCGAGTTCGGCGAGGAGTAGGACGTCGCGGAATGGGCGGTGCTACGGCACCGTCACCGTTGCGCGCCAGTCGATCTCGACGGTCGTCGTGCCCGTGTGCTCGAACGCGCGCTCGGTGCCGCCCTTTCGTGAACCGTCCGGCTGCTCCGTCCACACGAACTTTGCGTCCGCCGCGAACGCGGAGACGCTCCACTCGAACGGGCCGGCCGGGAGACACGTCAGGACGAGCAGACCGTCCTCGAAGGCCGCGAACGCGTGTGCTGTCGGGTCGATCGCGCCGTCGACGATCGGGATCTTTCGGTACACGCCTCGCTTCGGCGGCCCCGGATCCATGAGCCGCACGGAGAGACTCCCGTTCTCGGGGAGCGGCAGCGTGTCGGACAGATCGAGGGCCAGTGCCCCTGCCTCGAAGTGCACCGTCTCCTTCACCGGTCGGCCGGGGACGAGGTCGATGCGAGCCGCCGGGTGTTCGAGGGTCCCGAGGTCCGAGCTGTAGATCTCGACCCGGCAGCGGCCTAGTGGGCGCGCCTCGCCGCGGACCGTTCCGCTCTCGTCCGTCCTCCCGAGGTCCGCCTTCGGAAAGACCACGTGGCCCGGGACTGCCTCCGATCCGCCGTCGATCGCGACCAGCTTGACCCTCAGGCCCTCCGCCGGACTCCCGTTCAGTTCGATGGACAGCTCGACGTCGAGGGTCAGGTGCGAGGTCAGGTCCAGCTCGACAGATGTCGTCTCACCGTCCACGACGATTGCCGTTCCGGCAGCGCCTCGCCCGATCCCCTCTCTCTCGCCGAGGACGAGGAGCCTGTGCTCACCGGCGAGCACACCGTCGAACGCGAACCGGCCGTCGCCGTCCGTGATCGCGGTCGGCCCATCGCCCCACTCGTCGAGACGGATCGAGATCCCCTCCAGGTCCGATCCACTGGGGAGCATCACCACGCCGTCGATCGTCCCACCGCGGACGAGCTCGACGTCGCCCAGGTCGAGCATCTCGCCGCGCTTCGGCGTGCGCTCGATGTCGACGAAGACGGCGGGCCCGCCCCCGGGCGAGAGGGTGAGGCGGTAGCGCGAGCGCCGGAGTCCAGCGAACTCGAATTGTCCGGCCGCGTCCGTGGCGCCGTTCAGATGTGTCCCGTGCATCGGCACGAAGAGTGGCTGGGGGCGACCGACGTCCATCAATTGACCCTGTTCGATGCGGACGTCGACGCCCCCGATCGGCTCGCCGTTCCGCACCGCGCGCCCCACGACCGTCGAGCCGCGCCGCAGTCGGATCTTCTGCACGGGCGTGCTCTTGCGTGCGTGGCGAACCGTGCCCGTTACGGTCGGGTACCCCTCCGCGCGAACGAGGTACCGATCCTCACGCGGCTTGGCCGCTGCCTCGACGACGCCACCTGGGCGGTCCCTGATCGCCGGCCGGGGCTGGGACGTCGGCGCGGGGCGTAGGAAGTCGACTTCCCGGCGGGGAAGAACGAGGAAGCCGAAGCGCTCGACCGGATCCCCGGTCTCTCGGTCGACGACGACGAAGCGCGTCTTCTCCGCGCGCTCCATGACGATCCGGAGTTCGGACAGTCCGGGCTCGAACGTGGTGGTCCCGTCCTGGTCGTCGCCCCATCTCACGAAGTCCCGGTGCCTCGCCTGCAGCGTCGCCGGCTCGTTCGTCGGCAGGTGGAACGTGAACGCGCCGTCGCTCGCGCTGGTGACGAGCGCGGGGACCCCGTTCTTCGGCGGCGTGCGCCCTGAGATCCGCACGCCCTCGATCGGCGCGCCCTCGGCGTCGACCACGATCCCGCGGATCGACTGCGCGCGGCCGAGCGCGACGTCGACGGGTCCGGTGTCCTGTCCCGGCACGAGCTCGACGGGCTCGTGGAACGCCGAGAGGAACCCGTCGCGTTCGGCCAGGATTCCGTGCGTTGCCGCCGGCGCGTGGGCGACGACGTAGCGACCGTCGGGGCCCGTCCTCGTCCGGACGCGGAGGTGACGCCCTGACTCGGTGCCGGCGTCGACCTCGACGTCCGCGAGCGGCGCGCCGTCCTCGTCCGTGATCCTGCCGAAGACGACGCCCGCGCGCTCGAGCCGGATCGTCCCGAGGTCTCGCTGGCCCGCGCCGAGCCGCCGCCTGTCGCCTGACTCGTCGCTCCAAAACCAGAGGCGATGGAGCACGTGGTAGCGATCGGGGACGATCGTGAGCGAGACGCGTTCGGCCGAGGGGGGCGGGAACTCGAGCCGGAACGTCCCGGCCTCGTCCGTCCTGGTCTCGAAGCCGATGGCTTGCGAGCGCCGGAAGTCGCCGATGGGAACGACCGGGGTGGCCTCGCCGGCGGGGGACCACGCGTCGTACAGCGTCGAGAGCTGGACGAGGACGTCCGGGAGCGGCCGTTCGTTCTCGTCGACGATCAGGCCGCTGACCGCTCCGCGGCTCCGTGACACCTCCTCGGACGCGCCGGCGAGCGCGTTCTCCAGCGTCGACCGCGTCGACGCATTCGGGTCGTCGGACGCGCGATCGGGCGCCGCGAGCTCGGTGTCCTGCGCGAGCTCGTGCGAAGCGTCCGACCCGGTCGTTGCGTCCCGCGAGACGCGGTCCGGCACGCCCGTGGAGGGCGCGCGGGCGAGGAGGAGAACGAGCAGGATGACGACCAGGCCTACGACCGGCAGCGCGAGCTTCTGCATGGATGCGTCCGAGACTAGGGGATCTCCAGTGTGGCGCGCCAGTCGACCTCGACCGTCGTCGAGCCCGAGTGATCGAAGGCCCGCTCGGTGGTGCCACTCCTCACGCCGGGTGCCTGCTCGCTCCACACGAACTTCGCGCCGGTCCTCATTGCGAAGAGCCTCCACGTCGCCGGTCCGGCGGGAAGGGCGGTCAGCACGAGCTGGCCGCCTTCGAAGTGAGCGTAGGCGAGGCCCGCTGTGTCGATCGCTCCGTCGACGATCGGGATCTTCCTGCTGTGTCGACCCCGACCCGTGTTGGGTCGATCGGTGAGCTCGAAATAGAGGTCTCCACGCGTCGGAAGGGGCAGCTCGTCCGCCAGGTCGAGCGCAAGGGATCCGACGTCGAAGCGGAGGGTGTCTTCGACGGCGTCTCCCGGCGCGAGGTCGATCCACGCCGACCGGTGCTCGAGGGGCCCGAGTTCGGTTCCGCGCACCTGTACGCGGCAAGGTCCCATCGCCCGCGCCTCTCCGCGGACCGTTCCGCTCGCATCCGTGGTCCCGAGCAGGGCCATGGTCGGCGTCGTCGCGCCGCCCTGCGCCGCGTCCGCGGCGTCCATGACGAGCTGCACCTCGAGGCCTTCGACCGGGAGTCCGCCGAGGTCGACGGTCAGCTGGACCTCGACCGTGAGGTGCGGCGTGAGGTCGAGCTCGACCGATGTCGTTGCACCGTCCTCGACGTTCACGGTGCCCGCCGTTCCCCGGCCGATTCCGCTCCGCTCGCCAAGGACCAGAACCTCGTGCTCTCCGGGACTGACGCCGTCGAAGGAGAACCGCCCGTCGCCGCCCGTGATCGTGGTGAGGACGCCCTCCTTCCACAGCAGCGACTGGAAGTGCTCGATGCGGAGCCCGATCCCCGCAGGGTCCTGGCCCCGCGGAAGGCGCACGACGCCCTCGATCCGGCCGCCTTGGACGAGCTCGACGTCGCCCAGATCGAGCGTCTCTCCGCGCTTCGGAGCACGCTCGACGTCCACGATCACGGGCGGAGACCCGACGGGCGCGATCGTCATTCGGTACCGGGAGCGCAGGAGCCCGGTGATCTCGAACGCCCCGGTCGCGTCGGTCCACACGCCCTGTCGCGTGTGCTCGTCGGGGAAGAACCGCGGCGACCCGTCGTTTCCCTTCGAGAGCCTGCCGTGGAAGAGAGTCACGTCGATGCCCGCGACGCCCTCGCCGCCACGGATCGCGCGGCCACGGATCGTCGATCCGCGCCGAAGTCGAATCGTCTGGACGCGCGCGTATTCCTCGTCGTGCCGGACCGAGCCCGCCGTCGACGTATAACCCTTCGCTTGAACGACGAAGCGGTCCTTGCCGGGCTCGGCGGCCGCTTCGGTCGTGCCGCCGGGTCGGTCGGCCAGGGGTGGACGCTGGAGCAAGGGGTTCCGGATGAGCTGCATGCCCGACGGGTCGTACGGGAGGATGCGGAAGCCGAAGCGCTCGATCGGAACGCCAGTCT
>JBCDGE010000151.1:0-14331 GCA_038757895.1 Planctomycetota bacterium | reverse complement strand
GGGGCCCTGGAGGGCCCTGGCTGAGGGATTCCTCATCGCGCGCCATGAAGGAGATCGAGATCGACTGCCCCTGCTGCGAGTCCCGCCTCCTCGTCGACGTACGGACGCAGACGGTGCTCCGCCACGTGCCGAAGGCGTCGCTGGACGAGTTCGGCAAGCCGGTCCAGGACGGCGGCCGCTGGGACGATGCGAACAAGACGGTCCAGGACCGGAAGTCCCGCGGGACCGACGCCTTCGACGCAGCGCTGAACCGGGAGAAGTCGCGCGCACGCGACCTCGACGACCTCTTCAAGAAGGCGAAGGACAAGGTCGACGAGCGCAAGCAGCGCCACGACGACTGAAGTTCCGTCGACGCCGAGCTCTGCCCGACTATCCCGGCGTCGACAGGTACAGCTCCGTCCCGGGTCCGACGGGCAGGCCGAATCCGAAGACCCACGTGTAGAACAGCACGATCCAGCCCAGCAGGAATGCGATCGAGTAGGGCAGCATCGTCGCGACGATCGTGCCGATCCCGAGCCTCCTGTCGTAGCGCGTCGCGAAGGCGAGGATCAGCCCGAAGTAGCTCATCATCGGCGTGATGATGTTCGTCGTGCTGTCGCCGATGCGGTAGGCCGCCTGGATCACCTCAGGCGTGTAGTTCGACAGCATCAGCATCGGCACGAAGATCGGCGCCGTGATCGCCCACTGGGCCGAGGCGCTGCCGAGCATCAGGTTGACGAAGCAGCACATCAGGATGAATGGCAGGAACACGATCGGTCCCGACAGGTTCGCGGACTCGATGAAGTTCGCGCCGGCGACCGCGAGGATCAGGCCGAGGTTCGTCCACTTGAAGAACGCGACGAACTGGGCGGCGAAGAACACGAGCACCAGGTAGAGCCCCATCGAACCCATGGCCTTGGCCATGCCGTCGATCACGTCGCGGTCGTTCCGCATCGAGCCCGTGATGCGTCCGTAGACGATCGCCGGGACGATGAAGAAGACGAAGATCAGCGCCACGACGCTCTTCAGGACGGGCCGGATCCGCTCGACGACCGTCGCGTCCGCCGCCGCGTTCGGCTCTCGGAACGGCGCCCCGTCCGGCACGACGAGCAGCAGCAGGCCGACGATCAGCAGCGCGGTCGTGAGGAGCGCCGCGCCCAGCGCGCGCTTCTCGGTCGCGTCCAGCGGCCGCAGGCCGTCCTGGCTGGCGTCGAGCGCGCCCTCCTCGGCGCTCGTCTCGTCGTAGTCGCCCAGGCGTGGCGCCACGATCTTCTCGGTCACGAACGTGCCGACCAGCGTGATCAGCATCGTGCTGACCGCCATGAAGTACCAGTTCGCGGTCGCGAGCACCTCGCTGTCGCCGCCGGGCGCGTACGCGTCCCCGCCGACGATCCGCGCGGCCTCGGTCGTGATCCCGGCCAGCAGCGGATCGACCGTCCCGATGAACAGGTTGGCGCTGTAGCCGCCGCTCACGCCGGCGAACGCGGCGGCGAGCCCCACGAACGGGTGGCGGCCGACCGAGTGGTAGATCACGGCCGCCAGCGGGACGAGCACCACGTAGCCCATCTCCGACGCTGTGTTCGAGAGGACGGCAGCGAAGACGACGGTGGGGGTCAGGAGCTTCGGCGGCGCCGCCAGCACGAGCGCCCGGATCCCGGCAGAGAGAAGGCCGGCCCGCTCGGCCACCCCGACGCCCAGCAGCGCGACGAGGACCGTCCCCAGCGGCGCGAAGCTCGTGAAGTTCGTCACGAGGTTCATCGAGATCCGGCGGAGGCCCTCGGCGGTCATCAGGCTGACCGCCTCGATGCGTTGCCCCTGGGTCTCGGGCCGGATGTCCTCGACGGACAGCCCGATCCAGGAGGCGATGCCGCTGAGGACGATCACGCCGAGCGCGAAGGCCGCGAACAGCGTGACGGGGTGGGGGAGCAGGTTGCCGAGTCGCTCGACGAAGTCGAGGAAGACCGCGAACACGCCGCTCCGCGGCCGATCGTCCGAGGGGGCGGGAGCGGGGCCGGGCTGGTCCATGCCTGGGAGTGTAGGGAGCCAGGCGCGACGTGTTGGCAGCGATGTTGTCGACGGAGGCCCGTGAGTTCGCTGGCCTGAGGGCGCCCGTGCGGAGACACTCCCCGCATGCCCGAGAGCCGCTACCGCGCCGTCAAGGCGTACGAGAACCTTCCCTGGATCCACGGCCGCACCGCGCGGCCCCTCCGGATCCTGTCCGAGTACCTCGAGCCGGAGTCGCGGTTCGAGGAGATGGGCATCGAGGACACCATCGTGATGTTCGGGTCCGCCCGGCTCCTGCCCCGCGACGTCGCGGAGCAGAAGCTGGCCGAGGCGCGGGCCGACGGCGGCGACGTCGCCAAGGCCGAGCGGGACCTGAAGATGTCCGGCTACTACGAGGCGGCCCGGGAGCTCTCGTTCAAGCTGACCGAGTGGTCCAAGGGCCTCGGCGACGACGGCCAGCGCTTCGTGATCTGCTCCGGCGGCGGCCCCGGGATCATGGAGGCCTCCAACCGCGGGGCGTCCGAGGCCAAGGGGCTCAACGTCGGGCTGAACATCAGCCTCCCGTTCGAGCAGAACGACAACCCCTACATCACCAGGCGGCTGTCGCTGGAGTTCCACTACTTCTTCATGCGGAAGTTCTGGTTCACGTACCTCGCCAAGGCGATCGTCGTGATGCCGGGCGGGTTCGGGACCCTCGACGAGTTCATGGAGGTCGTGACGCTCGTCCAGACGCTGAAGATCAAGAAGCCGCTCCCGATCGTCCTGTTCGGGACCGAGTTCTGGTCGAAGGTGATCGACTTCCAGACGCTGATCGACTTCGGGACGATCAGCCCGGACGACATCGATCTGTTCTTCCGGACGGACTCCGTCGACGAGGCGTTCGAGTTCATCACCACGAAGCTCGTCGAGGACGGCCTGCCGGAGCCGGGCCCGCACCTGTGACGGCGACGTAAGGCCGTCGGTCGTCCCGCGGGTCGCCGGCGGGAGACCCGGGCGCAGGGCCGGAAGCGGACTATGATCTGCGCCCCATGGCCCTCCTCGAGCTTCGCGACATCCGGATGGAGTTCCGGACCCCGGACGGCGACCAGCAGACGATCCTCGACGTCCCACGCTTCGACGTGGAGGCGGGGCAGCAGGTCGCGGTCGCCGGGACGAGCGGGTCCGGCAAGACGACGTTCCTGAACGTCATCGCCGGTCTCCTCACCCCGACCGCTGGATCGGTGCTCTTCGACGGCACGCGCGTGTCGGACTTCGGCGAGGCGCGCCGGGACACGTGGCGCGCCGACGAGCTCGGGTACGTGTTTCAGACGTTCAACCTGCTCGGCGGCTACACCGCGCTGGAGAACGTGGTCCTGGGCATGACCTTCGGCCCGGGGCCCGACCGCGCGTTCGCCCGCGAGCTCCTGACCAAGCTGGGCCTGGCGGATCGGCTCAGCCACCGTCCGAGCCAGCTCTCGATCGGCCAGCAGCAGCGCGTCGCCCTCGCGCGGGCGCTCGCCAACCGACCGCGGATCGTGCTCGCCGACGAGCCGACGGGGAACCTCGATCCACGGTTCGCGCTGGACGCGCTGGGACTGCTCCGCGGGCTCTGCGAGGAGCAGGGCGCCGCGCTCGTCTGCGTCAGCCACGACCCGCGCGTCCTCGACGACTTCGACGAGCGCGTCGACTTCGTCGAGATCAATCGCGCCATGCGGGAGTCCGAGCCCGAGGAGGCGACGCCGTGAAATCGCTGTTCTTCATCGTCGCGCGCTCGATGCGCCAGCACCTCCTGTCGACGATCGTGACGATCGTCTCGGCGGGCCTCGCGAGCGGGCTCGTCATGAGCGTGTTCACCGTGTCCGAGCAGTCGAAGACGGCGTTCACCGGCGGCGACATCGGCTACGACGCCGTGCTCGGCGCGAAGGGGAGCGAGCTCCAGCTCGTCCTGAACGCGGTCTTCCACCTGGAGACGTCGCCCGGCAACATCCCGTGGAGCCTCTACGAAGAGGTCAAGTCGCGCGGGGACGTGCGCTACGCGATCCCGTACGCGGTGGGCGACAACCTGTACGGGTACCGCATCGTCGGTACGACGACCGAGATCTTCGACACGTTCGAATTCCAGGACGGCAGGCAGTTCGAGTTCGCCGACGGGAACGCCTTCGACGACATGCGCATGGAGGCCGTCGTCGGCAGCGTTGTCGCGGAGACGCTCGACCTGGAGGTGGGGCACACGTTCCGGCCTTTCCATGGTCTGCAGTACCTGCCGGGCCAGGCGCCGCACGAGGAGCTGTACGTCATCACCGGCGTGCTGGAGCCGACGAACACGGCGAACGATCGCGTCATCTGGATCCCGATCGAGGGGATCTTCCGCATGGAGGGACACTACGTCGCCGGCGGTACGAAGCAGGTCGAGCGCGGCATGGCTGAGATCCCGAACGAGTGGAAGGAGGTCTCGGCCGTGATGATCAAGTACACGAACCCCGTGCGCGGGAAGTTCATGCAGGACGAGGTGCGCCGCGGGACCCAGGCGACCCTCGCGTGGCCCATCGCGAACGTGCTCGGGATCTTCTTCCAGAAGATGGGCTGGATCACGCGCGTGCTGATCTACGTCGCGTACCTCGTCGTCATCGTCGCGGGCTTCGGGCTGCTCGCGAGCATCTACAACACGATGAACGAGCGCCGGCGCGAGTTCGCGATCCTCCGCGCGCTCGGTGCCCGCCGCTCGACCGTGTTCTCGGTCATCGTCCTGGAGGCCGGGACGATCGCGGTCCTCGGGAGCCTCCTCGGGTACGCCGTCTACGGCGCGATCCTGGTCGGCTCGGCGCAGGTGATCCGCGACCAGACGGGGGTCGTCCTGGAGGTCGGTGCTGCCCACCCCGCCCTCCTCTGGACTCCCGTCGGAATGGCGGTCGTCGGGGCCCTCGCGGGTGTGTTCCCGGCGATCAAGGCCTATTCGACCGACGTCGCCAGGACGCTGGCGTAAGCTCTCTCGCCGGCGCTGTCCGCGCCCATCCGATCACCCCATCCAGAACTGTCATGCTTCCCCTCCACCGGATCGTCCAGACCGCGACCGTCGCCGCCGTCGCCACCGCGCTCGCCGCCTGCGGCGGAGAGGGCCACAGTCACGACGGCCACGGCCACGAAGGGCACGTCCACGTCGCGCCGAACGGCGGAACCCTCGTCGAGCTCGGGGATCACGTCGCCAACGTCGAGTTCCTGCTCGACGCCGAGACGGGCGAGATGACCATGTTCGCCCTCGGCGCCCACGCCGAGACGTCGCTCCGCTCGCCCAGCGAGTCGGTGACGATCACGATCGACAACCACGGCGAGTCGACCTTCGACGTCGTGCTCGCGGCCCAGGCGGCCGAGCTCTCCGGCGAGACCGTCGGTGACAGCTCGAAGTTCGTCGGCAAGAGCGACGACCTCGTCGGCGTCGATCACTTCCACGGTTCGATCAAGTCGTTCAACCTGAAGGGCACCGAGTGGACCGACGTGACCTTCGACTTCCCCGGCGAGCACGACCACGGGGACGGAGAGGGTCACGACGATCACTCCGAGGACGGCGAGCACGATGACGGAGAGACCGAGGGAAGCTGACCCCCGGCGCGACCGTCTGACGGGGCTCGCCGCGGCGTCCGCCGGCGTGGCGCTCCTCGTCGCCGCGATCGGCTGCGGGGCCGGCGAGTCCACACCACAGCCTGAGGACGAGGTGACGGCCGCGCTCGGCGACGGGGCGGCCGCGCCACAGGTGCGTGGGCGCGCGTTCACCGACACGTCGCCGATCGATCCAGACCTTCGCGCGACCGAGATCGACCCGCCCGGCGCGGCGGCGATGCCCACCGGGATCAGCGGACTCGTCGGCTCGGTCGATCCCGCCCGGCTGACGCCCGAGGCGCTCGACGAGAACCCGCTCACCATCGGCACGACCAGGCGCGCGCCGTTCGAGCTCGCCGAGGGCGCCGACCCGCTCGACGCGACCTCCTACGACTGGGAGAAGGACGACGACGGGCACTGGATCATCTCGTACTCTGACCTGTCGCTGGCGGCGACGGACAAGGAGTTCCTCCTCGATGCGCTCGTCTACCCGGACGAGTACGAGGGCGAGGAGATCCACTTCCCCGACCGCATCCGCGCGCTCGACGGCGAGAAGGTCGCTCTCACCGGGTACATGATCCCGCTGCGGTGGGACTCGAACCGCGTGCCGCACTTCATGCTCGTCCGCGACCTGCTCGCGTGCTGCTTCGGCGGTGCGCCCGAGCCGGACGAGTGGATCGACGTGCACATGGACGGCGAGGGCACGACCTACTGGGCGTACGTCCCGGTCGTCGTCCGCGGGACCTTCCGCCTCGCCGGTCAGAGCGACGAGGCGGGCTACGCGACGGGCGCATTCGCCATCGACGCGACCGACGCGCACGAAGAGTAGGCGCGGGCGCTCGCGCCTGCGTCCTTCGACCGCTCTCCTTCCCAAGGCCCTGCCAGGTCCCATGCTGCCGATCCGCCCTTCCCGTCTCGCGTGCCTCGCCACCCTCGTGTTCCTCCAGAGCGTTGCCCTCGCCGGCGACGTTCGCATCGAGGTGACCGGGATCGTCAACTCCGCCGCGGGCACGCTTCCAGCGCCGTTCGATAGCGCGGCAGCGGGCGATCCGTTCGAGCTCGTCGTCGAGGTCATCGACCAGCCCGACATGGTCTCGGCGACCTTCTGGGAGTACCCGACCGACCTCCTCGTCGGGTTCGTCCGCGTCGGGAGCGGGCAGGCTTCGACGAACACGCTCGGCAGCGGCACGGTCAACCTGCAGAACGAGGCGATCGACGCGATCACGATCGGTTCGCCGATCGACGCCGGCGTGGGGGTCGCGGTCGCCGTCGGGACCATCGACGTCACGGGCACGCTGCTGTCGGGGCCCGACCTGAACGCGCTCGTCGGCCAGACGCTCGCGCCGCCGCCGTTCGGGACCGGCGTGCTGCTCTCGACGAGCCCGCCGGGGCAGCTCGACCTGACGCTGACCGAGATCCGGTTCCTCGTCGGGACCCAGCCCCGCTTCGGCACCAACTACTGCGACGCCGAGCTGAACTCGGCCAGCCGCGAGGCCGCCATGGCCGGGCTCGGCAGCGCCGTCGTCGCGAGCAATGACGCCCGGCTCACGGCCTACAACCTGCCGACGAACGCATTCGGCTTCTTCCTCGGTAGCCGCGCGTCGGGCTTCGCCGCGATGCCGGGCGGGAGCCAGGGCAACCTGTGCCTCGGCGGCTCCATCGGGCGCTTCGTGGGTCCCGGTCAGATCCAGAACTCGGGCGCCAGCGGCCGGATCGACCTCCAGCTCGATCTGACGAGCCTCCCGACGCCGAATGGGCTCGTCGCCGCAGCGCCGGGCGAGGACTGGTACTTCACCGCGTGGTACCGCGACGCGGTCGGCGGCTCGCCGACCAGCAACTTCGCCGACGGTCTGCGGGTCGACTTCCAGTGACGGGCGGGCGCGGTCAGAGCCTGGGCAGAAATCGCTGAAGCGTACGCTGCCCAGGCCCTGATGATGTCTCTGGCGCATCTTCTGACGAAGATGCGCGCTCGCGTGGGCGATTCATGCCCACGCTCTCAGGTGGCGTCGTCGTCCGGCCGCTCGCGCTTCTGCGGGCCGACGAGCCGCTCGGCGACCTGGAAGAGCCGCTCGGCGAGGCCGAGGACGAGCGCCTCGCCCGCGCGCACGAACATGCCGACGAACAGGCCGATGAGCGGCAGCGCGCGGAAGCCGAACGGGAGCTCGGCCAGACCGTCGGCCGACGGCGCGGGGTCGGTGGTCGCCCAGACGTAGATGAACAGCGCGAAGATGTAGAGGTTCGCCTGGCCGAGGCGGAACCAGAGGCCGCCCCAGAAGCGCACCGGATCGAACGGCTCTGCGTTCGGGTCCTTCCCGCGCTGGCGCATCCGGTTCGCGATGTAGAAGCACGCGCCGACGAACGCGAGCGCCGCCGAGAAGAAGAGCGACTCCGCGAGCGCCTCGCGCGCGCGCGGGTCGACGCGCGTCGCGTCTCCGGCTTCCCCTCCGGTCACTCCCCCGGCGAGCTCGAGCGCGAGCTCGCTCCCGGAGACGGGCAGGGCGCCGATGCCGAACAGGAGGATCGTCAGCGCCGTCGCGATCCCCACGACGTAGAACATCGCGAGGCTGACGAGCAGGCTACCGAGCTCGTAGCGCCGGCCGTCCGACGGTCGCGCGGCCGCGCTGATCGCGAGCATCTCGCGCGACACCGTCCAGAACGAGAGCGAGCTGATCAGCAGCCCGAGCGGGACGGTGAGCCACGGATCCAGCCACGCGCGCCCGGGCGAGAGGAGCGGCGAGACGATGCACGTCTGCGCGAGGGGGAGGAGCATCAGCCCGCCGACCGTCCACTCGACGTTCGTGGGCCTGATCTTCGAGGTCGCCGCCGGCTCCACCGAAGGGGAAGGCCCCGTCGTGGAAGCCGTCGCGGAAGCCGTCGTGGAAGCCGTCGCGGGCGGCGGCGGCTTCGGCGCGGCGGGCGGCGGCGAGGGATCGCGGCCCTGCGCCCCCTTCTTCTAGTCCTTCGGGCTCACCGCCCCTCCATCGGCCGTCGCGGCGCCGTCGCGAGAGCCCTGGCGGTGCGTGTAATGCGAGTTCGTTCAGCGGGCGTCCGGGAACAGGTCCTGGAGCGACTTCGACCCGTCGTCGTCCGCCGTCAGCTCCATCCGTCCGTAGCTGCAGCCGTGGAAGGCGAGGTGCCCCGACGCCCACTCGCGCGGGTCGGGACCGACGAGCGTGAACGAGCACCCGGTGAACTCCAGGCGGCCCTCGCGCCACGAACGCATCCTCCGCAGCTCGACCAGCTCGAACCGGCAGTTGCGGAACCGACCGATCATCGGTCCGCCGCGCACGAGGTCTCCTTGCCCCGGCGCACGGCCGTAGCCGCCGATGATCTCCAGGTCGTTCGCGTCGATGAACGCGCCGCCGCGGAACGAGAAGATCGTGGACCCGCCGTGCGCCGCGTCGAAACGGACGATGCGCGCGCGCTGGAACGACACCGACGCGCCGTCGTGCCGATGGTCGAAGAGCCCGTCGTTCTGTGCGTCGAGCGTGATGTCGCGGAACGTCAGCCGCTCGAACGTACCGCGCCCACCGAGGTCGCCCATCTGCAGGAGCGTCGCGTTGCGCCCGACGCCGACGATCGTCAGGTCGTTCGGGATCCGGTCCCCGTCGGACGCGCGGATCCTCCGCTCGTCGAGCGTGAAGACGCCCGGCCCGAACGTCAGCGTCACGCCGTCCTCGAGCTTCTCTCCGCGGTTCGACAGGAAGTCGATGCCGTCGACCGCGGCCGCGCTCGTCGGCGCGCGGGTGATCCGCTCCAGCGCGTCGCCCTCGAAGAGGTCGTCGTCGGGGCGCCACTCGTTCCGCACGTAGGCCGCGAGCATCGCCGGACCGTCATCGGCCTCGATCGAGACCGCGAGCTCCTCGAGCCGCGTTCGGGCCTCGGCGGCCCACCGGCCGAGGCTCGCCGAGAGGGCGAGCGTCTGCCGGCGGAAGTCCGCCTCGCCCTCCACGCGCTCCGCCTGTGATGGCTCGTCCGCGCGCACTTCGCTCCAGCCGCGCGCGAACTCGGACGCGTGGTGCTCCAGCAGCGCACGACCGAAGACGTCGCCCGGTTCGACGGTCAGCTCGGTCCGCTCCATGGGGGGCTCGGGCGCCATCTCGCCGGGGGGCTCCTCCGGAACCTCCCGGCGCGGCGCGCGGAGTTCGACCTCGGGCGACGTCTCCACCGCCTCTGGCTCCGGCGTCCTCCGCGCCACCTCCGGCCGACCGTCGGACGCGGTCGGCGCGGCGCTCGCGCCGAACGGATCCACGACCGCGCCGGCGAGGAAGGCCACGAGCGCGACCGCCGCCAGCGCGAGCCCCGTCCTCATCGCCGGGCTCCTTCGCCGGCGGCCTTCTCCACCGGTCCCCCGATCGACGCGAACGCGTCGCGCACCCGTCGCGCCAGCTCTCGCGTCCTGGGATCCTCCGCGTCGAGGTCGTCACCGGCCGGGATCGAGGCCGCCATGGCGGCGCCGAGCACCGAGAGCGCGCCCGGGCGCAGGTCGCTCCCCGGCTGCTCGTCCTTCGAGAGGATCAACATCTGCGGCCGGCCGCCCTTCGCCTTCGTCCCCGGCACGCGGAAGCTCTCCATGTCGCAGCCGGGACGGCCCCAGTAGAAGCGGTCTCCGGCGGCCTCCAGCGTCTTTCCCGAGAGCGCAGCGAGGCGCTCCGTCGTGCCCTCGGGCAGCTGGATCCGCGCCGGGTTGCCGTAGCCGACGACGAGCACGTCTCCGGTCGTCCAGCGGAGGAAGTAGTCGCCGCGGCGGCACGATTTGAGCGCGAGGCCGAGGACGGCGTCCTTCACCTGCGCGCCCGCGCGGGCGATCGTCGGGAGCTCACGCGGGACGAGTCCGCGCAACGGCTCCGGAAGCTTCGCCTCCATGGCGTCCGCGCGCGCCTCGACCGTCCTCCCGATCGCATCGATCGCGCGGCCGTTGTCGCCCGTCGCCGGCGCGGCCGGGTCGTACGGCTCGACCTCGATCCCGCGGTCCAGCAGCGCGTACATCGCCGCGTAGCGCGCGGCCTCGCCGGTCGCCTGGTCGAAGTACGAGTCGACGCGGCGCAGGTCCTCGACGAGCCACAGGAGCGCGCGTCCGTGCCCGCGGTCGTCGAGGAGCTCCGCCGCCGCGCGCCGGACGTAGTCGTTGTCGTCGGAGAGCTGGCGGACCGCCTGGCGGAGGAAGCGCTCGTCCGTGGGCTCGGTGATCTTCGAGAGCGCCTCCAGCACGGCGAGCCGGACCGGTGCGATCGGATCGTCGAGGAACGCCTCGAAGCGCTCGCGCTCGCTCGCGAGGGGGGCTGCGCCGAGCGATCGCGAGGCCGCCGGGCGCCAGGGGAACTCCGAGTCGTCGAGCGCGGGCCACAGCTTTGCGCGCAGGCGCTCGTCCTCGAAGCGGCCGAGCACCTCGACGAGCGACGTGCCGAGCGCGGCGAGGTCGGCGTTCGAATCCCCCGACAGCTCCAGCAGCCTGGCCGCCGCCGGACCGCCGAAGCTCACGAGGCGGTCCGCGGCCTGGGGGCGGATGACCGCCGAGCCGGTCCGCGCGTGGCGAACCAGCTTGTCGATGTTCTCGCGGGTGACCGCCGGCTTGCCGTCGTCCTGGACTCCGATGGGTGCCGGGGCAGAGAGCGAGGCGGCGACGAGAGCGGCGACGACGAGCGGCATGTGCATGCGTGGCGGCGGAGCGGAACGCCCGGTAGTTGGCCGGAGAGCTCGGGGTCAGTCGGGGAGCGCGGGCGTCGAGAGGCGGTAGAGGCTGGTGATGAACCCGTCCTCCTTCTCCTCGCCCGCGTGGAAGACGCCGGTGAGCGTGATCCTGCCGGGGATGAAGCGCGTCACGTCGTCGGTGAGCGAGACCTCGACGAAGTGGTTCACCTTCGACCGGCCGCACTCGCACGACTCGGGCACGAGCTCGAACTTCTCCAGCCCCTCCAGCGTCCCGATCGCCATGTAGCCCCACAGGCGGATCGTCCTGCCTTCGAGGTCCTGGACCCATCCCGGCAGCGGGCGCCCGCGCCGGTAGCGCGCGTTCTTGAGCCGGAGGATCGAGACCTCGACGACGTCCTCGTCGGGCTCCTCCTCCTCGTTCTCCAGCTGGGTGACCGTCCAGCGCCGGAGCTCCTCGGACGTCCTGCTCAGGAGCCCCGGTGCGACCAGCACCGCGGCGAGCGCGAAGATGACGAGGGGGAGGGGCATCGCCCCATGATAGGCCGCGAGGGGCCCGCTTTCCGCGTCCGACCGAGCCGGACTCGGCGCGGGCTCTTTCGGGCGGCCTCCTGCGTCAGCGGGCGCCCACGAGCGTGTCGATCTCGGACTCGAAGCGCTCGCGGAGCCGCGCGTGGTGGTCCCCCGTCGCGGGGCCGCTGAACCCTGTGTGCACCGCGCTGACCGCGCCCGTACCGTCCATGAACACGGTCGTGGGGTAGGCGCGAACCCGGTCGACGAGCGGGAAGGCCTCCGACGCGACGCTCTTGTCCGACGTCCCCGCGAGCAGGACCGGGAAGTCCGCGCCGTGGTGGCCGAGGTAGTCGCGGACCGCGCGTCGGTGCGCCTCAACGTCGTCGCCCAGCTCGAAGGCGACGCCGAGGATCGCGAGCGCCTCGTACCGCTCGTCGAGCTCGACGAGGTAGTCCGTCAGGTCGTTGCAGTTCGGACACCAGGTCCCGAAGAGGACGATCAGCCTCGCCGGCGACGCGAACGACGGGTCGTCGAGGCTCCGCTGCACGCCGTCGAGGTCCTCGAAGGAGATCTCGGAGAGCGGCACCGCGCCGGTCCACTCGGTCAGCGCGAAGTCGTCGGGGAGCGCCGCGTCGTCGTCGCGCGACGCCGTCCATGTGTCGTGGTACGCGCCGCGCGACCAGAAGTCGCCCTCCAGCGTGCCGTCGTCCTCGACCGTCGCCGCGAACAGGAACGCGTGCGCGCCGTCGAAGCACGACAGCAGGAGCGTCGACTTCGCGTAGAGGCCGCTCAGATACCGGTAGTCGCCGAGCGTCGTGAGGAACGTCCCGGACGCGCGGCCGCTCGGCTCGACGCGGAACTCGCCGACGGACGCGTGTTCGTCGTTCGCGAACCGAACGTTCCAACGGCCGCTCATCGCCACGATCTCTTCGTCGGTCGGTGCGGGGATCGACGGCTGCGAGTCCCCGTGGACGGCCGCGAACGCGAGCTCCTGCACGGGCCCCTCACCGCGGTCGCGCGTCCACTCGCCGCGAAGCGCCTCGCCGTTCTCGTCCAGGACGGCCACGATCTCCGAGCGGTAGGGGGGGATCTCGAACGCGATCTTCCCGTCGGCGCGCACGAGGACGTACCCCGCCTCGCGTCGCTCCTCGCCGTTGACGAGGACCGCGCGGAGCCCCGCGTCGTCGGGGATCAGGTCCAGGCCGAAGGTCAGCGGACCGCCGGGCGAGGCGAGGCTGGCCCTCCAGGTGCCCGGCGCCGGAAGGGTCGCGCCAGCTGCGTCGTGGCCTCCGCAGGCGGCCAGGAGGGCCGCCAGGAGGGGGGCGGCGGCCAGGGCGGGGACGGGGGCGGGGGATTCGCTCATCAACCCAGGGTATCGGCTTGAGCCGGCGCTCGGATCGTGCCGATGGACCGCGCGTCTGGACCCCCGACGCCCCCCCCGCGAACTCAGCACACGCACCCCGCCATGGCCTGGATCGACGCACTCTTCAACCGGATGGTCGAGGTCGGAGCCTCCGACCTCCACATGACCGCGGGCAACAAGCCCCAGTTCCGCCTGCACGGGGACATCGTCGCGATCGAGGAGTGCTCGGAGATCGCTCCGGAGCAGATGAAGCAGGTCCTCAAGGAGATCTGCCCCTCGAACGTCTGGAAGTCGTTCGAGGAGACGTGCGACGCGGACTTCGCCTACGAGATCCCGGGTCTCGCGCGCTTCCGCTCGAACTTCTTCATGGACAACCGGGGGCCGGGCGCGGTCTTCCGGGTCATCCCCGAGGAGATCCTGACCTGCGAGCAGCTCGGGCTCCCCGACGCCATCAAGCGGATGTGCTACCTGTCCAAGGGGCTGGTCGTCGTCACGGGGCCGACGGGAAGCGGTAAGTCGACGACGCTCGCGGCGATGGTCGACCACATCAACAAGAACCGCTCGGACCACATCATCACGATCGAGGATCCGATCGAATTCGTGCACCAGGACCAGCGCTGCCTGATCAACCAGCGCGAGGTCGGCGAGCACACCGCGTCGTTCAAGCGCGCGCTCAAGGCGGCGCTCCGCGAGGACCCGGACATCGTCCTGGTCGGCGAGATGCGGGACCTGGAGACGATCGAGATCGCGATCGAGACCGCCGAGACCGGTCACCTCGTCTTCGGCACGCTGCACACGACCACGGCGGCGAGCACGGTCGACCGGATCATCGACCAGTTCCCGGCCGACCGTCAGGCGCAGATCCGCACCATGCTGTCGTCGTCGCTCAAGGGCGTCGTCGCGCAGACTCTGTGCAAGAAGCAGGGTGGCGGCCGCGCTGCCGCGCTGGAGGTCCTGATCGTCAACAGCGCCGTGAGCTCGCTCATCCGCGAGGGCAAGACGCACCAGATCACGAGCTCGATGCAGATGGGCGGCAAGGAAGGCATGCGCCTCATCAACGACTCGCTGTGCGAGCTCGTGACGACCGGCAAGGTCGCGCCGGACGAGGCCTACCTCAAGGCCGTCGACAAGGGCGGCCTGCTCGCCGCGTTCCGCGCCGCTGGCGTGGCGTGGAACCCGGAGGTCGCGGCCCCGATCGCGGGGGCGCCCGCCGGCAGTCACGCGCCCGCGCCACAGCCCGCGCCGGCCGC
>JBCDGE010000150.1:0-14338 GCA_038757895.1 Planctomycetota bacterium | reverse complement strand
TCGCCGCCCGCAGCGAACGCGCTCTCGGGACTCCTTGTGAACGCGGACGGAGAGCCGATCCGAGAGCGCCTCGCCCACCTCGTCCACGGTGCGTACCACCGCCTGATCGAGGGCCGTACCGACGCCGAGGGACGCGTGCGATTCGTCCTTCCGGACGGTGGCCTGAAGCAGGGGCCCTACCTGATCGAGGTCTTCGAGGACGACCCTTGCGTCGGACACTGCGCGCTGCCGTTGACGGAGCTCCAGGCCCGAAGCGGCGGCGACCTCGGGCAACGACTCGTGCACTTTCCTCCTGCTACGAGCATCCGCGGCACGCTCGAGACGCCCACCGGGCTCCTCGACGGCTCGGCGATCGTCGCACTGACGCGCGGTGGACGCGTCCGGAGGACGGCCGTCGTGAAGAACGGTCGATTCGAATTCGAAGATCACTTCGGTGAGACCGAGACCCTGACGGTTCACGTGCTGCAGCCGGGGGAGACGCGCTTCACGCTCGATCGATCGCGAGAGCCCGATGCCGCCGTCACGCTGCGCCCACACGAGTTGACCGGAGCGATCGAGGTACAGATCGCTGCCGCGGTCGCTGCAGCGACCGTGAGCGCGAGCATCGACGCGTCCGGCGTCGACATCGATCCCCGGGACGTACGCGTCTGGCTGCAGCCAGAGGTCGGTCGCTCGAGCGTGCTGCTGGACTGGGTGTCTCGTCGCGCCGAGTATCGGGCCGAGAACGTCCCGCCGGGCGTCTACACGGCGTTCGTGACCGTGCGAGGGACCGTCCCCTGCGCCGCGTGGGACGACGTGGTCGTCCGCGCCGGCGACGACCTCCGCGACCCGCGCCTGCACGGCATCCGGCTCACCTCCTTGATCCGCGCCATCGACGTGCGGTGGACGTCGCGCGAAGATCCTGCGACGGGAGCGCCGCGTCCGCCGCTGATGCTCAGGTTCGAACCCGCCGAGGTCGACACTCGCCTCGCCAGCAACGCGGCGGTCTTCGCGAGCTCTCCGCCGTTCGCACTCGTCGTCCCCAGGGGCCTCGCCGGCACGATCCACGTGAGCGCCTTCGGATTCCGGACGGCCACGTGGTCCGCGAGCGACGTGGGCGAGAAGCTGGACGTCGACCTCGAGCCCGGGATCGAGCTCAGCCTCCGGATGACCGGCACCCCGCTGGCGGGAGCCAGGTTCCGTCTGCGGCTGGAGGAAGGAGAACGTCACCGGCGCTCGCCAGCGGACCTCCACGCGCCCGAGGTCCCGTTGCCGGAGCACCTGGAGCAGGGCGACGTCTGGAGCCACCGCTTCCCCGAGCCCGGGCGCTATCGACTCATGCGGTGGATCGACGGAGGTCGCGCGGGTTGGATCCCACTCGACACGACGGTCCGCGTCGGCGACGACTCCTCGGTCGGCGTACAGGTCGACGTCGATCTGGCCGGCGAGGCACTCGTCACGGAAGAGGCTGCGAACATCGCGCCCGGAATCGACCGCTGACGCGGACCGCAGTGCAACCTACTTGACGTCGCCGATCCGCTTCAGCGTCCAGGAGGGTCCCGGCTCGTCCCCGAAGATCTGGGCCGTCAGCTCGTCGCCGTCGAGGCGGTACTCGATGCGCTTCGGGAAGTCGTGCTCAGGATTCTCGAACACGACGTGGTCCTCGGTCGCCTCCGTCATCTTGAACGGAGTCGCCGGGGACCCGCCCGGGCTCGCCCAGTAGTACGTGTCCTTCTTGGTCTGGACGATGCGGAGGAACTCGAACTGGCCGTGCGCCTTGCCGCGCACGCTGCGGTTGAGGCCGAGCATCACGCGGCCGCGCGCGGGCATCCAGAGCTCCTCGGTCATGCTGTCTCGGTCCTTCACCTGCCAGTGGCCGGCCAGCCAGGTGATGTCGTCCAGCGTCAGCTTCTCGGTCTTCGCCGGAGCGTCGGCCTCCTGCGGCGTGACCTCGACCGCGCTGGACAGGGGAAGGAGCGCCGCCAGCAGGACGGCGGAGCGCCACAGGATGCGGCCAGGCGACGGACGATTCGGGGTCTTCATCGGCTTCTCGGTGAGGGGGAACGCGAACGCGGCCAATGTGGCGGCGCGGTCCCCGGCCGACTAGAACGAATGCGACGTCGGCCCGCTGGCGGCGAAGGCGTCGGCCAGCCCGTGCGTCTCGGCGCGGTACTGCCGCGGCGTGAGCCCCGCCATCTGGCGGAACTCGCGCGCGAAGTGGGACTGGTCGGCGTAGCCAGTGGCGTGCGCCACGGCCGTGAGGGCCTCGTCGGTCCACGCGACGCGCTCCGCGGCTCGCGCGAAGCGCGCGATCCGTGAGAGGTGCTTCGGCCCGACCCCGACCTCGTCCAGGAACCGTCGCTGAAGCTGCCGCGGGCTCAGCCCGCACGCGTGCGCGACCTGGTCGACCGTCGCGCGCCCCGCGACCAGGAGGCCCGCGGCGCGGCCCAGGTCGCGCGCCGTTCGACGGGGCCGCGGGGCACCAGCGAAGCGCGCGAGCAACAAGGCCCCGAGCCTGTCCATCCGCTCGTCGGGTGGCGCGTCGTGCAGACGCTCGGTCACCTCGGCGAACCAGGGGTCGTGATCCGCGGAAGCGACGTGATCGACGAGCTCACGCGCGGCAAGGCCTGCATGTGCCCATCCATGCCCCGGCTCGAAGCGAACGCCCAGCACCCACGCGTCGGGCGTGGGCTCGAGCAAGAGCGCCCGCGTCGTGACGCCGCCCACCAGCGCGTGCTCCTGTCGCTCGAGCACGCCCGGCGCCCGCTCGATCCGGAACGGTGTGCCGACGTGGAACATCCACTCCATGCAGCCGTCGGGCAGCACGCGTTCCAGGGGCCCGCCGCAGCGCTCCGCCGGATCGGCCACCAGCTCCCACAGGCACCGCACGAATGGGCGGAGCGGAGCCGGAGGTGTGGTTTCGCGGTAGAGAGGCATGGGCGCGACCCGGGTGAACGCTCGTCACCCGGCGATCATGCGCGGCTCCTGACGCGCTCGATACCGCCGCCGACGGCTCTCGCCGGAATCGGAACGAACGTCTCCACGAGTGCTCGCAGTGTACCGAGCGCCATGCAGCTTGGGCGTCGCGGGCAACGAGCGGTCGGTCCCGTGCCGACACGCGCCGCCTCGCAGCTCCTCGAACTTCCGTGTAACGAGCGCCCACGTCGCCTGATGGAGCGGAGGACCCCCTCTCAAAGGAGAACCGATACTCCCCCATGCTCTGCTCGCCGCGTCCGCGGTGCTCTTCCCTCAGACCGACCTCCAGGACGACGCGGCTCTCGCCTCACCGCCCCTCCCCGCGTCGCTCGACCCCGCGACCTTCCGAGAGCTCTGCAGCCGGCTCTTCCTGGACGAGCCCGGCGACGGGCGGACCTGGGCTCGCGGCGCGACCTACAAGGCGTCCTTCGGACCCGAGGGGTTCACCTACACGCCGTTCCTCGGCTCGGATGCGCCGCGTTCGTTCCCCGTCGAGTTCGACCTCGAGCACGTGACGGTCGCCGGCGAGACGCTCCCGCTCGGGGCCCGCGCGCGCAGCCGGGACGACCGCGTCGTCTCGCTCGATCGCGGCAGCGTGGTCGAGGTCTACCACCTCGCCGAGCGGCAGGTCGAGCAGACCTTCGTGATCGACGAGCTGCCCGGCCGCGGCGAGATCGTCCTTTCCCTGGACGTGGACACCGACCTCGCGCCCGCCGTCGACGGCGCCGGTTTCACGTTCACCGACGACCCCGGCGGCGTGCGCTACGGCGGGGCGACCGCGTACGACGCGCGCGGTCGCCAGCGGACGCTCGAGCAGCGGTGGACGGGCGACGGGATCGAGATCGTCGTGCCGGCCGAGTTCGTCCGCTCGGCCGAGCTTCCGCTCGTCGTCGATCCAGTCCTCAACACCTTCACCGTGACGTCCGATCTACGCACGCAGCTGGAGGTCGACGTCGCCTACGAGGGCAACAACGACACCTACCAGATCGTCTGGTCGCAGGCCGAGAGCGCCGTCGACCGCGACGTGTACGGCGCGTACTACGACGCCGGAGCCGGGGTGCTCCTCGGCGCAGTGTCGATCGACATCACGTCCGCCCAGTGGTCCATGCCGAGGAATGCGTCCGCCTACGAGGCCGAGCAGTTCCTCTGCGTCGCGCTCGTCGGCAACGGCGTCGGCAATCGCCGCGTGTGGGGCCGTACCCGCGAAGCCAGGACCGGCGCGACGGGCCCACAGTTCACGATCAGCGGCCTCGGGGCCGAGCACGTGGACGTCGGAGGGAAGGGGAACGAGTTCGCGACAGCCTTCGACTACATGGTCGTATGGCAGCAGGCCGATCCGGTCGCCGCAGACTTCGACATCCTCGCGCGGGCGGTCAACTCGAACAGCTCGCTGTCGGGCTCGGTCGTGGAGATCGACGTCGACGACGACGACCTCGACCGCTTTCCATCGATCTCGAAGTCGTCGGGCCGACCCGGGACGCCGAACGTGGACGCCGAGTACATGATCGTGTGGGAGCGCGAGGTGGCCGCCGACGACCGCAACATCCGCTGCCAGGTCATCGAGTACACCGGCGCGATGACCGGACACGATCAGTTCCGCGGCTACAGCTTCAGCGACTCCAGGCGGCCGGACGTGTCGTCCTGGTCGACGGTCGGCACCTACGCGGGCGAGCGCTACTGGGTGCTCGTCTTCGAGCGACGCACGGGATCCGACCGCGACGTGTTCGGGGTGGTGGCCCGGGACGGGAACGCGGACAACGCGAAGTCCCTCGCCAGGATGCAGGACCTCGATGCGACCCTCGACCAGCTCGACCCGAGGATCGCGATCGAAGGCAAGGACTTCCTCGTCGCCTACCGCACCCCGCTGCTGGGCGCAGAGGATCAGCTCTACGCGACCTCGGTCAACGTCCTGCACGACGACGGGGAGCTGCGCCTCGGCGCTTCGGTGCGCCGCGACGAGATCGCCCGCTCGTTCGGGGAGACCGTTCGCTTCGGCATCGCGTCGAACTACGACGGCGGCTTCAGCAGTACCGCCACCAGGGTCTTGCTCTCCTATGTCAGGACGCCGCCGACGTTCGACTCCGAGGTGAGCGCGGCGTTCCTCGTCGACCTGCTCCCGACCGCCGTCGGCTCGCAGTTCTGCGAAGCGGCGCCGAACTCGACAGGAGTCAGCGCATGGATCCGGGCGACGGCCAGCAATCCGCCGGCCGCCGGCGGCGGGTTCTCTCTCTTCTGCAACGACCTCCCGCTGAACTCGTTCGGGCACTTCCTCTGCTCGACCCAGACGGGCTTCGTCCCGAACCCTGGCGGAAGCGCGGGGAACCTGTGCCTCGGGGGCGCGATCGGCCGCTTCGTCGGACCCGGCCAGGTGATGAACAGCGGCTTCAACGCAGAGTTCAACCTGCCGGTCGATTCCAGCGCGTTCCCCTCGCCCACGGGCTTCGTGGGCGCCATGTCCGGTGAGTCCTGGTACTTCCAGGCGTGGTTCCGCGACTTCGGTCCGACGTCGAACTTCAGCAACGGCGTCCAGGTGACTTTCGACTGAGGTTCTCACCGTCCGCGTCCGCCGAGCGGTTCGCGGTCGGGTCGCATGGGCGCGACCCACTCCGGTCCCTGATCTCGCGCCCGGATCGAAGACGCCCCCTCATGCGCGCGGACGTGTACCGTGGGCCCGATGGAACACCTCGCCGAGATCCAAGCCTGGTACCTCGCCCAGTGCGACGGCGAGTGGGAGCATGGGTCCGGCGTGACGATCGAGTCGCTCGACAACCCGGGCTGGCGGATTGCGATCGACCTGCGGGGGACGGCGCTGGAGGACGTGCCCTTCGAGGAGGTCGCCGTGGACGAAGACGACGCGTCGGACTGGATACGGTGCGTGCGCGAAGGCACGTCGTTCACGGGAGCCTGCGGTCCCCTCCGACTGGCCGACCTGATCGGCGTCTTCCTCGGCTGGGCTGCGCGATACGAGGAAGCTGCCGCCCCCTCAGCGGAATGACCGAGCCGGAACGACCCCGATCGGCGACAGCCCGCCGACCCCGTCCATCCCACGCATGTTCCTGACCTCTCACAATGAAGCGTCGGACCGTCACGCCGTCCTCGAGGACGACGGGACGAGCTGCTGGCTCTACCTGACCGCGGCGGGACAGAGGACCCCCGAGCGGGACTGCTTCGTCTACTCGCCCATCGAGCCCGCGGAGGAGCTGAACACCGAGGCGATCCGAGAGGGCGCGCCGCCCGTCCTCGTCAGGTCTGCCGCGAGCAAGGAGTCCGTCATCCGCGACGCGGTCGAGGCGGACTTCTCGTTCACGTGGTCGTCGGACGGTGAATCCGTCGCCGTCCAGCGGCGCGGCGTCCCGATCGCGATGATCGCCCGCGGCGAGAACCGCGGGCATTCGAGGGCGCTCGCGGTGTCGGGACCCCACGGGGAGCCCTGGAACCGCGCTCTGTTCGAGCAGACGTTCGGCATGCCCGACGACTGACGGTCGGGGGCGGTCAGTCGAACTGGACCGCGATCGCGTTCGACACGATCGAGGTCGACCCGATATCGCGCGACCAGTACTGCCACGAGACCGAATCGCCGGGGGCGACCGCCTGGAAGTACCCCGACGCGCTCGGCAGCGGAACCGCGGTCAGGTCGATCGGCACGTCGACCTCGCCGGCGATGTCAGCGGCGAAGGGGCCGGTTCGGCCGATGGGACCGCCGCCGATGCAGATGCGGCCATCGATCAGGGGATTCGTCAGGAACCCGACCGTCGTCGAGCTCATGAGCACGCCGACCGCCCCCATCGGGAGCCCGCTGACCTCGATCCGGAAGCTGTTCGCCGCCACGGAGGTGGAGCCGGCGGGCGCGACCCGCGCCACCGAGCCGCTCGAGTTGACGGGCCCGCTGCAGATCGTTCCATCGCGCCCGACGAGGCTCACGACGAGGGCGCCGGAGACGCAGCATCCGCCCCCCGTCGCCGGGAACCCGAAGTCGGGAATGAGCCAGTCCCCGAAGCCGTCGCCGTTCACGTCGCCCGCTGCCGCCATCGCGTACGGCTGCGCGTGCGCGGTGGTCGCCGGCTTGGGCACCTCGACGACGAGCGCGCCGGTACGTCCGGAGTAGACCTCCGCGAGAATGATGTCGGGGAACGACTGGACCGCGGGTTGCACCACGACGTCCGGCACGCCGTCCCCGTCCGCGTCCGAGGAGAGGAACGCGGACGTGCCCCAGAAGTCGTCGGCCGGGCCCGCGATCTCCAGGAGCGTGGTCTGGTCGCTCCCGGACAGGACGGTGACCGACGACCCGATCGTGGGCACCGCCGTCCCCTGCCAGCGCGCGACCAGGAGGTCGCGGAATCCGTCGCCGTCGAGGTCCTCGCCGGCGTCCATCGAACTGCGGATGCGCGCACCGGGCGCGCCGGTGAACGCGTGGACGATCGATGCGTCGACGCCCGAGCGGATCGTGACCTCGCCGAGGAGGTTGCCGGTCGCGGTGTCGAACTCGTTCCACGCGGCGAAGTCGCCAAGCCCGTCCCCCGTCCAGTCGCCGACGCCTCGCAGAGACGTGCCGAAGCCGTAGCGCTCCACCCCGACCGTCTGCACCGAGTACAGCCGCGTGCCGGTCGCGCCCGAGTGGACGTGGACGACGCCGTCGAGCGCGAAGTTCCCGTTCCCGTCCGAGTACGGCTCGCCGATCGCGTGATCCGGTACGGCGTCCCCATCGACGTCGCCGAGGTTCGCGATCGCGGCCCCGAAGCCGCCGTCCGGCGTTGTCCCCACGTACGTCCGCACGACGGCACCGGTCCGCCCGGAGACGAGGAACGCGGTCCCGACGCGCGGAGGGTCGTTCGGGGCGAAGCCCGGCGTCCACGACCCGACGAGCAGGTCCGGCGTCCCGTCGAGGTCGATGTCGCCGGCCGGCTCGATCGGTGTGCCGAAGAGTCCGTTCTCCTCCGTGCCCGGGACCTCGTAGAGGAGCGCGCCCGTGGCGCCCGAGTAGGTCCGCACCGCCCCGGCGAGGGGCAGTCCAGGCTGATTCCGGACGGACGCGCCGAGCGCGTAGTCGTCGATCCCGTCCCCGTCGATGTCGCCGATCCCCGCCTGGGCCACCCCGAGGCCGTCGCCGGGGAAGGGGGCGTCGCTCGGGTGCGTACGAAGGAGCTGCTGGGCGGCGGAGGGAGCGGCGACGGCGAGCGAGAAGATGACGAAGATCGGTAGACGAGGGAGCGTCATGAACGAAGCGAAAGGACGGCAGGGACGGAGTTCCGACCGGGGAAGTCTCGGTCGCGACGCACGGGACTACCGCGCCACCTCTCGGGCGTAACCACCGTGCACGAGCCCCAATTCACACGTCGCCGATCTCCAGGACCGCGTCGACGACCAACTGCGTCGCCATCGACGCGAGCAGGAGCCCGAGCAGCCTCACGAGCGGGTTCGCGCCGCCGCGGCCGATGAGCGCGTAGGTCGCGTTCGCGGTGAGCAGCACGGCGAGCGTGAGGAGAAGGACGAGCGCAAGCACTCCCGCCGTCGCCGCCTGCTCCGCGATCGTGTTGTCGTCGTTCCGCGTCGCGAGCACGACCGCGAGGATGGCGCCGGGGCTCGCCATCGAGGGAATCGCCAGCGGGTAGACGGCGAGGCTGCGCCAGTCCCCCGCCTCGTCGTCGGCCGCGCTGCCGGTCGCGGTCCCGAAGATCATCTGGACGCCGAAGAGGAAGAACACGATCCCCCGGACGAGTTGGAACCTGCCGAGCTGGAAGGCGGGCAGCGACACGCCGAGGGCCTCGAGGAGCGGCTCGCCGACGACCAGGAACGCGAACAGAATGGCCGCGGTGGTCGCGACGGCGCGGACCGCCGTCCGTCGGCGCTCCTCGGGGCCGAGCCCCTGGGTCACCCCAATGAACAGCGCGAGCGTCCCGACCGGGTCGATCGTCGCGAGGAAGGCGATGAGCTGCGTGAGCATGGGCGGGGCGCGAGCTTAGCGCTGCTCCCTCGATTCCTGCAGAAACCAGGTGGCCGCGGGGGCCCCACCGCAGGGACTCCGGTATGCGACCCAGCCAGCTCCTCGTCCTCGCCTCCGGTCTCGCCCTCCCGGCCGCAGCCCAGATCCCGGCCCACGCGCTCCTGCGCCCCGGCGACGTGCTACCGAACGGCCTCGTCTTCGAGCGCCCGGTCGACATGGGCGTCTCCGACCTCGGCGTGTGGAGCGCCCTGGTCGAGGACCCGTCGGGGATGCGCTGCGTCGTCCGGAACGGCGGCGTGATCCTGAGCGAGGGGGACGTCCTCGCGACCGGGGCGACGCTCACCGAGCTGATCGACATCGATGTCTCCCCCGCCGGGGTCCTCGCGATCGCCATCGAGTTCGACCAGGGCGGGACCATCGGCGCCTCGGTGCTGGTCGAAGGACTGCCGCTCGTGAACCTGGGCGCGAACGTCGCTGGACCGGGCGTCCCCGCGGGCGCGGAGCTCCAGACGATCAACGAGGTCGCGATTGCTCAGCCGCACGTCCTCGTGCGCGGGCGGATCGAGTGGCCGACGGGGAGCAGCGCCGCGCTCGTCCGCTTCACGTTCGGTCAGGGCAACACCGCGGGCGATGTGCTCGTGCTGGAGGGCGAGACGACCCCCGTTCTCGGGACCTATGGCAGCCTGCCCAACGGGCGGAGCGCGATCGACGTCCTCCCCGACGGCCGCGCGCTCACCCCGATCACGATCCGGAACCCGGGGGACACCAGGGACGGCTTCTGGTTCGACGGCGACGTCGTGCAGTTCGATGGAGGCGCCCTGCCGGTCGGCGTCGGGATCTGGGCGTCTTCGCCCAACGCGGACGCATTCGTCGGCCAGGGAGGCGAGGTCGTCCTCTCGGGGCATCGCACGACCGCCACCGGCGCGCCGCTCCCCAGGGCCGTCTACGTCGACGGGGACCTGTACCTGGAGGAGGGCGACATCCTCGGGGCACGTCCGTTCCAGCCGGCCGGGACGGCGTTCACGATCGACAGGACGGGGCGGCCGGTCTGGGCGCACGACGGTGGACTCGCAGCCGGCGTCTACGTCGATCAGGAACCCGTCTTCACGGCGATCGACGGACTCGTCGACGGATCGGGCGTCCAGTTCGTCAGGACGCTCGGCTTCACGGCGTCGGCCAGCGGTCGCTTCGTCCTCTTCGGCGGCGACGAGACCCTCGCGACCCCGGAGACCCTCCTGTGCATCGTCGAGACCGACCTCGGCGTCCCGTTCAACGCCTGCCCCGCCGTTCCGAACTCGACGGGGAGCGTCGGCACGCTCACGGCGACGGGCTCGAGCTGGGTCGGCGCGGGCCCGGTCTCGCTCGTCACGTCCGACCTGCCCCCGAACTCGCTCGCGCTCATGCTGTGCTCGCGGACGCCGGCGATCATCCCGAACCCGGGCAACTCGGCAGGCACGCTGTGCCTCGGCGGCTCGATCGGCCGCTTCTTCGGACAGATCGGACTGACGAGCGCCACCGGGGCGTTCGAGGTCACCGCGGACCCGCAGGCGCTCCCGCTGCCGACGGGCTTCGTGACGGCGAACGCGGGTGAACTCTGGGGCTTCCAGGGGTGGCACCGCGACTCGCTGATGGGCTCGGTGACGACGAACTTCACGGGCACGGTGGCCGTGTTGTTCCGCTGATCTGGTGGGACCTGCCGCCCCGAGCGGGAGTGCTCTCGCAGGTCGCTTGAGGCGCGCACGCCCCGGCGAGTACGCTCTGGCGCAGGCGCTCGGCGCGCCGAGTGGGGTCCTTGCGAAGAGTCGATCAGAAGAAGCTGGAGCGGCTGCTCCTCGCGTACCGGAACGCCCCGATGGAGTTCCAGGCGACGGAGTACTGGAACGCGTACGAGAGAGCCATCCTCGACACGCTGCGGGAGCTCGACCTCACGCAGCTCCGGTCGGGTCGATATCCGGTCCTCGCCACCTTCGGGTTCCTCGACCAGAAGTACTTCCGCCACCCCAACCTGCCGCGGTGGAAGCGAGCCGCGCTCTACCTGCTGCAGCGACGCGTCCTCAGGGATCGGCCGATCCTGCCCTACGACACGAGCACGTGGACCATTCGCGAGACGGCCCATCGTCACTGCGAGCTGCTGGCAGAGCTCACCGGATCCAAGCCGGTCGATGGGATCGAGGTCTCGTCGTTCGGCTCGCCGAGCGACGTCTTCGAGATCGGCGGACGCGCGTACACGATGAAGTTCTTGAGCTTCTACGTGCGCTACTGCCTGGCCAACAGGCACCTGCAGCTCCAGGGCAACGAGGTGATCGTCGAGCTCGGGTCGGGCTCCGGCTACCAGATCGAGGTCCTGAAGAAGCTCTACCCCGACCTGACCGTTCTGTGCTTCGACCTCCCGGCGCAGCTGTACCTGTGCGAGGAGTACCTGTCCGAAGCGCTCGGCTCCGACCGAATCGTCGGAACGGACGCCACCCTGGAGTGGAGCGACCTGTCGCAAGTTCGCCCCGGGGCGGTGCACTTCCTCGGCAACTGGCAGGCTCCGCTGCTGCAGGACCTCGAGTTCGACGTTTTCTGGAACGCAGCGAGCTTCGGCGAGATGGAGCCCTCCGTCGTCGAGAACTACCTGAGCTTCGTCCGCGGTCAGGCCGCCTGGGTCTACCTGCTCCAGGCTCGCGTCGGGCGCGAGACCGTCGGCAAGAACCGCGTCGACGAGCGCACGACCCTGGACGACTACCAGCGCATGCTGAGCGGCTACGAGCTCGTCGAAGAGAGCGACGCGTGGGAGGCCCACAAGCCGCTCTCCGAGGTCGGGGGCTACTTCCAGGGCGTCTGGCGTCGAGCCTGAGGCCGGGGGGCACGTGCGTCCGGGCGGGCGTACGCTCTGCGCCCGATGTACCTCTGCGATCTCACCTACAGGTCCCCCGCGCTCGCCGACGACCCGATAGGGGCCGCGCAGGATCTCGCGGAGTGCCTCGTGCGGAACGGCCAGTTCGTCGGGGACCACGTCGTCGGCATCGTCGACCAGGACGTCCGCATCTGCGGCTCGCTCCCACTCGCAGACTCTCTCGACGCCCGCTACCACTCGGACTACGTGCGGGAGCGGCTTGCCGTTCTCGAGCGGATGAGCGGCGAGCCGCCGGAGATCGCGATCCATCCCCCGGACCTGGAGCGAGAGCCGGTGCACCTGTCGACCCTCGACGACATCCGTGTCCTGATCCTGAGGACCCGGCACGAACAGATCGCGTCACCGCTCTGGGACCCCGAGTGCGATCAGCACCTCCCGCTGCACCTCGTGCCCCTCTCGGCGGACGATCGCGAGCGCGTGGTCCTGTGGGAGCGGGTCCAGAAAACGCTCGACCACGCGTGGTTCCACGGTCCGACCGAGCGGATCGAACTCGACGCCTACCGCGAGCGTGCGCGGTTCGACAGCCGACAGATCAGCGAGGGGCGCGAGCACGCGCGGAAGATCGAGGACGCGCTCGGTGTTCCCGTCTACACCTGGCTGGAGCGCCACTACGGGGCGCCGGAGGGCGACGACGAACGCCGGTGCCCGAGCTGCGGCGCGGCGTGGCTCGTCGAGCCCGCGTCCGACGGGAACGGCACCGCGCCCTTCCGCTGCGAGCGATGCCGGCTGGCGTCGCACCGCGCTCACACCACGGAAGCCGCTGAGTGGGCGCGCTTCAGACCCGTCTCCTGACGGACGGCCGAATCCGGGAACCGGTCGCACCGCCAGGTCGGAGCCCGCGTGCTACTGGATCTCGACGAGCGCCGGCTGGCTGAACGCGCCACCCGCTGGTGCCAGGACCGATCGGGTCAGCGCCTGGAGACCCGTCGAGGTCCCGATGAGCGCGGGATCGTCGAACGCAGGGATCGTGACGGCGGTGGGTCGCCCGCCGTCCGTCATCACCGGCGTCAGTCGGTACGACCCGGACGAAGCGAGGAAGAGCCGCCCGAAGGGCGTCGTCGAGCCGACCGGCGCGAATCCGGAGTGGTTCACAACGAGCGTGGAGAAGGCGCCAACGGGGCCAGAGACGTGAACGTCGAAGGGCTCGTCGAAGCGAACCGAAGGAGGCGCTTGCAGGGTTCGGTGCTCGAAGGCCCCCATGTCCGGCGCCGGGACCAGGTCGTAGTCGCCGTCCACGACACGCGGCTGGCCGGAGTTGTCCAGAGCGGACGTGGCGACCTGGCCAGTATCGACGCACGGCGAGTCCTGGCGCAGACGGTAATCCCCCGCTGCCGGATCGACGAAGCGCGGGCTGCCGGCCAGCTTCGGCGCGCCACTCCCCGACGCGGGCGGGCCGCTGCCGTCCTCGACGAGGCTCCCGTCGAGCCCTCGATCTCGACGCGCAGGCCGATCGTCCCCACGAACGAGTTCTGGGAGGTCGCGATTCCGGCGGCGCCGCTCCGCGCGACGAGCGAGTCGACCACGCGAAGGTCGACCAGTGCAGCGACGTCCCACGCCCCGGCGACGATCCCCGCATCGCCGGCGTCCACGATCGACGTCCGTACGAGCGTGACGGCAACGGGCCCGAAGGCAGAGTAGAGGACGCCGGTATGGACGCCGTTGCGGCCACAGGACTCTATGGAGGTGTCGATGAGGGTCAGGTCGCCTCCCGCGGTGAACACGACGGCGTCGTTCGATTGGCCGCGGAGGACGCAGCGTTCGAAGACCGCGGGGCTTCCGTAGCCATCGATCCCCGTTCCACCCCCGACGATCCGCACATTGCGGAGGATCGGCTCCGCGGTGCCTCCCGCGCCGAAACGAACGCCTTCCAGCAGCGTGGCCTGCGGCGACATCAGGATCTCGATCCCCTCCAGCCGCGCGTCGACCCGCAGGTCGACGACCCGGTCCAGCCCCGCCTGGTAGGGAACGAAGCGCGTCGCTTCGACCCCGTCGGTCGACACGAGCCGGATACCGCTCTGAACGACGAGCGGGAACGTCTCACCCGATGCGGCACCGTACTCACCCGGCAAGAGGTGGACCGTGGTGGGAGCCGAGGTCGAGGCGAGCGCGTGCGCGACGGTCCGCCAGGCGTACCCGGCCGAGTGGCCGCTGGAGGCGTTCGATCCGTGGATGGGGTCGACCCAGACATCGGTTTGGGCGGACGCTTCATCGGCGATGAGGAGGGGAAGGGTGGCGAGCAGCTTGGTCGAGATTGTCATGCGGTCTCTCGGTCGATGACGAGGGAGCGCGGAGCGAGCTTTCCGCGCCTGGCGCCCGATCCCCCGGAATGGGCGCCAGGCGGGATTGAAGCGCACGCGACCTGAACCCGCCAGGGCCTCCCCATCGACCCGCCATCGACCGGCGGCTCTCGCCGCGCGCCCCGCTACCGCACCATCCCGTCGATCACCCGCGGCGCCGCGTTCGTCGCCTGGGGCGGCTCGACCTGCAGCGTGTCCAGGAGCGTCAGATCCGGCACGACCAGCGGGTCGGCCGTCGACGGATCG
>JBCDGE010000149.1:0-14890 GCA_038757895.1 Planctomycetota bacterium | reverse complement strand
GGCGCGGGGGCGCGGGGCCCCCCGCGCGTGCGCGCGGGGGGGGGGGGGGGGTTTGTGGGCGGCTCCCCCCGGGCGGCCCCATCCCCGCAACCCCGCCCCCGCGCCCGGGCTCCCCCTCGCCCCCCCCCCGGGCCTCGGCCAGCATCGAGCGCCAGGCAAGAGATCCTGCAGGGAGCGCCGGTTTCGAAGCGCCCGCGCCCGAAGCGTTCGGAATCCGATCAGAACCGGTACGGGATCCGCAGGTACCCGAGTCCGGGCCGCGGGGCACCGAGGTCGACCTCCGAGCCCAGCGTCGACGCGAGGTCGAACTCGACGCGGAAGCGCACGAAGTCCCAGGTCGCCGCGTTGAGGGCGGTGATGTCGGGGGTGAAGTCCTCGATGACGCCCAGGCTGAACGAGTCGAGCGGGTCGGCGCTCGGCTCGGCCGTGATCGGGTTCGCGATCGTCGCGTCGAACGTGACGTTGACCGTCGTGTTCTGCGGATACGAGTCGTTGACCCCGCCCGTCAGGAGACGGAAGTAGAACGGCACGAGCTGGACCTCGGGCGCCGTCAGCGACAGCAGCAGGTCGAGCAGCTCGGGACCGCGCGGGTCCACCGTGAGAAGGAACTGGTCGGCCGCCGCATTGAACTCACCGCTGACGACGAGGAACTCGGTCCCGCCGGTGCCGGCGCCGGTCTCGCGGATGCGGACCGCAAACTCACGCGTGAGCGCTGCGTTGCGCTTGTAGAGCTCCGAAATGGTTCCGCCGGGGAACGTGAACACGGCGGTCTCGGTGTTCACCGACGGCGGCGCGCCGCCGATCGTGAGCGCCGTGAAGTCGATCAGCGGAGCGAGCTCCGTCGCGACGGTTCCGTTCCGCTGGACATCGCCGGTGACGGGGTCCGTTCCCTGGAACTCGAACTCGACCTGATCGACGACGCCGACCGGCGGGTTGCCAGGCTCCAGGCGCGCGAGACCGAGCGGGATCCACTTCGAGAACGCCTCGGAGCGCGAGCTGAAGAACGGGACCATCACGTCGGGCTCGCTGTCCGGGTCGCTCCACCCGAGCGGCGGCGGCGACATCGAGCGGGTGACGTCGATCCAGGTCTCGCCCATCGCCGTGTCGACTCCCGCATAGAACGCGTTCGCCGGCTGGTTCGGGAACAGGAGCTGCGTGCGGGGATCCGCGACGTGCAGCTGGATGATCCCCGGGCCGCCGTCGCCGCCACCGCCGGGCACGGTGCCCTCGGGAGGCTCGATCACCGAGCAGGGGTCGATCCGGTTGCACTGCAGCCAGACGTTCTGCTCCTGGGGCGGAACGTTGGCGTTGCCGTTGAATCGCTCCAGCGGGATCGCGTCGGCGCGCCACTGGGACTCGCCGTCCTCGTTCGCACCGCAGCGACTCTCACGGCCGGCGCCGCCCTGGCCGCCGAGCGCGCGCAGCGGGCGCTTCTCGTGGACCGGAGCCGCCGCATCGTCGTTGTAGAAGTCGCCGACGGTGGTCGAGGTCGCCTCGGACTCGATCGTGATCGACCCGGCGCTGGAGAGGATGATGTGACCGCCGGAGCCGCCGCCGGAGCCTCCGCCGATCCGGTCGAAGAAGATCAGGTTCTCGCCGCCGCCGCCGAAGCCGCCGTCGGCCGTGATCGAACCGTCGCCGATGAGGCTGATGTCGCCGATGGCCAGCACGAGCAGGCCGCCCGCGCCGCCGCCGCCGCCGGAGCCCTTCTCGTCACCGGTCGGGGAGAACGGCGTCAGCGGGAACGTCGCCGAGCGGACGGCATCACCGCCAGCGCCACCGCCGGCGCCCGCCCAGATGCTGGTCAGCTCGCCGAGGATCTGCGTCCCTTCGGCGGTGATCATCGTGCCGAAGAAGTTGTTGTCGTCCCGCTGGTCGAGGAACGGCGACGGGCCGTAGGCGCCGCCGACCGCGGCCAGCGACTGACTGATGGCACCTCGCCCGTCGGGCGAACCGGTGAACCCGGGCTCGCCGTCCAGTCCGACGAGGGTCTGGCACTGGAAGAAGCCCTGGACCATGCCGTTGAACGTGAACTCGTAGAAGGTGTCGGGGCCGAGCTGACCGCCGCCACCGCCGGCACCGCGGCGGTTCTCCTTCTCGCACGTGCCCGGCGCGGCGAAGCCGGTCTCGCCGCCCCCACCGCCGAGGCCCGGAACGTCGAACGCGCCGTTGCCGTCACCGCCCTTCGGCGTCGACTGCGAGGTCAGGAACGAGCCGACGCCGCCCGTGCCGCCGCCGCCGTTGCCGGCCGCGCCTTCCTCGGGCTGGTTGGTCGTGTTGAGCGTGCCGACGCCCGTGTTGTCACCGCCATCGAGGATGATCGTGCCCTCGATCATGACGTTCCCGGTCGCGAGGATCGTGCACGGGTTCGGCCCGGTGATCACGAGCGTGCCGGACGGCTCGATGAACAGGTCGTCGATGTCGATGACACCGTTGAAGACGGGCTGCGTGAAGAACGGGTCTCCGTTCGGGCCGCCGGTGATCTGGTCGCCGGCGGTGTCCAGGAAGACCGTCTCGCCGCCGCGGATCCGCCAGTCGAAGTCACCGCCCGGTCCACCGGTGCCGTCGAAGTCGAAGGAGGCCTCGAGGCTGTCCGGGTTGCTGTCGCGCGACCAGGCCGCGCGCGGGAGCGGCGAGGGGAGCTCTGTGTCCTCCAGCGAGTCGGGGCCACCGCCGCCGATGAGGAAGCGCTCCAGGATCTCGTCACTGCCGTCCAGCGGCGAGGCGCCCATCGGGTCGGCGAGATCCGACTCGAAGCGGACGCGCGCCTGGGTGGCGAGCACGCGGTCGCCGGTCAGGTCCTGGAAGCCCTCGCGGACGACGACGCGCATCGTCGAGTTCTGCGGCACGATCCCAGTCGGGGTGACCCGCACCGACGCGCCGGTCTGGGTGCAGTTGTTGATCAGGTCGACGCGGGTCGGGACGCGGAACCACTGCGCCGTGCTCGGCACCGGGTCGTACGTGTACTCGATGCCGATGAGCTGCGAGTTGACGTTCGACGTCGCCGCGAAGACGGGCTGGTTGAACTGGAGGACGATGGAGAACTGATCCTCCACGCGGCTGTAGAGGTTGAGCGGCACCAGCGACCCGGCCGGGAGCACGCCGATGGGCTCGGTGCTCGTGTTCGGGTCGAACGCGAAGAACTGGCTGGTCCCATCCCCGAACTCGACGAACGACGAGCTCATCGAATCGACCGGCTCACCGAGGAGCCCGCGGACGCGGACCTGCGGCGGACCGGCGACCACGTCGACGAACAGGATCAGCGGGTCGTTCGACTGCGGCGTCGTGAACCCGACGTTGAGCCCGACCTGCAGCCGGTCGCCGGCCGTGTTGGTGACCGTCACTCCGCCGCCGAGCCCGGGCGCGTTCTCCGCGAGCACGGTCAGACGGTAGGAGCGCCCCTGGCCGAATCCCCCGTTGCTGTTCGCGTCGTCCGTCGGGCAGCGCGGCTGGAACTGGACGATCTGCGGCGTGACCGGCGTGAAGGTGCCGACCGCCGGGATGCCCTGGTTGTCGATGATCTGGATCGTGCTCAGCGACACCGTCTGGAAGTCGATGTCCTGGTTGAACTCGATGTTGATCGGACGGTTGAGCTGCCAGACAGCACCGTCGAGCACCGAGGTGCCGACCACCCGGAACTGACTCGTGTCTCCGCCCGGAGGCGTCACGGGGCCGGAGGAGTCGTCGCCGCCGCTGCCGCAGCCGGCCACGACGAACGAGCCGGCGAGCGCCGCGAGGAGGGTGACGGCGCCTCTGCGGAGGCCATCGAGCGATCGTTGGATTCGCATCATCGGGAGGAGAGTGTGGAACATTCTCGGGTGTCGGGATCCGCGCCGGGGGCACGCGGATCTCGGGGGGGCCGTGACGGCCGGAGCTGGGGGGGAGACGGGCGACCCTGGAGCGCGCGCGCCAGGGTGCCGTGGTGTGCTGGTTGGGGAGAGGCCGGCGGGCGCAGGCCCGCCAGGATCAGTTCTGGGTCCAGGTGATCGCGAATGCGGACAGCTCGGGCGACTGGTTCGTCGCCGCGTTGCTGCGGAAGGTCGCGCGCACCTGGTAGTAGCGTGCGTCGTCGATCTCGCCGACCGTGTCGCGCCAGTCGTCCTCGACCTCTGCGCTCAGGAAGCCGAGGCCCGAGTTCATCGCGTTGCGGTCGTGGTTCACCGACGGCGCGTCGACCTCGTTGTAGAAGTCGCCGTACAGGTCGAGCGTGAACGCGTCCTCGGTGTAGTCGACTTCGCCGTTGTCGTCCTGGTCGTTGTCGGTCAGGAAGTTCCCGCTGTCTATGTACTCGATCTCCATCGCGCCGCGGAAATCGATGTTGATGTCCGTCCCGGGCGGCCTGTCCGCCACGGCGGGCTCCAGCGTCGGCGGGTTGTAGCGGCGCGTCGTGAACGTCGGCTCGCCCTCGATCGGCGACTCGTACCAGATCGAGTGCACCTGGCTGATCCGCGTCACGTAGTCGATCGCACCGATGTGCAGCGTGTTGTCACGACCGAAGGTCGTGCCGCCCGGGGGCGTCGAGCCGGGGCTGAAGCCCCCGTTCGCCATGATCTGCGAGTCGGGGTCGATGAACACGTTCGAGCCGCTCTGGTTCACGCCGCCCGTGGAGAAGGCGCGGAAGTAGGGCCGCGACGACGAGTTCACCGCGAGCGCGAGGACCCAGCCGTTGAGGCCGATCGCGTTCTCGTCCGGGTAGGTCCGGAACTCCATCAGGAGCGGCAGGCCGATCGTCTGGACCTGGTTCTGGCGGTAGAACGGCGGCGTCGGCGGCATGATGCCGAGCGCGAGGAGATACGCGCGGGGCTCGACGCCGCTCGTCGAAGGCGCGGACCGCTCGCGGATCGAGGTGTCGCGCCACGTGTAGTAGTTGAACTCCGCCGGCGGGATGTTCCGGTTGAGCGGGAACGGCAAGAGCGTCGTGCCCGTATTCGTCTGGAAGATCTCGCCGCCGTCGACCACGTAGCCGTTCTGGCGGGGGTGCACGGTCGCCTGGGGCGGCCCGGGCAGGAGATTCGTCTGGTACGCCGGGCGCAGGCCCGACTGCTGGAACTGCGGGAAGAGGCTGCCCGGGTCGATGACCTCGTCCGGCGCGTACCGGCAGTGCGCGAGCCTGATCTCGAATTCGCTGAACGCGTCGGGCGTGATCACGCCGCCCACCGGGGCCCAGTTGAGGCCCTCGACGTCGATGTTGATGTTCTGCGAGTCGGTCAGCGAGAAGCCGCAGTCGGCGTAGCGCCAGATGGTCTGCATCCTCGATCCGAAGGTCGAGAACGGCGTGACGACGCCCGGCGGGAACTGCGTCATCTGACGCACGACCGCCTGGTTCTCGTCGATGACGACCTGACTCCGGATGATCGGACGTGGACGGATGAGCTGGCGGAGCGGGTCCACGAGTAGCTGGCCGCCCCACTCGGGCTTGTCGAACGGAGGCTCCTCGTCGATCGACGTGAAGCGGCTCACCCGGCCGCCGTTCCGCTGCGTGGCCTGGTCCGCATCGATCAGCGTCTGGATGGCGGGCAGCGTCTCGATGACGTTGCCGGCCAGATCGCGCGGCGGGAAGGCGTCCTCGAAGTTCGCGAGCGTGAGGAAGTAGTCCTCGGTCGCGCCGTTCTCGTGGGCCAGCGGCTGGTCGGGGATGAACGTGACGTCCAGCAGGTCGGCCGACTGGCTGACGCGGCCGACGATGTAGTCGGAGGTCGGCAGGTTGCCGGTCGTCGGGAGCGGCTCACGCGTGAGCGTGACCGAGTCGAACGCCGTCAGGGACAGCGGATCCATCGGCTCGCTGAAGCGGAACGAGAGCACCGACCCGGTCGACAGCCCGGCCGCCGGCAGGCTCGGGAAGCCGCCCGGGCGCGGCGAGATCGACACGAAGCACTCGGGCCGGAACTGGTCGATGACCGGGTCGTACGCCGTGTCGTAGGTGGCGGGACCGAGGCCGAAGACCTCGAAGTCGCCCGGGCCGGCCCAGGTGGTCGGGAACAGGATCAGGCGGACGAGCACGTTCGTGACCTCGCCATTGACGGGCGGGCTCGCGCTCGCCTCGACGACCGCGATGACGCCGGGCTGCTGAATGACGTCCCCCGGAGCGGGCGGCGACGAGCAGGTGTCGGAGCCGAACACGGACCGCGGGAGGTTGAACCGGGTGCTGTTCGCCCCGCCGATCTGGCTCGGTCTCTCGACGATCTCGAGCGGCGTCGAACCAACGACGACGGGCGGCTGCTCGTCGCGCAGGAAGCCGTTGAACGGGTCGTCGATCAGGTCAGCGCGTCCGCCGCTGCGGAAGGAACGCGTGACCGGCTGGGTCACCGCGGCGAAGTCGACCGGGCCGTTGCCCACCGTCGCGAGCCCGTTCCCGGAGAGGTTGGTGAGCGTCTGCGTGATCCCGACCGCGGGGTACGTTCGCGTGGGGATCCGGAGCTGCCCGTTCGCCGAGCCGACCGCGAGGCTCGGCGGCAGCCCGATCGCGTTCACGACGAGCGGAACGGACGAAGCGAACGCCTCGATCTCGCTGATCGTGAGGTCGATCACGACGCGCGTCGGATAGAAGTTCCCGTCGTTGCCGAGGCCGCCATAGAACTGCGACGGCAGGACGCGACCCTCGAACGGCAGCGAGGGCGGAATGCCGGTCACGAGCTGCACGGTGCGGTCGGTGATCGACTGCGGGAGGAGCAGGTCGTCGAACCGCAGCACGACGGCCGAGTTGCGCGGCATCATCGAGAAGAGGTCCGCGTCGAGGTCCCGGACCTGGATCGTGTCGAGGTCCTCGCCGGCCTGGCTCGCGAGCGCGATGAACTGACTTCGCCCGACCTCGTCGGTGACGTCGCGGAGGATCGTCAGGTTCTCCTGCCCGGTCACCGGGTTGAACTCGAGCAGGAAGTCGACGTTGTCCGACCGCAGTCCCTGCGAGATGACGAAGTCGTCCCCCATCGGCACGCGTCGATCCTCGTCGTCGATCCCGAAGAGCTGGACGAGCCGGCCGAACTGCAGCAGGTTGAGTCGTATCGACGTCGCGTTGCCGGTGAAGTTCGACTCGGTGAAGAAGAACGACATCCCCGTGTCGACGGAGTCACCGCCCGGCACCTGCGGTGCCGCCTTGCCGCTCCCGCAACCGGAGAGCGCAGCCCCCGCGAGTGCGACGGTCACTGCAGCGAAGTGGCGACGGATCGGGCGTCGGCCTCCGGACCTGGACTCCCGGACGCGCGACGAGGTAGAGGTGAGCGTCGCTTGGGCTTGCATCGAGGATCGCTGGGCGTCGTGCATGAGTAGGGGGAGCAAAGGCGCACCTTGACCCATCGTCCAGGCTCGCGCTGGATCCAGCGTGGATGCCTGGGGATGGACCGAGGGGCGGTGCGGCTGCGAGCGAGAGGTCGGGAGCACTCGAATCAGCACCTGGGGGGGCGTCTGGACGCCCCGGGAGAGCGGTTTCGGGCCCTTCATTCTCCCGCAGGGGGAATGCGGGTCAAGCGTGGGTCCGTGTGCAAGACCCGTGCCGGGCCCCGCATTGCGACGTCGTGGGACTGGTGCGGCCCACCGCAGGGCCCCAGGCGCGGCGCCGTGCGGATCCGCACAACCGCTCGATCGCGGGCCGATCGCCGGGTCAGAGCCAGGGTAGAGACCGCTGAAGCGTACTCCGCCCCGGCCCTGATGACGTCTCTGGCGCATCCCTTGACGTGGATGCGCGCTCACGGGGGCACGCTGGCCCCCGCTCTCACGACCCACCCGCCGAGGCGGCGGCGGCGCGGAAGCCGAGCTCCCGGGCCGCCCGCTCGCTGGGCAGGAAGACGTAGTGTTCCGGGAGGATGAGGCGGACGGCACCGGCGTCGGGCGCGTGGTAGACGCCCGAGGAGGAGCAGCCGATGAACGCGAAGGGGATCTCACGTGAGCAGTAGGCACACGCGGCGCGCACGGGGTCGGTCCCGACGACACGAATCCGTGCCTCGACGTGCCTCGTCTCCGTCCGCGACACGCAAGACGGGTTGGGGCAGGGATTTGGGCCGACGGGGACTCGGTGGGATTCCGCGTCGTGCTCGAGGCCAGCGGGCGGATCCCCCGTCCGGAGGTCGATCCGGCCGAGCAGCCAGGCCAGGATCGCCATCCGGATCGGCACGCCGCGGGCGGCCTGCTTGAAGTAGATGCTCCGCGGGTCCGCGTCGACCTCCTCGCTGATCTCGTCCCGCCTCGGGAGCGGGTGCATCACGACGGCGTCGCGCAGCGACTCGGCCGCCATCGCGCGCTTCTCCAGGCGCAGGTAGGCCGTCTCGGACAGCTCCTGGCCGGAGTGCCGCTCGGTCTGGGGCCGGGTCATGTAGACGGCGTCGACCTGCTGGACCTCCCACCCCCGTGCGTCGGTGAACAGGGAGAGCTGGTGCGGCTTCTGCGGCGTGAGGTAGACCGCATCACTGTTCGAGGCGAGCGCGCCGAGGCGCCGCGCGTCCGCCCGGATCGGCTCGACGCGGAACTCCTCGTGCAGCCGCTCGACGACATAGTCGGGCAGCTCCAGACCGGGCTGGGGCACGCAGACGATGTTCGCGCCGAAGCGCGCGAGCGCGTACGCGAACGAGTGCACGGTCCGGCTGTACTTGAGGTCGCCCGCGAGGACGACGTCGAGCCCCTCGATCCGCCCGCGCTCGACGTGCAGGTTGTAGAGGTCGCAGAGCGTCTGCGTCGGGTGCTCGTGGCTCCCGTCGCCCGCGTTGATGACGGGGACCGGTGAGTAGTGCGCCGCGAGCCGCGCGGAGCCCTCGCTCGGATGCCGCAGCACGATCACGTCCGCGTACCCCCCGCCGACGACGCGCACGGTGTCGGCCAGCGACTCGCCCTTGACCACGCTGGAGCTCGTCATCTCCGCCGCCGTGAGGACGCCACCGCCGAGGCGCAGCATCGCCGACTCGAAGGAGAGCCGCGTCCGGGTCGACGGCTCGTAGAAGAGGCTCGCCGAGATGAATCCGGGGCAGGTGTCGGCGAAGTCGCGCGGGCGCGCGGCGAACCGGTCGGCTGCCTGGAAGAGCGCGTTGATCTCGGCGACCGAGATGTCGTCGATCGAAACGAGGTGTCGGGTCGCGGGGGCGACCTGGCTCGGGGTCCGTTGCTCGGACCCGGTCGGAGGTTCGATCGGTGATGCCTGCCCCATTCGGGTGGCCGCGAGGCTCCCGGGAAGCTACAGCCGGTCGACGAGAGAAGCGAGCGCCGAGGCACCACCTTCCCGCAACGGTGCGATCTCCTCCAGCGCGCGGACCAGATCGAGCTCGAAGGGCACCGCACGTCCGCGGACCCAGGGCGCGCCGTCGGGGTCCTCCAGGTCCAGGGTCTCCTCGAACACGGCCGCGAGGACGCGCCGGGCGTGATCGGGCCGCTCGAGCGCCGAGATCGTGCGCGGGCCCCACGCTTCGGGCGACGGCCCGAGGACCGGAGCGGCGGAGGTGCGGATCGCGACGCGCGGCGGTCCGGTGCTCTCCCCCCTCGCGCCCTCCCCATCCGTACGGGCGTCCGCGTCGTCGGCCGCGAGCGGCAACAGGTCGAGGACGAGGTCGGCGCCGCCGGCCACCTCGCGGGCGAGCACCTGGCCTGCCCGCTCGACTGCGACCCCTGCGGTGTCCGCCACGCGGTCGAGGTCGCGCTCCCCCGCCGTGTCGACGAGGACGATCGGCCAGGGTCCGAAGCGTGCGCGCGCGCCGAGCGCATCGCGCGTCGTGCCCGGGACGTCGGTGACCGCGGCGATCGTCTCCCCCGCGATGGCGTTGAACAGCGTCGACTTCCCCGCGTTGACCGGACCGACGAGGACGACGCGAGCGGGCTGCAGCAGCCGCTGCGCACGGTGTCCGCGCGCCGAGAGCGTGGCGAGGATCCGGGCGCGCTCCTCGGTGTCGGCGTCGACGGCGCGGGCGAGCGCGTCGCGGAGCGCTCCTTCGGCCTGATCGAGGAGGACGCGCGCGCCGAGCTCCGACGCCGCTGTCCCTGCGGCGGCGTGCGCGCGCTCCTCGAGCGTGAGCGGCGAGCGTTCGGCGCGCGGGCCGTCGCCGACTAGCATGCGCTCGACTTCGTCGACGAGCGCGGGGCTCCCGTGCAGGTGGACCTCTACGGTGCCGCGAGGCCGCCCGACCACCAGCACCTCGTCGAGGGGGCCGTCGGCGTCGGGGCCCGCGAGGGTGCCGTACGCGATCGCGCCCGCCGCGGGGAGCGGCCTCCCGAACGAGGCCCGCAGGCGGTCGAGTGCGTCGCTCGGGCGGACCTCCAGGACCGCGACCCCGCCGACGCCGCGCGGCGTCAGCCGGGCCACGGCGGCGCGTGCATCGCTCACCGCGCGACCTCCGCCGCCGCCAGCGCGAGCCCGCGATGGACCAGCTGCGGGTCCTCGACGACGCGTCCGGGGAAGACCTCCTCGACGGCGGCGCGGGCGAACGCGCGCGCGCCGCCCGTGAGGTACGCCGCCACCACGTCGTCCGGAGACCCGTGCGCGGCGATCGCGACCTCACGGCACAGCTCGCGCACGGCGCCGCGGAAGCCCACGACGACGCCGGAGCGGAGCGCCGCGTCGGTCGAACGCCCCAGCGCGTCGACGTCGGGAGTGAGGTCGATCGCGGGGAGCCGCGCGCCGGCCTCGGTGAGAGCGTCGGCGAGGGACCCGGGACCGAGCGCGATCGCGCCGCCGAGGAACGCGCCCCGCTCCCCGTCCACGCCGTCGCGCATGTCCGGCGCGAGGACCGCGTCCACCGTGAGCGCGGTGCCCGCGTCGATGACGACGAGGCCGCGCCCGCTGCGCGTCCGCGCGCGGCCGACCGCGCCGCGCGCCGCGTACTTGCGGTCGGATCCGCAGGTCTCGGGGTGCTCGATCCGGAGGTCGAGCCCCGGATCCGGATGCGCCTCGACGGCGAGGCCGAGGGACCGCAGCCGATCGACCGCGCTCGCCTCCCTGTCGTGCGAGCCCACCGCGCTGACCGCAGCGAGCAGTTCCGCCCTCGACGTCACGCGGCCAAGGGCGCGGTCGACCGCTGCGGAGAGCTCCGCCGAATCGTCGTCGGCGGTCGTCCAGGCGCCGCATCCCACGGGCTCCTCGCCGTGCTCGAAGAGCGCCGCGGACCCGCCGGAGTTACCGAGGTCGATCGTCAGGATCGCCGCGCGCGGAAGCACTTGCCGCGTCACTAATCCGGGCTGTGGTACACCTCGGTGCGCTCGCGGCCGAGGTTGCGGACGCGCACCTCCCAGACGTCGTAGCGGTCCGAGTTCTGCTTCACGAACTGGATCGCCTCCTGCTGGCTGTTCACGGGTGAGCCGTTGATCGACACGATCACGTCGCCCTCCTGGGCGCCGAGGCGGGCGGCGGCGGACCCCTCGCGTACGTCGGTGACCTTCACGCCCGCGCGCTTCCCGTTCTCGTCGAAGTACGTCTCGGTGCGGACGTCCCGCGACATCATCTCACCGTAGTTGGTCTGGAACAGGTCCCGGTCCTCGGTGCCGAGGTAGTACTGGCCGTTGCGCTTCTCGGTCTTGGCCGGCGCCACCTGCGCGAGCGCTCCGCCGGTGCGCACGATGGCGCTGGACTTGCGCTCGATGATCTGGTCGAGGTCGGTCCGGGAGACGATCAGCTCGGCCTTCGCGGTCTCGGAGACGTCCAGGAACTCACGCTCTCGCGCCTTGTCGGAGAACGAGAACTGGACGCCGGCGCCGAGGATCGCCGCGACGCTGACGATCTCGTTGGGCTCGGGCAGGGTCGATCCGATCGCGCACCACACGATGTTGGGCGTCGCGGTGGGATCGAGGAATCGCACCATGCAGAACGACTCACCGGGGTCGCTCTCGTCCTCGAAGACCATCAGGACCTCGAGGATCTCCGACACGGGCGTGACGACCTCGACGAGGTCCTCGGTCTGCACGTCCTCGATCGCCTTGCGCTCCTCGGGCGGCTTGCCGGTCCAGTCGAAGTCGACGATCGCGGGCGAGATGTCCTCGCCGAAGCGGAGCCCGACGCGCGCCGGCGGGTCGGGCGGCTGCACGCCGTTCAGGACCACGTCCGCGCGATCGACGTCGAAGAACGACAGGCTCCCGCCGTTCTTGAAGTAGTCGAACCCGAGCGCCGTGATCCCCGCGAGCAGTCCGAAGGACGTCAGGTAGGAGACGATCTTGAGCGTGCCGATGTTCATGGAGCGGTGGCCCGGTCAGTTGTCGGGGCTGTGGTACGTCTCCGTGCGCGTGCGACCCATGTTCATGATCTCCACCTGCCACACGTCGTACTTGTCCGAGTTGCCGTTGATGAACTGGATCGCCTCCTGCTCGCTGTTCACCGGCGACCCGTTGATCGAGACCACGACGTCGCCGGTCTGCGCGCCGTGCCGTGACGCGATCGATCCCTCGCGCACCTCGGTCAGCTTGAGGCCGGCGCGCTTGCCGTCCTCGTCGTAGTAGGTCTCCGTCTTCACGTCCTTCGAGAGGATGTCGGCGAAGTTGTCCTGGAACAGCGCGGCGTCCTCGGAGCCGATGTAGTACTGCCCGTTGCGGAGCTCGGTCTGCGACGGCGCGACCGAGGACCCGAGTCCCGCTCCGGCTCTGCGGCCGACCAGCGACGGGCGGCGGACGAGCTGCGACTCGTCGACCGAGACGATCAGCTCGCCCTTGGTCTGGGCGGACAGCGGCACGATCTCGGCCTCGCGGTCCGGCTCGGCGAACGAGAACTCGACGCCGTCCCCGAGGATCCGCAGCACGCCGACGCCGTCGTTGGGCGGCGGAAGGGTGTCCCCCACGTCGAGGAACATGTCCTTGGGGTCCGCGTTCGGGTCCTTGAAGCGCACGATGCAGTGCGAGTCCCCCGGGTTCTCCTCTTCCGCGATGACGCCGGTGACCTCCAGGATCTCGAACACCGCGACCTGGACCGGCTCCAGGTCGTTCGAGTCGTCCTCGGTCGCGACCTTCTCGATCTTGGGCGGCTTCCCGGTCCAGTCGAAGTTGACGATCGCGGGGGTGATGTCCGCCCCGTACTGGAGCTCGGCCCGCTTGGGCGGATCGGGCGGCCTGACGCCGTTCAGGATGGCCCCGGCCCGGTCGACGTCGAAGAAGGACCCGTAGCCCCCGTTCTTGTAGAAGGTGACCCCGATGTACCCGATGCCCGCGAGGAGCCCGAACGAGGTCAGGTAGGAGAGGGTCTTGAGCGAACCGATGTTCATGGGACCGGCCTCTGGCGCGGACGCAGGCTAACAGGGGACGATCGGGGAGGACCCGTCTTCCCGCTTCTGGTCCCGTCTTCCGGCGGCCGGATCCTGACCTCCGCAGAGGCCCGATCAGTAGCCGGTGCCGCGGATCCGGAGCCCGCCGCCGCCGGAGCCGTCCTTGCCGCCCGGGCCCTTCGGGCCGCCGGGGCCGCCGAGGCCGCCGCCGGGCCCCTTGGGGCCGCCTCCGCCGCCTCCGGGACCAGGCTGGGACGGCGGCCCCTCGGGGCCTCCGCCTCCATCCGAGAGGCGCCGGTTGGGCACCTCTCGACCGGGACCCGCCTTCTGCGGCGCGTCGCCACCGGACGGGCCGCCCGACTTGGCGTTGGCCTTCGCGGCAGCGCGCACGCCGCCGTGGATGCCGCGCAGACGCATCAGAAGCTCGTCGGGGCGGTCCGACGTCGCGATCGCATCGTCGAGCTCGACCAGGCCGGACTCGACGAGGTCGGCGAGGCAGTCGTTGAAGGCGACGAGGCCGCGCTCCATGCCGCTCTGGATGACGCGCCCGAGCTCGGTCGTCTTGCCCTCTTCCAGGAGCTCGCGCACCTGGGGCGTGACGGTCATCAGCTCGTAGGCGGGGACGAGGCCGCCGCCGGCGCGCTGGACGAGACGCATCGAGAGGACGCCGGCGAGCGTGTCCGCCATGCGCTGACGGATCTGGACGTGCCGCTCGGCAGGGAAGAACCCGAGGATCCGGTCGACGGTCTGGGCGGCGTTGACCGTGTGCATCGTCGACATGACGAGGTGGCCGGTCTCGATCGCCTCGAGCGCCGCGAGGACGGTCTCGGCGTCCCGCATCTCGCCGATGAGGATGACGTCGGGGCTCTGGCGCAGCGCGTGCTTGAGGCCCTGCTTGAACGAGACGGTGTCCGTGCCGACCTCGCGCTGGCTGATGACGCAGTTGCGCTCCTTGAAGAGGAGCTCGACCGGGTCCTCGAGCGTGACGACGTGCCGCTCGACGTTCCGGTTCATGTACTCGATCATCGCCGAGAGCGTCGTCGACTTGCCGGAGCCTGCGACGCCGGTGACGAGCACCAGCCCACGCTTGCGGAGTGCGAGCTCGCTGAGCTCCTCCGCGGGCAGGTTGAGGTCGTCGAGGCTCGGCGCGTCCTCGTTGATGCGGCGGATGACGACCGCCGGCTCCCCCATCTGCTTGTAGGCGTTGATCCGGAAGCGGCCGAGGCCGTCGAGATCGAGCGCGGCGTCGGCCGAGCCGTCCTCGACGAGATGCTCCATGCGCTTCTCACCGAGGATGCCGCGGAGCACCTCCAGCATCGGGCCGGGACCGGGCACGCGGCCGGGGAGGAAGCTGATCTTGCCGTCGAGGCGCTGCGACGGCCGGCCGCCGCTGCGGAGGATCAGGTCGCTCGCCTTGGACTCGACCATCGTCCGGAGCCAGTCCTGGACGAGGTGGCGCGGGCTGAGGCTCGACTGCTGCTGCTGCTGCTGCTGCTGCGACTCGTCCTCGATCTCGACCCTGACCTTGGGGCGCTTCGGGCCGCCCCTGGACTCGGTGGGAGGATCGAGGCTGACCTCGGCCGACGCCTCGGCGTCGACCGTCGGCGGCTCCATCGCGGGGGCCGGCGCGGGCATGGGCGTCGGCGCCGGAGTCGGTGCGGGCGTCTCCGGGATCGGCGTGTCGAACGCCGACGGCGGCGCCATCGGCGCAGCGGCGGGCGGCGGCGCGGCGACGG
>JBCDGE010000148.1:0-15017 GCA_038757895.1 Planctomycetota bacterium | reverse complement strand
TGCGCGCCGGGCGGTCCGCGAGCGCAGCGCTGCGGCGCGCCGCGACCCGGCGGCTGGCACCGACGAGCTCCTGGAGCGGCTCGAGCTGCAGAACGACCTCGCGCAGCGCGTTCGCGCCTTGCCCGAGCCCTACCGCGGCGTGCTCCTGCGCCGGTTCTACGACGGACGATCGCCGGCGAGCATTGCGCGCGAGACCGGCGCATCCGCCGCGACGGTTCGATCGCAGATCGCTCGCGGACTCGACCGACTCCGGACCGACTTCGCGCGCGACCGGGGCGGAACGGGGGGCACCTCCCTCCACGCCGGTGGTCCGCTCGCGCTCCTCCTCCTCGCCTCTGGCTCCCGCGGGCGCGTCCTCGAGGGCGCCGCCCTGGAGATCCTCGCCATGAAGACGTCGACCAAGGTCCTCACCTCGATGGCGCTCGTCGCCGCCGCCCTCGTCGCCACGCGTGGGTTCCTCTCCTCCACGTCCGGCGACCTCGCGCGGAGCGAGGCTGCGACCGTGCGGTCGACGGCGGATGCGGGGGCGTCCGAGAGCGACGCGGTCCTCGCAACGGTCGAGGGCGGCGCCGCGCGCGAGGACCTCGCGGACGTCGCGCTCGCCGCGCCCGCTCCCTCCGCGCCGGTCGAGGAGCCGCAGGTCTCGGCCAGCGACGACGAGCCCGCGGTGACCATCGTGCGCGCGCGGCTCGTCGACGAGGACGGCGATCCAGTCTCGGGCGGCACGCTGCGCTCGATCTACAGCTCCGGAGAGCCTCGCGGCGAGGAGAACTTCTGCGTCTCCGACGGTAGCGGCGTGGTCGAGATCCGGATCGAGGACCGCTTCATGCGGGCGTACAACACGGAGGTCTTCCCGATGGCCTTCCAGGCGTCGGCGCGCTTCCGCGCGACCACGTTCGTCGTGACGACGCCGCCGTGGCACGGGACCTCCGACCTCGGAGATCTCGTGCTCGGCCCCGGAGGAGCGGTCGAGGGGCGGCTCGTCGACGAGGCCGGCCGGGCGGTGGAAGGCGGTCGCGTCTTCCTGGGCGAGGCGGTCGTCGTGGGCGACGTCGACGGGGTGCGGCTGAACGGCCCCGCCGAGGGGCGCCGGCCACGCGTCCTCTCGGGCGAAGGCGGCGCCTTCGAGTTCCCCGGCGCAGCGCTCGGCCCGTGCCGCCTCTACGCGCACGCGAAGGGCAAGCTGTGGACGATCAGCGATCCGCTGGAGGTCGCGCGCCGCTCGACCGCCGACGCCGGACGGCTCGTCCTGGAGGAGATCCCGGCCGCCGAGCTCGTGCGCGGCATCGTGCGACAGCCCGACGGCAGGCCCGCTCCGGGAGCGAAGATCTCCTACGAGAATCGCGCGCGGTTCGACGAGGGGACGTTCACGGCGGACGAGGACGGGAGATTCGCGTACTGCCCGGGCGGCGCGACGCCCGTCGAGCTGGTCGCACGCGACGCAGGCGGCGACCACGGCATGAGCGCGCCGGTCTACGTGACCCGCGGGGACGACGGCGTCGAGATCGACCTGACGCCGCGCCGCGTACTACGCGCGAAGGTCACCGACGAGGACGGGGTGCCGATCCACGAGGCGGCGCTGATGCCGCTCCTCACGGATCGCAACTACTTCGCGAGCGGAGGCCGCCCGATTCCGGGCGAGGACTGGACGCGCACCGACGCGCGCGGCGTCGCCGAGATCGTTGCGCCGCCGGGTGAGTTCCAGGTCACGGTCAGCCGCCGCGGCTTCGAGGCGCAGCGCTTCGGGCCGTACACCCCGGACACCGCCCCCGAGTCGCTCGAGGTCGAGCTCGTGCGCGAGCCTCACATCAGCGGTCGCGTCGTGTCCCGCGGTACGCCCGTCGAGGGGGCTTCGATCGAGATCGGCCAGCGTCTGGAGGGTTTCATTCCCATCAAGGCGAGCCTCCCCATGCGCTTCTTCGTCAATGAGAACCACGGGATCGAGACCGACGCCGACGGACGCTTCGAGTGCCCGGTCGATCCCGAGTGGACCGACGTCACCGTGCTCGCGCTCCGCGAGGGGCTCCCGACCGGAGAGCTGGAGCTGACGCTGGAGCCCGGCGAGGGCGTCGACGGGATCGTCGTCGAGGTCGCGGCGGGCGGCGCGATCGTCGGCTCGGTCGTCGCGCCGGTGGGCTACGACCCGACGCGCCTCTACGTCGTCGCGTCGCGCGGCGACGGGCACCCGCGCTGGACGCGCGCATCCGACGACGGGGCGTACCGACTGGAGGGGCTCACGCCCGGGCCGTGGCACGTCGAGGGCCGCCTGGAAGAGCCCGCGGTCGAGGTCTTCTCGGTCGCGAACACGCCGGAGGAGAAGGACTTCGGCTGGAACGCGGAGGTCGTCGACGGCGGCGAGGTCACCGTCGATCTCGACATGCGCACGATGGGGGACGTGGCCGTGCACGGCCGGTTCCTCGTGGACGGCGCACCCGCCGAGGGATGGGCGGTCACGCTGCAGCGCGTCGACGACGAATACTCCGGCGAGGCGCTGCCCGCGGTCCAGGTCGACGCGTCCGGCGGCTTCGTCGTCTCCGCGCGCGCGGGCCAGGCGAACCTGACGCTGACCGGCGCGCTCGACGGCGGCGGGCGCGTCGAGGTCGTCCGCGTCCTCGACCTGGAGGGGACGCGGATCGACTGGGAGGAGGCGCTCACGACCGGTGCGGTCCGCGAGCGCGTGGAGGACGGGGACGGTGAGGTCCGCCTCGTCACGTTCGGGGGGTCGGGCGGCGAGAGCGCCGCGACCTACTTCGAGCCCGACGACGACGGCTGGATCACCGGTCGCGCGCCCGCGGGCGCAGGCCGCCTGGAGCGTCGGCAGGCGGCGGACTGGGGCCTCTACTGGGCGCGGATCCGCGAGGTCCTGATTCAGTAGCAGAGGGCGACCGGGCGCTGCCGCTTGACGCGCGGCCGTCCGCCCGGAGACTGAGCGGCCGTGAAGGGCGCCGAAGGTCGATCCCGAGAGCGCCTCGTTCTCCTGCTGCTCGTCGTGGTCGGCGGGCTGCTGCGCCTCGGGTACCTCGCGGAGCGGCGCGCGGCGCCGGACTTCGACCGGCCCGTCATCGACGCGGGGTTCCACGACGACTGGGCGCGCACGCTTGCGTTCGGCGAGGAACGCGCGCCCGAGTGGCGCCGGGCCGGCGTCCAGGATCCTGGCCTCGCCACCGAGCCCTACCTGCGGCCGCCCGCGTACCCGTTCCTGCTGGCCGCCGTCTACCGCGTGACCGGAGGGAGCGTGACGGCGGCCGTGGCGCTCCAGATGCTCTTCGGGCTCGCGTCCGTCGTGCTCGCGTGGTCGATCGCGCGGCGCTTCGGCGTCGCCTCGGCCGGCATCGCGGCGGGCGTGATGGCGCTGCACTGGACGCTCATCTACTTCGAAGGCGAGCTGCTCGCGCCCTCGCTCGCCGTCGCGCTGGAGCTCGCGGTGATCCTCGCCCTCCTGCGCGCGGCCGACGCGAAGTCGCGGCGCTGGGCCCTCGCGGCGGGCGCGCTGCTCGGGCTCGCCGTCCTCACGAGGCCGAACCTGCTCGCGCTCGTCGCCGTCGCCGCGCCGTGGCTGGCGCTCGCTCTGCGCCGACGCGGCGCGCCGCTCCTGGCGCCGCTCGGCCTGTTCGCGCTCGGGCTCGTCCTGGCGATCGCGCCCGTGACGCTGCGCAACATCAGCGTCTCGGGGCAACCCGTGCTCGTGACGTCGAACCTCGGCGTCAACCTGTGGATCGGGAACCACGAGGGAGCCGACGGCCGGATCACCGCCGAGGTCGCGGGGATGGGGCGCTTCAGGACGTGCTACGACTGGCCGGGGGTCGTGGCGGCCGTCGAGGAGGAGGTCGGGCGCGAGATGACCGCGAGCGACGTGTCCTCGTGGTTCACCTCTCGCGCGCTCGACTGGATCCGGTCGAACCCCGGCGAGTTCGCCGCCCTCACGCTGCGCAAGGCGGCGCTCTTCTGGGGACCGGAGGAGATCTCGAACAACAAGGACGTCGCGGCGGAGAAGCGTCACTCGCTCGCGCTCCGCTGGCTTCCGTTCCCGTTCCCGCTGCTCTCGCTGTGCGCCTTCGCGGGCTTCGGGCTCTTCCTCGCCTCGCGCCGCTCGGACGGCCAGAACGACCTCACGGAGGGAGAGGTGGACGCGGCCGATCGACGAACGCAGGCCGAGGTCGTCGCCCTCGTCGGCGGGTTTGCGCTGATCTCGTTCCTCTCGCTGCTGCCGTTCTTCGCGACCGCTCGATTCCGCGTGCCGCTGGTGCCGTTCCTGGCGATCCTCGCAGGGCTCCTCCCGTTCCATCGCGCCGCCACGACGACGGGCCGATGGACGGCGATCGGGGTCTCCGCGGTCCTCGTGGCGCTCGCCTGGCTGGGCGCTCCGGACGGCGCGCCCGCCGATCACCGCTACCACCTCGACCGCGGGCGGGCGCTCTACAACCAGGTCACCGACGCAACGCCCGCCGACGAGCGCGCGCGCATCTACGGCGAGGCGCGGGTGGAGCTGGAGGCGGCGCTACGCCTCAGCGGCGGCGCGCCGTCCGCCGAGTACGAGATGGGCGTCCTGGAGGTGCGCATGGGCCGCATCGAAGAGGCGAGGCTGCGGTGGGAGGCCTGCGCGAGGAAGGACTCCGAGCACGCGCTGTCACGCTACAACCTCGGGCACGCCTACGAGCAGCTCGGCGACCGCCGCGCGGCGATCGAGTCGTTCGGGCGGGCGGCGGCCCTCGATCGGACCGACGCGAACGCGCCCTTCCACCAGGGCCGCCTCCTCGCCCGCGAGGGAGAGATCGGCGCCGCGATCGGCGCGCTCCGCCTCGCGCACGAACGCAACCCCGGCATGACGCAGGCGACGAACGTCCTCGCCCGCTACCTCGTCGGTGCGCCCGACCCCGCGCTGCGGGACGTCGACGAGGGCACCCGGCTCTCGGAGTCGCTCCCGCGCGAGGGGCCGGGGGCACCCGCGTTCGAGGAGACGCGCGCGCGCGCATACGCCGCCGCGGGCCGCGCCGCCGACGCGGAGAGTTCGATGACGCGCGCGGAGTCCCTCGCCCGCGCGGCGGGCGCGCCCCGCCGTGAGCTGGAGCGGCTCGCCGCCCTGCGCACCGCCTTCGCCTCCGGCGCGAAGCCGTGGCAGGTTCGCTAGGGCCGGGGGGGCTCCGATCGAGCGCGCGTCAGCGACGCGCGAGCTCGACGAGCACGCACGGTCCGCCGGCAATGACCTCCATCCCGAGCTGCCGCGCCCGGCGGATCGCGTTCGGGCTCTCCGCGCCGGGCTGCATCCAGAGCACCTCGGCGCCCATCTCGGCGGCTTCCTCGACGACGGACTCGGTGACGGCCGGCGGCGTGATGATCGAGACGTGCCGCACCGGTTCCGGGAGATCGGCGAGCGAGGCGTAGGCGTCGAGGCCCTCGATCTGGCTCTGCGTCGGGTTCACCGGGAACGCGGGGAGATCGTGCTCCATGTAGCTGCGGAGCACGCGGTTGCCGAACTTCATCCGGTCGCTCGACGCGCCGACGACCGCGTACGGACCCTCGGCCAGGAAGCGGTCGATCAGCTCGCTCATGCGCGCATCGTAGCCGCGGCTATCCTCATCCCATGACCCCGAGAAAGCCCGCAGGCTACTCCGGTACGCCGCTCGTCAAGAAGCTCGGCCTCAAGCCCGACTCGCGGGTCGCGTTCGTCGGAGCGCCCGATCACCTCGACGACCTGCTCGGGCCGCTGCCGGACGGCGTGACGCGCCTGCGCCGTCCCGGGAACGAGATGGACTTCGTTCACGTGTTCGCGCGCACGTCGGCGGAGCTCGATCGTCGGCTGCCCGCCTGCGTCCGCGCGCTCGCCCGCGACGGCGCGCTCTGGATCTCGTGGCCGAAGAAGTCGTCGCCGCTCGCCGCCGACCTCGCGGGCGACGGCGTGCGAGCCGCCGGGCTCGACGCGGGCCTCGTCGACGTGAAGGTGTGCGCGGTCGACGAGGACTGGTCGGGGCACAAGTTCTGCTACCGCCGCGAAGATCGCTAGCGAGCTGTGAAAACGATGCGCTCGTACGGGTGCTCGTCGCCGCACTCGAACAGGATGCCGACGCGCTCGCCCTCGAGCGCGACGGGGCACGAGTACGCCGCGGGCCCCTCGTGCAGGACGTCGACGGTCTCCCAGGTCGCCCCGCCGTCGTCGCTCGCTCGCAGCGTCATCCGGACGCGCGCGTCGGCCGAGGCGGGGTTGGTGAAGTAGAGCCGCCGCTCTTCGCCGCGGTCGACGCCGATCAGCCCGGCCTGGCAGATCGGCTCGGGCAGCGCCTCGTCCCAGCGCACGGCGCCCCACGTCGTGCCACCGTTCGTGGAGACGGCCACGGCGCGCGCCTTCGTGCGGCGGTCGTAGTTCCGCATGTTGAGGACGAGCGAGCCATCCGCGAGCTCCGCGACCTGGCACTCGTTGAGCTGATCGCGCGGCGTGACGCCGCCGATGCGCCAGGTCTTGCCGTGGTCGTCCGAGAGCAGGACGTGACTGCGATACCGCTTGGTCCCCGCCTCGATGTGATCGCACGGCACCACGAGCCGACCCGGATGCGCGCCGCGGATGAGCTGGATCCCGACGCCCGGACCCGTCGCGTACCAGGTCCAGTACTTCATCTTGGTCGACTTCGTGATCTCGCGCGGCTCCGTCCACGTCGCGCCGCCGTCGTCGCTCGTGAGCACCCAGACGGTCCGGGTCCCCTCGGCCACGTCGTCGATGATCTCGCGCTCGCTGTCCTCCCCGAGGTTGTGGGTCGCGAGCAGGTGGATGCGACCCGTCGTCCCGTCGACGACCGGGCACGGGTTCCCACAGACGTTCTCGCCGTCGTCCCACAGGACGCGCTGCGGTCCCCAGGTCGCGCCGCCGTTCGAGGAGCGCTTCACGAGGAGGTCGATGTCCCCGCTGTCCCCTCGGCCGCCCCGGCGACCCTCGCAGAACGCCAGCAGGTCCCCCGACGGAGCGCGAACGATGGCCGGGATCCGGTAGGTGTGGTACCCGTCCTCGCCGCTGGTCCAGACGGCGACCAGGGCGGGCTCCGGGGCGCCCTGCGCCGGCGGCCTGGAGGCGTGCGTCGGAGTCGGGCCGAGGAGCAGGAGCGCGCTGGCGAGGAGCATCCACGGAGGATACGGCGCTCGCTCGGCCGGGCGCGGGGACTCAAGGGCGCTATCCCGCTGGATATATCGCTATCCCCGCGTCGCGTGGCGCGCTCCTTTCGTGCAAGCACACGTAACCCAGCCAGTCCCCTGGAGGCAGCGTAGGTCCCTGTGGAGCAAGCAGTTGTGATTCGACCCCGGGGAGTGGCGAGCCCGCCGGCACGCCCATCGCTCTAGCGCTGGCGGCCCGGCGCGACCAGCGCGGGGCTGGCCCGGACGGGCCCCGAACGCCCACACTCCTCGGAGGACGCGATGACCGCTCACGACCACAGCTACGAGACGATCGAGGCCGTCGGCGGCGTGCCGATCAAGGCCTGGACGCGCGGCGTCGGGATCGAGGAGAGCGCCCGGCGCCAGCTCGAGAACACCGCGCGGCTGCCGATCGTGCACGGCCACATCGCGGTGATGCCGGACGTGCACTGGGGCATGGGCGCGACGATCGGATCGGTCGTCCCGACGCTCGGCGCGATCGTGCCGGCGGCGGTCGGCGTTGACATCGGGTGCGGGATGTGCGCGGCGCGGACGACGCTCACCGCGAGCGACCTGCCCGACGACCTGAAGCCGATGCGCAACACGATCGAGCGCGCGGTCCCGCACGGGCTCTCGCGTCGCGGTCGACGTGACACCGGCTCGTGGGGGGAGATCCCGAAGCGCGTCGGGAACCTCTGGCGCACGCACCTGGAGAGCGGCTTCGGGCTGCTCTGCGATCGCTACCCGACGCTGAAGAACTCCAACAACGTCAACCAGCTCGGCACGCTCGGGACGGGCAACCACTTCGTCGAGGTCTGCCTCGACGAGGACGATCGCGTCTGGTTCATGCTGCACTCGGGCTCGCGCGGCGTCGGCAACAAGATCGCGCGCGTGTTCATCGAGAAGGCCAAGAAGGACATGGAGCACGCGCTCGGCAACCTGCCGGACAAGGACCTCGCGTACCTCACCGAGGGCACGCCGCACTTCGACGACTACGTCGAGGCCGTGCTATGGGCCCAGGAGTTCGCGCGCATCAACCGCCAGGTGATGATGGAGAACGTGATCGATTCGGTGCGCAAGCTGCGCGGCGTCAAGCCGTTCCGCGCGGACGCGACGGTCGTGAACTGCCACCACAACTACGTCGCGAAGGAGCACCACCTCGGCGAGGACGTGTGGGTGACCCGCAAGGGCGCCGTCCGCGCGGGCGAAGGTGACATGGGCATCATCCCGGGCTCGATGGGAGCGAAGAGCTTCATCGTGCGCGGGAAGGGGAACGCGGACTCGTTCGAGTCGTGCTCCCACGGCGCGGGGCGCAAGCATTCGCGCACCAAGGCCAAGAAGACGTTCTCGCTCGACGAGCACATCGAGGCCACCAAGCACGTCGAGTGCCGCAAGGACACCGGCGTCATCGACGAGACGCCGATGGCGTACAAGGACATAGAGTCCGTGATGGAGGCGCAGACCGCGCTCGTGGACGTGGTCCACACGCTCCGCCAGGTCGTCTGCGTGAAGGGATGAGCGAGAGCACGTCGAACGAAACCGTCGTCCTCGACGGCCGCCAGGGCGAGGGCGGGGGGCAGGTGCTGCGCACCTCCCTCTCGCTCGCCGCCGCGCTGGGCCGCCCCGTCGTGGTCGAGAACGTCCGCGGCGGGCGCCGCAAGCCCGGTCTCCTGCGCCAGCACCGCACCGCGCTCCGCGCCGTGCGCGACATCACGGCCGGCGAGGTGGAGGGCGACGAGCTCGGCTCCACGTCGGTCCGCTTCACGCCCGGCGGTCCGCCGCTGGGCGGCAAGTACCGCTTCGGCATCGGGTCGGCGGGCAGCACGATGCTCGTGCTGCAGACCGTCCTGCCGCCGCTGCTGCGCGCGCACGAACCCTCGACGGTCGTCCTGGAGGGCGGCACGCACAACCCGTCCGCGCCGCCGTTCGAGTTCCTCGACGAGGCGTTCCTCCCGTGCGTCCGCGCGATGGGGGCGGAGGCGACGGCGCGGCTCGTCCGGCCCGGGTACTTCCCCGGCGGCGGCGGGGAGCTCATGGTCGAGGTCGCGCCGGCGGCCGAGCGTCGCCGGCTGAAGCTGCTCGCCCGAGAGGACGCCGGGACGCCGTCGGTGGAGGTCGTCGTCGACGGGCTGCCGGCCGACATCGCCGAGCGCGAGTGGAAGGCGTTCCGCCGCAAGCTGCACTGGACGCGCGACCGACTCCGCGTCTCGGAAGCGAAGGCCGGCCGCAGCCCTGGCAACGTGATGATCGCCCGCTTCCCGCAGTCCGTGCACGCCGCCGTCCTCGTGTCGTTCGGCATGCGCGAGCGCTCCAGCGAGGCGGTCGGCGGGGACCTCGCGCGCCAGGTGCGCGAGTACGTGTCGAGCGACGCGCCGGTCGACGAGCACCTCGCCGATCAGCTCATGCTGCCGATGACGCTGATGGGCGGCGGGTCGTTCCGCTGCACGACGCTCTCGCGGCACGCAACGACGAACGCCGAGGTGATCGACGCGTTCCTGCCCGGGGCCGTGCGCTTCGAGGCGGACGGCCCGAACGGCGAGCAGCGGGTGGTCGTCAGCCCGCAGCCGTGACCGCGGCGCGGATGTCGCGCACGATCGCCCAGTGGTGGCGGGCGTGCAGAGCCGAGAAGCGCAGCCAGTGGGGCGCGGTGAGCGTCCCGAGGTCCTGGTGGGGGATCCAGCCCTGCGCTTCGGGGATGCTCGCCGCGATCTCCTCCAGGCCCGCGAGCGCGTCGCGGTTGCCGCGGAGCTCCATCGCGAGGAACTCGGGGTTCACCTCGTCGTCCGGCGTGACCATCCGCGGGGCCTCCGCCTCGCCGCGGGGCGTCGCGTCGTCCGCCAGTACCTCCGCCGCCCGCGTCTCCAGCTCGCCCTCGGCCCGGATCAGCCGCCCCTTGCCCGCGACGAGCGCGCGGACGTGCCGGAACGCCAGGTCCGTGGCGAGGGCGACGTGGTAGAGGTGCTGCTCGACGCTCCAGCCGGAGACCTCCGGTGCGCGCATCCGGCGGGCCGATTCGCCCTCGTCGCGGATCGCCTCGAAGGCCCCGAACGCCTCGTGAAGGCGCGCAAACTCTCCGGGGACGTCGATCTCGATGTCGGCCATGGGAAGAGGGTAACCTCTCCCCATCGCCCGCCGAGGCGGACGGGCCCTTAGCTCAGTCGGTCAGAGCAGGCGACTCATAATCGCTCGGTCGAAGGTTCGAGTCCTTCAGGGCCCACCATCGCCGATCTCCACCGCGCGGCACCACCGCACCCGCCGCGCGCCCATCGGACCGGTCTTCACCGCACTGGTCTTCACCGCATCGGCTCACCTGCAGCGGTCGCGCGTCATCGCGCGCGAACGCGAGTCCACATGGCGAACTCCACCGACGGACCGACGCACCGACGGTCCACGACACAGCGGCTCCCGGGGCCGTCGACCCCGTTCGTGGTCGACGCGAACGCGGAGTCCCTCGATTACTTGACCCGCGGGTTCGAGGCGTACGGCGACGTCTGGGCGATCCCGCCCGTCCCCGACGCGGCGACCGCGGGGGCCGACCTCCCGCTCTGGGTGCTGAACGACCCTGCAGCGATCCACCACGTCCTGACCAAGCGCCAGGCCGACTACGCGAAGGGCGTCGGGTTCGAGCGCGTCAAGATGCTCCTCGGCGACGGGCTGATCGTCTCCGACGGCGAGCACTGGAAGAAGCGGCGCCGCATGCTCCAGCCCGCGTTCGGCAGGCCGAGCGTCGCCGCGATGGGAGGGATGATCGCGCGCTGCATCGCGGAGCGTTCCGCCGTGTGGGAGGAGCATGCCGCGAGCGGCGAGCCGCTCGACCTGACGGACGAGGCGAACCGACTCGGGCTGCGGATCATCCTGCGCTCGATCTTCGGTCCCGACCTGGAGGCCCTCGATGCGCGCGAGGGCGGCAACCCGTTCGACCTCGTCGTCGACACGCACGAGCGCGACCTCATGTTCGCGATGCGCTTCCGCCAGCTCTGGCCGGTGGTGCGCGAGATCGCCGAGGCGCGGCGCGAGCGCGCGGGGGACGGGCCGCACAGCCACGACTTCCTGGGCATGTACCTGGCCGCGCGCGACAGATCGACGGACGAACCGCTCGACCTCGCCGGCCTGGTCGACGAGATCATGACGCTCGTCATCGCGGGTCACGAGACGAGCGCGGCGACCATCGCCTGGGCCTGGTCGCTCCTCGGTCGTCACCAGGACGTGCAGGCCGCGCTCCAGGAAGAGGTCCAACGGGTGGGGCCGTTCGACCCGACGTCCGGCGCCCTGGAGCGGAGGTTCGACCTCGCGCCGCGCGTCGTGCACGAGACGCTGCGGCTCTACCCGCCGGTCTGGATGTTCACCCGTCGCGCGCTCGTCGACGACGAGCTCGCGGGGTACCAGATCCCGGCGGGCACGCAGATCCTGATCACGCCGTACATCCTGCACCGCCATCCGCGGTACTGGGATCGGCCCGAGGAGTTCGACCCGAGCCGGATCCCCGCGTCCGGGGTCGCGCCGACGCGCGGCGCCTACATCCCGTTCTCCTCCGGCCCCCGTCGTTGCGCCGGCGACGGCTTCGCGCTCAGCGTGTCCGTCCAGCACCTCGCCTGGGTCGCCTCTCGCTACCGGATCGAGGCGCAGAGCGCCGCCCCGCCCGCACTCGACCCCGGGGTCAATCTGCGCGCGCGGGACCCGATCCTGGTGCGGGTCGGCCGCCTGTAGGCGAGAGCCGGCGGTCGAGAGGCCGGGGCTTGCGCGTCCGCGTCGCTCCCGACGCCCGATCCCGTGTTCCCCAAGGGGGCGGGCGGCTAACATCTCCGCGCCGGCCAGCCTCCCTCGCTCCTCCGCCGCGTCCCGCCGCTGCGGAGCGGGCCGCCCCCTCGATGCACGACGCCAAGACCCTCCCCGACCTCCTCCGCGGCGAGCGTGCGGACGTCCAGGAGATCGCGCTCTTCGAACGCCCGGGCGCCTACCGGACGACGACCGTCGCCGACCTCGAGCGCCGCGCCCTCGCGCGGCTCGGTGGGCTGCAGCGCGCCGGGGTCGCGCCGGGCGACGAGGTGGTCATGCCGGTCGACGACACGGCGGACTTCCTCGACGTCTTCTGGGCGTGTCAGCTCGGCGGATTCGTCGCGATGCCGCTCGCTCCGCCCGCGAACGAGGCGAGCTGCGCCAAGGTGCTCGACATCTTGGGACGGCGCCCGAGCGCGCGCCTCGTGCTCGACGACGACGGCCTCGCTCGGCTCCAGGCGGCCGGAGCAGACGGTCTCGACGAGCGCCGGCTGTGGCCCGGCGCCGACGGCGCCGACGGCGAGCCGGTCGAGCGTTCGCCCGACGACATCGCGTTCGTCCAGTACAGCTCCGGCTCCACGCGCGCGCCGAAGGGCGTCATCGTCCGCCAGCGCCAGGTGCTCGCCAACCTGGAGGCGATCCGTTCGGGGTGCCGCCACACGGCCGACGACCGCTCCTACAGCTGGATGCCGCTCTCGCACGACATGGGGCTCGTCGGCTTCCACCTCGCGCCGCTCTACGGCGGCTCCGATCAGGTGCTCGCGCCCACGTCGGCCTTCGCGCGCTCGCCGATCGTGTGGATCCAGGACGCGTCCACGCTCGGAGCAACGTTCCTCTCGTCGCCGAACTTCGGCTACCGGCACCTGCTCAAGGCGATCGATCGCAAGGGCGTCCCCGAGGGCGTCGACCTCTCGTGCGTGCGCATCGTCATGAACGGGGCCGAGCCGATCGCGCTCGACCTCGCGCGCGATTTCCTCGACCGCCTCGCGCCGCACGGCCTGCGCCGAGAGACGATGTTCCCCGTCTACGGCCTTGCCGAGGCGACGCTCGCCGTGACCTTCCCGGGTCCGGGCGACGAGATCGACGGCCTTCGCGTCGCGCGCGAGGGCTCTGGCCTCGGCGAGCGCATCTCGATCACCGACGACGCGGACTCGTTCGTGACCGTCGGCTGCGGTGCGCCGCTTCCGGGCATGGAGGTCCGGGTCGCCGGCGAGGACGGCGAGGCGCTCCAGGACGAGCACGTCGGGCGGATCTGGATCCGCGGCGAGAGCGTCACCGAGGGCTACCACGACGACGCGGAGGCGACCGCCGCCGCGCTGCAGGGGGACGGCTGGCTCGACACGGGCGACCTCGGGTTCTTCCGCGGCGGCCAGCTCTACATCACCGGCCGCCGCAAGGACCTCGTCATCGTCGACGGCCAGAACTTCTATCCGCACGACCTGGAGGAGAGCCTCCAGTCCGCGCTCGAGATCGACGCGCTGCGGGTCGCCGTGGCGCCCGTGCGCCGCGGCGCCGGAGCCGAGGAGATCGGCGTCTTCGTGCAGCACCGCGGGGACGCGGAGTCGTTCGAGAGCACCGCGGCGACCGTCCGCCGGCACATGTCCGCGACCTACGGCGTCGGCGTCGACCTCGTCGTCCCGGTGCGGCAGATCCCCCGCACGACCAGCGGCAAGGTCCAGCGCGCCGCGCTGGCGAACGCGCTCCTCGCGGGGGAGTACGACGAAGTGCTCGGCGAGCTTCGGCCGGACGCGTCTCCCGCGGAGGCCCCCGACGCGGCGCCGCAGGAGACCGACGACACCAGCCCCGAGGCGATGGAGCGCATGATCGTCAGGGCGTGCGACCAGGTGCTCGGCGGTCGCCGCTTCGGACCCGAGGACAACCTGTTCGAGCAGGGCATCAGCTCGATCGACCTCGCCGAGATCCACGGTCTCGTCGAGGCTCGCTATCCGAAGGGCCTCGACATCCGCGACTTCTTCGACCAGCCCACGATCCGCGGGCTCGCCGCGATCCTCAGCGAGCGCGTGCAGAGTGGCGGCACGGCCGGGTCGGAGTGACGTCGATGGGGGAGACCGACGATCGAGAGGGCGCGTCCCCCGCGCTACCGCAGCGTGACCGCTACGCGCCGCGCGCGCAGAAGCCGATCCCGCGCTGGCGGACGACGCTGTTCCCGACCCTCGCGGCGCCGCTCGCGCTGCTGTTCCGCCTCTACCTCGCGACGATGCGCTTCCGGGTCCATGGCGAGGAGAACCTGGAGCCGTTCCTCTCCGCCGGCCAGCGCTTCATCCCCTGCGTCTGGCACCAGCGCCAGATCATGGCCGTCGCGTACATGCGGCGCCTTCGGGCGCGCGGCGTGACGCCCGGGGCACTCGTGAGCCCGTCCAAGGACGGCGAGCTCGCCGCCCGCGTCCTCGGACGGCTCGGCATCCAGGCGGTCCGCGGCTCGGCGCGCCGGAGCGGCGCCATGGCGCTGCGGGACATGTACCTCGCGATCAAGGAGGGCGACGTCTCGCCGCTCATCGCGCCGGACGGATCGACCGGTCCGCCGCACGAGTTCAAGCCCGGCGCGATCATGCTCGCGCGTCTCTCGGGCAGCCCCGTCGTGCCGATGTCCTACTCGTGCTCGGCCGGCATCAAGCTGCGCACGTGGGACCGCCTGCTCGTGCCGCTGCCCTTCGCCCGCATCGAGTACTCGATAGGGGAGCCGATCGAGCTGGACCCGATCATGGCGATGACCGAGTCCCCCGAGACGATCGAGCGGATGGGCGCAGCGCTCGACGACGTCGAGGGAGCCGCCAAGGCGCGCGTCGCCGGGCGGTAGCGCTCGGGCGCGCTGTCCAGTGCCCTGTCTCAGAAGTTCCTTGGCACTTGCGCGCGCCCGAGCCGCCCATGCGGCGTTGGCGCTCACTGGACGTAGCTACTGCTACGCCACGTTCGCGCCGCCTTGCCTGGACGACACGGACACACGCAAGTGCCAAGGAACTTCCGAAACAGGACACTAGTCTGGAGTTTCGCGGTGGTCAGGCCGCCAAACCGACGGATCTGAGGGCCCTTCGAGTTTCTGCGTGGGTGCGGAATTGGAGCGCCTTGCCCGAAAGTCGATGGACGTAGATCTCGACTCGGAGGGC
>JBCDGE010000147.1:0-15024 GCA_038757895.1 Planctomycetota bacterium | reverse complement strand
GGCGGTGCGCGCGGCCCCGGCCGACGCGCTGCCGGCCTCGGAGGCGCTCGCCGCCCTCGCGGACGCCGTGCCGACGCGCCGCGCGCTCTGCCTCCGCGGTCGGGCCGTCGCGCTCCACGCGGCCGGCCGCAGCGGTGAGGCTCTCCCCCACTACCGCGATGCCGTTCGCGCGTACGACGCGGCGGGCGAGGACGTCGAGGCAGCCCGCGTCCGGCGCAGCCTCGTCGACGTGCTGCAGATGAGCGGCGACGCCGACGGCGCGCTCGCCGAAGCCGCGCTCGCCCGCGAGGTCCTGGAGCGCCACGGCGAGCGCGTGCTGCTCGCTCAGCTGGAGTGCAACGTGGGCAACGTCCACTTCCGGCTCGACCGCTTCGAGGACGCCGCGCGCCATTACGACGGAGCCGTTCGGATCTTCGACGACGCGGGGGAGACGTTCGGCGCCGCGTTCGCCCTCCACAACCTCGGCAACGTCCTCGCGAACGCACACGCGTTCGAGGACGCCAGGAGGCACTTCGAGCGTGCGCGCGACGCCTTCGTCGCGAACGGCCACGACGTCCTGGCCGCCGACTGCGAGTACGGCCTCGCCTACCTCGCGTTCCGTGAAGGGCGGTTCGAGCGCGCGATCGCCGAGCTGGAGCGACTCGCCGTTCGCTACGCCGACGGTCTCAAGCCGACGGGCGAACCGCTCTGCCACCTCGACCTCGCCGAGATCCACCTCGCGCTCGGCGCCGAGCACGAGGCCCGGCGGCACGCGCGCATCGCCGCCGAGGCCTTCGCTGCGCTGGGCATGGAGTACGAGCGAGCGAAGGCGCGGCTGTTCGAGGGGGTCGCGGCGTGGCGTTCCGGCGACGCCACCGAAGCCGCGCCACTGCTGGAGGACGCCCGCGCCGCGTTCGAGACGCTCGGGAACAGCGTGCGCGCGGCGCTCGTCGTCCTGCAGATCGCGACGCTGAATGCCGGGGCCGTGACCGACGTCGCGACGGTCGAGCGCGCGCGTTCCGCGCTGGAGGCCAGCGGCGACAGGTTCCTCGCGCGGGCGGGCGCGCTCGCGGTGGCCGAGGCACGGCTGGCGTCGGGCGACGCGGCGACGGCGAGCGACGAGCTGGTCCGGGTCGTGGAGGAGGGCGCGGACGCGTCGGGACTGCTGGCGACGACGGCGGTCGAGGCCAGGCGCCTGCTCGCGCGATGCTCCTCCGACGGCGACCAGGCCGAACATCACCTGCGGGCGGCCGTCGAACTCGTCGAACGCACGTTCGCGGGCCTCGCCTGGGCCGACGCGCGGCTCGCGTTCCTGGGCGCGCGCCAGGACGTGTTCGTGCGCCTGGCGGGGCTGCTGCTGGAACGCGGCGGTGCTGCACGTGCCTCGGAGGCGCTGGAGATGGTCGAGCAGGGGCGGCAGCGCAGCCTGGAGGAACGACCTCTCGGCGCCGCGCTGCGCGCGCCGGACGCGCTGGCGCTGCGACGCTCCCTCGACGCGCGCCTCGCACGCTCGATGGAGTCGGTCTTGGGGCGTGCCGAGAGGCCGAGCGGTAACGCAGGCCGCGCTGCGGCCACGGCGCCCGCCGAGGAGGCCGCTCTCGGCGAGGAGATGGACGGCCTGCTGCGTAGCCTCCGCGCCGCATCACGGCAAGGCGCGCGCGACGGGCCCGCCGCAGCGCCGCCGCGTCCCTCCGAGGTGCTGCGATCCGGCGAGTGCGCGGTGCGCTTCGTCGTCGACGGCGACACGATCCACGCGGTCGTCGACGCGCCCGATGGAATGCGGGCCGTCGCCCGGTGTCCCGTCGGCGCGGACTTCGTGCGCGCCGCCGTGGCGCGGCTGCGCTTCCACGTCCGCAAGCTCGGCCACGGCGCCGCGTACCTGGAGCGCCACACGCCCTCTCTCGACCGTGGCGTCGAACGGCTCCTCGACGAGCTCGGCCGCGGTCTGCTCGCGCCCGTGGCCGGGGAGCTGCGCGCGGAGCGGGTCGTGCTCGTGCCGCACGGCCCCCTGCACGACGTGCCGCTGCACGCGCTCCACGTCGACGGCGCGCCGCTGTTCGAGCGCGTCGAGACCGCGTACGCGCGGGGCCTGCGCCAACTCGCGCGGAGCCGCCGCGCGGCGGCGACGGCGGGCCGCGTGGCGCTCCTCGGACACGGCGGCGATTCGCTGCCGGCGGTAGAGCGCGAGCTCGCGGCCCTCGCGGGCACGCACGGCGCGTCCGCGGAGCGCCTCGACGCGGACGCGTGGGAGCGGCGCGTCCTGGACGGCGAGCGCTTCGCTGCCGTGCACGTCGCGGCGCACGGGGCGCACCGCGCCGACCACCCGCTGTTCTCGGGGCTGCAGCTCGGGGAGCGCGCGCTCACCGCGCTCGACCTCGGCCGCCTCGACCTCGAGGGCGCCATCGTGACGCTGAGCGGCTGCGAGACCTCGCGGCACGCCGTCGGTCGCGAGGAGGACCCGTTCGGCCCCGAGGCCGCGTTCCTCGCCGCGGGTGCGCGCGCCGTGGTCGGAGCGCTCGACGTGGTCGAGGACGCGGCGACCGAGACGTTCATGGGGACGGTGCACGGCGCACTCGCCGAGGGCGCGACCGCCGGAGCTGCAGTGCGCTCGGCGCTCTCCGAAGCGCGCGAAGGACCTCGCGGCGCGCTCCGCGCGGCGTCCTGGGTCCTGGTGGGAGACGGCGCAGCGCGGCTCGGCACCGCGTGAGGCCACCGAGGACCCGCGCGGACCGATTCCGGCTTCGCTACGCGATCGCCACTGCTTCCAGGAGTCGGGACACGACGTCGCCCGCACCGATCCCATCGGCGTTGGCCTCGAAGCTGAGCATGACGCGGTGGCGGAGGCAGTCGTGCGCCACCGCGCGGACGTCGTCCGGCGTCACGTGGTCGCCGCCGCGGAGCCAGGCGTGCGCGCGCGACACGCGATCGAGCGCGATCGTCCCGCGCGGGCTCGCACCGACGCGTACCCAGCTCGCGAGCTCGTCCCCGTACCGCTGCGGCTCGCGCGTCGCGTAGATCAGCGAGACGATGTAGCGCTCGACGGCCTCGGCGATCGGGAGCGCGCGGATCTCGTCCCGCGCGTCGAGGATCGCGCGCGCCGGGACGACGTCGCGGGCGTCCGCGTCGCCACCGTGGCGCGTCTCGCCGCGCACGAGCCGGATGATCTCGACCTCGTCGTCCTCCGTCCCGTACTCGATGACGACGTGCATCAGGAACCGGTCCATCTGCGCCTCGGGCAGCGGGTACGTGCCCTCCTGCTCGATCGGGTTCTGGGTCGCGAGGACCAGGAACAGGTCGGGCATCGCGTGCCGCGTCCCGGAGACCGTGACCTGGCGCTCCTCCATCGCCTCCAGCAGCGCGGACTGGACCTTCGCGGGCGCCCGGTTGATCTCGTCGGCGAGGACGAGGTTCCCGAAGATCGGGCCGGGATCGAAGCGGAACGACCCGCTCTTGTCGTCGTAGATCTCCGAACCCGTCACGTCGGACGGGAGCAGGTCCGGCGTGAACTGGATGCGGCTGAACTCGCCCTCCAGGTTCTTCGCGAGGCTCTTGATCGCGCGCGTCTTGGCGAGCCCGGGCAGGCCCTCCAGGAGGACGTTCCCATCGGCGAGGAGCGCGAGCAGGAGCCGTTCGACCACGGCCTCCTGGCCGATGATGTCGCGCCCCATGCGCTCCTTGAGGGCCAGGACGAGGTCCCTGTTGCCGCTCATCGGTCGCCGCCGCCGGCGCCGGTCTGGCCCTGTTCCCTCGCCTTCTCGGCCTGCGCGCGACGCAGCTTCGGCGTCGTGATGCACCGGAAGCCGAGGTGGTTCATGCCGCTGTCGGGCGGCGTCGCCATCTTGGCGCTCGGGCGGTAGCTGGAGCAGTAGCTCGCGTGGCAGAGGAACGACCCGCCCTTCTGGACGCGCGAATCCTTCGCGTACGGGTTCCTCGGATCGGACGCGACCTCGGGCCCGCTCGGGTTGCGCGCCACGCCGTTCTCACCGATCTCGGCGACCCGGCGCGTGTAGGCATCCGGAGCGAACTGGTCGAGCGTCCACTCCCACACGTTCCCCGCCATGTCGTACAGACCGAGCCGGTTCGGCGGGTAGGTCGCCACCGGAGACACGCGCGCGTAGCCGTCCTGCTCGTCGTTCTTGAACGGGAAGCCGCCCTGCCAGACGTTCGCCATGTGCTGGCCGTCGGGCTGGAACTCGTCGCCCCAGACGAACGGCCGCCCGTCCATCTCGTAGCGGGCCGCACGCTCCCACTCGGCCTCGGTCGGGAGCCGCTTGCCCGCCCACTCGGCGTAGGCCACGGCGTCGAACCACGACACGTGGATGACCGGGTAGTCGTCCATCCCCTCGATCGAGCTGCCCGGCCCCTCGGGGTGCTTCCAGTCGGCGCCGGGCGTCCACTCCCACCACTGCGTGAAGTCGCGGAGGTCGACCGGCCCCTCGGTCGGGCGGAAGACGAGCGATCCCGGGACGAGCGTGCCGGGCGGCGGCTCGGGCGTGCCGGGGGGAAGCTGGGCGGCGAGCTCTTCCCAGAGCGGCACCTTCTCGGCCGTCGTGACGTAGCCGGTGGCCTCGACGAAGGCGCGGAACTGTCGGTTGGTGACCTCGGTGCGGTCGATCCAGAAACCGTCGACCTCCACGCGATGCGCGGGGCGCTCGTCGGGCCGTCCCTCGTCTCCGTCCCACCCCATCTGGAACGTACCGGCGGGGACCCAGACCATTCCGTCGGGCGCCTTCGCCTGCTGCCCTTCCCCCTGGGAAGTCTGCTGCTGAGGAGCCTCCTGGCGCGGAGATGGGGCGTGCAGCAGGAGCGAACAGACGACGGGCAGGACCAGCATGGGGGCTAGATGCGTTTGTTGAACACGAGCGGCGTGTACTTGTGCTCCTTGAGGCGGTCGTCCTCGAATCGCACCTCCAGCGCCTGCGACGGCACGACGTACGCGGTGCGCTCGGGGAGGTAGATCCAGAGGTCGCCGCGCTCGGAGGTCTCCGCCGGCGAGCCGAGCGTCATCAGTACCTGGAGCTTCGGCATCCCGACCTCGAGGCGCTCGGCGCGCTCCTTGACCGTCGCGAACAGGTACTTCTGCTTGCCGCGCGGCAGGGGCTGGCCCGTGTCCGGATCCACCGCGACACAGCCGAAGACGGCGGTCAGGACCGCGAGGAGGGTCGCGAGGACGGCGAGTCGAGAGGGCTGGGCGGAGGGCATCGGGAGGCGGCGAATCCGGAGGGTCGAGTGTAGGGCTCTCAAGAGGACCGCGACGACCGGACCGCCCTCCGCTTCCCCAAAACGCTCCGGACCCGACGGGGCCGCGCGACGGTCAGAAGGCCTGGGACAGGGTCAATCCGTACTGGGCGCCCTGGACGTCGAGGTTCCCGAGTGCACCTCCGAGATCCGCGGTCGAGTCGAGCCACCGCACGCCCAGCCCGAGCAGCGCGGCGCCACCGATCTCCAGCTCTGCGCCGGCGCGCGCGTAATACCCACCGCCGAACCCGTTGTCGGAGATGCGCGTGACGGCGGTGAAGTCGTCGACCTCGACCTCGACGTCCGCGTACTGAAGGACGGGGCCGATGCCCGCGTAGAGGCGCCACCCCTGCCGCATCGGGATGTTGAAGTAGGCGCCGACGAAGCCGTCGAGGAGGAACACGTCGTCGTCGCGCCGCACGACGATCGCGCCGCCTCCGGTCGAGACGGTGGTCCGATCACGGTCGAAGCCAAAGGTGAATCCGCCCTCGATCCCGATCTGTATGGGGCCGTCGCGGAACGCCCTCTGGAACGCTCCGCCGAGCATCGGGAGCGACCGATCACGGACCTCGTTGCCCGCACCGCCGGTCGTGTCGAAGCCGCGCAGCTGGGAGATCCCGACGGTCCCCTGGATCACGTGCGTTCCGGCCGCCGGCGGCGGGTTCGGGTGCGCGCGCGAGTACCAGTACGGACGGTTCGTGACGCGCTGCGCGCACGACGTGACCAGCAGTGTGCTCAGCAGCGCGCACGCGACGACGACGAGACGCCGGACCATGGCACGGGACGTCACCCGGCGCCGACCTACTTGGGCCAGGAGAGGCTCGTCGGCGACAGGACGGCGCGATCGGCCACCTGGCGCGCGAAGTCCTTCTGCTGCTGGAGCAGCTCCAGGAGCCGTCCCTTGGAGCGCGAGAGCCGCAGCCGCTCGGCCTCCTTGAACAGGTCGCCGAGCTTGCCGCGCAAGGTCAGGCGCCGGCCGTTCCGCAGGATCCTGACCTTCAGCTCGTAGTCGGGCTGGAGGTTGCTGAAGTTCTCCAGGATGCGGTCGCCGGCGTCCTCCTCGTCGAAGCCGATGCCGGCGATCTCGATGATGATGTCGCCACCAAGGAGGACGGGAGTGCCGGCGAGCTGCGCCGGGATGCTGCCGCCGCGCAGGCCGAGGAGCTGGCCGGGCGAGCCGTCGGCGACCTGCTGGACGAGGAGTCCGGAGTGCCCGCCGGGGATGTTGAGCGCCTGGGCGAACTCGCCCGTGATCATGATCTCGTCCGTGCCGGACCAGAACGGGCTCGAGTCGAGCAGCAGCTTCTTGCAGACGTTCGAGGTCGCGGCGAAGCCGAGCCCCTCGCTGCCGCCGCTGGCGGAGACGATGTAGCTGACGATCCCGATCACGCGACCCTGCGGATCGAACATCGGCCCGCCGGAGTTGCCCTGGTTGATCGACGCGTCCGTCTGAAAGAACTCGGGCCGGACCATCTGCGCGACGCGCCCGGGCTGCAGCCGGCGCGCGCTGATGTGGCCGACCGTGAGCGAGTGCGAGATCCCGCGCGGCGCACCGACGACGAGGCAGCGGCTGCCCACGTTGACCTTGTCCGAGTCGGCGACCTCGACGACGCGCGCGGTGGGCGGCACCGGGTCGTCGAGCTGGACGAGGGCGACGTCCGCGCCCTTCACGCTGCTCTGCACGTGCGCGCGGCAGAAGGTCCCGTCGGGGAACTCGACGACGACCTCCTCGGCGGTCTGGACGACGTGGGCCGCTGTCAGGATGTCGCCCTGCTCCGACACGAGCACGCCCGAGCCGACCGCGTACGAGCCCTGCATCGGCACCCCGTTGTCGTCGAGGATCGTCGCGCTCGACGCGGTGTGGATCGTCACCACGGACGGGGAGACCTTCGCGAAGGTCGACTCGACGGTGGGCCGACCGTCGCTCGTCGACTGGAGGGCGGCGGATCCGGCGGAGGGGCCAGCGGCGCAGCCCACGGCGAGCATGGCGATGAGAATCACGGTGGTGCGGAGGGACATGCGTTTGGGTCGTACGGCGGGGTCGCGGCGCGCTCGAGCGTGCGCTCGGCCCGGAGTGGGGTGAACAGGATACGCGGGCGAGGGGGGGCGTGGGGTAGCCTGGCTCCCGTGCCCTCCCCCCTCGCGCACGAGCGCCGCGTCCTCGCGTTCGACCGGCTGCGCGGACTCGCCATGGTCCTCATGGCGGTCGATCACGCGATGTACGTCTTCTGCGGCGAGAAGGTCGCGGCGGACTCCGCCTACTTCGGTGCGATCGGCCAAGACCTCGCCCCCTACGGCGGTCCGTGGCATTTCCTGACCCGCTGGATCACGCACCTCTGCGCGCCCGTGTTCCTGTTCCTCGTCGGGACGTCGCTCGCGCAGTCGATCGACCACCGGCAGAGGCGCGGGGACAGCGCGGGGAGCATCGATGTCCATCTGATGTCCCGCGGTGCGATGCTCATCGCGCTCGAGTTCTGGATGAGCATCGCGTGGGGCCTGCTCGTGATCCAGGTGCTGTGGGCCATCGGCGCGAGCCTCGTCGCGTTCGCCCTCCTCCGGCGCCTCCCGTGGCGCCTCGTCGGTGCGCTCGGAGCGACGTGGATCGTGGGGCAAGAGCTCGTCATCGACGCGCTCGGCATCACTCCGGCGCCGGCAGGGCCAGGGAGCGGTGGCCCGACGCTCCTCGAGGCGCTCTTCCTGGCGCCCAACTTCTACGCCTACCCGGGGTTCCAGGTCGGCGCGGTCGCGCTCCCTGGGTTCGCCGTCGTGAACTACCCGGTCGCTGGTTGGCTCGCGATCGCGATGGTCGGCTGGGCGTTCGGATCGTGGTTCGTCGAGCTCCAGGGGCGAGGCGTCGACGCGCCCCGGATCGCGTCCAGGCTGCTCGTGCGCGTCGGTCTCGCGCTGCTGGTCGTGTTCGCGCTCGTGCGTCTTGCCGACGGCTACGGGAACTTCGACCTGGTGCGCACCGACGACTCGTGGCTGCGCTGGCTGCAGGTGTCGAAGTACCCGCCGAGCCTCGCCTTCGTCTCGCTGACGCTGGGCGTGGGCGCGCTGCTCCTCGGGCTCCTGCTGCGCTCCGATCGACCGGGCCGGAACGGGCCGCTCGTCGTGTTCGGGCAGACCGCGCTCTTCTTCTATCTCGTGCACATCCACGCGATGGAGGCGAGCCGCGCGCTGCTCGCGCTGCGCTACGACGTGCTCGCGCGGGAGAACGTCTTCACCCAGCTCTCGACCCCGCTCGCAGCGGGGTGGATCGGAGCGGTGGCTGCCCTCGCCGTGCTCTACCCCGCCTGTCGGGCGTGGCGAGCGCGGCGACGACGGGCTACCTGACCAGGTGCCAGGTGGTCTGGCGCCCGCCGATGTAGTGGACGGCCTCGCCGTCGAACCAGGCGTCCTGCTCCAGCTTCATCTGCACCGGCTGCCCGCCCCACTCGGGGACCGGAACGAGCACGTTGCCCTCGATCGCGTAGCACGTGTCGGCGTGCAGCGGCCAGTCGCCGCGGATCGGCGTCGGGCCCTGGTTGTCCCACATGCCGATGGTCGGACCCGCGGCGTGGCCGTAGAAGCCGAGCGGGTGCGTGTAGACGCTGCAGACGATGCCCTCGGCCTCGGACGCGCGCCGCGTCGCGGCGAGGATCTCGTTCCCCGTCCGACCGAGCACGAACGAGTCCGTCAGGTGGTCCTGCCAGCGGTTGCCGACCGCCATCGCGTTCCGGAGCCCCTCGGGCACCTCGTCCTCGCTGATGCGCAGGACGTACGCCATCTCCTGGGTGTCGGTGTTGAGCCGCATGTAGCGGATGCCGACGTCCGTGTGCAGCACGTCGCCGCGCTCGATCACGACGCCGTTGGCGCCGTAGAAGGACGTCCCGTCGGGCGGCAGCAGCCCCTCACGCTGGACGTTGCAGTACGGCTGAAACCACGCCGGCAGCCCGAGGTCGGTGAAGCGCTGCCGCAGGAACCAGCGCACCTCGTCGGTGGTCGTGACGCCGGGCGTGATGACCTCGCTGGAGAAGCCCTCGGCGATGACGCTGCGGGCGAGGTGCACGAGCTGCGGGTAGACCTGCATCTCCAGGTCCGTGCGCGTCTCCAGCCAGCGGATGCAGAGCGACTCGGCGGACGTCAGGCGGCCGGCCATGTCGCCGCCAAGCGCGGTCTCCAGCCGAGCGCGCAGCCCGGAGCTGAGCCCGTCGCCGAACGCCCAGTGCTTGCTGGTGTTCACGCCGATGCGCTTCGGGTTCCGCTCCGCGATCACCTCGGCGAGGCGGGCCCACTGCTCGTCGTCGCTGCCGCCGTCCCAGGCGGACTCGTAGACGTCGCCGAGCGCGTAGCGGCTGACGGTCAGGCGCTCGACGCCCTCATCCCCGCCGCGATCGAAGAACACGAGCATCGTCGTCCGCCGCGCCGCGAAGACCGGCTCGGGCACGAGCGTGAGGTACACGGGGTCCTCGGCGTACTCGCGGTTGAGGACGAGCCACATGTCGATCCCCGTCTCCCGCATGAGCGCGGGGAGGAGCCGATCGAGCCGGTCGCGGAGCATCCGGTTCACGGCCTCCGCGCGCTCGCGCTCCGGCAGGACCGCGAACGGACCCTCGACCTCGTAGCCGCCTCGCGGCCGGGTCTCGTCGGACGCCGTGGGCTCGTCACCCTCACCACCGACGAGGGAGCCCTCGTCCGACGGAAAAGACGCAGGCCCCCCTGCCGAGGTCAGCAGGAGGGCCAGGGGCGCGAGGAGGGCGATCACAGGCCGGCGAAGGCCTTGATCTTGTCCTGGTGACGGATGAGTTCGGCCTCGAGCAGCTTGGCCGCCTCACGCGTCTTCTCCGAGTCGTTCGAGGCGAGAGCGGTCTGGAAGTCCTTGTGCAGCTTCGCAAGCTTCTCGTCGCCCTCCGCGCCATCGAGCAGATAGCAGACGACGAGGCCGGCCTCTTGCAGGAGGCGCTGCGAGTTGTCGAGTTCCTCGAGAGAGAGCTGGAACGCGAAGACGTCCTTCAGGTCGTGCAGGCCGCCCTTCTTCTTGATCTCGCCGAAGGCGAACTTGCGGTTGCCCATGGGATCCCCGCCCTGGCTCACGGTCGGGTCGGGCATGAACCGCTCGACGTACGAGGACGCGCCGTAGCGCATCCAGCGCGGCACCTTCTTCTCGCTCCAGAACGCGGCGCCGAACGCGCCGGGGTCACCGCCCTGCTGGCTCGCGGCCTGGCTGCCGATCGCGCCCCACGAGCGGTCGATCGCGTCGACGTAGCTCTGCGCGGCGGCCCAGCGGATCCAGTACGGGCCCCAGACGGAGATCTTCTCGTTCCCCTTGTCCCAGTAGGTCACGCCGCAGCCGCGGTACTGCGGCGGGTTCGTGCCGGGCTGGAAGAACATGTCCGCGAAGTACGCGCCGTGGAGCGACGAGAAGCCCTCGGTCTCCGGGAGCATCGTCTGGTTGTACTCCTCGAGGCTCTTCATGACGGCGACGAGCTGGCGGTCGGCCGGCTCCACGCCGAAGAGGCGCACGAGGTTCGGGTAGGTCGACTCGGCGTGCCACCGCGACCAGCTCCCGGTGTTCCAGTCCGTGGTCGTCATGACCAGGAAGTGGTCACCGGCGATCTGCCACGCGGTCTCGATCTTCGAGTGGTACTCGTTGGCCTTGTCGAGCTCGAGCCACTCCTCTCCGCACTTGAAGCGCTGCTCGCGCCAGTGGTCGAACTCGTCCGGGGCGACGTACGAGTTGTCGTCGGGGCGGAACTGGTGGCCTTCGGCCTCCAGCTTCGCGATCGCCTCCTTCATGGCGACGTCGAACGGGTTGACCCACTCGTCGCCCTTCTGCTCCCAGCCGAGGTTCAGGAAGGGCACGTGAGCGGCGGGGACCCACTTGTCCTTCCACTTCGCGAGGCCCTGCTCCTTCATGCGCTTGGCCTCTTCGCGCTTGTACTTCGAGAGCTCGACGTAGCTCGTGAACCACTTGCCGTCGTAGCGCTGGTGGCGGAGCGCCTTGCGCGCGTCGGCGTTGTCCGTGTCGATCTCGATGACGCGGAGGAACACCTTTTTCGCGGACGCTCGGTCCTTCGCGGTGCGGTACTCCTGGGCCAGTTCGAGGAGGGCGTCGACGTCGTCGCCGGCGGCCTTGATCCGCTCGTCGACCTCTTCGCGGACGACGGCCGTCTCGACGGCGAGGATCGGATTGGAGGGAAGGGTCGTCGGCGCGCTGGTGAGCGCGACGAGGAGTGATGCAGCGATCATGGCGAGGCGAGGTTGCCAGGCTGGCCCGGGCGGGCGAAGTGAAGGACCAATCGTCGCGGGCCCGCGGCCCCGACGAGGACGAGGGTATCCGAAGCGCGCGAGACCGGCCATGCGCACGACGCCCTCGTCCTTGCGATTGAATCCCGGTCCTTTCGTACCATTTGCGAACGACGCCCGCGGTGCGGCCGCGGGCCCCCCGCCGTGACGGAGCCCTCGGATCAGACGGTGCAGCGCCTGGACGCCTGGTTCCGCGGGGATCGGGCCGCGCTGAGCGCTCTCGTCGAGGAACACGTCGAGTGGATGCGCCGGCGCGCGGGGCGCGAAATGGTCGCGGAGGACCGCCGCGCCCTGGAGAGCATCGACGTGGTCCAGGAGGCCCTGGCACGCCTCCTCCGCCGCGGGCCCGCGTACGCCCCCCGTAGCCGGGCGGAGTTCCGCGCGCTCCTCGGCCAGGTGCTGCGCGCGACGGTCCTCGACGAGCGCGACCGGCGCCGCGCCGTGAAGCGGGGGGGCGACAAGGTGACACCCCTCCCCTCCCGGGTCTCGCGGATCGTGGTCGACGGGCGGGCGCCGACCCTCCCCGCCGACGCGGTCGCGCGGAGGGAGCGCGCGGCGAAGATCGAGACAGCGCTCCAGCAGCTCCCCGCCGCGGACGCCGAGGTGATCCGGCTCCGCCAGGTCGAGGAGCAGACCTTCGAGGAGATCGCGGCTGCGCTCGACCTGGAGAGCCCCGACGCGGCCCGCATGCGCTACCACCGGGCGCTCCCGAAGCTGGCGAGGCACCTCGCCCCCCTCGATGACGCGGGCGACGGCGGCGCCGCACCGGCGTGACCACCGAACCGCCGCTCGACGGGGACGAGACGGAGATCGACGAGGTGCTCGCGGAGTACCTCGACGCCAGGGCCGCGGGCACGCCGATCACGCTCGAGGACCTGTGCGCGCGCCACCCCGGGCTGGCGAGCGAGCTCCGGGTCCTCGTGCCGGTTCTCGACTCGCTCGAGCCGACGCCTGGCGCCGACGCAACAGCAGGCGTGGGCTCGAGCACCCTGTCGGCGCTCGTCAACGTCCTCGACGACGCGACGGGCGGCGACGACGCGCTCGAGACGACGTCGCCGCGCTATCGGATCGAGCAGGCGATCGGCCAGGGCGGCATGGGCCAGGTCCTGCGCGTCCACGACCGCGACCTCGACCGCGCGCTCGCGATGAAGCGGTCGCTGGAGGTCGCGCCGGGTGACGAGCGCCACGCCCGCCTGGTGCGGCTGCGGTTCCTCATGGAGGCGCGCCTCACGGGCGGCCTGGAGCACCCGGGGATCGTCCCGGTCCACGACGTCGGAGCGCTCGACGACGGCACGCCGTTCTTCACGATGCGGCTCGTCCGCGGACGCGACCTGCGCGATGTCTTCGGCCAGCTGCGCAACGGGGACCCCGACTGGACCCGGGAGCGCGTGCTCGGACTCGTCGCGCGCGTCTGCGAGGCGGTCGCGTACGCGCACGACCGAGGCGTCGTGCACCGGGACCTCAAGCCGAGCAACGTGATGGTCGGTGCGTTCGGCGAGGTGTACGTCATGGACTGGGGCCTCGCGCGACGCCTCGGCGGACCCGACGTACCGGCGAGCGGTTCGGACGAGTCCCTGCCGCGCGTCACGCTCGCCGGGTCCGTGCTCGGGACGCCCTGCTACATGCCTCCCGAGCAGGCCCGCGGCCACATCGACCGGGTCGACTTCCGGTCGGACGTCTACTCGGTCGGAGCGATGCTCTACCACCTGCTCGCCGGCTTCCCGCCCTACCTGGGACCGAACATGTCGACGGAGCTGCGCGACGACTCGGCGGAGGCCGTCGTCGACCGGGTCCGCGCGGGTCCGCCCGATCCGATCGAGCGCGTCGCGCGGAACGCGGCGCCGGAGCTCGTCGCGATCACCGCCCGCGCGATGGCGCGCGAGCCGCACGAGCGCTACGCGGACATGGGCGAGCTCGCCGACGAACTGCGTGCGTACCTGGAGCACCGCGTGGTGCGCGCGTACCGGACGGGTGCGGTCGTGGAGCTGCGCAAGTGGGTGCGCCGTAACCGGCTTGCCGCCGCGGCGGCGGCCGTCGCCCTCGTTGCGATCGTGGCCGGGCTCGCGGTCAGCCTCGGCCTGTACGCGCGCGCCGAGGAGGCCCGCGGGATCGCGGAGGCCGGGCGCCAGGACGTGCTGCGGCTCTCGGCGATCTACGACCTGGAGGACCTTCAGCAGCGCGCGGAGGGGCTGTGGCCCGTGCGCCCGGACTCGATCGACGGGCTCGTCGCCTGGCTCGACGACCTGCGATCGGTCGAGGAGGTCGTGCCGACCATGGAGCGCGTCCTCGAGGACCTCCGCGGCGGGCAATCGGCGCGTGTCGTCGACGCACGCTCTCGCGAGTGGTGGACGGTCGCGATCGAGGGATTCCTCGGCGACATCGCGGAGATCCGCGACCCCGCGAGCGGCCGCGCGTCGAGCGGGACGGCGCCGGGCCACGGGCTGGGCATCGAGGGGCGGCTCGCGCTCGCGCGGTCCCTTCGCGACGCGTGCGCGCCGAGCGGCGACTGGCACGAACGCTGGGCGCAGGAGCGGGACGCTCTGGAGGAGGCCTACCCGAACGTCGAATTCGACGGGACGGCGTTCGTCGACCTCGTTCCGATCGGAGCGGACTTCGACTCGGGCCTCCACGAGTTCTGGCTCGTGACGAGCGGCGCCGAGCCAGGGCGCGGCGACGACGGGAGGCTCGTGGTCGAGGAGGGCACCGGGATCGTGCTCGTCCTCGTTCCTGAGCTCGCCTGCACGATCGGCGCGCAGTCGGTGGACCCGAACGGACCGAACTACGACCCGCAGGGGAGCGACGCCGTCGACGCGATCGTCGAGCACGTCTGCGGGCCGCTCCTGATCTCGAAGTACGAGGTCACGCAGGGCCAGTGGCTGCGCGCGAACGGTCACAACCCGAGTGAGTTCGGATCCGACGCGGCGGACCCGAGATTCGATCTGCGTCACCCCGTCGAGACCGTCGACGTCGCCACGCTCGAGCGCGTGCTGGCCCGGCTCGGGCTCCAGATCCCCGACGCGCGCGACTGGGAGGTCCTCGCCCGCGCGGGGAGCGAAGGACCGACGTACTGGGCGCCCGGGGACGACCCGGCGGACTACGCGAACGTGGCGGAGGATCAGGCCTGGACCGGCACCGGGCTGCACCAGGACGGCTACGTGGGCCACGCACCCGTCGGCAAGTTCGAGCCGAACGCGCTCGGACTGCACGACGTGATCGGGAACGTGAGCGAGCTGTGCCTCATCGCCGATGGCGAGTCGCAGCTGCCGCGGGGCGGAAGCATGTTCTCGACGCAGCAGTACGCGCGCCTCGGTCACTTCGAGCCCGTCGGTCGCGACTACCGCCTGTTCGACATGGGCGTCCGACCCGTCCGATCGATCGAGCCCTAGTGGTGTGAGCCGAAAGTTCGCGACATAAGTCATCGATCTGTGCGGCGGGCACGCGAGCGACGCATCGCGCCCGCCTTCGCGCAGTAGCGCGAGAGGCTCTCGAGGATCTGATCCGCGGTCTTGGTCCACTTGAATG
>JBCDGE010000146.1:0-15387 GCA_038757895.1 Planctomycetota bacterium | reverse complement strand
GCGCCGGCGAGACTGATGCCGACGACGTCCACGGAGCCGGTCTCCGGCACCGCCGCGAAGAGGTAGTCCGGGCGGCTGCCCGACAGGAGCTGGCCGGGCAGCCCGGCCGCGATCGACTTGCTGTTCGCAGGAAGCGCGAACGCCGGGGAGAACGGCGTTGCGTGGCCTGGCAGCGCGCTCAGGTTCGTGAGATCGTCGAAGCCGAGGTCGACCGGGATGCCCGTGAGCTGGCCGGCGGACTCCGCGATCGAGAGCGTCACTTCGTACTGCAGGTCGCGGATCTGCGGCGACGAACCCGGGACGAGCGGCAGGAGGCCGACGATCCCGCTCGTGATCTCGACGCGCGAGATCGCGCCGTCGCCGGGCAGACCGGGGAGCCCGGTGCCCGGATCGATCGGTCCCTCGTGGGCCACGTACACGCCCGCGCCCGTGAGCCCCTGTGCGGGCTGGATCGCCTTCGGCGCGAGGAAGCGGAACGGCAGCGTGCCGATCACGTCGTCGTACCCCCAGCCGTTGACGCCGTCCGGCCCGGACTCGAACAGGACGACGGCGCCCTCGCGCGTCAGCACGTAGGCGAAGTACACGGCGCGCCGGAACGAGAAGTCGGTCTGCCGTGGCGCGACCGCCACGTCGAACGGCGTGAACGTGCCCGTCGAGACGACGTTGCGGGTCTGGAGCGTGGCGCCGGAGATCAGGTGGAGCGTCCGGTCGCCTTCACAGCAGACGACGAGGTCCTCGGCCTCGGGCTGCCACGCGATCCCGCGCGGAGAGCTGCCGACCGTGACGGTCGAGAGCACCTCGTGGAACGTCGCGCTCCAGGGGTCGACGTCGATGAACGTCACCGAGTCCGAGCCGGGCTGGGACACGGCGAGCAGCGACAGGCTCGGGTGCATCGCGAGGTCCGTCGCGCCGTCGACCGGGATGCGCTCGATCACCGTGGTCCGGTTCGAATTCAGGACGACGACCTCGTTGCGCGCGCGGTCGGCGACGTAGAGGAAGTGGCCGATCTGCTGGCGAATGAAGTAGAGGTCGCAGAGAACGACCTGCGTCTGGCCGAAGCCCGGGCCGCCGAAGAACGCGTTCTGGCGGAGCGCCAGCTTGCCCGTCGGGGGGATCAGCGCGCCCGGATCCGCGAACGGGTTCCCGGGCACGAGGAGGTTGGTCAGCACGGGCGCGATCGCAGTCGGTTCGTTCGCGGCCAGCAGCGGGCTGACGCACTGCGGCGGGAAGGTCAGCGTGGGCGGATTGGGGTGGGGCGCCCACGAGACGAGGTTCCCGTAGCCCGGGTTGAGCATCCCGAAGGGATCGAAGGTCCCCGGCGCCACGCCCCCGTCCGGCGCGATCGTCCGGATGATCACCTTCAGTCCGTCGAGCGTGCACACGTTCCCTCCCCCGGAGAGGCACCCGAACGGCGGAGGACCGTTCCGGAACGCGCGGTCGAGCGGCTGGCCGATGTGCAGGTCCGTCGGCTCGACGATCGTCGGCGCGAACACGGCGCGGTCCTGCAGCGACGCGTCGAGCGTCAGCCGGAACACGCCCGCCGAGCCGCCGTCGATCGTGCTCGTCCCGGGGATGAGCGGCGGCCGGATCGTAGGATTGAGCGTGACGTTCGGATCGAACGGGAAGCGGGTCTCGCCCGGCCCGGGGAACGTCGCGCCGGTGACGGGATTGCCCGTCGACTGTCCGAAGCCGTCGAGGTCGACGATCGACAGCGCGCCGCCGGAGGCCTCGTTCCGCAGGAGGTACACCGCCTCGGGGACCACCGGCGCGTTCACGATGCCGGTCCCGTTCCCGACGACGAACGACGTTTCCGTCTGCATCGCGATCGTCGTCGGCATGAAGGCGAGGTCCGTCGCGCCGCCGGCGCCGACCGTGACGTCGACCGTGTTGAAGGCGTTCGGCGGCGTGCCCGGCGGCGTGCCGAAGAACGGGAAGCCCGTCACGACGCGGTAGTGCGCGAGGTCGTAGGGGCTGAACGGGATCGCCGCCACCGGGACTGGCGTGCGCTGCGCCGGAGGCCCGAACGCTGCGAACAGAGATCCCGTCGCGACGGGCGGCTGCGTGCCCTCGATCACGCCGATCGAGTACGGCTGGATCGGCTCCGTGAAGCGGACGGTCAGCTCGGTCTCAGGGTCGACGTCCGTGGCGCCGTCTTCCGGCGTGATCGCGGGCAGTCCCGTCGCGGAATCCAGCGCGACCGCAGGCGAGATCGTGTCACCGCCCACGGTGGTCGCAACGAACACGGCGTCCTCCAGCGCGTGCCCTCCCGTATTCAAGAGCGAGTCGCGGAACGCGACGCCGACCTGAACGCCGGTCGGGAAGGTCTCCAGCGTCGACAGGTCACCGTCGGCGTCCGCCACGACGACGATCGCGCGCGGGTCGGCGAGCCCGTTCGCGTTGCCGGGGAAGCCCGCCGCCTGGGGCGTGAGCCGCACGAGCCGCCCGGCGCCGGGGTCCGGTGCGACCCAGCGCTGGAGCCGTGCACCCGCGGGATCCTCGATCGCGGTGATCCCGCCGACGAACACGCGGACGGGGACGTCGGTCGTGAGCCCCGTCGCAGGGTCGTACGCCGTCACCGCGACCGCGTCGGTCAGTCCGGGCACGCTTCCCGCCAGGTCGAACACCGAGGCGGGATCGGGGTCGCTCACGAAGCGCGCGACGAAGTAGTGGTTCCCCGGCTGCCCGCTCGGGAGCGTGGCGATCGACGGAAACACCGGCGTCGAGAACACGGGGTTCGACGGGTTCGCGTTCTGTCGAAGCGCGTCGAGCGAGCGGACCTCGACGATGTTGCCCGTCGGGAAGCCGGACCCGTCGAGTTCCTCGATCCTATGCGGGAGGAGCGGCGCGAATCCGTTCGTGAGGACGTCGAGCGCGAGGAAGGCGGGACCCCCGCCGCCGCGCGTCAGCGCGACGTCGTCGGGCCCCGATACGGGTTCGCTGGAGGACGACGCATCGGTGCAGGCGGAGACGACGAGGACGAGGGGAACGAGCAGCGCGGGGAGCGCTCGCGAGCGATCGGGCATGGCTTTCGCAGGGAGGGAGGAGTGAGCCGCGCCTGGCGACAGGGCGCGGCCCACGTCCGGGCAACTGCCGTACCGGACCGAAGCGCCCGGCGCGGACTCGCCGCAAGAGACGTGTCCCCGAGCCTCCCCCTGGAAGCGCTAAATCGCTCGAAATCCGCGCGATTTCGCTCCCCAGCATCTCACTCCCGGAGCGTCTCGGCGAACAGGGCCTGCATGCGGCTCCAGCTGTCGGCGTCCGCTTCCGCGTCGTACTTCAGGGGGAGCCCGAACGACTCGCCCTTCGCCGTCGCGCCCGGATTCGTGAACGCGTGGACGACGCCGGGATACTCGACGACCTCGTAGTTCGCCTTCGCGGTGTTCATCTCTGCCCGGAACGCGTCGACGTCGTCCTTGGGAACGAACGGGTCGTCCGCTCCGGTGCACACCAGTACCTTCGACTTCACCGCGCCTTCGGCAGCCGCTTCCGCAGTGCCCAGCGAGCCGTGGAAGCTCACGACCGCGTCGAGGTCCGCGCCGCGTCGCGCCATGCCGAGCACGACCGCGCCGCCCATGCAGTACCCGATCGCCGCCGTCCGCTCGGGATCGACGCCGTCCTGGGCCCGCAGCACCTCCATCGCTGCCTCGAAGCGCGCGGCCGTGACGTCGGCGTCGGACATCGCCTCCTGCATGAACGCCTGCGCGTCCTCGGGGTGCGACGCCAGCTTGCCGTCGCCGTACATGTCGAGCGCGAAGGCGGCGTACCCGAGCTCGGCGAGCTGCTCCGCCCGACCGCGCACGTAGTCGTTGTGGCCCCACCATTCGTGCACGACGATCACGGCGGGGACCTTCCCACTCGCGTCGGCAGGCATGGCGAGGTAGCCGTTGAGCGTCAGTCCGTTGGACTCGTACGTGATCTCTTGCGTCTTCGTTCCCATGGCAGTGGGAGGGGGAGAGTTCTCCTCACCGCTCGAGCTGCACGACGTGGCCAGCGCGAGGACGGTGAGCGGGAGGGCGAGGAGATTCGGAAGTCGGGAGTCGGTCATGTGCATCGCGCAGTCGTCGCGCGCCGCCATCCTATCCGGTGTCGCGGTGGACACGACACCACGCTCTCGCCCGGCGAGATATCGTCGGGCATGCCGCCCGCTGCCCTCCTCGCGCTGCTCGCGTCGCTCGCCCCCCAGTCGCCGACCGTCACGGCGGACGTGGTCGTCGTCGGAGCGACGAGCGCGGGCGTCGTCGCCTCGGTCCAGGTCGCGCGGTCGGGGCGGACCGTCCTTCTGATCGATCCCGACGGCCGCCTCGGCGGTCTCTCCAGCGGTGGGCTCGGTGCGACCGACGTCGGGAACGCGTCTGCGATCGGCGGCCTCTCCCGCGAGTTCTACGTCCGCGTCGCGCGCCACTACGCGAACGACGACGCCTGGCGCCGCGAGGCGCCGCCGGCCGGACGATCCGCGGACGTGCCGGCGTGGCGCTTCGAGCCCCACGTCGCCAAAGCGATCTTCGAGGACCTCGTCGCCGAGCACGGGGTCGAGGTATGGCGCGGCGAACGGCTCGATCGGTCGAGTGAGAGCCTCACGCGGCGCGGCGACCGCATCCTCTCGGTCCGGACGGCGTCCGGGCGTACGGCCTCCGCAGACGTGTTCATCGACGCGACCTACGAGGGAGACCTCATGGCGCTGGCCGGTGTCTCCCACGTCGTCGGGCGCGAGGGACAGGACGAGTTCGGCGAGTCCCTCGCCGGCGTTCGAACCACCCTGGCGGTGCACCATCAGCTCGTCCCCGGCGTCGACCCCTACCGGATCCCCGGCGACCCGAAGAGCGGACTGCTGCCCGGGATCGATCCCGCCGGTCCGGGGGAGGAGGGCGCGGGCGACGACCGGGTCCAGGCGTACTGCCTCCGCATGTGCCTGACGGACGTACCCGAGAACCGCCGCGAGGTCGAGCGCCCGGCGGACTACCGGGCGGTCGACTACGAGCTCCTCCTGCGGAACTTCGAGGCGGGTGCGGACCGGCTCCCGTGGCACTCGACGCCGATGCCGAATCGCAAGACCGACACGAACAACAACCGCGGCGTCTCCACCGACTTCATCGGTGAGAACCGCGGATGGTCGGAGGCGAGCTACGAAGAGCGCGCGCGGATCCACGCGCGCCACCGCGAGTGGCAGCGGGGCCTCCTGTGGACGCTCTCCCACAGCGCGCGCGTACCCGAGCCGATTCGGCGCGAGGCCGCGCGCTGGGGGCCCGCCCGCGACGAGTTCGTCGAGACCGATGGATGGTCGCCGCAGCTCTACGTCCGCGAGGCGCGGCGCATGCGCAGCGACCTCGTGATGACGGAGCACCACTGCCGCGGCAACGAGGTCGCAGTCCACCCCGTCGGGCTCGCCGCGTACACCATGGACTCGCACCACGTCCAGCGCTACGTCGCTGCCGATGGCTCCGTGCGCAACGAGGGCGACGTCCAGGTCCGCGTGCCGCGTCCCTATCCGATCGGCTACGCGGCGATCCGCCCGCGGCGCGACGAGTGCACCAACCTGCTCGTGGTGTGCTGTCCCTCCGCGACCCACGTCGCGTTCGGGTCGATCCGCATGGAGCCTGTGTTCATGGTCCTGGGCCAGTCCGCGGCCACCGCCGCGTGCCTTGCGGTCGAGGCCTCCGTGGCCGTCCAGGACATCGACCTGGACGAGCTCGGCGCGCGCCTGCTTCGAAACGGTCAGGTCCTTGCGCCGCGCGTGCGCAAGGACGAGGCCGCCGTCGGCCTCGATCCCTCGACGATCGAGGGGCTCGTGCTCGACGACGCGAGCGCGACGCTGGAGGGCTTCGCGTACGAGAGTCGCTCGGTCGAGCCCTGGGTGGGGGCCTCGTACCGCCATGACGGCAACGGCACGAAGGGACGACAGCGGGCGGTGTTCCGCGTCGAGGTCCCGCGCGCGGGCGAGTACGACGTCCTGCTCGCATGGACCGCGCACGCCAATCGCGCGCGTGCCGTCCCGATCGAGGTGCATCACGCGGACGGCGTTGCGCGCCTCACCGTCGACCAGCGCGACGAGCCTGAGGAGCCCCCGTTCGGGCATCTCGGGCGCTGGCGCTTCGAGGCCGGCGAGGCGCGCGTCGTCGTCTCGAACGAGGGGACGGACGGGTACGTCGTGGTCGATGCGGTGCGGCTTCGCCGATGACGCGACTCCGACGCCGGAGCGAGCGGTGCCGCCGCCGGCCCCCCTCAGTGCCTGGGCAGAAGTCTCCGATTCTGCTGCCCAGGCTCTGAGCCGACCTTGTTGGCGCACCCGCGAACGCGGGTGCGCTATTCGCGTGGTTCACTCGGGGAAGAGGAGGTCGAGGATTCGCACGAGGTCCTCCAGGCCTTCACGGATGTCGTCGAGCGTTTCGAGCGCCTCGCCGAAGAATCCGCCTCCGCACCCGGGTCCCTCCGCGCCCGGCAATCCCGGGCGGGCCGGCCAGCCGCCGGAGTCCCCGCCTTCGCCGCCGGGGCCGCACGGCGCACCACCGCAGCCCCCGTCGCCGCCGTGGCCGGGGAGGGAGCCGCCGGCGCCGCCTTTGCCGCCGTTTCCACCAGCGCCACCTTCACCGTCGTCCGAGTTGCCGCCCCGGCCGCCCTTGCCGCCGGAAGCACCGGTGTAGGTTCCCGCGCCGCCCGTGCCACCGTCTCCGCCGCGGCCACCGGGGATGCTCTCGCCGCCGTTGGCGTGACCGCCCTGGCCGCCACCGCCACCCCGGCCGGGGAACGCCCCCGCGCCTCCCGTTCCGCCGGACCCGCCGCCGGCGGGGTTCCCGTTCCCGGCGGATGAGCCTCCGGTGCCTCCGCATCCCCCGTCACCGCCGAAGAAGTGCCCGGCGCCGCCCTCGCCGCCCGGCCCGCCCGGGCTGCCGTTCCCACTGGACGGGTTCGTGCTGCCGTTGCCGCCGTTGCCACCTCGACCGGGAGCGCTGTAGCCCGACGTTCCGTGGGTTCCGGACTCGCCCCCTCCCTTGCCACCCGGGCCGCCGGCACCGCCGTTGAATCCGCTGCCGCCGTTCCCGCCGTTGCCGCCGATCGCGCCATTTCCTCCGGGACCTCCGTTCGGCGGGGTTCCCGCGGGCGGCGGCGGAGCTCCGGGGGGCGGAGTGTGGCTGGACGGGGTATCGCCGGGGTAGCCGTCGTTGCCGTGCGGCTGGTTCGAATCGCCGTCCTTGCCGAAGGCGTATCCGGGCGGGTAGTCGGTGTACCGTCGTGACGGTCCTCCGCCGTCGGGGCATGCGTTACAGCTGTCGGCCCACGCCGGTGTCGCGAGCAGCGAGCTGCAGGCGATCACGACCGTCACCGAGGCCGTGCGTCCAAGTCGTCTTGCGAACATAGAGTCCCTCTCCCTCTCAGAACTGATGAATGGCCGTCACGGGAAGCGACGGCCCTGGCTGGGCGACCCACCGGACCTCGTAGGTCTCGGCGCGGTCGCGATCGGTCACGAGGAGGAGGACCTGCTCCTCGCTGTCTTCGATCCACACGCGGAGGACTCCCTCCGCGTCGAGCGACGTCCGTCGGCTCACCTCCCCTTCGCGCCCGAACCTGGGTTCGAGGATGACGTCGACTCCTGCGCGTCGAAGCGGGAGACCGGACGCGCGGTCGACGAACGACACCTCGAGCTTGCGCAGGTCAGGCGACGGAACCGTGATCGTCCGATCGATGTCGCCGTCCCGGAGGTCGATCGTGTGGATCTCGGGTCGGTGTGCGAGGCTCGTCGCTCCAGGCGTCGTGAAGGACGCGTAGCCCCTCGGCTCGATCACGAGCCCGTACTCGTCGGGCAGCAGGTGTCGGATCAGGATCCGGCCCTTCGCGTCGCTCGTCGCGCCCGCGTCGCCGTTCCCCATGCTGTTCTTCACCCTCCCCTCGGACCAGTCCGCCTCCACGTGCAGGGCGAAGAGCACGGCGTGCAGGTCCGGTCGCGGAGTGCCGTCGCGATCGACGAGCCTCAGCCGCAGCGTCCGAGGGCCCTTGACGAACGCGAAGTTCACCTCCGTCGGCGGCCCGGGCGGCAGCGTCCGCAGCTGATTCCTGGGTCCCGTGAACTCGCGCAGGTAGGCAGGGTTCGTATCCGCCGGCCTGCGGAACTCGGTCGACGCTGCCGACGGGAGACCGGGAATGACGGCGAGCACCGAGTTCCCCGGGTAGACCTCGCCGACGTACCAGCCGTTCTCGTCGCACTGCAGCTCGATCGGGTCGACCCAGCGAACGTCCGTCCGATCGCTGGAGGCGCTGACCCGAACGTGGAAGGGACCCACCGGACCGGCCGGGCACGTCACTCGGCCGTGGACGACCGCGGCGCGGACCGCCTGGAACGTCACGACCTCCTCCGCGCGGGACACCGTCACCATGAGCGGGTCGTGTTTCCAGTGGCGCGGCGGTAGGACGCCGTCGGGGAGGTCGGTCACCGCAGCGGGAAAGGTGCCGACGGCGTTCGCCTCGAACCAGCGGATGGGATCGCCGTCCCGATCGACGAGCTTCGCGCCCTCGATCGTGACTTGCCCGAGGAGCAACGGCCGCGCGTCCAGGACCAGCCGGACCCCGAAGCGGATCTTCGGACGGTCGGTGAGCGCTGGGGCGGCGGGGGAGGGCACGGCTCCAGGCGTCCGCTCCGACGCCCTCCGCGGCACCGCCGCGGGCGGAGCGGCCTCGGCCCCGCGATCGGCGACGACCGCAGCCGCGGGGGGCGCGTCCATTCGTTCGCCGGCACCGGACGGGAGCGAGTCGGGCCACACCGCGACGAGGACCAGGACGAGGACGGCGAGCGGCAGGATCGGCAGGAGCTTCGAGCGGCGTCTCATGGGCGTCGGCCGCTCGCGTCGCGCGACGCGGCCTCAGCCCGTCGACGAACGACAGCCCGCCCGGTTGCGACCCGAGCCCACGAATCCGCCGATTCTCCTCCGCGGCCCGGTCGCTCGCCCGGCGCTCAGGCCGGACGCAGCTCGTGCAGCGAGCCGCCCGGTTCGTCCCCGGAGCTCGCCTTCGGCGCTTCCTGCGGCGTCGCGATCCGGCCGAGCAGATCGACCTGCGGATCGACCGTCCCGCCGCTGCGCACGTACTTGCCGTCCGAGCCGAGGTCCCAGCCGGCGACGTCGTTCCCCAGGTACAGGAACAGGTCCTGTTCGACGAGCCGGCCCTTCAGCGCCTCGTCGAGGATCGGGAAGCACGTCTCGACGCGCCGGTACATGTTCCGCGACATCCAGTCGGCGCTCGACGCGAACAGGAGCTGCTCGCCGTCCGCCTCGAAGTACGCCAGGCGCGAGTGCTCCAGGAAGCGCCCGAGGATCGAGCGCACGCGGATGTTCTCCGACACGCCCGGGACTCCGGGGCGGAGGCAGCACGCGCCGCGGATGATCAGGTCGATCTCGACGCCCGCCTGGCTCGCGGCGTACAGCGCGCGGATCGTGTTCTGCTCCGTCAGCGCGTTCATCTTCGCAACGATGCGCGCGGGCTTGCCCTGGCGCGCGTACTCCGCCTCCTGCTCGATGAGGCGGCGCATCTCCTGGCGCAGCGTGAAGGGCGCTTCCAGCAGCCGCTTGAGCGGTCGCGTCGCGCCCAGCCCGGTGAGCCGGTGGAACATCTGATGGACGTCCTCGGCGAGCTCGGGGTCCGCGGAGAGGTAGCCGATGTCCGTGTACGCGCGCGCCGTGCCGGCGTGGTAGTTGCCCGTCGACAGGTGCACGTAGCGCACGAGTCCGTCCGGCTCGCGCCGCACGACGAGCGTCATCTTCGCGTGCGTCTTGTAGCCGACGATCCCGTACACGACCTGGGCGCCGACCTCCTGGAGCTGGTTCGCCAGGTCGATGTTCTCCGCCTCGTCGAAGCGCGCGCGCAGCTCGACGACGACCACGACCTGCTTGCCGTTCTCCGCCGCCTCGCGCAGCGCGGCGACGATCGACGAGTTCGTGTCGGTGCGGTACAGCGTCTGCTTGATCGCGAGCACGTCCGGGTCGCTCGCGGCGCGCCGGATCAGGTCGATCACCGGCGCGAACGACTCGTAGGGGTGGTGCAGCAGGACGTCCGACTGCCGCACCGCCGCGAACGGATCCTCGGCGCGGGCGAGCGCCTTCGGGAACCGCGGCGTGAACGGCGCGTACTTGAGGTCCGGGCGATCGACGAGGTGGTGCAGCGCGCCGAGTCGACCGAGGTTCACCGGACCGTCGACGCGGTACAGGTCGGCCTCGGGGAGCTCGAAGCGCTTCAGGAGGAACTGCGCCACCTCGTCCGGGCAGTCCGACGTGACCTCCAGGCGGACGGCCTCGGCGTACTTGCGCTCGGGGAGCTCGCCCTCGATCGCTTCGAGGATGTTCTCGACCTCCTCGTCGTCGACCCACAGCTCGCTGTTCCGCGTCACGCGGAACTGGTGGCACCCGACGACTCGCATGCCGGGGAAGAGCGCCTCGACGTGCGCGTGCACGACCGACGACAGCATCACGAACGCGAGCCCGTCGCCGCCGATCTCGCGCGGCAGCGCGATCAGTCGCGGCAGCGTACGGGGGACCTGCACGACGGCGATCCCCGTCTCCCGCCCGAACGCGTCCTCTCCGTCCACGAGGACGATGAAGTTGAGGCTCTTGTTCAGGATCTTGGGGAACGGATGCGACGGGTCGAGGCCGACGGGCGTCAGGATCGGCTCGACCTCGCGGCGGAAGTAGTCCCGGATCCACGCCGACTGCATCTCGGACCAGACGCCGCGCTTGAGCACGTGGATGCCCTCGCTCTCCAGCGCCGGCAGCAGGACGTCGTTGAGCGCGCCGTACTGCTCGGCGACGAGGCCATCCGCCTCCTCGGCGATGTCCACCAGCAGCTGCTGCGTCGAGCGCCCGTCGAACCCGACGCTCCCGGAGCGCAGGGTCAGTCGCTCCTGGTGGGACGCCTTGCGGACCTCGAAGAACTCGTCGAGGTTCGTGCTGGAGATCGTCAGGAACCGCAGACGCTCCAGGAGCGGCACGCGCTCGTCGAGGGCCTGGGAGAGGACCCGCCGGTTGAACTCGAGCAGGCTCAGCTCGCGATTCAGGAAGTGCTCGGGCGCGACCTGGAGGGAAGTCGCTTTCGAGGCCGCGGACCCGCCGCCCATCGACTCCAGCGACGCCCCGTGGGCGAGGGGAGCGTGCGCGCCACCGGTGAGCGCGTCGCCGTGGGCGGGCTGCCCGGTGTGCGATCCATGTCCGACGTCGTCCGTCATCGAGTCAGGGTTCATGTCGGAATGCACGGCCCTATTCCATAGGCGAAAGTCCGGTCCAGATGGGCCTCCACCGGCCAGAAGTCCGGTCGGAGACGCCGGATACCGCCCCTTCGCAGGACGGGACGGGGGACGATCAGCGACGCCTGGAGCGACGCAGGCGGCCGGTGCGGATCACGTCGCCCACGAGGCCCGAGGTCCTGCCGGTCCGGGCCACTTCCAGGGAGGCGCCGGAGCCCTCGATGGCGCGCAGCCAGAACGCGAGCTCCTCGTCCGTGGTCGACAGTGTGGCGTCGTCATGGAGCGCGGCCAGAGCCTCCTCGACGAGCGCCAGGGCGCGCCGGCGCTCCTCGTTCGGGTGCCCGCCGCCGACGGCCTCCGGCGTTCCGCGCCGGCGGTACAGCTCGTCGTGGAGCGCCGGGAAGGCGTCGGGATCCGTCAGGACGCTCGTCATCCAGACGTGGTCGCACGGCCCGACGTCCCGGCCGTGCCAGCGGCCGGTCCGCGGGGTCGGGAGCGGCCGGCCGACGACCTCGGCGGCGGCGCGAAGCGCGCGCCCGAGCTCGTCGCTCTCCTCGGATCGCAGCGTGACCCAGACGACCTCGCGGTCGAGGACCAGCGTCTCGAAGAGCATCGGCGCGAGCTCCGCGACCGCCGCGCCGACGTAGAGCGACCGCCCGCCCGGCCGCAGGACCTCGCCGAGGTCGGCCGCCAGCTTCAGGCCCGCGTCGAGCACCGCCCCCCGACGCTCCTCGTCGAAGAAGCCGGCGGAGTCGCCCTCGCAGTACACCGCGGCGACGCGGTCCCAGTCGACCTCCCCGTCGAGCGCGGCCAGCGCGGTGCCGAAGCGTTCGACGGCCTGCGCGTCAGGCGCTGCTGCCATCGGCTCCCTCGTCGTCGCTCGGGCTGAGCGGGATCCAGCGCACGAGCCTGCGCTCGGGCGCGATCTGGGCTTCGGCGTCGAGGCCCGCGCGCCAGCGGAGCCCTCCCGGTCCTTCGTACACCACGCCTTCCTCCAGCGCGCCGCCCTCGTGCGCGAGGTGGTGCGCGACGTCGAGCAGGAACCCGAGCACTTCGAACGGCGCCAGGTCGGGTCGTTCGGGGAACACGGCCTCGGCGTCGGGCAGGCCGATCTGCCCGAGCCCCACGACATCGGCCACCACCACGCCCTTGCCGACGTCTGCCAGGCGGCCGTTCACCCAGATCTGGAGCGGCGTCGCGTCCTGCGCGCGCGCGCTCTCGCGGATGTTCCCGATCACGTGACCGTCGCGCAGCGACTCGCCCGCGGGGAAGAACACGCAGAGAGCGTCGGGGTCCGCGAGCAACGCGACGGCGAGCCGCTCCAGCTCCTCGATCTGCGAGCGTGGGCCGCCGACCGCCTCTGCGACGATGAGGTGCACGAAGCCGCGGTGGGCCGACGCGGCGAGGGCGCCACCCGGCCAGAGCGCGGACTGGTCGCCCGCCCGGGCGAGCGCGCCGGGGTAGAGGCTCGCGGCGACGCCACCGAGCTCGGCGAGCGACTCGGGATCCTCGTCCGGCCAGGGGGCGCCGTAGGTCGACGCGTGGACGACGCCGACAGGCGTGTCGAGCCGCACGTGGTCGCGCTCGGCGACCACGTCGGTGACGTCGGGGATCCGGCGGAGTCGCGCGTGCAGCGTCTCCAGCGCGGGTGCAGCGCGGAAGAGGACGGCCACGACGTGCGTTGGCGCGGCCGGGTTCGGCGGGCCCGTGGGCGAGGTGGGTGTGGACGACATGGGGTCCGGACCGGGCGTCAGGCCGCGCCCTCGCTCGCCTCTTCGATCGCCGGCGTGCCGCCCGCGTAGCGCGCATAGAGCTCGGTGATCGCGTCGGGCTCTCCGATGATCAGCACGCGATCCTCCTCCTCGAGGACGGTGCCACCGCTCGGGACGATCGTGCCGCCCTGGCGCCGGACGGCGGCGACGAGTGATCCGGTCGGCAGCCCGAGGTCCTTGAGAGCGCGCCCGACGAGCTCGTACGCGGCCTCGTCGTGGTGGAGCAGGAGCGAGATGTAGCGCTCGTCGCGCAGGAACACCTCGCGCAGCCGCACTTCGTTCTGGGCGGCGAGCCACGCCGGCAGGAAGTCGTCGCGGTCGATGCGCTGCGCAAGCTGCGCGAGCATCCGAAGGTGCTGCGCCGGGTCGTCCTCCGGGCTGACCAGGAAGAAGACCGCGTGCACCTTGTCGAACGTCATCGGCGAGCCGAACACGTCGCCCGTGTGCACGCGGATCTCGCGCCGGGTCCGCGCGAGGACCATCTGGGGCTTCGCGAGGTCCGGGATCCGCATGTGGGGGAGCGCGATGCCCTTCGCGACCGGCGTTGCGCCCGTCGCGGTCCCTTCCTTGAATCCGTCGACGAAGAGCGCCTCCGGGCGGTCGAGCGCCTCGGCGAGCCGCGCCGACGCCTGCTCGATGAGCGCGTCGAAGTCGTCGACCTCCTCGACGTCGATCACGATCGCCTCCAGGACGATCTCGTCGAACGGGTCGTTCTCGCGCAGCCCCTTCTCCTTCAGGATCTCGCGCAGCTCGCTGTCGAGGTCCTCGTGCCGGACCTCGCCGAGCCTCGCGAAGACGTGGAAGAGCGCCCCGCGCCGCTCGGCGCGCTCCTTCGCGTAGTAGAAGTACCACATCAGGCTCGCGCCCGTGACCGCCGCCGAGAACACGGTCGGCAGCCAGCCCATCTGGCCGATCAGCACGAACGGGAACACGAGCCCGAAGATGTGCATGTACGGATAGAAGGGCGAGCGGTAGCCAGGGTCGTACGACTCGATCCCGCTCTCCCGCCACACGATGACGGCGGCGCAGAGGATCGCGAAGACGAGCAGCAGGAACGCCGACGCGAGCTTCGCGATGTCCAGCGCGTCGAGGAAGAGGATGACCGCGATCATCGTCCCGACGGTCAGGTACACCGCGAAGCGCGGCGCGCCGTTCTTCGCCAGCGTGCCGAAGCGCGGGGGGAGGAGCTTGTCGCGGCTCATCGCGAGCGGGTAGCGCGATCCGCTCATGACGCCCGCGTTGCCGACCGAGAAGAACGCGAGGAGCGCCGCGATCGTCATCGCGATCACGCCGACTCGGCCGACCAGCAGGTCGGCCGCCGTGGCCGGCGCGTGCTTGTTGCCGGCGAGCTGCTCCATGGGCACGACGCCCTGGATGACGAACGTCGCGAGCCCGTACACGAGCACGGCCGTCAGTAGCGCGAGGAAGATCGCGCGCGGGAGAACGCGCTCGGGGTCCTCGATCTCCTCGGCGACGCCGGCGATCGCGGACAGGCCGCCGTAGCTCATGAACGTCGTACCGGTCGCCGCGAGGATCGCCTCGGGACCGACCGAGCCCATGCCCGCGAAGTTCGATAGCTGGACCTCGGGGAGGCCGATCGCGATGAACGCGGTCGAGAACAGGATCAGCCCCGCGACGAGCAGGATCTGCAGCGTCCCGCTCGTTCGCGCACCCGCTGCGTTCAGGACGCCCAGGAACATGGCCCCGGACACCGCGGCGACGTTCGCGGCCCAGTCCGGCATGTCGGGGAACACCAGGTTCAGGTAGATCCCGATCCCGACGAAGGCGACCGTGGTCTTGAGGACCAGGGAGAGCCAGGTCCCGATCCCGCCGACCGTCCCGAACAGCGGCCCGAGGCTGCGGTCGATGAAGTAGTACGGACCGCCGGCGCGCGGCATCGCCGTCGACAGCTCGAGGAGGCTGAGCGTCGGTGGGATCAGCGGGATGACCGCCAGCAGATAGCACAGCGTCAGGGCCGGTCCCGCGTCGAGCGCGACGAGCCCGGGGAGGATGAACAGGCCCGCGCTGACGGTCCCGCCGGTCGCGACGGCGTAGGCCTCGAGGAGGCCGAGCTCCTTCGCGAGCTTGGTCTTCGTCTGACTCACGGGCGAACAGAGTAGCGGGCCGCGCGCCAGCGCGCCCTACTACTTCTGGCTGGCGCTCGACTGCTTCTCGCCGTCGCGCTACTGCTTCTCGCCGGCACCCTTCGTCAGGGTGTGATAGCTCCCCGCGGCCCGGCTGCCGAAGGCCTCGACCGTCCCGTCGGGCCAGCGGACGCGGACGTCGCGCGCCTCCGCCTCGCTCCCGAGGCCGAAGTGCACCCGCGGGTCGTTGCTGGACAGATAGCTGTACGTCGGGTGTGCCTGGCGGTACTGGCGCGACTCCGCGGCGGCGCCG
>JBCDGE010000145.1:0-15516 GCA_038757895.1 Planctomycetota bacterium | reverse complement strand
GGTCGGGCCTGCCTCCTCTCCAGGGGGCTCCACCTCTTTCTTGTCCACCGCCAGGGTCTCCGCAAAGTGCGTGTTGCCAACCATGCCGAGCTGCACGCGGACGCGCCGAACAGGACGAGAGAGAGGGCCCCGAGGCGGGCCGAGCGGACGGTGATCGCCATGGGGACACGGTAGCAGCCGAGTGCGCCACGAAACTCTCGACTTCCTCCGTCACGATCCGGATCGGCGCGACACTGGGCCTGCGTGAGCGCACTCCGTCCCGACCTTCCCTCCGATCCGTCCCCCGGCCAGCCGCTCGGCGCCGAGGTGCTCCTTCGCGAGACCGGCTGGCTGCGACGTCTCGCCCGCGCGATGACGATCGACGACGCGGCGGCGGACGACCTCGTGCAGGACGTCGTCGCGGACGTGCTCGCGGCGCCGCCGCGCGTGGCGCCGTCCAGCGTCCGGGCCTGGCTGCGGACGGTCCTTCGGCGGCGCGCAGGGCGGGAATGGAGGCAGCGGGAGGTGGCCGTTTGCGCCGAACGCGAGGCCGCACGACCCGTGGCGAACGCGCCGCTCATCGACGAGGACGAGCGCCTTCGGCTCCACGAGGAGCTGGCGCGCGAGGTGCGCGAACTCGATCCCGAGGATCGGCATCTCCTGGTGCGGCGCTACTTCGACGGGATCCCGCCGCGTGCGCTCGCCGGAGAGCTCGGCGTCTCGCCCGCCGCGGCGCGCCAGCGCCTGTCCCGCGCGCTCTCGCGACTGCGCCAGCGCCTCGGTCGGACCGAGCGCGGCGCTGAACGCTGGTCGCTCGCACTCGTCGGATTGGCGCAGCCTCCCGCGCCGCCCGCATCCGTTCCCGTCCCTGAGTCCGCGCCACTCCCTTCGTCCACCTGGCGTTCGTCCACCTGGAAGCTCGCAGCGATGACCACTCCTCAGTTCCTCGTGGCCGCCGGACTGGCCGGCGTCGCGCTCGTCGTCACCGTCGCGCTCCGTACGGCACCCGACACGCAGGTCGTGACCGAGGTCGCGCTCGAGCGACCGGTGCCCGCATCGTCCGACGCGATCGCAGGACCCAAGCAGGAGCGTCGTGCCCGGGCCCTGGTCCCGACGGCGGAGCGATCGGACGAGCAGCCCGCGCCCCCTGCGGAGCGAGCCGCGCCGACCCTCCGCATCGTCGGTCCGCGGGACACGCCGGTGGACGCGCGTGCCGCCTGGGTCGATGAAACCGGCGAGGCCCGGTCGGTCGAGCTGTCCGCCGAGGGGCGGGCGGAGCGCCCGACGGCCGGATCGTTCCGGCTCTTCGTCGCAGCGCCCGACTGCGTTGCGTACCACGAGGTCGTGGACGCGCCCGGCGACGTCGTCGTCCGCCTCCGACCCGCTCCCGTGATCGACGGCGTCGTGACCGTCGACGGCGGCGCGCCCGGATGGCGGATCCGATTCGGCTTCATGGGCAGCGGCGGCGACGAGGACACCGGCGTCGAGGACTGGGAGGACGGACTCGAGCGACGCCTGAAGTCGCTCGGTGCCCTCTCGGAGCAGCGCGAGTTCGAGACGGACGAGAACGGTCGATTCCGCCTCGCGGTCACCTCTCCGCACGAGCGGCTGCGGCTCTGGCTGCCTTCCGGCCATGTCGCGATGGCGGGGCGCCGGCTCGAGCTCTCGAAAGACAGGAGTTCTGCGACGCTGGAGGTCGACGTCCGTGAGGTCGGGCTCGATCTCGTGACCGTGCCATTGATCACCGGACGGTACGTGTGGGACGACGACGGGTCCCCGGTCCAGGGTCTGCTCTGCATGCTCCGCAGGGACGAAAGGGGCTACATGGTCGACGGTATGCGCCACGCGCGGCTGGGCCCCGACGGCCGGTTCACGATCGGAGTGGACGAGCGCCTCGACGAGCCGCGCGCGATCGACCCGGCGGCGCCGGACGAGACGCTGGCACAGCGTTTCCTCGGCGAGCGCGCCCACGACGTGCGGATCTACGTCGACTCGCCGAGCTTCGTCCCCGACAGCGAGCGGTCCTTCGAGGTCGCGGGAGACTCGTTCCCGATCGACGTCGGCGACATCCGGATCCCGCGCCCGCCCCGGACGACGGTCCGAGTCCTCGCGCGTCACGACGAGGCGCTGCGCCCCGTCCGTGCAGTCGTCCGCGCTCCCGGCGCGTCAGCCACGACGGACGACGACGGCCGCGCGACGGTTCAGGCTGGTCCCGGCGCCTACCTCGACGTCCTCGCGCGTGGCCATGGCTTCCGTCGCGTCCGCGTGCCCGACGAAGCGATCGAGGACGCCCTGGAGATCCTGCTGGAGCCCGCGCCAACCCTGACCGTGCGCTATCCCGCCGACTGGTCGGAGGGACCCTTCGAGCTACGACCCATCGTCCGACTGTCCTACGACGAGCCGCCCTACGGGGAGTGGCCGGAGGTCACCGACGATCCGCCGGTGTTCCACCATCACCACCACTCACGCCTCTACGGCACGTGGCGCTCCGGTCTCTCGATGACCCAGACCGACTGGACCGAATTCGCGCTGGATGCGGAGGGAGCGATCGAGATTCACGGGCTGCGGGCCGGTGCCACGTTCGAGGTGGCGATGTTCGACTGCTTCCGGCGGGCCCTCGCGTCCGAGACCGTGACGTTCGAGGGGGCGACCACGATCGACTTCGCAGCGCGTGACCTCTCGCTCGCGAGCCTGGTCTGCACGGTGACGACCGCGGAGGGCGAGGAGGTCACGGACGGGGGCATCGGCCTGCACGGAGACGACTGGAGCTCCTACCGCGCGGTCGAAGGCTCCACCGTCGAGCTCGGCGTCCTCGTGCCGGCTCCCTGCAAGATCTCCTTCCGCAGCGGAGAGCACGGTGTCGTCGAGCCCCAGGAGATCGGCCTCCACCCCGGCGAGAACGCCCGCACGTTCGTCCTGGTGCCGCCCGAGGACGACGCCGGTCGCTGACCGCTCGGCGGACTCGGTCAGCAGCCGAAGTCGACGAGCTTCAGCGACGGGATTCCCGTCTGGTTCGGGCCGAACGCTCCCACGTAGTCGTCGTACAGCGCGGAATGGACGAGGTGGTCGTAGCGGCGGCGCGCGTCGCCGCAGGACCAGAGCGTCCGCAGGTCGTCCTTCACGACGTCGCTCGGGTGGCGGCTGCCGTCCGGGTTGTTCGCGACGCGGTAGGCGCAGCGCGTACGACGCGCGCAGCACTCGTGGTACGCGCCGACGAAGATCTCCGCCGAGCGAGCGAAGATCGTGAAGAGTTCCTCCCAGACACCGCGCCGCTTGGGGTCGGCGACGACGAGGAGCAGCGCGAGCTCGGCGAAGGAGAAGTAGTTCGTCCCGTTCGGCGCGCCGTGGGTGTCGAAGATCGTCAGCTCGCCGCCGGCGAAGCGGTCGAAGGCGACGCCGGTCCGCTCGAAGCCGGTCGCCTCACACTCCCCGAAGGCGTCGAGGATCGTCTGCAGCAGCACGCGGCCGACGCGCTGCGCCACGTCGGCCTTCGAGGCGACCTCTTCGGCGGACGTCGGGATCTCCGTGCCGAAGTGCACGTACTCGCCGCGCCGGCGGTAGCGGTTCGAGAGCGCGGCGCCGAGCGGGTCGAAGTCCGGCTTGATCTGCGGATGCGTTCGTCGCTCCAGCTCCAGGAAGAAGCGCTTGTCGTCGCGGAACGTCGTCGCGCTCTCGACGAGCTCCACGCGCCGCTCGAACGCGTCGTCGAAGTCCAGGCCGTAGGTCGTGAGGTCCGGGAGCCCCTCGCGCCCGACGACGAAGGGCGGCGGCTCCAGCGGCCCGCGGGGGTCGAAGCCCGAGGGGACCGGGACGAGCGCCGGCGCGCCGTCGCGGATCAGGATCCCGCGACCCCACTGGACGTGCGGCGGGTCGCCCTCGTACTGGACGCGCACGTCGAGGGAACCGTCGAGGTCGAACAGCGGCAGGTCGTAGACGAACGCGTTCGCGCTCAACCGGCGGAAGCTGCGGCAGGACTGCCCGCCCGGCGCCGCGTTGCGCGGCGTGGGCTGGATCCGGCGGATCCGCGTGCGGGTCGGCGAGAACACCACGGCCACGCCGTCCGCGCTGCCCTCGCCGCCCACGGGGACCGACACGACGCAGGCACCGGTCGCGTCGGCGGCGGCGGGCCGTACGTTGAGGTAGTACTCGGCGCTCGCTGCCTGCGTGCTCTCCGCGCCCTCCGTGAGGATCCGGATCGCCGCGCCGTCGACGTCGTCCCAGTTCCTGAGCGCGGGGTTCCAGCTCGACGGGATCGGCTGTCCGAGCGAGAGGAAGACCGTCACGTCCGACGACGCACCGTCCTGGTCCGACGTCGCCGTGGTGAAGCCCTCGGTCGCGATCTCCCGGTAGCCCAGCGCGCGGTCGATCGGTGACTCGGTCGGGGCCGGAACCTTCGCCTGGAGCACCGGCGTTCCGAGCGCGTCCTGGACGCGACCGAGGACGAGGGCGAGGCGGGTCTCGACGGCTCCGCCAGGTGAGGAGGGATCGACACGCTCGAGCGTCTGGCCACCGTCCGTGGCGCGGATGAGGTCGGCGATCAAGTTCATGGGGGTGGGGGGCGTATCAGGGCGTGTGGAAGAGGTGGAACGCGCCGTCGAGACCGAGTGCGAGGCCGCCGACCCCCATGGCGGCCAGGGGAGCGCGAAGGCGTCCGGCGAGGCGGCGCACGCGCGTTGCGACGCCCGGTGGGCGCGCGAGGACCGGCCGCCCGTCGAGGAAGCGCACGAGGTCGTCGCGCAGGTCGGCCGCGCTCCGATAGCGGGCGCCGAGGTCCTTCTCCATCGCCTTCTCGCAGACGACGGCGAGGTCCCGGGGCACGCGGCCGTTCAGCGCACGCACCGGCCGCGGGGCGGCGGAGCGGATCCTGGTCAGCAGCTCGTGCGTCGTGTCGCCCCCGTACGGCCGCCGCCGGGTGAGCAGCTCGTACATCACGACGCCGAGCGAGTAGACGTCCGTCCGCTCGTCGACGGGGCGCCGCACCACGCGCGCCTGCTCGGGACTCATGTAGGCGACGGAGCCCACGAGATGATCGTCGGGCGTGATCGCCCCGAGGCCCGCGTGCCGCGCGACGCCGAAGTCCACGACCTTGATCCGGCCCTTCTTGTCGAGCAGCAGGTTCGACGGCTTGACGTCGCGGTGAACGACACCGCGCGCATGCGCGTGGGAGAGCGCGTCCGCGACGTCCGCGACGAGGCCGGCGACGACGCGCGGACCGCGCTGGCCGGCGAGAGACGGGAGGAGCGGCAGGTCGGGGTAGTCGTCGGACCACTGCTCCCCCGGCACGTGACCGTGCCACCGAAGCTCGTCGGCCAGGCTGTGCCCGTCGACGAGCTCCATGGCGAACCACGCGATACCGTCCTCCTCGCCGTTGGCCAGCACGCGCGCGATGTGGTCGTGGTCCAGGCGCGCGGCCGCCTGCGCCTCGCGCCGGAAGCGCTCGCCGCCCTGGCCGATCGCGCGTTCGACGCTGGACGCGACCTTGATCGCGACCCCCTTCGTGGAGTCGACCCCCTTGGTGGAGTCGATCCGGCGCGCGCGATGGACCGTTCCCATCGCCCCGCGCCCGAGCACTTCGCCCAGGACGAAGTCGCCGAGCCGTCGCCCCGCGAGCGTCGGGGGCGCCGGATGGGTCCGCGCCTCCGACTCTCCGCCAGGATCGGTCCGCGGGGGCGCGATGAAGTTCGACGGCGCGTCGCTCTCGGCGGCGATGAGCGCGCGGACCTCCTCGTTCAGCGCACCGTCGTCGCCACAAGCCTCGTCGAGGAACCTCTCGCGGGCCTCGCTGTCCAGGTCGATCGCGCGCTCGAACAGCGTGCGCACCCGACGCCAGTGATCGCGCTGCGAGGTCATGATGGCTCCTCGCTCCCGGTCGACGCTGCGGACCACGCGGTCGACTCGTCCAGCACGCGCCGCAGGAAGGCGCGGGCGACGGCCCACCAGCGGAACGCCTCGCGCTCGGAGATGCCGAGGACGAGCGCACACGAGGCCATCGACTGGTCGGCGTACAGGCGCAGCTCGACGAGCTGGGCGAGCCATTCATCGACGGCCCTCAGCCGCTCCAGCGCTTCGCTCATCGCGGCCACCTGGGCCGCGCGCCCCTCAGCGCCGCGGCGTCGGTCGCCGTCCACCAGGATCTGCCGCATGGTCTGCGCCGCGACCCGGAGGAAGTGCGAGCGGTCCTCGAATCGGTCGAGGGTCCGGGAGAGGCGCAGGTAGACGTCGTTCACCAGCGCGGTCGCCTGCAGCGTGGGCCCCGACCGCAGGTGCGAGCCATCCCGCTTCGCCAGCGCGCGGAGCTCGGCGTGGACCGCGCGGTGGATCTCGTCCGCCGCCGAGTCGTCCCCCGAACGCTTGCGGTCGAACAGGTCGCGCAGCGCGTCCGGCTCGGTCTCCAGAGGGGGGGCGGACGGGACCGGTTTCGTGGGGGCGTGCCCGGGGGGGCGCGACCGCGGGGGGGAGAACGGCGCCATGATCCCGGGAACGAACTCGCCCGAGGTGATCAGCCACTCTGCTCGGGATTCCGGCCCGGTCTCGGCTCCGTCTCGGCCCGGGCCGCAACGAGCGCCGCCCGAGCACCTCGTTCGAGGCGCCCGGGCGGCGGTTCGGTCGGGGCACTAGGGAGCGGCGATCAGCCGTCGAGCTCTTCGTTGACCTCGATCCGATCGGGAAGCGGCTCGCCCTCGGGGACGAAGTCCATGGAGACCGAGTTCACGCAGTGACGCGTGTTCTTCTCGGTCATCCGCTCCCCGATGAAGACGTGCCCGAGGTGCCCGTCGCAGTGCGCGCACAGGATCTCGGTGCGGCGCCCGTCGGCGTCGGTCTCGCGCCGCACGGCGCCCTCGATCTCGTCGTCGAAGCTCGGCCAGCCGCAGTGGCTCTCGAACTTGTCCTCGGAGCGGTAGAGGGCCGCGTTGCACTGGCGGCAGATGTAGGTCCCGGCCGCCTTGTTGTTCAGGAGCGCTCCGGTACCGGGGTACTCGGTGCCCTTGTTCAGGATGATGTGCTTCTCCTTCTTGCTGAGCTCGTTGTACGAGCCCGCGACGGTCTTCTGCATCAGGTAGCCCGGCGCCTCGGAGGCACCGGCTCGGGAGTCACTTGCGGGGGAGTCGCTGGCCATCGAGGCGGGCGCGACGATGTCTGCCGGTGCGGTCGCCGCGTCCTCGCTGCGGGCCGCCGCGAGGGCGTCCATGGCATCCAAGGTCTCGCTCGCGGCGTCGCTGTCCACCTCGGCGGTCACCGCGTCCGGGCCCTGGCCGTCGCTGTGTGTCGGCGTGCCGCCGTCCCCGGCGGTCCCGCAGGCGGCGAGTAGGACGAGGAGCGGCGCGGCCGCGCGGAATCCAGGTGAGCGCATCATGGCGGTGTGGGTCGTGGGAGACCCCCCGATCATGGCCGGGTCGAGGGGTCGGTGCACCCCTGTCTTCGCACCGCGAAGCCCTGCGGGACGAAGAGATCCGAAGTCTCTACCTGCGGCTCACTTCGGGCGCGCCGGCGTGAGCACCAGGGGGACGTCCGGGAGGGGGGCCCGGACGGCCGACGCGATGCTCTCCAGCGTGCCCAGGTCCAGTCCGGACTCCTTCGCCGTGCGCAGGCGCAGGGCGGGCACGCCCGTGGCCTCGTCCGCGACGAGCTCGGTCCGGACGTCGGGGAGTCGCAGGGCCAGGGCCTGCTCGACGCGGCGGAGCATGACGCTCTCCTCCTCCAGGGAGACCGCGGCCTCCAGCTCCTCGACGTCCACGAGGAGGTCGAGGGCGAGGAACTCGGCTGCGGGTCCGTGGTCGTTCGAGGGCGTCTCGGCGCCGAGGAGCAGGGATCCGAGGGCGGCGAGGAACGCGAGCAGGAAGGTCATGGGGCCTGGTGAATCCAGTGGCGGCGTCCGGGAGGGGGCCGTCGGGGCGTACGCAGGACCCCGCCGGGGATTCGCGCGTATAGGACGATTCCGGCCCGCTTGGAAGGGCATCGAGAGCCGTTCGAGGCCCCCGCGAGGGGCAGAAAGAAACGAACCGCCTCCCGGTCCGGTGGGGGGCGCTTCCGTCCTCTCCGGGTGGCCGACGGCCCTCAGCAGGCGTCTCTTGCCTGCCGTCGGCCCCACCCTGCCCCCGGAGCCACCCATGATCACTCGAGCCCTCACGAGCCCACTCCTCGCCGCCCTCGCGACCCTCCCCGTGCTCACCGTCGCGACCGGTGCGCCTGCCTCGGCCGACTCCCAGACCGACGTCGTGACGCCCACCGGTTGGTGGTGGATGAGCAACGTCTCGCTCACCGCCGTCCAGGACCGGATCAACCTCGGGTACCGCCTCGTCGACATCGAGGTCGAGGACGACAGCCCGCTGCGCTTCTCCGCCGCGTTCGTCCGCAACGTCGGCGACTACGCCAAGTCGTGGTGGTGGTACTACGGCCAGACCGCGAACCAGGTGACCGCGCGCCTCGCCCAGCATGGCGCGCGCCTGATCGACGTCGAGCCCTACGAGACCCCGAACGGGATCCGCTACGCGATCGTGCTGATCCAGAACGCGGGCACCGACTTCGCGCCCGCGCACGGCTGGGAGTCCGGCCTGACCTCGACCCAGCTCCAGGACTGGATCAACGACCCCGTCGGCAGGCGCATCATCGACATCCAGCCGTACGAGGACGGCGGCAGTCGCCGCTATGCGTTCTGCTGGGTGGAGAACTCCGGCTTCAACGCGTCGGGCTGGTGGGCGTACCACAACGTCTCTTCGTCGTTCATCTCGGGTCGACTCAGCGCGAACAACGCGCGCCTCATCGACCTGGAGCCGCACGACGGATCGAGCCGCTTCAGCTGCGTGATGGTCCCCATCGACGGCAACGCGTGGTGGTGGTTCCACAACATGCAGCTCGACGATGTCGACCGTCTGGCGAACCAGTACGCGAGCCGGATCATCGACTTCCAGCGCTACCGGACGTCCGGCGGTTCGACCCGCTACGCGATGGTCCTGCGGCGCAATGACAACGATCTCGCCGTCGGGACGACGATCGCGATGCGAGAGGGGCTTCCCTTCGACGCGACGAGCGGCTTCGTGCTGCGCGAGTACAACGGCGCGACGAGCACGATGGCCGGGGTCTTCGAGGACCGCATCTTCGAGCCCGCGAGCCTGATGAAGACGATGCACAACTTCATCGCGTGCGGTCAGGTCGCGATCGGCGTCGACACCTTCGCCACCTTGATGCTGGAGAACCAGGGGCTCAACGGGAGCTGCCCGACCGGCTCGAACCCGGCGATCCGGCCGCTCCGTGACGTGCTCGAGGACATGATGCAGATCAGCTCGAACACGGCCACGGAGGCGATCCGCGCCCGCTACGGGACGGCGTTCATCGAGGCGACCGTCGCCGCGTTCGGCGCGACGAACGTCGATCTGAACCACACGATCGGCTGCCTGTGCAGCGGCACGCGCAACGAGGTGACGCTCATGGACTTCGCCGACGTGCACGAGGCCGTCGTCGCCGGCTCGCTCGGGCCCGTCCGCCAGGACTTCTACGACATCATGCAGAACGGCTTCGGCTTCGGGATGGGGGCGTCGAGCACCGTCAACGTCCTGAACCAGGAGCTCGCGGCTTCCAGCCTGTCCGCCACCGAGCAGGACGCGTTCCGCAACGGCATGCTGCTCGCCCACAAGGGCGGGTCCTACACCTGCATCTCCGGCCCTGATCGCGAGGAGCACCGCAGCCGCGGCGCCTACGTGCGGCTCCCGCACCGCTCGGGCTGCAACACGGTCATGATGGAGTACTTCATCGGAGCGTGGGTCAACGACGCGGAGACCGAGGTGAGCGCGGAGGACGCGGTCGGGCTCGGCATCACGTCGCTCTACCGCGACCGCGTGCGCGCGGCGATCGACACGTGGGAGAGCGCGACCTGCAGCCCGTGGTCGAACTACGGCGTCGCGGTCCCGAACTCGACGGGCGTGCCCGGGCGCTGCTGGGCGACCGGCTCGTCGTTCCTGGTCTCGAACGACCTGACGATCCTTGCGCGCAGCCTCCCGCTGAACTCGTTCGGGTTCCTGCTGGTCGGGGACGAGCGCGTCTTCGTCGCGAACCCCGGCGGGAGCGCGGGCAACCTCCTGGTCGGCGGGCGCATCGGCCGCTACCAGAACATGATCATGAGCACCGGCACCACGGGGCAGCTCTCGCTGACGATCGACAGCACGGCGATCCCGAACTCCGCGGGTCCGCCGGTGCAGCTCGTGCCGGGTGACAGGCTCTACTTCACGTGGTGGCACCGGGACACCGATCCCGCGACGAGCGCACCGACGTCCAACTTCACGGACGGGCTGCGGGTGACGTTCATCTAGGCTCGACGCCGTAAGGCGTCGACCCAGAGACGAAGGCGACCGCCCCTCCGCGACCGGTCCCCTCGAATGCGCCCTCGCTCTCCCGGTCCGGGTAGGGCGGGGGCGCCGTCATCTCTCCAGCTCGACCTCGGTGGTCTCGCCCGGCTCGACCGTCACGGTCTTGCTCTCGGTCTCGGTCGGCGCGTCTCCGCCGCCCCGCCGATCGACGCGCTGGGCCTTGACCACCCAGTTCCCCGCGCGAAGCCCGGAGATCCGCGCACGTCCGCTGCGCATGAGCTCGATCTTGTTCTGCGACTCCGCTCCGCCCTCGGGGGTCGCGGTCGCGAAGTAGAGCCCGTCGTCGATCTCGTCGCCCGTCAGCTCGACGAGGATCGCGCCCGCGCGCTCCAGCTCGATCGCCGCCACTTCGCGCGTCTGGCGCGGCGCGACCGTGAACGACTCCGACACGCCGTCCGTGAAGCCCTCGGCGCGAACGGCGACCTCGAGCTGGGCGTCCGCCTTGATCCCGACCACGAAGAAGCGGCCGTCCTCGTCTGTCGAGGCCATCGAACTGCTGACGCCCAGGAACGAGCGCGTCAGTCGCACCTGTTCGCGGTTCCCGGTCGCTGCGGCGTGCACCGACACCTCGGCGCCGGCGATCGGCTCGCCCTCGTCGTCGACGACGCGTCCTTCGACCGCCGTGCGGAGCATCTCGACCTCGACCGACGAGCCCTCCAGGCCGACGTCGACCGTCGTGCGCGTGACCATCGCGACGTCGGCGTGGCGAGCGAGCAGCACGTAGCGGCCCGGCTCGACGCCGCCGATGTCGAACTTGCCGTCCGCGCCCGTCGTGTCGCCCTCCCGGCGTCCGCCGAACCCGGAGTACTGGTCCTGGATCTGGATGAAGCGCTCGGCCTCGTCGGCCCTGTCCTCGCCGTGGAGCGACACGCGGACGCCCTGCATCGGCGCGCCGTCCATCGAGACGAAGCCGGTGAGGCCGCCGACCGCGGGGAGCTCGTACTCCACCGGCACGACCTGGTCGTACTCGACCGCGACCTCGATCCACTCGCCGTCCTCGTCGCGGAAGCGACGCCCGAAGTCGGGCCCCGAGCCACGGAAGGCGCGGATCTCGTAGATCCCTGCCGCGAGCTCGTCGAACAGCGCCTGTCCGTCGCCGTCACCGGCCTTGCTGGCCGTCGAGGTGGACTCACCGACCTTGCGCCGGCACTGCACCCGCACGTTCTCGCCCACGCGCTCTCCGGTCGCGTCGAGGATCGTCACCAGGATCGAGCCGCCGCGTGACAGCGACACGGTGGTCTCGCGGCTCGCGGCGTTCGGGTCGAAGCCCGGGTCCACGTACTTCGCGAATCCCTTCGCGCGCACCGAGAGGACGAGCATGTCGTCACCGAGCGAGGAGAGCTCGCACTCGCCCTCCTTGTTCGTCTTGGCCCACTCGCGGCGGCGCACCTCGCCCGACATCATCGCGCGCTCGGGGTTCTCGTCGTCGCCGCGCCCCGGTGGGCTGAGGCTGACCTTCGCCCGCCGGATCGGGTCGCCCGTCGCCGCCTCGACGACGCGGAAGCGGAAGCGCGGCGCCTCTTCCAGCTCGATCGTCCCGGCGTCGACCGTCCCGGTTTCACCGACCTCGATCGGCTTCGACTTCGCCCGCATGTAGCCCGGCGCCTCGATCGCGACGGTCAGCATGCCGGGCGTCTCGGTGGGCCGGAGCTCGTGCAGCCGCAGCTTGCCCTTCGGGAAGCGCTTGGGGATCTCCTTGCCCTGGGGCGTGCACTGGACCTTCGCCGGCCCGTCCGGCCAGCGTGCGGTCACCTGGAACACCTCGACGGGCTCCTTCGTGACCTTGTCGATCACGCGGAGCGTCACCTCGGCGCCCGCGTCGAACCGCAGCGACACGGGTGTCCCGTCCGCGTCCGCCTCGACCGCGTTCGACAGGAGAACGGTCTCGACGAACCGGCGCCGCTCCATCGCGCGGATCTCGTAGCTCGCGCCCGGCGCGAGACCGCCGATCGTGAACGAGCCGTTCGGGTCGATCTTGGCGGTGTGCTCGCCGGCGGGGGAGATGCGGGCGGACATGAGCGCGGACATGCCCTTCTTGTTCGTGCTGTCCTTGCTCGGATCGATCGCGGCGGCGGCGACGATGCCGCGAACGCGGCCGCGCGGGTAGCCGGCGATCGTGCCGGTGATCTTTCCGGCGCGCTGCGCGATCACGACGATGTCCTGGAGGACGTCGCCGCCGCGCTTGGTGGGACCCTCGTACCGCGCGGGGAGGATGTCGTCGTGCTCGGCGAGCAGGACGATCTCGCCCTCCTTCTCGTGCGGCATCTCGAACCGGCCGTCGTCGTCGGTCGTCGCGAGCTCCAGGATGCTGGAGAAGCCGATCTGGTCGAGCATCTCGACCATCCCGTCCCCCTCGCGCTCGATGCGCCGCACGCGCGCGCCGGCGATCGGACGGCCGGACGCGTCGCGGACCCAGCCCTCGACGATGACCGCAGGCTCCAGGAACACGTCGCCGAGCTCGTGGTCACCGGGCTCGTCGAAGATGTGCTTCATCGGGGCGCTGAGGTAGCCGCGTGCCACCACACCGATCCCGACCGTCAGGCCCAGCGATTCCTTGGCTTCGATCTCGAAGCGGCCCTCGCTGTCCGTCTCGGCCTCCAGCACCTTCGGCTGGCGCCGGCCGAACTGCATCCGGCGGACCATCATCTCGTTCGCCTCGACCCAGGGCTGGAGGGTGATCGCCACGCCCTTCATCGGCCGCCCGAGGTGGTCGAGGACGCGCCCCTGGTAGGGGCCGCGCGGCGGCACGGGGCCCACGCGCTCCGTGGTGTTCTGGATCGTGGTGGCGCGGGCGAGCGCGCTCGTCAGGTCCTGCTCCGCGCGGGAGGCGCGGCGCTCCGTCACGACCTCGAGGTCGGCCGGATCCGAGGCGGCGGGCTCTCGCTCGACGCGGACGGCGGTCCTCTGGGCGGTGTCGGTCGCGTCGGAGGACGACCCGCCGAGGAACAGCGGGAGGGTCGCGACGCCGACTGCCGCGACGGCGGCGGCGAGTAGGAGCAGCTTGGCGGGGGAGCGCTGGGGCATGCGTGGACGGGCCTTCGGGCTCGGAGGGGACTGGGTCGACCCTACGTGCGTGGGGCCGAGACCATTCGCCTCAAACCGTTCCGAGACCGTTCGGACTGTCGCAGGGTCCCCTGGAGTCCGATACAACGGGAGCGGGCCACCGGCCGCCCGCGGTGCCCTTCAGCACCCCGGGAGCAGCCGGTGGCCCGCTCCGCTAGCCGCTCGCGCGGCCCGATCAGTCGTTGGCGGCCTTCATCGCCTCGCGGACCACGGGGGCCTCGTCGAGGAAGGCGAGCCCGCCGTCCCCGTCGTTGGCCGTGTCGTCGCGGTCGATCCAGACCTTGCCGTCCGTCTCGAACTTGCCGCGCAGGAGGTGCTCCGCGAGCGGGTCCTCGATGTGACGCTCGATCGCTCGGCGGAGCGGGCGGGCGCCGTAGTCCTCGTGGAAGCCCTTCTCGATGAGGAAGTCGATCGCGGCCTGCGTGAGCTCGACCTCGATGTCGTGCTCCGCGAGGCGCGTCCGCACCTCGTCGAGCTGCAGGTGGACGATCCGCTTGAGGTCCTCGTTCGTGAGCGGGTTGAAGACGATCGCCTCGTCCACGCGGTTGAGGAACTCGGGACGGAAGTGACGCTCGACCTCGACCATCACGTCCGCGCGCATCTTCTTCTTGCGGTCGCCGGCGTCCGAGGACGCCTGGTCGAACCGGCCGAAGCCGAGCTGCGAGCCTGCCTTCATCGTGTGCGAGCCGAGGTTGCTCGTCATGATGAGGATGACGTTCTTGAAGTCGACGTGGCGGCCGAACGAGTCGGTCAGGCGACCCTCCTCCATGATCTGGAGGAGCATGTTGAACACGTCGGGGTGCGCCTTCTCGATCTCGTCGAGCAGCACGACCGAGTAGGGGCGACGGCGCACCTTCTCGGTGAGCTGGCCGCCCTCCTCGTAGCCGACGTAGCCCGGAGGCGCGCCGACCAGCCGCGAGGCGTTGTGCTTCTCCATGTACTCGCTCATGTCCATGGTGATGACGGCGTCTTCGTCGCCGAACATGAACTTCGCGAGCTGCTTGCAGAGGTAGGTCTTGCCGACGCCGGACGGGCCGAGGAAGAGGAACGTGCCCATCGGGCGACGCGGGTCCTTCAGGCCGGAGCGCGAACGACGGACCGAGCGCGCGATCGCGGCGATCGCGTCGTCCTGGTTGATGACGATCGAGCTGAGCTCGCCCTCCATCTGGAGGAGGCGCTCCGCCTCGGCCTTCTCGAGCCGCGTGAGCGGGATGCCGGTCATCTTGGAGACGGTCTCCTGGATGACGTCCACGTCGACCTCGCCGACGCTCTCCTTCTCCTGCTGCTCGGTGCGCCAGTCGTCCTGGATCTGCTCCTTCTTCTTCTTGAGCTGGTACGCCTGGTCGCGCAGCTGCGCGGCGCGCTCGAAGTCCTGGCTCGCGACGGCCTCGTCCTTGTCGTGGTCGAGCTGCTCGATCTCCTTGCTGATCTCTCGCAGGTCCGGCGGCGGCACCATCGACTTGATGCGCACCCGCGCCCCGGCCTCGTCCATCACGTCGATGGCCTTGTCGGGCAGGAAGCGGTTGTTGATGTAGCGCGTCGAGAGTTCGACGGCCGTCGCCAGCGCGTCGTCCGTGTAGGTGACGCGGTGGTGCGCCTCGTAGCGGTCGCGCAGACCCTTGAGGATCGCGACGGCCTGCTGCGGGCTCGGCGGGTCGACGTTGACGGCCTGGAAGCGACGCTCCAGCGCGCCGTCCTTCTCGATGTGCTTGCGGTACTCGTCGAGGGTCGTGGCGCCGATGCACTGGATCTCGCCGCGGCTCAGCGCGGGCTTCAGCACGTTCGACGCGTCGATCGCGCCCTCGGCGCCGCCCGCGCCGACGAGCGTGTGCAGCTCGTCGATGAACAGGACGACGTCCTTGACGCGGCGCACCTCGGTCATGACCGCCTTGATGCGCTCCTCGAACTGACCGCGGTACTTCGTGCCGGCGACCATCATTGCCAGGTCGAGCACGACGATGCGACGTTCGAGCAGGATCTCGGGCACGGTGCCGTCGATGATCTGCTGAGCGAGACCTTCGACGATCGCCGTCTTACCGACACCCGGCTCGCCGAGGAGCACGGGGTTGTTCTTCGTACGACGCGAGAGGATCTGCACCACGCGCTCGATCTC
>JBCDGE010000144.1:0-15819 GCA_038757895.1 Planctomycetota bacterium | reverse complement strand
TACCGCTGGCTCATCGAGAGCGACGGGCACTGGACGTACGCCCACCCGATCCAGCCCTCCGCGTCGTCGAAGCGCGGCACCAAGAGGCGGCTCGGCGCCCGCGAGTTCAAGCACTTCACGATCGGCGCAGCGCGCGTCGATGCCGTGATCGGCGAGTTCTACTGGCAAGTGCGCGCCGGTGATGTCGTCGTCGCCGACGACTACGTGCACCCCGCCTCGGGCGCGATGCTCTCGGTCGAGGAGTCGCCGCTGGAATTCTCGGCGTCGCTCGGGGAGTACCTGCCGCGCACGGTCGTGGCGGACGCGTTCCCGGACGCGCGCCTGCCGAAGGCGACCGGCGTCGGCGCCGCCCAGCCCAATCCGACCGACCTCGGGGCCGCGTGGCGGACGTTCCTCGTCCTGCTCGTCGGCCTCGTGGCGTCCTGCGTCGCCGTGCGCGTGCACCACGCGAACGAGGTCGTCCTGCGCAGCCAGTTCGGGCCGACGGCGACGAAGGCGAACGAGGAGTTCGTGCAGATCTCGGACCCGTTCCAGATCCGGCGCGGCGGCGCCAACGTGCGCGTCCAGGTGCGGGCGCCCGGGCTGAGCCAGGGCTACCTCGACGTCCTCGGCGCGCTCGTCGAGACCGAGACCGGACAGGTGACGACGTTCAAGGTCGCAGCGCAGCACTACAGCGGAGTGTCCGGCGGAGAGAGCTGGAGCGAGGGCAACCGCAAGGGCTCGACGCTCATCGGCCGCGTTCCGGCGGGGACGTACAAGCTCCGCGTCGCCTCGCGCGGCTACGACCGCGCGGTCGGCGTGCCGTTCGAGGTGGTCGTCAAGAGCCAGGTCCCGCGCGGGCTCTGGTTCGGCCTCGCCCTCGTCCTGCTCTTCCTCGGACCGCTCTTCTCGTCGATCCGCGCCCTCACCTTCGAGAGTCAGCGCTGGTCGAACAGCGACCACCCCTGGAGCTCCGAGAGCTGACCCGACCGTCCACCCATGTTCGACAGCCTCAAGAAGTCACCGCTCCTGCTCGGCTTCGGCGCCGTGGTCCTCGGCTCGTACCTGTTCGCCGAGTTCAGCGGCGTCGCGTTCGGCGGCTCACGGAAGCCGCAGCGCCTCGACCCGACCCAGATCCGTCAGCAGTCCCCGGGCTCGTGGCGCTACATCTACTGGGCCCACGGAGTCCGCGGGAAGTGACCGCACGCCTCTGACCCCTTCACCATGCTCTTCGCCCTCATCGACCCCATGGCGGACATCGTCCGCCCGATCGTCAGCATCGTCGCCGTCGGCGCGGTGTCGATCGTCATGCTGATCATCGCCCTCCGCGTGATCGGCAAGGCTCTCCCGTTCGACGTCCACCACGAGATCGAGGAGGACCACAACACCGCGGCCGCGATCGTCATGGCGTCGGTGGTCATCGGCGTGGCGCTCGTCATCGCCGCCGTCGCGCGCGCCTGAGCCGCGGGGCTCGGAGGGGGAGCGCGAACGATGCGCCTGCATCTCGCCTTCGCCGTCGTCTTCCTGGCGTCGGCGTGCGGCCTCGGCTACCAGCTCGTCGCCGGGACGACGTCGTCGTACCTGCTCGGCGACTCGGTCACCCAGTTCTCGCTGACGATCGGGCTGTACCTGTTCGCGCTCGGTATCGGGAGCTACCTGACGAAGTTCATCGACCGCGACCTCGCGACGGCGTTCGTCCGCGTCGAGCTCGCGGTCGCCGTCGCGGGCGGGCTCTCGGCGGTGTCACTCTTCCTGGCGTGGCGCAGCGAGCTGTGGTTCCGACCGCTCCTGTACGGAGAGATCCTCCTGATCGGCACGCTCGTCGGGGTCGAGATCCCGCTGCTCGTGCGGCTCCTGCGCGAGGAGCTGGAGCTCAAGGAACTCATCGCGCGCGTCCTCTCGTGGGACTACGTGGGCGCGCTCGTCGCCGCGCTGATGTTCCCGTTGCTCCTGGTGCCGCGGCTCGGGCTCACGCGCTCCGCGCTGGCGTTCGGGATCGTCAACGCGCTCGTCGCGCTGTGGAGCGTGTCGCTGTTCGCGGGGAGGATCCGCCGCCCCGGCGTGCTGCGCGCGCAGTGCGCGGTCGTGACCGTCGGGCTCGCGGTGCTCTTCGGGCGCGCCGAGGGGATCACGCGGCTCGCCGAGCACGAGATCTACGCCGGTGAGATCGTCCACGCGAGGACGACGCCGTACCAGCGGATCGTCGTGACGCGCTCACCCGGCTCGTTCCAGCTCTTCCTGTCGGGCGCGCTCCAGTTCAACAGCGAGGACGAGTACCGCTACCACGAGGCGCTCGTGCATCCCGCGATGGCGATCGTCGACGAGCCGCGGCGCGTTCTCGTGCTCGGCGGTGGGGACGGGCTCGCGTGCCGCGAGATCCTGCGCCACCCCGAGGTCGAGAGGGTCGTGCTGGTGGACCTCGACGCCGCCGTGACGGACCTCGCGCGGAGCTTCCAGCCGCTCGTCGAGCTGAACGGCGACGCGCTGCGCGACCCGCGCGTCGAGGTGGTCAACGCGGACGCGATGGCGTGGCTGGAGGGCGGCGCGTCGCTCTTCGACGTCGCGATCGTCGACTTCCCGGACCCGCACTCGTTCTCGGTCGGGAAGCTCTACACGGACACGTTCTACGCGTCGCTCCTGAGCCGCCTCGCCCCCGACGGGGCGTTCGCGGTCCAGAGCACGAGCCCGCGCCTCGCGCCGAACAGCTACTGGTGCATCGCGGCGACGATCGAGTCGCTGGGCACGTTCGTCCGTCCCTACCACGCGGCCGTGCCGAGCTTCGGCGAGTGGGGGTTCATGCTCGCGAGCCGGCGGTCGTTCGATGTCCCCGCCGACGTGCCCGAGGGGCTGCGGTACCTCTCCGACGCCTTCGTGCCGACGCTCTTCGTCCTGCCCGAGGACGCCGTGCGCCGCGACGTCGAGGTGAACCGCCTCTCGACGCAGACGCTCGTGCGCTACTACGACGACGAGCTGCAGCCATGAGCGGCATCACGCGGCGCGCTGCCGTCGCGGGCTCGCTCGCGGCGCTCCTGGCGGCCGGCTGCGGTCGCGCAGGCGGCCGTCGCCGTGGCCGCGCGTCGATCGAGGGGCGCTTCGTCGACGACGGAGTGCGCGCGGGGCACATGTTCCGCGACGGGAGGCTCCAGCAGGGTGGCTCGCCGCTCGGTGCGATCCGAAAGCGCGTCGTCGTGGTCGGCGGCGGCGTCGCGGGCCTGTCGGCGGCGTGGCGGCTGGCGCGCGCCGGCGTCGAGGACGTGGTGCTGCTCGAGCTCGGTAAGGGCGTCGGCGGCACGTCGCGCGGGGGCACGCTCCGCTCGCCGGACGGCCACGAGCACCCGTGCCCGTTCGGCGCGCACTACCTGCCCGTCCCGCGGCCCGAGCAGGCCGCGCTCGTCGCATTCCTGCGCGACGCCGGCGTGGCGACCGGGCTGCGGCTCGACGGGAGCCTGGAGATCCCGGATCGGCTGCTCGTCCGCGACCCCGCCGAGCGGATCGCGGGGCTCGGGTTCTTCGAGGAGGGGCTCTGGCTGCACGCGGGCGCGACCGCGTCCGACCACGCGGACCTGGAGCGCTTCGAGGCCGAGGTGGAACGCCGCGTCGGCCTCGGCGCGGACGGGCGCCGGCTCTTCGACCTGCCCGTCGAGAGGTCGTCGGTCGACGCGCGCGCTCTCGACCGCACCAGCGCCGCCGCGTGGTGCGACGAGCTGGGGCTCACCGCGCCCCGCATCCGGTGGTACCTGCAGTACGCGACGCGCGACGACTTCGGCGCGACGCTGGAGCAGACGTCCGCGTGGGCTCTCCTGCACTACTTCACCGCGCGCGCGAACCTGCTCAGCAAGGAGAGCGCGCCATTCATGACCTGGGCCGACGGCAACGCGCACCTCGTGCGCGCGCTCGTCCGCTCGATGGCGGGCGTCGAGATCCGCACCGGCGACGTGGCGCTCTCGGTCGAGCCGCGGAAGGGCGGCGCGACGGTCGAGAGCATCCGCATGGAGCGCGGCGAGCGGACGCGCTGGGACGCGGACGCCGTCGTGCTCGCGACGCCCCAGTACGTGACGCGCCGGCTCCTGCGCGACGATCCCGCCTCGGGCGACCGCGCGCTGCTGCGGTACGGGCCGTGGATCGTCGCGAACCTGCACCTGGCGGAGCGCCCCGCGAGTCGCGGCTTCCCCGACGCCTGGGACAGCGTCCTGCACGGATCGCCGAGCCTCGGCTACGTGGACGCGACCCACCAGCTCGACCGCGCCGACGCCCGCGACACCGTGTGGACGTGGTACCTGCCCGTCGTCGACGACGACGAGGCGGCCGCGCGCACGCGACTCCTGGAGACGCCCTGGGAAGAGGTCCGGGACGCGATCCTCGCCGACCTGCGCGTCGCGCACCCCGACATCGACGACCTCGTGACGCGGATCGACGTCTGGCGATGGGGGCACGGGATGGTCAAGCCGACGCCCGGCACGATGTGGGGCGGCGTGCGCGAGCGCGTCGCGCGGCCGGTCGGGCGTGTGCACCTCGCGCACTCCGACCTGTCGGGCATGGCCCTGTTCGAGGAGGCCCACTGGCAGGGGACGCGCGCCGCCGAGGCCGTCCTCGCCCAGCTCGGCGTCGCGCACGAGCCCCTCGCGAGCTGAGCGGGATCCGATGAGCGACGTGGAACGACTCCGCCCCGGCTGGATCCTGGGCCGGCGCGGCGACGCGCTGATCTTCACCGGGCCGATCCTGCTCGCGCTCGCGCTGATCGCGTACGCGGACGCGCGCGGCGTCCTGCAGGCGGACATGCCGCCGTGGATGTTCGCTCTGCTGATCGTCGCGTGCGACGTCGGCCACGTGTACGCGACCGCCTTCCGCGTCTACCTCGACCCGGCGCGGTTCCGGAAGCGGCCCGGGCTGTTCGTCGGTGTGCCGCTCGCGTGCTTCGCGCTCGGGGTCATGGCGTACGGCTTCGGAGCGAACGTGTTCTGGCGCGGGCTCGCCTACCTCGCCGTGTGGCACTTCGTGCGCCAGCAGTGGGGGTGGGTCGCCTTCACGCGCGCGAAGGCGGGTGAGGGGACCGTCGACCGGAAGCTGGACCAGGCGGTCATCTACGCGGTGACGCTCTACCCGCTCCTCTTCTGGCACGCACACCTGCCGCGCGCGTTCCACTGGTTCCGGGAAGGGGACTTCGTCGGGCTACCGGGCTGGGTCGCGCTCGCGGGCGCCGCCGTGCACTGGGCGATCGTCGGCGCGTTCCTGCTCCGCCAGGTCCAGCACGCCGCGTCGGGCCGCGGGGTGAACCTGGCCAAGGTCCAGGTCGTCGTGACGACGTGGATCGCGTGGTACGGCGGGATCGTGCTGCTCGACTCGGACATCGCGTTCACGGCGCTGAACGTGCTCTCGCACGGCATCCCGTACCTCGTCGTCGTGTGGACGGTCGAGCGGCGCCACGGTGAACAGGCGCGCACGCCCCTCGCGCGCTGGTTCGCGCCGCGCTTCGCGGTCTTCCTCGTCGGCGTCCTCGCGCTCGTCGGCTACGCCGAGGAGTGGCTCTGGGACTCGTTCGTCTGGAAGGACCACGCGGGACTCTTCCCAGGTGCCGAGGCGATCGGACTGGGACCTGCCCCAGCGGCGGCGCTGGGAATCCTCGTGCCTCTGTTCGCCCTCCCTCAGGCGACCCACTACGTGCTCGACGGATGGTTGTGGCGCAGGAAGGAACACACCGATCTCTCGCCCCTGTTCGAGCGCTGAGCGCAGCGGATCGTCCGCTATCCTCCCGGCCATGACGTGGGTGCGTTCGCTCGTGGTCGCGCTCGCTGCAGCGGCGCTCTCCGCCTGCGGCGCGACGTCCGTTCGTCCGATCGACCCCGGCTACCGCGGGACGTTGGAGCCCGTGGCTCCGCTCGAGCCGGCGCCCGCGAGCGGGGCTCCCGCGAGCGGGGCTCCCGCGAGCGCGGCGCCCGTCGGCGCGCGACCGGCGACGCTCCGCACGCTCGCGCTGCTGCAGGAGTCGCCCGGTTCCGACGCGGCCGACCCGGCCGACGCGACGCCGGCTGAGACCACGGTCGAGTCCGGTGCGGACGCGAGCGAGACGGCGACCGCGCCTGCGCCCTCCGCCGCGCCCGCAGCCGGCGGCACGGAGGAGCGCATCCCCGACGACGGCGAGCGCAAGGTCTACAAGCAGGCGAACTGGGGCCTCGCGGGCCTCTTGCGCACCGCCGACATCCCGTACCCGGCGGAGAGCAACCGCGTCTCCAGCTTCGTCCCGATGCTGTTCTACGAGGGCGAGCGCTTCTTCTGGCGCGGCCTCGCAGGCGGCCTGCACCTGTTCCATCAGGGCGCGCTGGAGCTCAACCTCCTCGGCCGCATCCGGTTCTTCGACATCCCGGCCGAGTTCCAGAACGCGGTGCAGGGCGACGCGCTCGAGGCCGGTCTGCAGGCGCGCTACGACGTCGGCCGCGCGTGGTGGGAGGCCGAGGCGCTGTCCGACCGCTTCGGGAACTGGACCGCGATCGGACGCGTGGGCGCGTCGTACGTCAGCGACCGGTGGGTCGTGCAGCCGTCGATCGACCTGCGCTACGGCTCCGAGGGCTACGTGAGCCGCTACTACGGCCTCGACCCCTTCACGGGCATCCAGGCGAACGGCGACGTGATCCTGACGCCGACCCTGACCGCGCGCTTCCGGATCGTCTCCGACTTCTACGCCCTCGGCAGCGTCGGCTATCACGCCTTCGGGGACGAGATCCGCGGGCTCTCGACGATCGACGAGCCGGGCGCCTGGGAGACCTTCGTCGGCATCGGATTCTTCCAGGACTTCGGCGCGCCGCAGTTCCTCGGGTGGCCGCGCGACACGAGCGGCAGCGCGGGACGCGACATCGACATCGTGCCCCACCTGCGCCTCGCGCACGCGTTCGGCACGCCGTCGGCGATGAGCGACATCTTCACGGGCAACGTCGAGGACGACCCGTTCAACAACCAGCTCACGTCGCTCTTCTACGGCTACCCGCTGACGGACCGGCTGTTCGGGCTACCGCTCGACTTCTACCTCGTCCCGGGCTTCGCGTACCACTACCCCTCGGACGTGCAGGGCGAGTCGTACGAGCTGATCCTCAAGATCCACATCTACTACACCTTCAAGCTGCCGGTGCGGATCCGGTTCGGCGTGGCCGAGGGCGTGTCGTGGATCGACGAGCCGACGTACATCGAGACGACTGCGCTGGCCGAGGACGGCTACGAGACCAGCGACCTGATGAACTACCTCGACTTCACGCTCGACTTCAACGTCGGGGACCTCTTCCGGTCCAAGAGCCTGGAGCCGCTGTGGGCGGGGGTGACGCTCCACCACCGCTCGTCGATCTTCGAGTCCGCCGCGCAGTTCGGCCGCATCAAGGGCGGCAGCAACTACATCGGCGTCTATCTGCAATGGGACCTCTTCTGAACTGGCTGGCTTCGGTGTGCTAGCCGCGGGCATCGGCTGACGGTTCAGAGCGCGAGCTCCCCGATCGCTCGCCGCCCCGTATCGAATGGGCTCGGGCTTCTCTGTCCCCAGTCCTGCCGCCACCCCGCCAAGTCGCCGAAGGTGAGCTTCTTCGGCGCGCTCCCTCGGATCTGCGCGGGTGTTTCCTTGTCTCGGTTGAAGCGCGGCTTAACCCAGTTCCGCCACGCGCTCCAAAGGCGCAGGTGGAGCCCGAGGTGCTTGCGCTTCTTGCTGACGAGCCATGACTCGCGCCGGAGCCGGCCCATCCAATCGCGCAGGCAAGCCTCCTCGTGGTTGACCGGGAAGAGCGGGTTCTTGACGGTCCGCGGCAGCACGCTGGGGGTCTGCGAGTGCAGGAGCGTCCGCCCCTCGAAGACGCGGTTTGCGATCTTCGGGTAGGTCGACTTCTCGTCGGTGTAGAGCAGCACCACCTCGGCCTCGGGGTGCAGCTTGGCCGCTTTGCCCAGCGCGATGCGGCACGCGGCGCGTGAGCGGTTTCGGCGAGGCCCGTACAGCGCTTCCTCCCGTTCGATGGCGGCGAGACGACTCTCCGTCATCTTTCCGCGCGGACGGATCGGAGCAGCGACGGCGGCGTAGTGCAGGCGCGTGGTCGACTCGATCGCGACGGCGATCGTGATCGGGCGTGTGTTGCGACGCGTCTCGTAGGTCTCGAACTCGTCGAAGTGGACGCGCAGGACTCCGTCCATGCCTCCGGGTTGGCACGCCGCGATGCGCTGCTTCAGGTTATCGTCGAGCAGGGCCGCTGTTCGCGAGTGCTTGCGCGCCTTGAGCTCGAGGCAGCGGCGCGTCAGGCCGACCTTGCGCGCGGTCTTCCGGAAGCCGAGGCCATCGCAGAGGTGCTCCAGCACCGCCGCGTTGAGGTACGGCTTGTGGTCCCGGTAGTCCGAGCGAAACGTCTGACGGGAAAAGCTCCGACCGCACGCTTTGCACTGGAAGCGTGGGATCGGATGGGGCCTGCAGAGAACCCGGTAGGCGCCCTTGTGGGTGTAGAAGCCCGGCGAAGGATTCGTGAACTGCGAGCAGGCCAGGTTGGGACAGCGAGGCGGCGTGAACATCGGTCGGTCCTCCGGAGGCGGGCCTCGGGGGCCCGGTCCGGAGGGAGACCGATCGAGTTCGGGCGCGGTTGCGGGGGAGCGCGGGGATTCGCTCAGGTGGCTAGCGCAACGAAGCCAGCCAGTTCAGCCCTGGAACCCCGACTGGAACGCGCCGCGTAGCTCGTCGACCGAGAGATCTACGAGCGGCCTCCCGCTCGCGCCCTTGATCGTCAGGCGCGGCTTCTTCGACACGCGTCCGATGGGCGTCGCGGCGACGCCCATCATCTTCGTCTGGAAGTTGAACTTCTTGCCGGCCTCGACCTCGACGAGGAAGCGCGTGCACGACTCGGAGAACAGCAGCGTCGCGTCCTCGTCGTAGCCCGTCGGATAGTCCAAGTGATCGATCGCGCCGAGGTCGATGTCGGCGCCGTGACCGCCCGCCAGGCACATCTCGGCGACGGCGACCGCGAGGCCGCCCTCCGAGAGGTCGTGGCACGCGCGCATCTGCTTGAGCTTCGTCGCGGCGTGGATCTTGCGCAGGCAGGTCGGCGCCAGGTCGAGATCGGGCCGGGGCACCTGGCCGCCCTCGAGGCCGAGTAGATCGAGGTACTCGGAGCCACCGAGCTCGGCGTTCGTGACGCCGACCAGCAGGAGCAGGTTGCCCGGGCCCTTGAGGTCCATCGTCACCGCGTTCCCGACGCTGGGCACGCGGCTCATCGCCGTCACGTAGAGGGTCGGCGGGATCGAGAGCGTCTCGTCGCCGACGCGATACTCGTTGTTGAGCGAGTCCTTGCCCGACACGAACGGCGTGCCGTAGGCCATCGCCGCGGTGTAGCAGCCGCGTGACGCGTGGACGAGCGCGCCGAGGCGGTCGGGCTTGTCGCAGTTGCCCCACGAGAAGTTGTCGAGGATCGCGGTGTGGTCGGGGTCGCCGCCGCAGGCGACGACGTTGCGCAGCGCCTCGTCGATGACGGCCTCGGCCATCGCGTGGGGGTCGAGCGCGCCGTAGCGGGGGTTCGCGCCCGCGCCGAGGGCGACGCCCTTCCGAGACTCCTCCAGCGGCTTGAGCACGACGCCGTCGGACGGACCGTCGGCGTGCTCGCCCGCGAGGGGCTTCACCACGCTCATGCCCTGCACCTCGTGGTCGTACTGCCGCACGATCCACTCCTTGCTCGCGACGTTCGGACGCCCGAGCAGCGCGAGGAGGGCGGCGTTCCACGGCGAGTCCTCGGACGCGAACGCGTCGACGTCGGTCGGGCCGGGGCAGCCGGGATCGGAGAAGGACGGCGCCGTCCACGCGGCACGGCGAGTCGGGCGCGGCGTGCCTTCGTGCAGGAACTGCATCGACATGTCGCCGACGACCTCGCCCTCGTAGCGGAGCACCAGGCGCCCGGTGTCGGTGAAGCGGCCGATCGCGGTCGCCTCGACCTCCTCGGCGGTGAACACCTCGACCAGCGCGTCGACCTTGTCCGGCGGGACGGCGAGCACCATCCGCTCCTGGGCCTCGCTGATCCAGATCTCCTCCGGCGTGAGGCCCGGGTACTTGAGGGGCACGGTCTCCAGGTCGACCTCGGCGCCGCACGACTTGCCCATCTCGCCGACCGCCGAGGACAGCCCGCCTGCACCGCAGTCGGTGACCGCGCGGTAGAGGCCGGCGTCGCGGGCGCGGAGCAGGCCGTCGAGCACGCGCTTCTCCATGATCGGGTCGCCGATCTGGACGGCGGCCGCCGACACCATCTCGCTCTCCTCGGAGAGCTCGACCGACGAGAACGTCGCGCCGTGGATGCCGTCGCGGCCCGTGCGGCCGCCGACGCAGACGACGACGTCGCCGGGCTCGACGGACTTCGACGCGCAGTCGCGCGGGATCAGGCCGACGGTGCCCGCGTAGACGAGCGGGTTCGCGATGTAGCCGTCGTGGAACCAGACGCCGCCGGAGACGGTGGGGATGCCCATCCGATTGCCGTAGTCGCGCACGCCCTCGACGACGCCGCGCAGGATCCTCCGCGGGTGCATCGTGCCGCGTGGGACGCGCGCGTCGGGGAGATCGGGCGGGCCGACGAAGAACGCGTCGGTGTTCGCGATCGGCTTCGCGCCGAGGCCGACGCCGAGGATGTCGCGGATCACGCCGCCGATCCCGGTGCCCGCGCCGCCGTAGGGGTCGATCGCGCTCGGGTGGTTGTGCGTCTCGACCTTGACCGCGAGGCACCAGCCGCCGCGCTCGGGGTCGACGTCGGGGTCGAACTCGACGATGCCGGCGTTGTCGTGGAAGACGCTGACGCACCAGTCCTTGTCGAGGTCGTGCGTCGCCTTCGCGATGGTCGACTTGAGGAGGTTGTCGATCACCTCGCCGTCCATCTCGATGATCCCGCGGAACGTCTTGTGCTGGCAGTGCTCGCTCCAGGTCTGGGCGATCGTCTCCAGCTCGACGAGGCTCGGCTCGCGGCCCTCGGCGTCGTAGTGCGCCTGGACCGCGCGCATCTCGGTCAGGTTGAGCGAGAGCACGCCATCCGCGGACAGGCGGAGGAGCGCGTCGTCGTCGAGTCCGCGCAGCGTCACCTCGACGCGCCCGTGCCGCGGGCGTGCCGGCGGGACGCCGTAGGGGAGAGCCTCGCCGTCCGTCTCGATCGCCTCGATGACCTCGTTCGCGAGCGCCCGGCGGACCGCGGCGTCGAGGGCGTCATGGTCGATGCTCGCCGGCGCGTCGATCTCCCACGCGTGGAACGTGCCGACCAGGCCGGTCGCGGCGGCGGCGTCCTCGACGAGGCCCTGCGCGAGCAGCGCGCCCTCCAGGGTGTGCGCGACCGGGTCCATCACGCCCGGGCGCCGTGCCACGAGGACGCGTCGCGCCCCGGGCGTCGCCTCGGGTGCGTCTCCCGGCGCCGTCACCCGCGCCTCGTCCACCACCGGGTCGGCGAGGAGCGTCCGACGGGCCGCGTCGACGGTCGCGCGATCGAGCTCGGGCGGAAGGAGGTATCCGCGCCCGAGCCGCACCGACTCGATGCCCTCGAACCCGAGCTCGCGCAGCCCGGCGAGCGCGTGCGCGCCCTCGGGATCGTCGACGCCCTCGCGTCGGAAGACCTCGATGCGCCAGGCGTTCGGAAGCGTGCCCGTCGGAGTCGGCCCTTCGGGGGCCGTTTCGGTGGTGTCCATGGGTGGGATCGTCGAGGGAGAGCCCCCGAAACGGGGGGGCTCGGCCTCTCCGGCGCGATCGTAGGGCGGTCCGCTCCGAGAAGGAACGAGCCTTCGCCTTGCTCGCACCCCGGGTCGGGACGAGGATGGGGCGCCGGGGGCCTCCCCTGGACCCCTCCAGCCAGCAGCTCACTCCATGGCGACCGAAGAGAAAACGCGCGAACCGGCCGGACTGCCCTTCGAGCGCGACATCCAGGAGATGGAGCGGAAGCTCGCCGAGCTCGAGGCGGAGGCGGGCGACAGCCTCGACATCTCCGCCGAGGTCGAAGCGCTCCGGAGCAAGGTCCGCGAGCTGCTCGTCGAGCGCTACGCCGGGATCTCCGCGTGGGACCAGGTCACCGTGGCCCGCCACCCCGATCGCCCCGTGGCCGGCGACTACATCGCGGGCTCGCTCGACGAGTTCTTCGAGCTGCACGGGGACAAGCACTTCGGCGACGATCCGGCGATCGTGACGGGCCTCGCCCGCATCGAGGACCGACGCTTCATGCTCGTGGGGCACCGCAAGGGCCGGACGACCAAGGAGCGGCTGCGCTGCAACTTCGGCTGCGCGCATCCGGAGGGCTACCGCAAGGCGCTGCACAAGATGCGGCTCGCCGAGCGGATGGGGATCCCGATCGTCACCCTGATCAACACCCCGGGCGCCTACCCCGGGATCGGCGCCGAGGAGCGCGGGCAGGCAGCGGCGATCGCCGAGAACATCCTCCGCATGTTCGACCTGCGCGTGCCCATCGTCTCGTACGTGATCGGCGAGGGCGGCTCGGGCGGCGCGCTGGGGATCGGCGTCGCGGATCGCGTCCTGATGCTCCAGTACGCGTACTACTCCGTGATCTCGCCCGAGGGCTGCGCCGCGATCCTGTGGAAGGACGGCGCGCGCTCGCCGGAAGCGGCCGAGGCGCTCGGGCTGACGGCCAAGACGCTCGCCGACCTCGGCGTGATCGACGGCTACGTCGAGGAGCCGCTCGGCGGCGCGCACCGCGACACCGAGACGATGATCACCGCGATGCGGGCCTCGATCGTCGAGGAGCTCGCGGGGCTCGACGGCCTCTCCGGCGACGCGCTCGCCGCGGGCCGCCGCGAGAAGTTCCGTCGGATCGGGGCCATCGAGGGCCGGTTCCCCGTCCTGGCCTGAGACGGCGGACGCCGCGGACGCGTCATGCTGCCGATCGACGCAGGGGCGAGGATCGATGCGAGGCACCTCGGCGGCGGCCGTGTGCGGCCGGTCGCCAACGCGCCCGTGCCGCGCGCGTACCGGGCGGGCGAGACCGACCTCTTTTGTCCGCTCGATCCTCCCAGGCATGCATCGCCGGCGAAGCCGGCCGCCCGACCCGCCGCGCACCGCAGCGGAAGGGGGACCGCGTGAGCGAGCCGGACGCCGCCACGAACGAGCTCGACGAGGACGCCAAGAGGCGCGCGGATCGTGAGATCGACCACGGCCTGCTCCGTCGCGCCCAGGCCGGTGAGGAGGAGGCGTTCGGCGAGCTCGTCGCCCGGCACCAGGCGCGCGCCGTCCGCGTCGCGCGGAACCTTGTCCCCACCGACGAGGACGCCCAGGACCTCGCCCAGGAGGCGTTCCTGCGCGTCTTCAGGAGCCTCGACCGGTTCGACTTCGGCCACGACTTCACGACCTGGCTGTATCGGATCGTGACCAACCTCTGCATCGACTTCCTTCGCAAGCGCAGGTCGTCGATCTCCGTCTCGCGGGGCCGCGAGGGCGAGGACGGCGAGGAGGCCGCGTTCGACCTCGAGGACCCGTCCGGCCCGGCGCCCAGCGACCACGCCGAGGCGCTGGAGACCGCCTCCGAGGTGAAGGCCGTCCTGGCCTCCCTCGCCCCGCACTTCCAGTCGGTCCTGACGCTGCGCGAGATCGAGGGGCTGTCCTGCCCCGAGATCGCCGAGATCGTCGGCGCGACCCACGTGACCGTGCGCTGGCGTCTCCACCGGGGACGCAAGCTGTTCCAGGACGAGTGGGAGCGTCGATCCCGCATGCGTCAGCAGGGCGCAGCGACGATGCTCGAGGGCGGTCCCGGACTGGAAGATTCAGCGAAATCACCGTCGGAGGGCCTGAACCCGCTAACGCCGGCCGACTCCCCGCGTACTCCCGCTCGGCCCGAAGGGGACGGAACGACCCGATGACCCACGACGACGACCGGATGGACGACCCCACTCGCCCGAGCGCCGAGCGCAGCGGCGGGAACTGGTCGCGGTTCGAGTTCGAGGCCGCACTGCCGCTCTACGTCGGCGGCGACCTCGACCCGGCCGACGCGTCGTTCGTCGAAGCGTGGATCGCCCGTCACCCCGAGGACCGCGAGCTGCTCGATGCGGCCCGGTCCGCCAGGGCCGTGCTGGAGGCGCACGCCCGGAGCGCTCATGAGCGCCCCGTGCCCGACCTCTGGCCCTCCGTTCGCGAGGAGTTGGCGCGAGCGGGGTCCTTCAGCGCGTCGCCGAGCGCCCCGGAGCCGGACCGAAGCATCCCGGCACCGGGCGCCGTGCGACCCGTGGAGGCGGCAACGGCCGCGGCACCCATACTCGGAGGCAGCGACCGATTCGGTCCGCGCTTCCGAACTCGGATCGCCGCCGTGGCGGCGGCCGTTCTGCTCGTCTCGTCGGTCGGCCTGTTCGTCGGCCAGGGAGGCGGCGCCACCGGAGGCGGTGCCGGGAGTACGGCGGGGGAGACCGACGGCTCACGCGTCGCGTCCGAGCCGGTGTTCACCGGTCACTCCGCGCCGGCGCGCATGGTGCGCGCCACGGCCGGAGGCCGCGGCACGCCTCTGTCTCGCCCCGCGGGCGGCGCGGTGCACCTGATCGACCACGCCCCGACCGAGCCGTTCTGGCAGGCGCCGGGCAACATGCAGGCGGTCGAGCTCCTGCCGCTGAATCGACAGGCCCTCGACGCGCTCAATCCCGCCCAGCGCGAGTCGGCCGAACTCGTCCGCGAGCGCCGCTAGCGCCGAGAGCCGGCTGTTGGTCGGGCCACGAGCCCGATCGGCGCTCAGGAGCCGATCGCGCGGTTGCAGCGGTCCTGCAGGTCGTAGGCCCGGCGGATCGCCGGGTCCTCGAACTCCGCGGTTCGCGCCTTGAGCTCGATGAACTTCGTGATCGCGGTGCGGGCCTTCATGTATTCGCCGAGGTCGAACAGGAGCTGCGACTTGAGGCTGTACGCCTCCGCGAACTCGGGCTCCAGGTAGATGATCTCGTCGAACTCGTCGACGGCTTCGTTCAGCCGTCCGAGCTGGCGAAGGAGCGTCGCGATGTGCAGCCGCGCCTTGATCTCGAACCGCCGGTTCTCGCGCTTGTCCTTGAACAGGCTCGACTCGCGGTCTGCGCTGATCTCGTCGTCCTCGAGCTGGTTCGCGACGAGCCGCTGGGACGACTTGATGCTGTCGATGAGGTCGCGCGCGTGTTCGATGCTCTGCTCGAACTCGCCAAGAAGCGCAGACGTGCGCACGAGTCCGCCGAGCGCCTCGGGGCTACCGCTTCGAAGCACGAGGGCGCGGCTGTAGTGCGCCTCGGCGTCGCGCCAGAAACCGTGGGCTTCCTCGAGCAGCTCGTCCGCGCGCGCGCCGCGGTCCGGCGCATCCGTCGGGCGCGAGCCGTCGCGGACGCCGATCGAGGCCTCCTCGTAGAACTTGCCCTTGCGCTCGACCGCCGTGCCCCAGCTCTCCTGGACCCTGAAGTCGTCCGGGTTCGGGTGCTGCTCGAAGATGTCGATCGCTGCCTGGATGTCCGCGGCAGTGCCGCGGCGGACGCGGCAGCGTCCGTAGATCAGGAGGAAGTGCTCGTTCTTCGGGTCGATCTCCAGGGCTCGCCGTGCCTGGTCCTCGCACCGGTCGTACTCGCCGAGCTCGTAGTAGTAGAGCGCGTTCTCCAGGTAGACGCCGAGCAGCTCCTTGTCGGTGAGCTCGGGGTCGAACGAGTCCTCCGACGACGAGCCGCTCGAGCTGCACGCGGTCAGGGCGCCGGTCCCCGCGAGGAGGGACACGAGCAGCGCCATCCGCAGAGTTCTCGTCAGGCTTCGCGGGGTGCCGTTCAGGCTTCGCGGGGCGCTCTTGGGGCTTCGCTGGGGGCGGAACATGGCTTCGGCCGCGGGTCTCCGCGGCGTTCAGGAGCGGTCGGGTTCGCCGCGCAATAGAGCATCGAGTCGCTCCT
>JBCDGE010000143.1:0-16147 GCA_038757895.1 Planctomycetota bacterium | reverse complement strand
GCGTCACCCCCGGTTCCCGGCTCGGGGGGCGGGGGGTCCGCGACGCGTGGCGCCATCGCTCGCGCGCGTGAGACACAGCGCCTGGGCAGAAATCTCCGATTCTGCGCCCCAGGCTCTGACCCGACCTTGCTGGCGCACCCGCGAACGCGGGTGCGCTGTTCGCGTGGGCAATTGATGCCCACGCTCTCAGAGCACCTCGATCGGCCCCAGGTCGATCGTCGACCCCGCGGGCGTCTCGGGCAGCGTCTTGGTGCCCTCGCGCCCCGCGGCGCGCACCTCGACGAGCGCGCCGTCGAGACGCGTGCGCGGCTGGGTCACCAGCCAGCGGAAACCGCCGGAGAGGTCGGAGACGACCACCCACGTCGTCGCCGGGTCGTCCTTGATGCGGAGCGTGACCGGGACGCCCGGGACGGGCTCGCCGTTCGCGTCCACGACGGTGCCCTGCAGGAGCGCGCCGCGGTCCAGCACCATGACGCGCCCCCGGCTCTCGCCGATCTCGACGACCGGCTCCAGCCGCTCGGAGTACGAACCGACCGGGCGCTGCTGCTCGTCGGTGGCCTCGGCGAAGACGCCGACGACGCGCAGGTCGACGCCGACCTCGACGTAGGGATACTCGGCGCGGCCGGCCTTCAGCTCGCGCGCGAGCGTCTGCTCGGACCGCGTCCCGCTGCTGGCGGAGAAGAGCTGCACCACGCCCTCCCAGTGGTCCTCCTCGTACTGCGAGTGGCTCGCGATCAGCGTGACCGCACCGGTCGGTGGGAGCTCGATCCGCCCCGTTCCGACCGGATCCACGGAAGCGCTGGGCAGGACGGCCGCAGGGATCCGCGCGAGTGCGACGCGGACCGTTCCGCGGTCGACGTTGCGCCGCGCCGCGAACGCCTCGGGCGGGGGCTCGACGAGCGTCGCGATCCCGTTCGCGTCCGTGCGAGCAGACGCCGGGATGCGCTCCAGCGACTCACCGCGCGGGATGGCGAGCGACACCGCGACGTCGGGCGCGGGCGCGCCCTCGTGGTCGACGACCTCGACGCGGTACTGGACGCGCGGCCGCAGCGTGAGCTCCAGCCCCGACGCGCCGATCTGCCGACGCTCCAGAGCCGCGAACTGCGAGCCCTTGCTGGCGGCGACCAGCACGCCGCCCAGCGGCGCGACAGGGAACCGGACCTTGCCGTTCGCGTCGGTCGTGTCGAGCGACGCGGCGACGGCCTTGGCGGTCTCGACCCAGTCGCCGCTGACGCGGCTGGCGACGACGGCGACGTCGGCGCGGAGCGAGGTGGGATCGACGATCCAGACCTCGGCGCCCTCCACGGGGTCGCCGAGCTCGTCGATGACGGTCACCGTCGGGCCCCGCCGGGTGGGCGTCCCATCGGGCGCCTTCGGCGTCGAGCACGCGGCGAAGAGGGCGAGGAGCGCGAGGAGCGCGGAAGCGAGCGGCCGGTTGTCCACGGCGAGACGATACGCGAGGCTCCCGTCCGATCGAAGTCTCCGGGGGGTTCCAGCCGCCTTCCGGTGAGAGACTCGCCAGAATCCTGGCGCGATGAGCGGCGGAAGCACCACCACGGGGAACGGCCGAGCGGGGCGGCCTGGCGCAGTCGCGGTCGGCGCGGTCCCGCGTGCGGTACTGGGCGCGGTTCTGGGCGCTGCGGCGATCTGGGGCGGCGCGCTTGTCGAGGTGCCGATGACGCCCGTCCCCATGACCCTGCAGACGCTCGCGGTGCTCCTGGCCGGCGGCCTGGGCGGTGCGCGGGTCGGGCTGGCGGCGGCGGCGCTGTACCTCGCGCTGACCCTGGTCGGCGCTCCCGTCCTCGCGGGCGGGCGCGCGGCCGGGGGGCTGGCCTTCCTGGAGCTGAAGAGCGGCGGCTACGTCGTCGCCTTCCTCGCCGCCGGCGCGCTCGCAGGCACGGCGCCGACCGGGCTCGTGCGGAGCGTCCTGACGATGCTCGGCGCCCACGCGATCGTCCTCGCGGTCGGGTGGGCCTGGCTCGCGGCGTTCCTCGGACCGACGGACGCGCTGAACTTCGGCGTGACGCCGTTCCTGCTCGGCGCGGCCGTGAAGAGCATTGCAGCCGCGCTCGTCGTGAAGCTGGTCCGTTCCCGCCGGGCGGGGGATCGATCGTGACGCCGCGACGCGTCCCGCCGGCGGGCGAGCGGCCGCGCTCGCGTGCGGAGCGCCTGCAGGACGAGCGCGTCCAGCGCGTCCTGGCGACGATCGACTCGATCCCGGAAGGCCGCGTCGCGAGCTACGGACAGGTCGCCGAGGAGGCCGGGCTCCCTCGCTCGGCGCGGTTCGTGGGCCACGTGCTGAAGCGCTTCGTGAACAGCGCGGAGGTGCCCTGGCACCGCGTCCTCGGCTCGGACGGGACGATCCGCGTGCAGGGCGGGACCGCGCGCGACCAGGCGCGACTGCTGCGCGCCGAAGGCGTCAAGGTCGTCAAGGGCCGCGTCGACCTCCGCGCGTGCGGCTGGGAGCCCGATCAGCCATGACCGGGGACGGCACGATCGCTAGGGTCGGTTCGTAGGAGGGCCTTCCCGTAATGCAGATACAGACATGCCCGAAGTTGCGCTAGCCGATCTCTGGCTCCTGATTCTCCTCTCCGCCGTCGCCGTCTTCGTCGTCAGCTCGGTCATCCACATGGCCACGCCGATGCACAAGAAAGACATGACGGAGCTCCCCAACCAGGACGCCGTCCTGGAGGCCATGCGGTCGGCCGGCGTGAAGCCCGGCGGCTACTTCTTCCCCTACGCCGGGTCGATGAAGGTCATGGGCGAACCGGCCTTCATCGAGAAGCAGAACCAGGAGCCCGTCGGCTTCGCCACGATCCTGCCGAACGGGCCGGTCAAAATGGGCGCCTCGCTGGCGACGTGGTTCGTGTACTCGGCCGTCATCGCGCTGTTCGCGGGGTACATCGGCACGCTGTGCCTGCCCGCGGGAGAGGACACCATGCGCGTCTTCCGCATCACGGGCACCGTCGCGGTGCTCGCGTTCGCGGTGCCGAACGCCGAGAACTCGATCTGGCGCGGCGTGAGCTGGGGCGTGACGGCCCGGTTCATGGTCGACGGGCTGCTCTACGGGCTCACGACCGCCGGCGTGTTCGCGTCGATGTGGCCGGGGGGCGCGTCCTGAACGGCGCGGACCGAGCGATGACGGATGGCGCGCTCGACCTGGACCGGATCACGGACGACCTCGAGCGCTTTTCCGATGCGCTCCGCGCGCTGACGGCGGGGCTCGACGAGCGAACGGCGCGCGCCGCGCCGCCGGGCGTAGGCTGGTCGATCCTCGACGTCGCCGGGCACCTGCTGGACGAGGAGGTGCTCGACTTCCGCCCGCGGCTCCAGTCGCTGCTGCGCGACGCGAGCGCCACGTGGCCACCGATCGATCCGGAGGGTCGAGCCGAGGAGGTGCGGCCGTCGCTCGGGACGCTCGACGAGACGGTGGAGCGGTTCGCGGAGGAGCGCCGCGCGTCGGTCGCGTGGCTGCGTGCTCTGGAGGAGCCCGACTGGGACGCCACGTACGAGCACCCGGAGCTCGGCCCGCTCCGCGCGGGCGACCTGCTGCTGTCGTGGGCGTCGCACGATCTGCTGCACGCACGACAGCTCGTGCGCCTTCGCCACGTGGCGCTCCTGGCCGACGCGGCGGCGTTCGATTCGAGGTACGCAGGCCCGCCGCTCTGAGGGGATCCGGAGGTTTCTCCGTGGCGTGCTGACCCAACCGTCCCTGAACGGCCGACGAAGCACTACTTGATTCCCCCCCAGCGCGCGACCCGCCTATGGCCAACCAGATCGCCGATATGAGCAGCGAGACCGCTGCGAGCCTGATTCTCAACGCCTACTGCCAGTTCCTCGGAGAAACGACAAGGACGTCGATCCTCCGAAACCAGCGCTACGACGTGATCGTGAACCGCGCGCCGCTGCAGACCGACGAGTACGCGGGTTTCACGTTCTGGGTCGTGAAGCGGGGAACGGCGAAGTCCGCGACGCGAGCGCTCGGCGAGACCGTCCTGAAGTCGGTCATCTCGACGCTCCTCGACCACGCGACCGGCGAACTGTCGCCGGTGCATGCGATGGCGTCACAGGTCTCGGGCGCGGTCGAGGTCGGGCGAGGAGCCCCCATCGACACCGGGCAGATCTACAGGAACGCGACCAAGATCGGCGGCCAGATGCAGCTCCACGCCGCGAAGAAGATGGGGCAACGCGAGTACGACACCGCGCGGACCTGGGGCCTGACCGCGCGCCGCTACCACGGTGGCGCCGTCCGCTTCGACGCGAGCGACGCGCCTACGGGCGTCACGATGCAGATGCGCACCTGGTCCGCGAGCCACGCGTCCTCGTTCCTCGACTGGTTCCAGGGAGTGAGCGCCAGCAAGAACTTCTCGAGGATCGACTCGATCTCGAGCGACTGGAACAGCCCCGAGTTCTTCTACAGCGCGTCGACGGGAGCGATGACGCGCGTCTGACGCACGGCGAGGCCCCTCGATCGGGGCGGAGGGGAGAGCGTCGAGCGCGACGCTCCCCTCGTCCCCGACGCGCTCACCGGAACGTCACCGCGACCGCGTCGGTGAAGTTCGACGTCACGTTCGGGTTCGCGTCGCGGTGCCAGGCCTGGAAGGTCCACGTGTCGCCGGCCATGACGGCGACGCTGCCCATGGGCTGGGGCATCGCGGTCAGGTCGACCACGCCTTCGAACACGCCGGTGAGGCCCGACTGCTTGACGCCGCCGCCGACGCCGCGGCCGACGGCGCCGGTGAGGCAGAGGCGGCCCTGGCTCGCCGCGGGGACGATCGGGGTCCCCTGCGCGAGCGACGTGATGAAGTAGCCGAAGGACTGGTTCGGCAGCGAGGTCGCGCCGAGCTCGAAGTCGTTCTGCGCCACGGCGTCGCTGCCGAGCGCGATCATCGCGCCGGGCAGGCCCGTCGAGTTCGGGATTCCGGGTGAGCAGTACGGCGCGCCGACCGACTCGCAGCGGTCGAGGACGCCGTTGCCGTCCAGGTCGAGCGTCGCCGGCCAGCCCGCCGCGTCGCAGGCCGACCCGGCCCAGTACTGCTCGGCGAGCGCATAGGCGTCGACGCCGATCTCCTGGCCCATCTGGCGCCCGGGGAGGTCGTCCGCCGGCGGGTGGATGCCGCCCCAGATGCGCGACAGCGAGCACTGGTCGGACGCGTCGTAGTACGAGGCCCACTGGAGCCGGATGTCCACGCTCGGGCCGTCCTCGAAGACGAGGAAGTCGTTCTGCAGACAGACGTACTCGCCGAGGCCGTCGGGGAAGTACGGAGAACCGGTGAGCCGGTCCATCACGACCGCCGCGGCGCGACTGTACGTGCTGTGGCCGGACACGTAGCCGGCGAACGGCGGCGTCACTAACGTCGGCCGCTGGTAGGGCCACCAGTTCTCGGCGAGGATCCAGCCGCAGCCGGCGACGTCGGTCTGCGGGTCGACGATGTACGCCGGGCCGCGCCACGCGAAGACGGCGATCTTGCCCTCTTCACCCGCGAGGTGCGCGTGGATCCCGCCCGGCTGGGTCGTCGCCGAGGTCACGAGCTCGATGAACCCGGGGTGCAGGTTGATGCCGTCCGGGTCGTAGCTCGGGAGCGCGGGATCGGTCCGCTGGCCGAGGTCGGCGAGGTGGCGCAGCGCGCTGATCGGGCGCAGGTAGTCGTACCAGCCCTTCGCGCCCCACGCGGCGATCGCGCTGTCCTGCATCGCGCCGCCCATCGCCAGGTACGACTTCACGCACCACTCCAGGTCGTTCACGACCGGCCCGGTGCCGCCGATTCGCTTGACGAACGACGGGTGGTCGGCGACGTCGTTCAGGATGACGTACCAGTGCCCCGGCGGCGTCTCGGAGTCGGGGCCGTCGGCCCAGAACTCGGCGAGGATTCGGGCGTAGTCACCGCGCGGGACCGACTGCGGCGGGTAGGGGACGCCGGTGACGGGGTTCGTCGGGTAGCCCGTGCCCCAGTCTCCGCCGCCGTAGTAGTCGTAGAAGCTCGGCGTCTGGTTCGGGTCGGCGAGCGGCGCGTTCCCGATCGCCCCCGGGGAGATGTCGATCATCACCCCGTCCGAAGGGTCGAGGTGCGCCGACCAGATCGACACCATCTCGAACCCGTTGCGGTAGCGGTCGAGCGCGTCGTCGATCAGCGGCGGCGGGCCCGGGTCCTTGTAGATCCAGTAGTGGAATCCGCCGCGCTCCTCGATCGTGACGTCGTCGTCGGAGAGCGCCCAGTTGGACACGATCCCCCACTCGGGCGACAGGAAGTCGGGGTAGCCGAAGGGGATGACGTTCCCGGACTGGTCGATGAAGAACTGCAGCGCGAGCGGCTGCCACCGGTTCGGGTCGAGGATCGTCGGGTTGCCGGGCAGGTCCGGAACGAGCGGACGATTGATCGGCTGGTAGAACTGGTTCGCGTAGTCGTTCGCGTCGTTCGCGTTGTCCGTCGAGCCGAACGAGAGCACGGTCTCGGCGATCCGGTTCCCGATCGCCGCCGGCGAATTCCCGACGGTCGTGTTGTTCGTCCGGTCGTACCCGAGCTGATCCATCAGGTCGTCGTACTCCTGGAGCATCGTCCCCGCGCCGGGTGACGTCGCGAAGCGCACCTTGAGGATCTGGTACGACGCGTGGCTGATCGCCTCGCTGCGCAGCACGTCGACGTTGCCCATGGTCGTCCCGTGGTCCTCGCGGAAGAGGACGGGCGTCGCCACGGGGTCGTAGGTCGACCAGCCATCCCACATCGCGATGGAGATGTGGAACAGGTTTCGCGCGTGCACCGTCGGGCGCGCGAAGTCGTTGCGGATCGACTCCAGGAGGAGCTCGTTCCACTGGCGCGCGACGGACTGCTGGGGCGCGGCGATGGCCCCGACGGAAAGGGCGGAGCCGGCGATCAGCGCCGGAACGAGGCGTGAGCGCACGCGGCCGACGAGGCGGAGAGCCACGGACATGGGACGTACCACGGGAAGGGAACGGCGGGGAGGCGCGAGAGCCGCGCGACACTGGACTCTACGGGAGTGTACGGAGGCGGGGTGTATCAATGCGTGCCACTCAGCACCTGGGGCAGGTCGTCGCTCACTCGACAGGCACCCACCCCCGCTCGCGAACGACCTCCATCACACCCTCCGCCACGATCGCGTATCCCTCCCCGGTCGGGTGGTACCGGTCACCACGCACGAAGAGCCCGGTCGGCGGGTCCGTGCGATGGGCGTACTCGCGGAAGCGTTCGGCGAGATCGACGAAGGGGACGCCGAGCTCGTGGCACAGCCCGCGCGCCAGCTCGATCGGCGTCGTGTCGTACGCGTCGAGATAGACCTGGCTCTCGTAGGGGAACAGGAACACCGCGACGTCGGTGCCCGCATCGTGGCACGCGGCGACGATCTCGCTCAGGATGCGGACCTGTTTCCGCCACACGTCGGAATCCTGACCGTTCCTCGCCGTCTCGCGCGCGAACCGCTCGGCCGCCGCCCAGTCGCTCTCCTTCTTGAACTCGTAGTAGGTCGCCCGCAGCCAGCGGTACGACGCGGTCCGACCGAGCCAGTCGCGCACGGCCTGCGAGAAGAGGACCCGCAGTCGCCGGTTCTTGTAGACCTTGTGATCGACGTCGAAGATGACGTTCGGGAAGTCGTTGAGGTTGTAGCCGATGACGACGAGGTCCGGCGCGAGCCGCGCGCCCAGCCGGAAGTACATCTCGTGGTACTCGTGCGCGGCGAAGCCGTTCACGCCGAGGTTCGCCACGCGCGCCGCCCTTCCCTCCGGCATCTCGATGCCCAGCAGGCGCTCGAGCTGGCGCGGCCAGGTCTCCGACTCGACGACGCTCTTGCCGAAGGTGCATGAGTCACCGAGCGTGACGACGCGGAACTCGCCGGGGGGCTTCTCCAGAGGCACCGCCGGCCCCCTCATCCCGAGCGAGTTCGTTTCGAAGTACGTCCCCTCCCAGTGGCCGACGAAGTCCGCCTTGTGCTTGTGCCGCAGCACCTCGTCCTCGAGGTAGGGATTCGAGTCGAGGAAGGTGAACGGCCCGGGCTCAGCGGCGCGCGCCAGGAGCTCCAGGGCGACGAGGACCGCCAGGAGAACGCCGTAGACGGCGGCGAGCCGCTTCCAGAACCTCCGCGACGGCAGACGCATGGGGGGCAGAGCACCATGCGCCGACGGTTGTCGCTACCCTGCTCCGCCGCGAACTCAGCCCCCCTCCCAGCGACCATGCGAACCGCCCCCAACCTCGCTCTCCCGATCCTGCTCCTCGCGTCGTCCGCCAGCGTCGGCTCAGCCTGCGCACCGGCCGCCGGCCTGTCCGCCACGAGCGACGCGGCGCTCGTTCAGGGCGACGTGATGACGCCAGAGCTCCTGTGGGATCTGGACCGGATCGGCGGCGCGGCGCTGTCCGCCGACGGCGGCCAGGTCGTGTACGCGGTGCGCTCGTACGAACTCTCCGCGAACTCGGGCCGCTCGTCCGTCCGGATCGTCGACCTCGCGTCGGGCACGACCCGCACGCTCCTCGAGGGCTGGAAGGGCGCCGGCGACATCCAGTTCGCCACCACGCCCTTCGGCGAGCGAATCGTGTTCGCTGGCCGTCCCGACGTGGACGGCGCGTCGACCCAGGTCTGGTCGCTCAACCCCCTCGACGGCGGTGTGCTCCAGGTGACCGACGTCGACGGCGGCGTGGCGAACCTCAAGGTCTCCCCCACCGGCGGGCACGTTGCGTACACGGTGGACGTCAAGCTCGACCCGAAGGTGAACGAGCTGTACGACGACCTGCCCGAGGCCGACGCGCGGATCATCGACGCGCTGATGTACCGGCACTGGAGCGCGTGGCACGACTACGCGTACAGCCACCTGTGCGTCGCCGAGATCGGCGCCGACGGACGCGCCGAAGCGCACATCGACCTCATGGACGGCCTGCGCGTCGACTGCCCGGTGCCGCCGTTCGGCGGCTCGGAGCACTACGCGTGGGCGCCGGACGGTCGCTCGATCGCGTTCACGATGAAGGACGTCGAGCGCTGGGCCGAGTCCACGAACAGCGACGTCTACCTCGTCTCGATGGACGCTCCGTCCGAGCACCGCAACGTCTCGGAGGGCCGGCCGGGCTACGACAACGAGCCGGCGTTCTCGCCGGACGGCAAGCGGCTCGCGTGGCACTCGATGGAGCGCGCCGGGTTCGAGGCAGACCGCAACCGCGTCCTCGTGATGGACCTCGCGAGCGGTCAGGTGACCGAGCCGACCGCCGGGCTCGACCAGACCGCGCACGGCGCGACCTGGGCGCCCGACGGTGAGTCCATCTACTTCGCCTCCGAGTACCGCGGCACGAACCAGCTCTTCCGCGTCGCGCGCTCGGCGGGCGGTGCCGAGCAGGTCACGGAGGGTCGCTTCAACTGGAGCCACGTCGCGCTGTTCCCCGACGGCGAACGCGCGCTCGTGCGGCGGATGGACATGACGCGTCCGACCGAGCTCTTCGTCCTCTCCCTCGCCGACGGCTCCGCGCGCCCGATCACGGACGTGAACGGCGAGACCTACGCGGGCCTCGCGATGCCGAAGATCGAGGAGCGCTGGGTCGACGCGACGGACGGCGAGAAGATCCACTGCTGGGTCATCTATCCGCCGAACTTCGACCCGGCCAAGAAGTGGCCGCTGCTCACGTACTGTCAGGGCGGTCCGCAGGGGCAGATCGGCCAGTGGTTCTCGTTCCGCTGGAACTTCTACCTGATGGCGTCGCAGGGCTACGTGGTCGTCGCGCCGAACCGCCGCGGCCTGCCCGGCTTCGGCCGCAAGTGGAACGACGACATCAGCACCGACTGGGGCGGTCAGGCGATGAAGGACATCCTGTCCGCGACCGACTCCATGCTCGCCGAGCCGTACGTCGACCCGGAGCGCACGGGCGCGGTCGGCGCGAGCTTCGGCGGCTACACCGTGTACTGGCTCATGGGCAACAGCGAGGACCGCTTCCGCGCGATGATCGCGCACTGCGGGGTCTTCAACCTGGAGTCGATGTACGGCTCGACGGAGGAGCTCTTCTTCGTCAACCACGATCTCGGCGGGCCCTACTGGTCGTCGCAGGACGTCCAGGCCGACTACGACCGCTTCTCGCCGCACAAGTACGTCGGGAACTGGAAGACGCCGCTGCTCGTCGTCCACGGGCAGAAGGACTTCCGCGTCCCCGTCACCCAGGGAATGGAGGCGTTCACGGCGGCCCAGGTCCAGGGCGTGCCGTCGCGCTTCCTGTACTTCCCCGAAGAGGGCCACTGGGTGCTGAGCCCGCAGAATGGCGTGCTGTGGCACCGCGTCTTCTTCGGCTGGCTAGCCGAGCACTGCGGCGGTGCCTGATCCCCGATGCGTAGGGCAGCACTGCTGATGCTCCTGGCGGCGCCGGCTCTTCCCGGCGCCGCAGCGGCGCACGACCTCTTCCTGGAGCTCGAGTCGCACCGACTCGCGGCGCGCACGCCCGTCGCGATCGCGCTCGTCAACGGGACGTTCGGGGTGAGCGACAACGTCATCACGCGCGACCGGATGGTCGACGTGTCGCTCGTCGGGCCGGCGAACCGGCGCGAGCACATCGCCGAAGAGCTCTGGCGCGACGAGGGCGTGACGACGCTGCTCGACCTGACGACGGGCGTTCCGGGCTCGTACGTCCTCGGCGTGTCGACCGCGCCGCGGATGATCGAGATGGACGCGAAGAAGTTCCACGGCTACCTGAAGCACGACGGGGTCCTCGACGTGCTGGAGGCGCGCACCGCGGCGGGGCTGCTCGACCAGCCGGCGCGCGAGCGGTACTCGAAGCACGTCAAGACGGTGCTGCGCGTCGGCGGCGAGGCGTCGGGCGCCTTCGACGCGGTGCTCGGCTACCCCGTCGAGGTCGTGCCGCTGCGCGACCCGCTGCAGCTGGAGCTCGGCGAGGAGCTGCCGGTCCGCATCCTGCGCGACCGCGTCCCGCTGGCGAACCAGCTCGTCTACGCGAGCCACGAGCGCTTCCACGGGCACGACGAGGAGGGCGCCCACATCGAGGCCTTCCGCGGCCGCACCGACGAGAACGGACTCGTGTCGGTGCCGCTCGACGCGTCGGGCCGCTGGTACGTGCGTCTGATCCACATGACCGAAGCGCCGGAGGCCGACGTCGACTACGAGTCGCTGTGGGCCACGCTGACGTTCGAGATCCAGGACCGCCGCCCCGCGAGCCCGCTGATCGCGCTGATGGCCGCGTCGTTCGCGGCGGGACTGGTCGCGCTCGTGGCGCTCGTCGCGGGCCGGACGGTGACCGGCGGCGCCTCGCCCCTTCCGTGAACAAGAGCACGCCGCGCCGGAGGGTCGACGGGGCCGACGTCGGCGCGGCCGACACCGCGGCGGCGCTGGACGAGGCCGCGGCGCTCCTCCGCGCCGGCCGGCTCGTCGCCTTCCCGACCGAGACCGTCTACGGCCTCGGCGCCGACGCGACCGACGCGGCGGCGGTCGAGGGGATCTACCGCGCGAAGGGTCGGCCCGCGACGAACCCGCTGATCGCGCACGCGAGCGACGCGGCGATGGCCCGCACGCTCGCGAGCGAGTGGAGCAGCGACGCGGAAGCGCTGGCGCAGCGGTTCTGGCCCGGTCCGCTCACGATCGTGGTGCCGAGGTCCGACCTCGTACCGGACGTCGTGAGCGCGGGCCTCGGGACGGTCGGGGTGCGCGTGCCCGACGTGGCGGTCGCGCGGGCGCTGATCGAGCGCGTCGGCCGGCCGCTCGCGGCGCCGAGCGCGAACCGGTCGACCGAGATCTCCCCCACGACCGCGGACCACGTCCTGAAGGGGCTCGACGGCAGGATCGCGCTCGTGCTCGACGCGGGCCCGACCGCGGTGGGCCTGGAATCCACTGTCGTCGACGTGACCGCTGCGGAGCCGATCGTCCTGCGCCCGGGACCGATCGGTGCCGACGAGATCGAGTCCGCGCTGGGCCGTCCGGTGCGCGTCGCTGGAGGCTCGGCAGCGGGCGCCGCGCGGTCTCCGGGCCAGATGAAGGTGCACTACGCACCTCGAACGCGCGCGACGCGGGTCGAGCCGGACGAGGCGCTGCCGGCGCACGGCCCGCTGGAGCGCCTGGCGGTGCTGGCCGTCGGGCCAGGGCGAGCGGACGTCCCCGCGGCGTCGGTCTTCATGGAGTTCGAAGACGTCGAGGCAGCGACGCGCGGCCTGTACGGCGCGCTGCATCACCTCGATGACGCAGACGTCGACGAGATCCTCGTGCTGATGCCGCCGGACACGTCGGAATGGACGGCGGTGCGCGATCGACTGGTGCGCGCAACTGCGGCGCCCACGGGATGATCGGACGACTCGCCTGATCGCGCGAAACCGCGGCGCGCGCTTTCCCAACGTGTGAGGCGAACGCGCCGATCGCTGCCCTGCTCCACGTGTTGCGGCTGCGTACGACGAGGTGTGCCGGGTGCCCGTATCCGCAGGCCACGTCTACGCTCGGCGTTCTCTCACTCCCGCACTACGAGGACCCGGAGTCGCCGTGATCCGCCACACGAAACTCGCAGGCTCGACCTGCGTCGCCCTCGCCTCCCTCGCCGTCGTCTACAGCGCCGTCGCCGGCCCCAGCGTCGCCCCGGGGCACCTCCAGACGCTCGCTTCGGTGACGCCGTCGTCGGCCGTGGCGCCGGTCGCCACGTCTCCGGTGATCGCCCGAGCGCTCGGCGTCGAGTGCATCGCCGCCTCCGCCGCCCTCGCGAGCCAGATCGGCGCCGACCCGAGCTCGACGCTCGTCGTGCGGATGGTGGTGCCCGGGTCGCCGGCCGTGATCGCCGGGATCCAGGAGCACGACGCCATCGTCGAGGTCGACGGCGCGCCCGCGGACCCGGAGTCCCTGGAGGCCGCCGCGGCCTCCGGCGCGGCCGTCGAGCTGGAGCTCCGGCGCGAGGGCAAGCCGATCGCCGTCACCGTCCCCGCCACGGCAAAGCCCGACGGGCCGTTCGCGGCGACCGACGCGCTCGCGCCCGAGCACCCGCTCATGCGGCTCCGCGAGCTGGAGCGGCAGCGGGCGATGCTGCAGGACGAGTCGGAGGGCCTGGAGGAGCGCCGCCGCGAGATCGCGGAGGCCCGCCGCAGCGCCCGCGAGGAGGCGGAGGGCGCGCTGGAGAGCCTGCACGCGGCGAGCGTCGAGGAGGCGGAGGAGTTCTTCGGGCCGCGCGCCGAGGCGCTGCGCGCGCGGGTCGACCGGGCATTCGCGCCCGAGCGCGCCGAGGCGCTCGCCGAGCTCGGCATCGACCTCGACGAGGTCCTCCCCCTCGATCGGATCCGAGCGATCGACGATGCGCTGCACGCCGAGGCGCACGCGCTGGAGGACCACCTGACGGACCAGGTCGGGCTTTCGTCCGGCCGGAACGGCCACCGCATCCAGCGGATCGCCGCCGAGGCGTCGGGCGCGATCCACGCGCGCGTCCAGCAGCCCTGGGGTGCGCTCGCGGAGCGTCATGAGCACCACGCGCACGGCCTGGGCCAGGGGCACGCCGAGCGCGTCGAGTCCGTGCGCGAGGTGCTGGAGGCGACGCGGTCCGAGCTGCACGAGCGGATCGACTGCGCCGTGAAGCGCACGCTGGAGCACTACTCGAAGCGCCTGAGCGAGCGCCTGCACCGGATGGACGTGCCGAAGGGCGCGGAGATCGAGGCGTCGCTGGGCGACGTCGCGCAGCAGCTGGAGGCCTGGACGGACGGCTTCGTCACGTCGATCGACGCGGCGCTGGAGTCGTACGAGGGTCAGGTCGCGCCCGCGCGCGCGGCGCTGGAATCGGACCTGCCCGAACACCTGCGCGCCGCCGGCGAGGGCCAGGAGGCGCTCGCTCGCGCGATCGAGGCGGCGCGCGCGGAGCGCTTCGTGGCACCCGAGGAAGTGGAGGGATCCGAGTGGCGCACGAACAGCGCCGCCCGCGCCTTCGCCCGCCAGCTTCGGACCGAGCTCTCGCGCGCGATCGCCGAGGGCCGCGACGCGGTCCGGCCGCAGGCGAAGGGCATCGCGCGCGCGCTCTCGGACGAGCGTGAGCGCAGCGACGAGGCCTGGCAGGACCTGCGCCAGGTGCTGCGCTCGCTCCACGGCCAGGCGAGCGAGAACTGCTGGAAGCTCGACGGCCCGCACATGGACGGCCGCCACGCGCCAACGCCGCGCGGCCGGTTCGTGAGCGCGGAGCGCTGACCGAGGCGCCTGACGTCCCCGATCGTTCCAGCAGAGCTGCGAACGATCGGGGATTCCAGAACGGTCGGGCGCGGATCGAGTCGATGCGCCCCCCATGGCCACGCTCTCGACGTCGATCCTCCAGCTCGCCGCGTCGATCGGGCTCACCCTGATTCCCGCATCGGCCACCGCCCAGGACCTCTCGTCGCTGGTCGACGCGCCACCGTTCCACACCTGGAACACGGACAGGTACGCCCCTCAGGACTGGTGGACGCCGTCACCGCACCAGCGAGGGCGGCTCTGGTACAGCACGGTCAGGAAGGTCGTCGAGGTCGACTGGTTCGCGGCCAGGGACATCCCGGCCGATGGCTTCGGATCGACCCCCGTGCGCTCGACGAGGCAAGCCTTCGCCGTGCCCTACTTCCCGACCGACGTCGTCGCGCTGTCCCGCGATTCGATCCTCGTCGCGGGGAAGTACCGCGGCACCGAGACCGTGATCGAGCAGTGGACGCTGCGCTGGCCGAGGAAGATGCCGCGGCCGCGTGCGAGCGACGTGGTCGAGGTCGCCGAGCCGACGGAGGTGTCGAGGAGGGAGGTCTACCGCGGAGACCTGGCGGGCCAGCGCATCGTCCACAAGATGTGCCGGATGCGGCACGACCCCGCGATCGTCATGCTGCAGTTCGACGACTCGACCGATCTGCGGCAGCTCGACCTCGGAACGGGGGAGCTCTCCACGATCGCGACCATGTCCGGAGCCCGTGCGCTGGGGCCCGTCCCGGGACTCGCCGACGGTCATCCGTTCGTCTGGACGGGCGACCACTCCACGCGGGGCTACGTCTACGTCTTCGGTACGAAGGGCAGCGCCTTCGTGCGGACCGAACGCCCGGACACGATCGTGCTCTGCGACGTCGATCGAGACGGCACGCTGGACCTTTCGCTGAGCGTGCCCGTGGACCGCTGGGATCGATCGGAGTTCAGCAGCGGCGCGAGCTACGTCTCGCTGGACTGAACGGTCGAGTCGAGCGCACCCGCCGCCTGCTCCAGCTCCAGCAGCCGGCGCTTGCGCCACAGGCCGCCGCCGTAGCCGGTGAGCTGGCCGTCCGCGCCCACGACGCGGTGGCAGGGCAGCACGATCGCGATCCGGTTGTCGCCGTTCGCGCGACCGACCGCGCGCGCGGCGCCGGGACGGCCGATGGCGGCGGCGAGCTCGGCGTAGCTGGTCGTCCGGCCGTAGGGCACGTCGCGGAGCGCGCGCCAGACCGACTCCTGGAACGGGGTGCCGCGGACGTCGAGGGGAACCTCGAAGGTGCGGAGCGAGCCCGCGAAGTACGCGTCGAGCTCGCGCTCGATCCGATCGATGTGCGCGTTGCGTCCCGGGACGACGGGCGCCCCGAACCGCCGGCGCAGGGTGTCGACCTGGGTCTCCAGCATGCGCCGGTCGAGGAACTCCAGCAGCGCGAGGCCGTCGTCGGTGGCGGCGGCGAGGAGCGGGCCGAGCTTCGACGTCAGCCGGTCGGCGACGAGCGCGCCGCCCGAGGTCGACGCCGTACCCGGTGACGCGCCGAACAGGCGCTGCCACGCCTCGCGGAACCCGGACTCGGACTCGAAGCCCGCCTCACCGGTCGTCGACGCGACGGACCGGCCGCCGCGCAGCGCCCCCATCGCGGCGCCGACCCGCGTGGCGCGCTGCCAGCCCTGGAAGGTCACGCCGAAGGCGCGCTTGAAGTACCGCCGGGCCGCCACCGGGTCGATCTCGCGCTCGACGAGGTCGGCGTCCGTGAGCCGGCGGTCGGGGTGCGCGCGGACCGCGTCGAGCAGGTCACGCACCCAGTCGGGGTGCGCGCCGGCGGGGTCCAGCGGCTTGCACACCTTGCAGGGCCGGTAGCCGTCCCGCAGCGCGTCGGCCGCGGTGGCGACGAAGTCGACGTTCTCACGCTTCGGCTTCCGCGCGCGGCACGTGGGCAGGCAGAAGATCCCCGTCGTCCTCACGCACGCCACGAAGACGCCGACGAACGACTCGTCGCGCGCGACGAGCGC
>JBCDGE010000142.1:0-16189 GCA_038757895.1 Planctomycetota bacterium | reverse complement strand
CGCACTACGATCTTACCCTCCACGACGCAGTTCGGATCTTGGGACCGGACGCATCGCCGCGCGCGCTTCGTGGACGAATCGGTCGGTGTGATGGCGGAGAGGGTGGGATTTGAACCCACGAGACCCGTGAAGGCCTACTGGTTTTCGAAACCAGCGCGTTCGGCCACTCCGCCACCTCTCCGTCCTGAGCGCACCGCGCAGTGCGCGATTCGCTCGTGGTCATCCCGATGGACGGGGGTACGCGGCCTCCCCCAACAGCTTCCCCCATGGGCGCCTCAGCGCTTGCTGCGGAAAAAGGTCTGCAGGAGGTCGCGGGACTCGTCGGCCCAGACGCCCTCGTGGAGCGCGGCGACGTGGTTGAGTCGGTCGTCGGTGAGCACCGATCCGAGCGAGGCCGCGCCGCCGAACTTCGGGTCGCGGACCGCCCATACGACGCGCGCAATGCGCGCGTGGGAGAGCGCTCCCGCGCACATGAAGCAAGGCTCGACCGTGGCGTACACGGTGGCGCCGGGGAGGCGCATGTCGCCCGTGCGGGCGAAGGCATCGCGGAGCGCGATCATCTCGGCGTGCGCCGTGGCGTCGCGGAGCTCCCGGCAGCGGTTTCTGCCGACGCCGAGCAGCGCGCCGTCGCGCACGACGACCGCCCCGATCGGGACCTCGTCGGCGTCGCGCGCCTCCTCGGCAAGGGCGAGCGCGAGGGCCATGCCCGCGCGGTCCGCCAGCCTCTCGCGGGTCCTGCCGTCCATCGTTCGCATTGTCAGAGGACCGCCGGGGTCGGTGCACCGCGAGGGCGTCGAACCGCCGCCGATCTTCGAAGAGCGTGACCGCAAGCCCCAGGGCGCCCTGGCCGTTGCCCGACGCTCCACGCGGAGCGGTCCGGACGGCGGTGACTGGGTGCCGGAGGGAGCGGCTGCGGTCGGCGACCCGTCGATCCAGCCGACGGGTTGGGTGGTACACCCGAGAGGATTCGAACCTCTAACCTCCTGATCCGTAGTCAGGTGCTCTATCCAGTTGAGCTACGGGTGCGTTGGGAGCGAAGTGTTCTAGCGGTGGCCGTGGCGACCGTCAAGGAACGGGGGTGGAAAGGGCACTGCCATCGGCCGTACGATCGAGGGCGTGGACGAGCAGCGAGGGACCGACGCGGGCCGAACGGCCCAGAGCCTGATCCGTCTCCAGGACCTGTCCGAGTCGCGTCTGGAGGACGTCCTCGACCTCGCCCAGCGGTTCAAGGCCGGGGCGCAGCGCGCCGAGCTGGCGGGCCGTTCGGTCGGGTTCCTCTTTTTCCGCGGCTCGCTCAGGACCCGCACCTCCTTCGAGGTCGCGGTGCACCAGCTCGGAGGGCGCGGCGTGCACCTGTCCGCGGGCTCCGACTTCTGGGAGGTCGAGGCGCGCGACGGGGTCGTCATGGACGGCACCGCGCCCGAGCACGTCCGCGATGCTGCTGCGGTGCTCTCGACGTACTGCGACGCGCTGGCGATCCGCCCGCGGCCCGCGGGCCGGAGCTGGGAGGTCGACCGCCGCGACGAAGGTATCCGCGCGTGGGCCGGCCACAGCAGCGTCCCCGTGATCAACATGGAGAGCGCGCTCTGGCACCCGCTCCAGGCGCTCGCCGATCTCCTGACGCTGCGCGAGACGTTCGGCAAGGACGTCACCGGGCGCCGCCTGGCGATCGTGTGGACGCCCTCCCCCACGCCCAGCGGGCCGTCGGTCGTGCATTCGCTCCTGCTCTCGGCGCTCCGCGCGGGGATCGACGTGAGTCTTGCGCATCCCCCCGGGTACGAGCTCGACGGCGGCGTGCTGTCGGAGGCGCGACACCTCGCGGGCGACGGCGGCGGCACGCTGGAAGAGGTCTCGACCGCGCGCGACGCCGCGCGCGGTGCGGACGTCGTCTACGCGCGCTCGTGGGCGGCGCTGGAGAGCTACGGCAAGCCGACGCTCGCCGCACACCGCGTGGCGCAGCGACGCGACTGGCTCGTCGACGAGAACCTGATGCAGCTCGGGCGCGAGGCGCGTCTGATGCATCCGATGCCGGTGCGCCGCAACCTCGAGGTCACCGACGCGGTCCTCGACGGGCCGCGTAGTCTGGTCTACGCGCAGGCGGCGAACCGCCTGCCGACGCAGAAGGGGCTCCTGTCCCTCCTGCTCCGCGGCTGAGCCGCGCCCCCCACCGCTTGTCCCGCACCGGCTCCTCCGCGCCGGGTCTTCCGCACCGGATCCCGCGCCGTTGGAGCTTCACGGCCGCGCCTCGCGTGGCCCATGGCCATGTCCAAGCCCGACTTCGTCCACCTGCACGTCCACTCGGAGTACAGCCTGCTCGACGGCGCGAACCGGATCGGAGACCTGGTCCGCGCGTGCGAGGAGGACGGCCAGCGCGCGCTCGCGCTGACCGACCACGGGAACATGCACGGCGCCGTGGAGCTGTACCAGAAGGCGCACGCGGGCGGGATCAAGCCGCTGCTCGGCTGCGAGGTGTACATCGCCAAGCGGTCGATGCATGAGAAGCACTCGAAGAAGAACGGCAACGGGTACAGCCACCTGACGCTGCTCGCGCGGACGAACGAGGGCTACAAGAACCTCGTCAAGCTCACGAGCGCGGGGTACGTCGACGGGTACCACTTCAAGCCGCGCATCGACATGGACCTCCTGCGCCAGCACGCGAGCGGGATCTCGTGCCTGTCGGGGTGCCTCGCGGGCGAGATCAACCAGCTCACGCGCTCGGGCAAGGAGGGCGAGGCGGAAGCGCTCGCGACCGAGATGCGCGACCTCTTCGGGCCGGAGCACTTCTGGCTGGAGCTGCAGCGCAACGGCCTCGACATCCAGGCCGACGCGAACGAGGCGCTCGTGCGGATGAACCAGCGCACGGGCATCCCGCTCGTCGCGACGAACGACATCCACTACCTGCGCGCCGAGGACTGCCACGCGCAGGACGTGCTGCTCTGCATCAACACGGGCGCGAAGAAGGAGGAGAAGAACCGCTTCAAGTTCGAGACGGACACCCTCTTCTTCACCTCGCGCGACGAGATGGCGCACATGTTCCGCGACCTGCCGCAGTCGGTCACGGCGACGATGGACGTCGCCGAGCAGGTCGACGTCGAGCTGGAGTTCGGCACGTACCACGTGCCGGAGTTCGTCAGCGAGACCGGCGAGACGCCGGACCAGCTCTTCGACCGACTGCTCGACGAGCGCCTCGTCGAGCTCTACGGGCACGAGAACGCCGCGGCGCGCCAACGCCTGGAGCACGAGAAGGGCGTGATCCGCGAGCTCGGGTTCGTCTCGTACTTCCTGATCGTCTGGGACCTGATCAAGTGGTCCCGCGACAACGGGATCTCGGTCGGGCCGGGCCGCGGCTCGGCGGCGGGCTCGATCGTCGCGTACCTGCTCGACATCACGCGGCTGTGCCCGCTGAAGTACGACCTGCTGTTCGAGCGCTTCCTGAACTCCAGCCGCGTGTCGATGCCCGACATCGACATCGACTTCTGCAAGGAGGGTCGCGAGCGCGTGATCGAATACACGCGCGAGAAGTACGGACGCGAGTGCGTCACGCAGATCGTGACGTTCGGGACGATGGCGTCGCGGACGGTGGTGCGTGACGTCGGTCGCGTGCTCGACCTGCCGCTGGGCGAGATCAACAAGATCTCCAAGAAGATCCCCGCCGGCCCGGGCGCACCGCCGCTCGCCAAGGCGATCGAGGACGACGCAGAGCTGCAGGCGTTCCGCGACCAGGGACCGGTTTGGCAGGAGCTGTTCAAGTACTCGATCCCGCTGGAGGGGATGGCGCGCCACGTGTCGACCCACGCGGCGGGCGTCGTGATCACGCCGGGACCGACCGTCGACTACGTCCCGCTCGGCCGGAACGGCGACGACATCACGACGCAGTTCCCGGCGCCGCAGCTGGAGGAGCTCGGGCTCCTCAAGATGGACTACCTGGGGCTGCGGACCCTGACGATCATCGACCGCTGCCTGGAGAACATCCGGCGGCGCGGCCTGGAGCCGCCGGTCATGGACGAGCTGCCGCTCGACGACCGCGGCGTCTTCGAGCTCCTGATGGCGGGCGACACGCTGGGCGTGTTCCAGCTCGAATCCGAGGGCATGCGCAAGCTGCTCTCGCGGCTGAAGCCCGACTGCTTCGACGACGTGATCGCGGTCCTCGCGCTCTACCGCCCCGGCCCGCTGGAGTCGGGGATGGTCGACATGTTCGTCGACCGGAAGCACGGCCGCGAGGACATCACGTTCCCCCACCCGAGCCTGGAGCCGATCCTGGACAGCACCTACGGGTGCCTCGTCTACCAGGAGCAGGTCATGCTCGCGTCCGTGGAGCTGTCGGGCTTCTCGCTCAACGACGCCGACAACCTGCGCAAGGCGATGGGCAAGAAGAAGCCCGAGATCATGCAGAAGTTCTCGGCGCAGTTCATCGAGGGCGCCGTCGCGAACGGCTGCGACGAGGAGGTCGCGCGCACGACCTGGGACAACATCATCAAGTTCGGCGGCTACGGCTTCAACAAGTCGCACTCGGCCGCCTACGCGCTGATCACGTACCAGACGGCGTACCTCAAGGCGCACCACCGGACCGACTTCCTCGCCGCGAACTTCTCGTGCGAGATGAGCGACTCCGACAAGATCAAGGACTTCCTCGACGACTGCAAGCGCGCCGACATCGACGTGCTGATGCCGAACGCGATGCGGTCGGAGTGGGAGTTCCTGCCCGAAGCGACCGACGACGGGCGCGAGGCGATCCGCTTCGGCTTCGGCGCGGTGAAGGGCACGGGCCGCGCCGCGATCGAGGCGATGACGAAGGCTCGCACCAAGGCCGTCGAGGAGTCGGAGGACGGCGACGGCCCGCTCGGGTTCCACGCGCTCGTCAACGCCGTCGACCCGCACGACATGGGCAAGATCGCGTGGGAGGCCGTCATCAAGGCCGGCGCGTTCGACGACCTCGGGCACAACCGCGGCGCGCTCCTCGCTTCGCTCGACTCCGCGATGAGCGACGCGAGCCGGTCGGCCAAGGACCGCCGCAGCGGTCAGGTGTCGATGTTCGACGCGTTCGGCGGCGCCGAGGAACCCGACGCCGGCAAGGCGGTCGGCATCGACGAGTCCGCCGCGGTCGAGAAGGCGGAGATCCTCGCGATGGAGCACGAGGTCCTCGGCTTCTACCTGACCGGTCACCCGCTGGAGGAGCGCGCGGGCCTCGTGTCGCTCCTGTCGTCGTGCCCGATCCGGAAGCTCCCGGACCTGCTCGGCGGCGACGGCGAGGTGCGCCTCGCGGGGCTCGTCCTGCAGAAGGCCGAGCTGGTCGTGAAGTCCGGCCGGATGGCGGGCTCCAAGATGTGCCGCTTCCGCCTGGAGGACCTGTCGGGGTCGGTCGGCGTCACGTGCTTCCCGAAGACCTACGAGATCGCTCGCGACCTGATCGAGGACGGCGCGGTGCTCCTGTGCCGCGGGAAGCTGGAGGAGAACAACGACGAGCCCGCGCTGCTGCTCGACGAGGTGATGTCGCTCTCGGACGCGCTCCGTCGCTTCCGCGGCGGGCTGGAGCTGCGCGTCGACCCCGCGGACCGCACGAAGCTCGCGTCGCTACGCGCGACCTGCGAGCGGTACCCGGGCGAGAACCCGCTCTACTTCCAGGCGCTCGGCGAGGACGGCCTCACGCGGCGCGTGAAGGCGGCGCGCGAGCGCAGCGTCGGGATCTCGGAGGAGCTGGCGGCGGAGCTGTGTGAGCTGCTCGGGCACGATCGCGTCGGAATTGTGCGCGTCTAGCGCACAGCGACATCCGCGTCAGCGGATGTGCCAGAGATATGGACCGCTACATCCGCGTAAGCGGATGTGCCAGAAACATCCTCGTCCGCGCGAGCGGACCGACCCCGGCCAGGCTCCTATCTGAGCCAACCGACTCAGACGCTAGCCCGAATACGCTCCGCGACCTCGTCGATGGACCCAACCCCATCGATCCGCTTGACCGGCACCACCCCCTGCTCCTCGTAGTACGCGATGCAGGGCGCCGACTGGTCCTTGTACGTCTGGATCCGCTTGGCGATCACAGCGGGATCCGCGTCATCCGCGCGGTTCTCCTTCTCGGCGCGCCCCTTGAGCCGCGCCGTGAGCTCCTCGTCGGGAACCTCCAGCACGACGACACCCGCGAGCTGCGTCCCGCGCGCCGCCAGGTACCCGTCGAGCCAGGCCGCCTGCGGCACGTTCCGCGGGAACCCATCAAGCAGGACGCCATCGGCGACATCGTCCTCGGAGAGCCGCTGCGCCACCATCCGGTTCGTCAGCGAGTCCGGCACGAGCGTGCCGGACGCGAGGAGGCTCTTCACCTCCAGCCCGAGCGGCGTCTCGCCCTTGATGTTGGCCCTGAACATGTCGCCCGTCGAAACGTGCGGCACGTCGAGGTGCTCCTTGAGCGAGTGCGCCTGCGTCCCCTTGCCCGCGGCGGGCGGGCCGAAGATCAGGTAATGCCTGGTCACTCGGCCTCGACCTCGACCGCGACCTCGCGCGGCGTACGCTCGACGAACTCCAGGATCGCGCGCTCACCGTTGTCGCCGAGGCGACGCTTGGCCAGCTTGATGATCCGGCAGTAGCCGCCGGGGCGCTCGGCGAAGCGGGGGCCGAGCACGTCGAAGAGCTTGGTCGTGCCCTCCTTGCTCCGCAGCTTCGAGAACGCGCGGCGGCGGTTGTGCTGCGTCGGCTCCTTGGCGAGCGTGACGAGCTTCTCGACGAAGGGCTTCACGGCCTTCGCCTTCTGGACCGTCGTGACGATGCGCTCGTGCTCGATCAGCGACGCAGCCATGTTCCGAGTCATGGCGATGCGGTGGCTGGTGGTCCGACCGAGCTTGTAGCCGGCTACGCGGTGTCGCATGGGAGGAGGAGGGGGCTTGCTGTCTGTTTGCGTTCGCCGCGGCGCGTCACTCGACGCGCATGCCGAGCGACAGGCCGCGCTCGGCGAGCTTGGACTTGATCTCGGTGAGCGAGGTCTTGCCGAGGTTCTTCAGGTTGATGACGTCGTTCTCCGACATCGTCACGAGGTCGCGGAGCGTCTGGAGGTTGGCACCGTCCAGGCAGTTCCGCGCGCGCACCGAGAGCTCCAGCTCGGCGATCGGGGCGTCGAGGAGGCGCGAGAGCTCGCTGTCCTCCTGGCGCTGCGGATTGAACTCCGACGACTGCGGCGTCTCCAGCAGGGGCGTCCCGTCCCGCGTCTCGCCCTGGAGGACGAACGGGTTCAGGTGCTTGCGGTAGATCTTCGCAGCCTCGGTCAGCGCCAGCTGCGGCGTGACGGTGCCGTCGGTCCAGACCTCGAGGATGAGGCGGTCGTAGTTCGTGAACTTGCCGACGCGGGTCGCCTCGATCGAGTAGCGCACGCGCTGGACCGGCGAGTAGCTGGCGTCCACCGGGATGGTGCCGAGCTCCTGGTCCTCGGAGCGGTTCTCCTCGGCCGGGACGTAGCCGCGGCCGCGGCGCACCTCGAGCTCGATGTCGAGCTCGCGGTCCATCGTGAGGGTGCAGATGTGCAGGTCCTCGTTGACGACGCGCGCGGTGCCCTCGCACTCGACGTCGGCGCCGGTGACCGGGCCCTCGCTCGAGCGCTGGATGCGGCACGTGATCGACGTGTCGCCGTCGTACTCGACGCGCAGGCGCTTGAGGTTGAGAATGATGTCGGCGACGTCCTCGTAGACGCCTTCCAGACTGTCGAACTCGTGGCTCGCGCCCTCGATCCGGACCGCCGTGACGGCGCAGCCCTCGATCGAGGACAGCAGCACGCGGCGCAGACCGTTGCCGATGGTGTGGCCGAAGCCGCGCTCGAACGGGTCGATCAGGAACCGACCGTACTCCTCGGTCAGGCTCTCGTGCTCGGCCTCGACGCGCGAGGGGAGTTCGAAGTTACGCCAGCGGATCCTCATGTGCGGGTGCCCTCTGGGAGGGGGTGGCCGGTTGCGGGGTGCGCCGCAAACGCGCGGCCGAATCGTGGATCGGAAGTGGGAGGAAACGTCCTGTCGCGGAGCGCGGGGCGACGATCGTTCGTCGACCCGATGGGGCGCTCCGCGGGCGAAGGAGAATGGAGGGAACTCGCCGGGATCACTTCGAGCAAAGCTCGACGATCAGCTGCTCCTGGATTGGGAACTGGAAGTCCTCGCGCTTGGGGAGGGTCGCCACGGTGATCGCCATCGCGTCCGCTTCGACGTTGAGCCAGTCCGGCTGGAAGCCGCTCTTGTTCACGTCGATGAACCCCGAGATGATCTTCTTGGTGTTCTCCTTGTCGCGCGGCTTGATCACGTCGCCGGCACGCACGCGGTACGACGGGATCGTCACGCGCTTGTCGTTCACGCGGAAGTGGCCGTGGTTGACCATCTGGCGCGCCTGGGCGAGGGTCGTCGCGAAGCCGCCCGCGAGGACGACGTTGTCGAGACGGCGGCTGAGGAGCGACAGCAGGTTCTCACCCGTGTTGCCCTTCATGCGCTCGGCCTCGGCGAAGTAGCGCTTGAACTGGCGCTCCAGGACGCCGAACACGCGCTTGAGCTTCTGCTTCTCGCGGAGGCGCACGCCGTACTCGGTGACCTTCCGGCGGCTCTGCGCGTGCACGCCCGGCGGGTAGTCGCGGCGCTGGAGCACGGCGACCTTTCCGCTGGAGGTGTTCTGGCCGAGGAAGAAGAGGTTCATCCCCTCCCGACGGCACTGCTTGATCTTGGGTCCGGTGTATCGAGCCATGTCGGTTCTCGTCGGATCGTCTAGACGCGGCGGCGCTTCTTGGCGCGGCAGCCGTTGTGCGGGAGCGGGGTCACGTCTTCGATCGACGTGACGCGGAGGCCGGCGTTGGCGAGCGCACGGACGGCCGACTCGCGGCCAGAACCAGCGCCCTTGACGCGGACCTCGACCTCCTTCAGGCCGTGGCGCATCGCTGCCTGTGCGGCGTTGTCGGCGGCGCGCTGGGCGGCGAAGGGCGTGCTCTTGCGCGTGCCCTTGAAGCCCTGGCTGCCGGCGGTGCCCCACGAGATCGTGTTGCCCGCGGGGTCGGTGATCGTCACGTGCGTGTTGTTGAACGTCGACTTCACGTGGACGATGCCCTTGACGATGTTCTTCTTCGCCTTGCGCTTCGTGCTCTTGGCCATGTGTGTTCCCTCGGTGTCGCGCTAGGCGATCACTTCTTGATCGACTTCTTGCCGGCGACGGTTTTCTTGGGGCCCTTCCGGGACCGCGCGTTCGTCCGCGTGCGCTGCCCGCGAACGGGAAGGCTGCGGCGGTGGCGCAGACCGCGGTAGCAGCCGATGTCGCGCAGGCGCGAGATCGACTGGGCGAGGGTGCGTCGGAGCTCACCCTCGACCGAGTAGTTCTTCTGGAGGTGATTCGCGATCGCGGTGACCTGTTCCTCGGTGAGGTCCCGGGCCTTCATGCCGGGATCCAGGCTGAGGTCGCGGCACACGTCGAGTGCCGTCTTGCGGCCGACGCCGAAGATGTAGGTCAGGCTGATCTCCAAACGCTTGTTGTTCGGAATGTCGACGCCGATGACGCGTGCCATGTGGGTCTCGCTGAACGGTTGGGGTCGCTTACTGGATGTACTTGCGGAGCGCGGGCGTCACTTGCCCTGGCGCTGCTTGTGACGGGGGTCGGCGCTGCAGATGACCCGAAGGACGCCTCGGCGCCGAACGATCTTGCAGGAGGCGCACATGCGTCGAACGCTGCTTCGAACTTTCATCTTCTTCTTCTCCTCCGGCCGCGGCCGCCGCGTCGACGGCGCTCGCCCCGGCAGGTGATTCGGCCCTTCGTGAGGTCGTAGGGGGACATCTCGACGGTGATCTTGTCGCCGGGCAGGATCCGGATGTAGTGCATCCGCATCTTGCCGGAGACGTGCGCGAGGATCTCGTGACCGGACTCCAGCTTCGCCTTGAAGCGAGCGTTCGGGAGAGCCTCGGTGACGATGGCCTCGACGGTGATCGGTTCCTCTTTCGCCATCCGGCTAGGCCGCGCCGCCCTCCGGTGCTTCGTCGCGCTTGGTCCAGGATGCGCCACCGCGCGCCTGACCCTTGCGCTTGCCACCGCCCCCACCGCCGGCGGGACCGCTGGGCGCGCCGCCGCCGTCGTAGGCCTTCATGACGAGCTGCGCCTGCAGCTTGTCGACCAGCTCGAGCGCAACGCCCACCACGATCAGCACGCTGGTGCCGCCGAGGAAGTAACGCATCTCCAGGGTGAGGTTGGAGTTCTTCGTGATGAAGTTCGGGAGCACCGCGACGACCGCGAGGAACGCGGCGCCGGCGAGCGTGATCCGCGTCAGGACGCTCGACAGGTACTCGGCCGTCTTCGCGCCCGGACGAATGCCCGGGATGAACGATCCGTGCTCGCGCAGGTTCTTCGCGATCTCCTCCGGCTGGAACATCAGGCGGTTCCAGAAGAAGCAGAACGAGAAGATCAGCAGCAGGTAGATCGTCGTGTAGACGAAGCCCGTCACGTCGTTGAACAGCCGCGCGCCGTAGCCCCAGCCGACCCAGGTGAAGAGGATCCCGGGGATCACGAACAGGACGGACGCGAAGATGATCGGCATGACGCCGGCCATGTTCACCTTGAGCGGCAGGAAGTGGCGCTGGCCGCCGTACACACGGCGTCCGCGCTGGAGCCGCGCGTACTGGATCGGGATGCGCCGCGCGCCCTTGTGCATGTAGACGACCACGAAGATCGTCGTCGCCCAGACGAGCGTCAGGAACACCATGATGTTCCAGAAGTCGTCGCTGCCGCGGAGCTGCGCGATGCTGGACGGCAGCGCCGCGATGATGCCCGCCATGATGATCAGCGAGGCGCCGTTGCCCACGCCGTACTCGGTGATGAGTTCACCGATCCACATGACGAGCAGTGCGCCCGTCAGCAGGGCTCCGACGACGATCAGTGCGAGCGCGAAGCGGTTGTTCTGCATCGTCGCGTCGATCATCTCGGGACGCTGCAGGAACACTCCGGTGTAGATGAAGATCGCCTGCACCAGCGCGATCGGCACCGTCGTGAGGCGCGTCCACTGGTTGATCTTCTTCTGGCCCGCTGCGCCTTCCTTCGACACCGCCTCCAGCGCCGGCGACACCTTCGTCAGCATCGAGAAGATGATCGACGCCGAGATGTACGGCATGATCCCGAGCGCGAAGATCGTCGTCTGACCGATCGCGCCGCCCGAGAGCGCCGACAGCAGGCCGAAGATGCCCTGCCCCGCCGACTCGCTCAGGAAGGTCGGACTCATCCCGGGGATCGGGATCTGGAAGCCGACCCTGTACGCGATCAGGAGGCCCAGCGTGCGGAAGATGCGCTGCCGGGTCTCCGGGATCTTGAACAGCTTGAGGAAGTTGTTCTCCATTGCGTGCGTCGGGGTCAGGTGCGGGTGCGGTTCGGGTGAGGCTCAGCCCTGGCTCGTCTCGCCGGTCGCCTCGCGGCCACGTGCGTCGAGCTCGACGCAGCTACCGCCGGCCTTCTCGATCTTCTCGCGCGCGGTCTTCGAGAAGCGCTGCGCGCGGACGGTGAGCTTCTTGCCCAGGTCTCCGTTGCCGAGCACCTTCAGGAGGTTGGTGTTCTTCGACGCGAGGCCGCGCGCGAGGATCGCCTCCAGGTCGACGGTCGCACCGTCGTCGAAGGCGTCGAGCAGCCCGACGTTGAGGATCGTGTAGTCGGTCCGGAAGCGCGCGTTCGTGAAGCCGCGCTTCGGCACCTGGCGGTAGATCGGCATCTGCCCGCCCTCGTAGCCCGCGCGACGGCTGGCGCCCGAGCGCTGACCGCGGCCCTTGTGGCCGCGCCCGCTCGTCTTGCCGTTGCCGCTACCGGTGCCGCGACCGATGCGCATGCGCTTGGCGTACTTGGTGCCCTTGGCACAGACGGATGAAAGGTCCATGGCGGTGTCTCGGTGCCCTCCGGAATCTCAGAGCTTGGTGCTGCGGAGCTCCTCGACCTGCTCCGGCGTGCGGAGCTGGGCGAGAGCGTCGAGGGTGGCCTTGACGAGGTTGATCGGGTTCGTGGACCCCATCGACTTCGAAAGGAGGTTCTTGATCCCCGCCATCTCGGCGACGGCGCGGACCGAGGTGCCGGCGATGATGCCCGTACCTTCGGAGGCCGGGATCAGCTTGACCTTGGCAGAGCAGAACTCGCCCAGCACCTCGTGCGGGATCGTCCCCTCCTTGGTCAGCGGGACGCGCTGGAGGTGCTTGCGACCGTCCTTGTTCGCCTTCTCGATCGCGGCGGGGACGCCGCGCGCCTTGCCGAAGCCGTAGCCGACGACGCCGGAGCGGTTCCCGACGACGCAGAGGCCGGAGAACGAGAAGCGGCGGCCGCCCTTGACGACGGCGGCGCAGCGGTTGACGCGCAGGAGCTGCTCGCCAAGCTCGCCGGCCTCTTCGATCTCGGCGTGGTCCAGGTATTCGACGTGAGTCTTCATCGTGGTCGTGTGTGTCGGCCGGAGCTCAGAGGGTCAGCCCGCCTTCGCGGGCGGCTTCGGCGAGGGCTTTGACCCGACCGTGGTAGCGGGAGAAGCCGCGGTCGAGGACGACCTCGGCCACGTTCTTCTCCTTGGCGAGGCGTGCGATCTCCGATCCGACGATCGCGGCCTTCTCGGTCTTGGTCTTGCCCTGGAACTGGTCGGCGAGCTTCTTCGAGGTGCTGGAGACCGCGCACAGCGTGACCCCGGCCTCGTCGTCGATGACCTGGGCGGAGATGTGCTTGGTCGAGCGGTTCACCGACAGGCGCGGGCGACCCGAGTACTTCGAGATCCGGCGCCGAACGCTCTTCGCGCGGCGGTCCCGGCGCTTGTTCTTCAGCAGGAGGGTGGACTTCATCTGTCTTGCAATACGGGTCAGCTGCCGAAGGATTTGCCCGCCTTGCGGCGCACGTACTCACCGTCGTAGCGGATGCCCTTGCCCTTGTAGGGCTCGGGCGGCCGGACGGCGCGGATGACCGCGGCGATCTGGCCGACCGCCTGCTTGTCCGGACCGGTGATCACGATCTCGGTCGGCTTGGGGCACTCGACCTTGACGCCCTCGGGCATCTCGATCGGGACGTCGTGGCAGAACCCGATGTTCAGCACGACCTTGCTCCCCTGGGCCTTCGCGTTCCAGCCCACGCCGACGATCTCGAGCTTCTTCTCGAAGCCCTTCGCGCAGCCGTGGACCATGTTGTTGACGAGAGAGCGGGTCAGCCCGTGGTACGCGCGCGCCGCACGCGGGGCGCCGGAGCCGTTGAGCGACACGTGCGCCTCCTTGCCCTCGACCGCGACCTCGACCTCGGGGCGCAGCGTCATGGTCAGGTTGCCCTTCGGCCCCTTCACGTGGACGTCGCGGCCCTTGACGCTGACCTCGACGCCGCCGGGGATGTCGACGGGTGCTTTGCCGATGCGGGACATGCTTCGAGTCCTTCTGCGGAGAGATCAGTAGATCTCGGCCAGGAGTTCACCGCCGACGCCGAGCTCGCGCGCCTTGCGGTCCGAGAGGACGCCCTTCGGCGTCGAGACGACGTGGATGCCCTGGCCGCGCAGGACGGGCTTCAGCTCACCGAGGCCCGCGTAGACGCGGCGGCCCGGCTTGCTCACGCGCTGGATCGAGCGGATCACTTTCTCTCCGTCGATGCCGTAGCGCAGGGTGACGTGCAGCGTGCTGGAGGGCTTGCCCTCGGTCACGGAGTACTCGTCGATGAAGCCCTCGTCCCTCAGGACGTTGGCGATCCCGACGCGCATGCGCGACGCCGGCATGTCCACCTGCTTGCGACCGATCCGGTTGGCGTTCCGGATCCGCGTCAGCATGTCGGCGATGGTGTCGGTCATCATGGCTGTGTTCTCCTTTGTGCCCTGCGTTGTATGAAGACTGGGGGCTCAGTCCTTCTTGGTGCGATCGACGAAGGGCATCCCGAGTTCCTTGAGCAGCATGTAGGCCTGCTCGTCGGAGCCGGCCGAGGTCACGAACGTGATGTCCATGCCCTGCTGGAACTCGATGCGATCGAAGGGGATCTCGGGGAAGATCGACTGTTCCCCCACCCCGAGCGTGTAGTTGCCGCGGCCGTCGAGCTTGTCCTTGACGCCGCGGAAGTCGCGGATACGAGGCAGGACGATCGAGATCAGGCGGTCGGCGAACTCCCACATGCGCTCCTTGCGGAGCGTCACGGCGCAGCCGATCGGCATCCCCTCGCGCAGCTTGAAGCCCGCGATGGACTTCTTCGCCTTGCGGATCGTCGGCTTCTGACCGGTGATCGTCGCCAGGTCGCGCGCGGCCGTCTCGACCTTCGACTTGGACTCGACGGCGCCCTTGACGCCCATGTTGATCACGATCTTCTCGAGGCGAGGGACCGCGTGAACGTTCTTGATCTCGAAGGCGTCCGTGAGCTTCGGACGCACCTCGCTCTCGTACTTCTCTTTCAGTCGTGCAGCCATCTCTTGTGGAACCCGGTCGTTGTCGGGCTCTCGGCTGAGCCAGTTGGAGGATGCGGTCGGGGGACGAAGTGGGAGGCGGAAGAGCTCAGGCGGTGGGACGCTTGCGCGTGCCCTTGCCGGTGCTGGGGTCGAGCAGCATCACGTTGCTCGAGTGGATCGGGAACTCGCGCTCGACGCGCTCGCCCTGCGGGTTCGCCTGGGTCGGCTTCTCGTGCTTGACGCGGATGTTCACGCCCTGCACGAGCACCTTGTCGGCGCCCCGGTCGACCTGGAGGACCTCGCCGGTGGTGCCCTTGTCGTTGCCCGAGATCACGATGACCTGGTCGCCGCGTTTGACGTGCATCAGATGACCTCCTGAGCGAGCGAGACGATCTTCATGAAGCTGCGGTCGCGGAGCTCACGCGCCACGGCGCCGAAGATCCGCGTGCCCTTCGGGTTGCCCTCGCCGTCGACGATGACGAGCGCGTTCCGGTCGAAGCGGACGTAGCTGCCGTCGCTGCGGCGCGTGTTCTTCTTCACCCGGACGATGACGCCCTTGATGATGGTGCCGGGCTTGACCTCGGAGCCGGGGATGGCCTTCTTCACCGAGGCCACGACGATGTCGCCCAGCCCGGCGTAGCGGCGGTGCGTACCGCCGAGGACCTTGATGCACTGGACCTGCTTGGCGCCGGTGTTGTCGGCGACGTCCAGGAACGTCTGCATCTGGATCACGACTGCACCTCCCCGGAGTCGGCGTTCGCGTCACCGCCCTCGGCCTCGGTACCCATGGCGTCCGCAGTCGCGGCCGCCTGCACCTGGGACGGGTTGAGGCCGCCCGCCGGGAGCGACGGACGCTCGGTCACGCGGACGAGGCGGTAGCGCTTCGACTTGGAGAGCGGACGGCACTCCATGATCTCGACGCGATCGCCGACCGCGGCCTCGTTCTGCTCGTCGTGGGCGTGGACCTTGGAGTGGCGTCGGATGTACTTCTTGTACTTCGGATGCTTGAACATCCGCTCGACGCGCACCGTGATGGTCTTGTCCATCGCGGAGCTGGACACGATCCCCTCCAGAACGCGGCGGCTGTTGCGCGTCGCGTCCTTCGGGTCGGTCCCGGTCGTGCTGTCGGTCATCGCGGTGTCGGTCATCGCGGGTGGTCGGGCTGGGTGGCGTCGGTGCGGCCGCCGGAGCGGCAGGGGGATCTCGACTGGACTACTTCGGCGCCGCGCCGCGCACGCCAATGGTGCGCTCGTGGAGGACGGTCTGGATGCGCGCCACGTCGCGCCGCATCTCGCGGATGCGGCCGGTGTTCGCGTCGGTCCCCATCGAGGCGCGGAAGCGCGTCTCGAAGAGGTCCTTCTTGAGGTTCGTGAGCTCGAAGTCGAGCTCGGAGTCGGTCTTGGCGCGGATGTCTTCGATCTTCATGGCGGAGTCTCCGACCTCAGGTCGTCGGCGTGCGCCGGACCATCCGGACCTTGACGGGCATCTTGTGAGCGATGCGCTTGAAGGCGAGCTTGGCCTTGTCCTCGGTGACGTTGCCGAGCTCGAACAGGATCGTGCCGGGCTTCACCTCGGCCGCCCAGAAGTCGATGTCGCCCTTGCCCTTGCCCATCCGGGTCTCGGCGGGCTTGGAGGAGATCGGCTTGTCGGGGAAGACGCGGATCCAGATCTTGGCGGCGCCCTGCGTGGCGCGGTTCGCCGCGATCCGGCTCGCCTCGAGCTGTCGGCCGGTGATCCAGCCCGCGTCGAGGGACTGGAGTCCGAACTCACCGAAGGAGACCCGGTTGCCGCGCGTCGCGAGGCCCTTGATCTTCCCGCGGAACACCCGGCGGTGCCGGATTCGCT
>JBCDGE010000141.1:0-16852 GCA_038757895.1 Planctomycetota bacterium | reverse complement strand
CGCCGTCGGTGAAGTTGCTGGTCGCGCTGCCGCCGACGGAGTCGCGGTGCCAGCCCTGGAAGTTCCAGGTCTCACCGGCCTGGATCGTGACGAATCCGGTCGGGGTCGGCGTCTGCGTCAGGTCGAGAGCGAGCGAGAACTCGCCGAGCTGACCCGAGTTCTGGATCTGGCCCGGGCCGACGTAGCGGCCGATCGAACCGGCGAGGCACAGGTTGCCCTGCGAGCCGCCCGGCATCGACGTGAAGCCCTGCGTGCGGCTCGTCAGGAAGAAGCCGAACGAGTTCGTCGGGATGTTCGACGCGACGAGCGTCACGTCGTTCGCCGATGCCATGGGGCTGCCCCCGGCCAGGATCTCGGACGAGGCGCCCGTCGAGTTCGGGTTGCCCGGCCCGCAGTAGTTCATGCCGATGTTGGGATCGGGCTCACCGCGCGCGATGACGATGTCGTCCCAGAAGAAGTGGGTGCCGCTCCCGCCCGAGTTGATGCGGATCTCGTCCCAGCGAAGGTCCGTGATCACGCCGTCGAGGTTCGGGGTCTCGGTGGTCGGGAAGTCCGCGACCGGGTCGACCCACATGCGGACGCGCTCGTCGCCGGCCATGTGGTCGATGCGGAAGACGAGCCTGGCGCAGACGGCCGCGTCGGTCGCCGCGTCCACTTCGGGCGGAAGGCCCATACCGCCCTCGTCGTCCCAGCCCCAGTTGAAGTTGCTGGAGGCGAAGGGCGAGCCGAGGAGGACCTGCTCGTTGCCGGGCTGGTTGGAGTCGAACAGCTGGAGCGCGCCGAAGGAGCCCGCGCCGAACTGCTGGTACATCACCGTGCGGAACGAGATCCAGATCGTCGCTCCGTCGGCGCCGAACAGGCCGGACTCGACGACGCTGCTGTGGCCGGTCTGGTCCGGGATCCGCGCGGCGGCCACGAACTCCGATGCCTGGCCCGCGTAGTTGCCGACGTTGTCGGGGCAGGCCATCGGCGGGTTCACCGACTGATTGAAGATGACGATCTCGTTGCCGTTGCCTGCGGGGAGGTCCCAGGCGTTCGCCCAACCCGCACCGCCGCCCGCGTTCTGGAGCAGGCCGGGGAAGGTGTAGTCGAAGGACTCGGAGGCAATGACGGTGACTTGCGCGGACGCGAGCGAGCCACTGAGGGCTGCGGCGGCGAACACGAGCGGGAGGGTCTTCATGGAAGCTTTCGTCGACGGTGGAGAGTGGAACTGCCAGGCCTGGACGCCAGGAGCGGCCCAACAGGCTACGGGAACCTCGCAATCGTTCTGCGTTTCCCGGGCACTCGCGAGGGCCCTGCGCCCAAGTGTCACGGTCCAGGCGCGTCAAGCGGCGACGGACCGTCACGGAACGATGCACTGAGGCGATTCGAAGCGCCCCGCGCCGCAGTTGCACCGATCGCTAGACTCGCGCATCGGGCCCTCGAGCGCCTTCTCGGAGAGAGTCCACGCGGCGCCTCGCGACGAACCCCCACGCCATGATCCAGCGAACGGAGACGAACGTGCTCGGCGAGGACCTCGCGCCGTGCTGCATGGACCCGATGACCGGTTTCTTCCGCGACGGCTCCTGCCGCACGGGTCCGGACGACCTCGGATCGCACACCGTGTGCGCGCAGGTCACCGCGGAGTTCCTGGAGTTCAGCCGCGCTCGCGGCAACGACCTCGTCACACCGCGACCCGAGTTCTCGTTCCCCGGGCTACGTCCCGGCGACGGCTGGTGCCTGTGCGTCCTGCGCTGGAAGGAAGCCCTCGACGCGGGCTGCGCGCCGCCCGTCCGACTGGAGGCGACGCACTCGAACGCGCTCCAGCACGTCACGCTCGACGAGCTGCAGGCGCACGCCGTCGAGGCGGACGACTGACGCCCCGCGCCCCTACTTGCGCGGCATGACCTGCTCGCGCAGCCACGCCGCCGTCGACGACTTCAGTCGCTTGTCGCCGAGGGTCTCGTCGGCCTTGCTCTTCACGACGGTCACGTCGACGTACTCGAGGCCGCCGTTCCCGTCGTGCGCCGCGGCCTGGAGACGGTCGGCGACGGTGCGGGTCTCCTTCGACGAGACCACGAGCGTCGGCAGTCCACCGAGGTCGGCCATGCCGCCCGCGAGGTTGTAGCCGAAGGCCTTCGGGTCCGGCTCGATGAGCACGACCGAGCGCACGTTCTCGTCGTCCGCCGCGCGCCGCACGGCCAGGGCCGCGCCGGCACCGACGCCGATGATCGAGAGGTTCGACGCGTGGACGCCCTTCTTGCCGAGGAGGAACGAGGACGCCGCGTCGACGTCGCGGGTCGCGAGGCCCCAGAGGGTGTTCTGGCCCTTCTCGTCCGACTTCTCGAAGCTCATCGCGTCGGTCGCGCTCCCGCCGTGGCCGCGGAGGTCGACGGTGAGGACCGCGAAGCCCTTTTTGTGAAGGTAGACGGCGATCTCCTCGAGGTCGTCGCGGGATGCGCCCGCGTCGTGGAGGAGCAGTGCGGCCGGCGCGGCCGACTTGCCCTTGCGGCGCTTCGGCTCGTAGAAGCTGCCGGCGAGGAGCTGTTTGTCCTTCGTCTCGATGCTGACCGCGCTCGCCGCGTCGGGGAGCGTCGGTGCAGGCACGTTGTCGTAGACGGCAGCCGTGCCGGCGGCCGTCGGAACGGACGGCGCGAATGCGGACGGACCAGCGAACGCGGCAGTGGCCGCGAGGGCGAGGCTCGTGAGCATGGGAGTCGTCGGGGCGTCGAGCGGTGGATGGAGAATCGCCCGCAGACGCGCAGCGGGCGCGTCGGGCGGGCGGTCGGCGACGGAACGTGTTGGACCGCGGGGTGCCGGCGTTCCGGGTCTCCGGAGCGCGGTCGCCGGTCCAGGAAGAGGGCCGGCGGGGAGCGCGGAACGGGCCTTCGACGGCGGGAGGCCGGCGTAGGTTCCGATCGGAGACCGTGATGAGCGCCTGTGCTGGGGGGCGATCGAGCGCGGGACGATACCAACCTGGCCACCCCGACGCCCGCACTTAGAGGCGGGGGCTCGATCGGATACGCGCGCGTCTCTTTTTTTTGCGGGACGGGCGCTCTGCCGCCCCTGCTTCGCGGCTCGGGCCGAGCGATCGCCGAATCCTGGACACGTTCCGTCTCGCGCCCGAGCCGGCCTATCCGAGCTCGAGCTGGCGCCGGGCGTCGATCTCGTCCCGGTTGATCGCCTCGACGGCGGCGTCGAGGCGGTCGACGATGTCCCAGTCGCGGTCCACGGACCGCCGGACGTTCCGCATGAGCTGGATCGCCATCCGAATGACCCGGCACACGTCGCCGGGGTTCACCTCGAGCTGGTCCTCCAGGTCGTCCATCGACATCCCTCCGAACCACGCCAGGACGGCGGGCGTGAGGCCCCAGTCCGGCCGCTTCATCCCGGGCTCGATGCCGAAGCGCGCCTCGGCCTGGCAGAGCTCGCCGATCACGCCGTCGATCTGCCGCCGGGAGCCGCCGAACATCGAGGCCGGCACCCACGGGCGCTGCGCGGCGCGCCGCTCCTCGTGGATCATCGCCACGAACACCATCGCGAGCGCCTTCGCCGGGAGCGTCTCGAGCGCGCCCCGGAACAGCAGCTCGGTCACCTGGAGCTCGTAGCCGCCCAGGCACCGGGCGATCTCGCCCTTCCCGGTCACCTCGTCGCCGTCGAGGTAGCCGAGCTCCTCCAGGAGCTCCAGGTGGCGCTCGACGAGCCGGACCTGGTCCCGGCGCTGCCTTTCGCGCGCCTTCGTGTTCTTCTCGCGGTTCTGGAAGGAGTGGAAGGACTTCTCCCAGGCCTCGTGCACCCGGCTCCGTCCCACGCGCGAGACGAGGTGCAGGAGCGTCGAGTAATTCATCCGGAACCGGCTCGTCACCGGCTCGGGGCGCCCGCTGATCCAGCGCTCGACGGGCGCCTCGACGAGTTCGCCGTCCGGGAGGAGCTGGAACACGAAGCCCTTGTCGTCGATGCCCTGCCGGCCGGCGCGCCCCGCCATCTGCATGTAGTCGCGCGTCCTGAGCCAGTCGAAGCTCACGCCGTCGTACTTCCGCAGCCCCGCGAACACGACGGCGCGGGCGGGCATGTTGATGCCGAGCGCGAAGGTCTCCGTCGTGAAGAGCATCTTCAGGAGGCCGCGCGTGAACATCCGCTCCACGACCTCCTTGTAGATCGGGAGCATCCCCGCGTGGTGGTAGGCGACGCCGGACCGCGCCATCCGGAACACCTCGCCGCGCAGGTGCCCGCGGTCGAGCTGGAACGAGTCGATCAGCTCCTCCTGCAGGTCCGCCATCGCGCGTGACTCCTCGTCCGACAGGAGGCTCCGGCCCTCGTTCCGGTACGCGAGCCGCTCGCAGTCCCGCCGCGAGAAGGAGAAGACGAGGGAGGGGAGCAGGTCGCGCCGCTCCAGCTCGTCGAACAGGGGCTTCGGATCGGGCGGTTCCGGCCGGCCCCTGCCTGCGCCGCGTCCGCGCCGTCCGCCGCGGCGCCGTCCTCGCCTTCCGCGCGGCGGCGGGTCGCTGGCCTTCTTCTTGGCCGCCATCGCGCGGACGCGCTTCGTGCGCGACGCGTCGAACGTCCCGCCGTCGGGGGTGTGGACCCAGTGCGAGAGCGGGACCGGGCGCCGGTCGTCGACGATGACGTCGAGCTCCTGGGGCCGGATCTCACGCATCCACGCGCCGAGCTCCTCGACGTTGGCGACGGTCGCCGAGAGCGCGATGACGCGCGTCTCGGGCGGCATGAAGATCAGGCTCTCCTCCCAGACCGTCCCGCGCTCGCGATCGTCGAGGTAGTGCACCTCGTCGAAGACGACGTACGCGACGTCGTCGAGCAGCCGCGGGCTCTCGAAGATCGCGTTCCGCAGGATCTCGGTCGTCATGATCATGACGCGCGCCGAGCGGTGGATCGTGACGTCGCCCGTCATCAGGCCGACGTCGATCACCGGGTCGTCGCGGAAGTCGCGGTACTTCTGGTTCGACAGGGCCTTGATCGGCGCGGTGTAGATGCAGCGCGCGCCGGCGCGGACCGCCGTCTCGATCGCGTACTCGGCGACGAGCGTCTTGCCCGCGCCCGTCGGGGCCGAGACGAGGACGTTGTGGCCCTGGCGGATCCCGTCGACCGCCTGGAGCTGGAACCGCGAGAGCTGGAACCCCTTCCAGCCGACGACCCGCCCGTCGGGGCCGTAGACCTCGGTGGGGGGCGGGAGCTCCTCGGGTGTGGCGGGCGCCGGAGGCGTCCGGGCCGGCTCGGCGGCCACGGCCGGCTCCACGGCGTCCTCCATGGCGGGGGGCTCGGCCGCGGTCTCGCCTCCCTCGCCAGGCTGCTCCTCCTCGGCCTCGATGGGCGGGCCGAGGTGTCCGAAGGGGAGCGCTGCACCCGGACTGGATGGACGCCCCCCCGCCCGCGACTGCGCCGCCGGTCGGCGCCGCGCTCGGTCCTCGGGTACGTCTGCCATCGAGGAACAGAGCGTGCCGAGCACCTCACGCCATCGCCAGCCTCGCCTCCTCGATCCCCGCCGCTGCTCGCCGAGTCGGGCCTGAGTCGAGCCTGAGTCGGCCCTCGAGCCTTGTTCCGGGCCCCCTCGGTTCGTTAGACCAACCCCCGGCGCCAGGAGCGGAGGGCTCCCATGAACGCACAGCACAAGCACGGCACGCACCTCGAGCGACACCTCGCTCAGCTCAAGCTCGTCTCCCGACTGCTCGGGCACGAGCTCCATTCCCAGGGGGGATCGAAGTCGATCGCGCTTTCACGCGACCAGGTCACCGAGATGCAGATCGCACTCGACCTCTTCATCGAGGAGGCCAGCAAGCGCCTCGGCGGGCGGTCCGGCGGCAGCTACGGCCCGACCACGCAGGGGCAGCCCGGCGCGGCTCCGATGGAGGTCCCGGGCGCCACGATCGATACGCAGCTCGTCCCGGCGCGCAACTGATCGCCGGCCGGCCCACAATGGGCGCGTGAAAGGCTGGCGCAGGCTCCGGATCGCTCCGCACGGGTGCCCACCTCGAGGTGGACCCGCTGCGGGCGCACGCGCTGGAGCGGTCCCCACGTGGGTGCCGCTCGGGCTCCTCGTGGCCGGGCTCTTCGTCGGCCTCCAGGCCCTGGAGAAGGACGCGCGGAGCCGGGGGCTCGCTCGCATCGACGCGACGCGCTACCGCCTGCACTCGGGTTCGAAGTGGCTCAGCCACGCCTGGACGGAGCAGCTCGAGCGCATCCTCGTCGAGACGCGCGACCTTCCCGCCGACGACCCGGGAGTCATCGCGGACTTCGCGGAACGCGTCGAGGCGCTGCCGTTCGTCGCCGAGGTCGGCGAGCCCGAGGTGCAGTGGCCCGATGGCCTCACCCTCCCGATCCGTCTCCACGAACCGGTGGCGTGCGTTCGCATCGGCGCGCGGGACTTCCTGCCGGTCGCGATCGACGGGACGATCCTCGGCGGCTACGCGTTCTCCCCGCACGAGGCCTACGGCGGCTGGCTGCCGACTCTCGGCCCGCACGGCCTCCTGGAGTCGGAGCAGGGCAACGTCGGCCCCGGGGATCGCGTCGAGGTGCCGGCGCTCCGCGCGGCGCTCCAGGTCGCGGACTCGATGTGGCGCCACCTCGACGTCGAGGACCTGCGGCTCCTCGGCCGGATCGTGATCGACGCCACGCGGCCCGACGCCCCGGTCTTCGACCGCGAGGCCGGAGCCGTCACGCCGAAGACCCTGCCCGGCGGCGTCGTCCTGGAGCTCGACCAGGGCCGCCGGGTCGTCTTCGGGCGCTCTCCGGTCCCGGTGCAGGAGGGCGAGCTCCCGGCTGGACTCAAGTGGGACCACGTCGGCAGCGCCCTCACCGCCTGGGGGGAGGGGGAGGAGTGGGCCCTCCTCGACGCGCGGTTCGACGTCGGCGTGCTCCTCACGCGCGAAGAGGTGCTGGACTTCGAGCGGCGCTGGAAGGGAGCGGGCGCCGACGTGGACCGGTGAGCGAGTCGGAGCGTGCGGAACCGCCGCGGGCCCAGAATGTGGGCCTGGCCACGGACGCAGCGGTGGACCGACGTCGCTTCCGGCGGACCACCACGGCGCGCGCGCACCTCTTCGCCGCGTGCGCGACGCTCGCGCTGCTCCTGCCGGGATCGCTGGGGCTCGACTGGGTCCCCTGGCGCGGCGTCGATGGCGGCGTCCTCGCGATCGCGCTCCTGGCGATCGTCGCGTATGCGCTGCCCCCGCTCGGCGTCGCACCGCGGCTCCCCGCGCTCCAGACCGTAGTGCTGGCGGCAGGGGCCGTCGGCGGGACCGCGCCCTTCCTGGCCCTCGCGGCCGCCACCGGCGAGCCCCCCGCCCCGCGGGTCGTGGGAGTGGCTGGGTTCGCTGCGCTTCTCGCGGGAGCGGTCCTGGCGGGCCGCCGGGGGGGGCTGCTCTCCTCGGCGGTCGCCCTGATGGTGTGCGTCGCGGCGGTCCTGGTCCCGGGGCCCCTGGAGCGCGCGCTGCTCGGGGTGCCGGCGGAAACCGCTCGCCCGACGGCCGCGGGGGAGGACCACGAGCTGGTGCCCGCCCGAGTCGAGCTGCGCGGCCCGCTCCGGTCGGCGGTCGTGCGCGCAGGGGGCGGCGCGCCGCTCCGCGTCGAGGCGGCACTCGGACCCGGAGAGACGCGCGCGGCCCGGGCGTGGATCGCCGCGCCGACGGACCGCACGACGTTCGGGGTCGAGATCGACGTCACCGAGGTCGACCCGCCGCAGGTGGACGCCGGCGTGGGCGATGACCCCCGTGTGCGGGTCTCCCTCGACGAGGTCGCCGCGGCGCAGCGCGCCGCGATCGACGACCTGGTCGCCCGCGCGCGTCCCGCGATCGGTCGGCCGGCGCGACCTGCGCCGCTGTTCGAGGCGCTGCTCGTCGCGTGGGTGGTCATGGTGCTCGGGACCTCGCTCGCCGGGCGGCTGGGCCCGACCCGGCCCCTCATCGCGGCCTCGTCCACGCTCGCGCTCGGTGTCCTCGGCGCAGCGGGCGCGGGGGCGCTCGCTCGCAGCGTGCCGGCCGAGCCGGCGCCCGCCGTCCGCGTGTTCGAGGGCGAGGCCGCGGGCCGCGACGGGGCTCGCTGGATCCGCGTCGATCGCGCCGCCGGCGTCCTGTCGTGGGCGCCGTCCGTGGCGCCGGCTCCGGTCGGCGTCGTGGTGCGGGACGGGGCACTGGAGGGGTCGACGCTCCTCTCCGCGCGACCCGACGAGGGGTCGAGCGGCGAGACCGTCGATCGCGTCGAGGTCGCGGGCGCACCCGGCGCCCACGTCGACGCCGTCCGAGTGGTCGCCGGCGGTCTCCGGGGGCTCCGCGAGGAGGTCAACACGTGGGGCGACCTCCAGGAGGCCTGGCGCCGCTCGCCCGGGGGAGCCTGGACGGCGCACGGTCCGTGGGCGCTCGGGGACCCGCTGCCGCCGGAGCAGGAGGGCGCGGGACCGCCGGGCTGGGCACTCCTGGGGCTCCCGGGCGGCGCAGAGGCCTTCGTCGGACGAGCTGCGGACGGGGAATCCGGGGCAGATCCCGTGACCTGGGTCCGCGTGACCCGGCGCTGAGGTCGAAGCGCCACTCGTGCGCGACCCGTTTCGCGGCCCTGGCGTTGCGGTCGGTCCCGAGTGTCTCTACCCTTCTTCGCCCGCGACGCGCCGGAGGAGCCTCCAGCGCGTCAGGGCTGCGTCCCGACGCCCGAGCCGCCGCGCGGCGCTTTGGCGGCCACCAGCCTGCATCGCACCCCCTCCCAACGCCGCCCCGCCGTCCCTCGAACGGTGCCGCGAGCCATGACCACCACTCACGTACGACGCCAGGACACCGAGGAGCGCTGGCTCCTCTACGACGCGTCCGAGCACAACCTCGGCCGCATGGCGGCTTCGATCGCGCGCGCCCTGCAGGGCAAGGACCGTCCGACCTGGACGCCGAGCGAGCGCACGGGCGCGCACGTCGTGGTGATCAACGGCGCCAAGCCGCGCCTGACGGGCCGCAAGGGCACCGACAAGATCTACCGCCACTACTCGGGCTACCCGGACGGGCAGAAGCACGTCCCGATCGACAAGGTGATCGAGCGTCGGCCCGCCGACGTGGTGACGCTCGCCGTGCGGCGGATGCTCCCCAAGACCCGACTCGGCCGTGACCTCCTCCGCTGCCTCAAGGTGTACGCCGGCGAGGAGCACCCGCACGGCGCCCAGCAGCCCGTCAAGGTCGAGACCCTCTGATTCCCATGGCAGTCAACAATCCCTGGACCTGGGGCCTCGGTCGCCGCAAGACCGCGATCGCGCGCGTCCGCCTCAAGCCCGGCGCCGGCGGCTTCGTCGTCAACGGCAAGCCGGTCGACGATTACTTCTGCACGATCCAGACCCGTCAGCGCGCACGTCAGCCGCTGATGGCGACGGAGGCCGCGGCGCAGTACGACATCTTCTGCAACGTCAAGGGCGGCGGCCCGACGGGGCAGAGCGACGCCGTCTCGCTCGGCATCGCCCGCGCGCTCAAGAACATCAACCCGACGACTTTCGAGACGCTGCGCGAGCACGGCCTGCTGACCCGCGACTCCCGCATGAAGGAGCGCAAGAAGTACGGCCGTCGCGGCGCCCGTCGCGGCTTCCAGTTCTCGAAGCGCTGATGCATCGACCCTGGGTCGGGGCCTGAGCCCCGGCTTGGGCGTGGAGGGACACGATGGCCGGCCATTCCCACGCGGCGAACGTCAAGCACCGCAAGAACGCGGTCGACGCCAAGCGCGCGAAGATCTTCAGCAAGCTCGCGCGCAACATCATCTCTGCCGTGCGCCAGGGCGGCACGGACATCGACACCAACCTGAAGCTCAAGTACGCGGTCGAGAAAGCTCGTGCCGCGAACATGCCGAAGGACAACATCCAGCGCGCGATCAAGCGCGGGGATGGTGCCAAGGACGGCGACGACTTCGAGGAGCTGGTGTACGAGGGCTACGCGCCGGGCGGCGTCGCGCTGCTCATCACGTGCCTGACTGACAACCGCAATCGCACGGCGCCGGACGTCAAGTACGCCCTGGAGCGCGGCGGCGGGAACATGGGCACGAGCGGCTCGGTGTCGTTCATGTTCGACTTCCGGTCCGTGTTCGTCGTCGACATGACGGGTGAGCAAGCGGCGGACGACTTCGACGGGAAGGCCGTCGACGAGGATGGCCTCATGGAGGTCGCCCTGGAGGCCGGCGCTGAGGACGTCGAGGTCGAAGGCGACGTCGCGACCGTCCTCGGCGGTGCGTCCGACTTCCTGGAGATCAAGACGGCGCTGGAGGCGAAGGGCGTCGTGCTCCTCTCCGCCGAGACGGGCTACGTCCCGCAGAACACGATCGAGGTCGCGTCCAAGGACGACGCCGCGAAGATCCTCAAGCTGATCGACAAGCTGGAGGACAACGAGGACGTCCAGAACGTCTACGCGAACTTCGACATCCAGCCCGAGTGGCTGGAAGAACTCGCCGGCTGATCTGCAGTCGCCGCCGAGGGACTGACCCGCCGACGGCTACGTCACGGGGTAGTACGAGCTCGACACCCAGCCGTGCTCGTACGCGCGCGCGAGCTTCCGCTGCTTCGCACGGTACGCGAAGTAGTACGGCTCGACGTCGGCGGGGCAGAAGTGACCCACGAGGCTCCAGCGCGTGCTGCCCTCCCTGGTGATGGCTCCGCCGCCGTGCGCGAGGTCGGCCGACCACAGGAGCACGTCGCCCTTGCGCGGGCAGAAGGCCTCCAGCTGGAGGCCCATCGCGTCCGCCTTCTCGTGCAGCCCATCCAGGTAGCGGCGGTGCTCGTCGTCGCCGTCGCGCCGCCTGTTCCAGTTGCGGGCGCCGCCGCCGAAGACGTGTTCCGGGAAGCGGTGGCTCGCCGGGTAGTAGACGAGCTCGCCCGTCCCCGGTTCGATGTCCTCCAGCGCGATCCACGCCGCCGCCAGCTCCATCGGCCGCGTCGTGACGACGTACGCGGTGTCCTGGTGCACCGGCTGCGTGCTGCCCGTCTCGAAGGTCAGCGACTGGAAGAGCAGCGGCTCGCGCTCGAAGAGCAGAGTCAGGTACTCGGAGATCGGGCGCGCGAACAGGGCCTGGCGCGCCGGGCCGTCCGCGGCGTGCAGGTCGAGCAGCTTGTAGTGGAGCGGCCGCAGCGAAGGGTCCATCGGGTGGCGCTCGGAGCCCAGCTCGACGAGCACGTCCCGGTCGACCGTCCGCCACAGCTCCTCCACGTGGGCCCGCATCGCGTCGCACAGGTCCGGGTCGACCGCGCCCTTCAGGACCGTGTAGCCGCGCTCGATCCACCCGCGCAGGAGAGGCTCCTGCTCGGCGTCCACCGTGCCCGCGGCGAGGCGTCGGGCGAGCTCCTCCTTCGCGTCGATCCGATCCGTCCAGAGCCCGCCGAAGCGGCTGTGGAACCCAGGCCGGTGGCGGCGGATGCTGCTGCGGTGTCGGAGGCGGCGGATCACGTCTCCAATGTAGTGGGCCAGCGGGCGCGGCGCCCTCGCACGATGAGACAGGTGCGTCTCGGCTCGCCGGCCTTCCCCGCCGTAGGCTGTCGGCGGAATGCGCGGGCACTTCGAAGCACGGATGACGGCCCTCTCGGCGCTGCTCGCTGCGTCGTCGTGCGGGCCGCCGCCGGCGTCGATCGACCCGGAGGGGCCGCCCCACGTCGTGGTCGTGCTCATCGACACGCTGCGCGCCGACCACACCAGCCTGCACGGATACGAGCGCCGGACGACGAAGCACCTGGAGCGCATCGCCGAGGACGGCGCCTGGATGCGGCGGCACTTCGTGAACGCGCCCTGGACGAAGCCCTCGGTCGCCTCGATCCTGACCGGCCTGCATCCGACGGCGCACGGTTCGCGCGTCGGTCAGTTCGAGGAGACGCAGGGCGGCGGCACGACCGTCGACATCCTCGACGAGGCCCACGACACGTTCGTCGAGCTCCTCCAGCGCGCTGGCTACCGCACCGCGGCGCACGTGACGAACATCCACCTGCAGCCCAAGTGGGGCTACGCGCAGGGCTACGACGACTACGAGTTCGTCGGACGGACCAGCGACGACAAGGCGGTGGACTCGGACGCCGCGGCGATGCGCTTCGTCGTCGACACGCTCGACGAGGCGACCACACCGACGTTCGTCTGGGCGCACCTCATGTCCGTGCACGAGTACGTCGCACCGCGCCGCCACCGCGTCTACGACGTGCCCAAGAAGACCCCGCTCGACCCCGACGCACCCGGCGTCGGCCGCGTGTCCAGCCACGGCTCGATCGAGATGGCCGAGGCCCACTACGACCAGTCGATCCGCTACTGCGACGCGCTGGTGGGGGATCTCTACGACAGGCTCCGTCGGCGTCATCCGCACACGATCCTGATCGTGACCTCCGACCACGGCGAGGAGTTCTACGACCACGGCGGGTTCGAGCACTGCCGGACGCTCTACAACGAACTCCTCCGCGTCCCGCTCGTCATCGCCGGACCCGGCGTGCCCGCCGGCGTGCAGGTCGAGGGGATCACGGACTCGCTGGATCTGTTCCCGACGATCCTGTCGCTCGTCGGGGTCGACGTGGACGGCCTGGAGCGGCCCGGGCAGCCGCTGATCGACCCGGACGGCGGCGTCTCGGCGGGCAAGACCGAGACGTTCGCCGAGCAGCATCATCGAGGCCCCTCGATCCGCTTCGCGCTCAACGCGGCGGGGACGAAGCTGATCGAGACCTACGAGAAGCTCGACGGGGTGAGCGACGAGGAGCGTGTGGGGCCCCTCGATGCCGACGAGTGGTACGCGGAGGCCTGGACCCCCGAAACGCCGGCGATGTCCTTCGCTCCCGACGACGCCCAGAGGGCCCGGCTCCGCGAGCGGCTCGACCTCTACCGCACGGCCACGCGCAGCTGGTTCGCGCGGGCCGTGGACGAGCGCAGCTACGGTGACGTCACCGCGGACGACATGGGGCAGCTCCGCGCCCTGGGCTACGGAGGCGGCCGCTAAGCTCGCCGACCAGGCCCCGTCCGCCGCCACGTGGGGGGACAGATCACTCGCAGGATTTGAATCCCGGGCCGCCACCCGGCACCCTCCAGGCCGCCGCCACGGCGCCCGACTCCGCATCGGCGCGCCCCCTTCCCCCCGCGGCTCCCCTCACCGCCACGACGCGACATCCCAATCGGCGTCCCCCGCACGGGCGCCCGCACCCATGGGCGACGGCCTCCGTTCCATCCGCATCGCCACCCTCGACGACTCCGTGCTCGCCACCGCGCGGGCGGCGGTCGAATCCGCTCGGGACCTGTCCGGCGACGAGCTCTCCGGATGGGAGGTCGAGCACCTCGCGGGCCGCCGCGAGATCATCGAGAACCCACCGGTGGCGGGCGACGTGCTCCTGATCGACGCGTGGCTCCCCACGTCAGGTCCCGCGGACGGGAACGTGTACGAGCTGCTCCGCCAGCTCTCGGGGCGCACCAAGTGCCGTACGTTCCTGCTCGTCGAGGACGACAACGGCTTCGCCGAGCCGATCGCCCGCTTCTGCGGCGCGACCGGCGTCCTGACGCGCCCGCTCAGCGCCTCGAAGCTGCGGAACGCGCTCGGCCTGAGCTCGGGTCCGCGCCCGTCCCTCGCCAGCGACGGCCGCGGCGCGGCGCAGGACGGGGACCAGCTCCCCGCGGCGCTCCTGGAGCACCTCGCGTCGTCCGGCGCGTTCAGTGATCCGGCGCTCGGCGAGCCGCTGCGCGACCGCACGAACGAGCGGAGCGAGGCGCTGATGAAGGCGGTGATCGACCCGGTCACCGGGCTCTTCAACTTCGAGTTCCTCTCGTACAAGCTCGACGAGGAGTTCAAGCGCGCCCGGCGCTTCAACGCCCCGCTCGCCTGCGCGATGCTCGGGTTCGAGAGCCAGGCGTCGGACGACGTGCTGCGCGACCTCGCGGCGATCTTCCTGGAGGCCTCGCGGGACACGGACGTCCTCGGGAGGTTCGACGAGAACTCGTTCCTGTTCCTGCTCCCGAACACCGGTCCCGACGGGGCCGAGATCATGGCGCGTCGCGTCGCCGACACGGCGGAGGAGCGCGGGCTGCTCGACCTCGTCGGGGACCGTATCGACATCGCGATCGGGATCGGCAACTACCCGAGCCCCGACATCGAGCGCCGCGACGAGCTCTACGTCGCCGCGCGCGAGGCGTTCCTCGAGGCGCGCGAGGCGGGCGGCGGCGTCGTCGTCTGCGCGCTCTGACGGGACCTGGGACACCGTGCGCCTCCTGGCCTCGATCGACGACGCCGGGGACCTCCTGATCCTCGCCGGCGACGAGGTCCAGGTCGGGCACGCGACGTCCGACGCGGCGGACCTCGCGCTCCTCGCGGACCTGGAGCCCGTGCACGCGCGCATGCGCCTCGTCGACTCGTTCCACGGCGGGTCGACGTGGCGCCTCGCGGCCGAGCCTGGAGCGACGCCCCCGACCGTCGACGGGGCTCCAAGTGCACAGGCGGAGCTCGTGGACGGGACCGAGGTCTCCTTCGGCCGCGGCGCCGCATTCACGGTGAAGCGCTCCGATCCCTCCAGCGCGTCGATCGTTCTCGAGCTCGCGCGCGGGGCCGAGTCGCGCGGCGCGCGGCGCGTGCTCCTGATGGCGCCGGGCGACGCCGGGCGCGTGCGCGTCGGTCCGCGGCGCCGGCGGCACGTGCCGGTCGCGGGGCTGACGCACGACGTCGCGCTCGTCCTGGGCGAGGCCTCGGACGGGGACGCGCGGATCCTGACGGTGTCCTGCGACGGAGGCGCGCGACGCGCGGGTCAGCCCGCCGACGGCGCGAAGGCGGTCGCGGTCGAGCTGCCCCTGGCGCGGCGCGTCGACCTGGCCCTCGGCGCGGCGCCGGACCGGATGCCGCCCTTCGGGATCGCGCTCCGTCCCATCCCCGGCACCTGAAGGCAGACGCGGACGCGTGGCTCGGAAGCGAGACACCCGACGGGCGCTCGCTTGCGCGCCCCGCGGCGCGCTTCCACACTCGCGCACCATGCGCACACGCACCCGTCCCCTGGTCGTTCGCGGGCTCCTCGCGCTCTCCGTGTTCGCGACGCTCGCGCTCCCGGCCGACGCGGCCCAGGAGGAGCCCGCACCCGAGCAGGAGGCGACCCCCGAGGCCGAGAACGTCCTGCTCGTCATCCTCGACGACGTCGGACGCGAGCGCATCGGGGCGTTCTCCAGCGGCCCGGCCGCGGCGCCCACGCCGACGATCGACGCGCTCGCGCGGCGCGGCGTGTGCTTCGACGCGGCCTGGGCCACACCGTACTGCTCGCCGACCCGCGCGACGATCCTCACCGGTCGCCACGCGTCGCGGACCGGCGTCGGTCACACGGTCAGCCCGCACGGCCCGGCGCGCGGGCTGTCGCCCGACGAGTGGACGCTCCCGAAGGCCGCGCGCGACCTGATGGGCGTGCGGAGCGCGATGGTGGGCAAGTGGCACCTCGCGGGATCGCCCGACGGGCGCGACCACGCGCGCAAGTGCGGCTTCGACCGCTTCCTCGGCACCCTCGCGAACCTCGGAAAGTCCCACGAGATCGACGCCTATTCGACGGCGTGGACGGTGGTCGACAACGAGGTGACCCGGCCGCGCGGCTACATCACGACGGTGACGGTCGACGACGCGCTGGAGTCGATCGCGTGGTTCGGCGAGGTGCCGTGGGTCGTGGTGGTCTCCTTCCACGCAGCGCACTTCCCGCTGCACGCGCCGCCCGCCGATCTGCACTCGCAGGAGCTCTCGGGTCAGCCGATGCAGTCGCCGATGGCGCACCACATCGCGATGGTCGAGTCGGTCGACCGCGAGCTGGGCAGGCTGCTCGCTTCGATCGGGGAGCCCGTGCTGGAGCGCACGCACGTCATCGTCGTCGGAGACAACGGCACTCAGGGCAAGGCGATGGGGGACGCGCACCGTCCCGGGAAGGGAAAGGGCACGATGCACGAGACGGGGGTCGGGGTCCCGCTCGTGATCGCCGGTCCTGGCGTGGCATCGCCCGGCACCCGCTGCGCCGTGCCGGTGCACACGACCGATCTCTTCCCGACGGCGCTCGCCCTGATGGGCGCAGAGGATCCGGTGGCCGCCGCGCGTGAGCGCGACGTGGTCGTCGACGGGCGGGACCTCTCGCCGCTGATCGCCGACCCGACGGCCTCGCTCGATCGTGACGGCGTCGTCACCGAGTGGTTCCGGCCGAACCACGCGCCGCCCGGGGAGCGCACCGTGCACCGGATCGCCGTGCGATCGGGCGCCGACAAGCTCGTGATGGACGCCGCGGGCGGAGGGGAATCGCTCTACGACCTCGGAGCGGACGACGACGAGAGCGCGGATCGGCTCCGCGCGGACGACGAGGCCGCGGGCGCGGCGCGCGACCGGCTCCGGCGCATCCTCGAGGCGCTCGGCCTCTGAGCCGGCCCGCGAGCGCCCCGCGTCAGAGCGGCGCAGAGATGCAGTAGAGGAACGCCTCGGACCGCACGAAGAGCTCGCCGTTCGAGACCGCGGGCGACGAGCTGAAGGCCGACTCGTCCCCGTCGAACGCGGGGTTGTGTGCGACGAGGTCGAACTCCTCGCCGGCGCGTACGACGTAGCTCTCGCCGCTGCGCGTGAACTGCACGATCAGGTCGCCGACGGCGACCGGCGACGAGTAGTCGGCGTTGGGGAAGCCGCCCGTCGGGCCGTCGAGGCGGGGCAGGCGCTCGCGGTAGAGGTAGTCGCCCGTCTCGACGTCCGCGCCCATCAGGATCCCGCCCGTGCACCAGTACATGCCGCCGCCGACGAGGATCGGCGTGCAGATGCCCGAGCGGATGTTGCGCTTCCAGAGGACGCGGTCCCCACCGCCGGGCTCGGGCGTGCAGTCGAACGCCATGCCGCGGCCGCGGCGCGTGCCCATGACGTAGCCCTTGCCGTCCGCGGTGACGATGCTCGCGCACGTCGAGTCGTCGAGCGG
>JBCDGE010000140.1:0-16995 GCA_038757895.1 Planctomycetota bacterium | reverse complement strand
TACGTGCTGCAGAACGACGTGCGGCACGAGGGGGCGCGGCGGGGCGCGGCGGCGGGGCTGCCCGATCGCTACTCCAGCGGCCGGTGGTTCGACGGATGGAGGGAGGAGCGGCTGGCGCGGCTCGGGGCGGAGGCGCTGGCGCGGGGCGGGCCGGTGGTGGCGCCGCGGACGTGGCTGCTCGGGGTCGGATGGCGGCGGTGGCACGGGGCGATCTCGGTGGAGGAGTCGCCCGCGGCCGGCATCGTCGCGCTGGAGGCGTAGCGCGTGGGACGTCCTGACCGGGGCGTGGCACACGCCGCGTGGGCGCGGGGCCCCGCGACCGCGGCTCACGGTAGGGCGAGGCGGAGGCCGAGCGCGGCGGCGACGGCGGCCTCGGAGACGGGCTCCTCCCCTTCGAGGTCGGCGATGGTGCGGGCGACGCGGCGGACGGACTGGATGGCGCGGGCGGAGAGGTCGCGGTCGGCGGCCGCCTTCGTCAGGAGCGTCCGGCCGGCGGGCGTGAGGCGAGCGACCTCGTCGAGGTCGTCGGCCGCGAGGGACGCGTTGGGGCGGGCGCCCTGGGTGGGGCGCGCGGCGGCGAATCGGCGGGCGCGGTCCACGCCTTCGGCGAGCGCGGAGCCCGTGCGGCGCGGAGAGGGCGCGCCGCGTGCGGGGTCGTCGGCGACGAGCAGGTCGATCGGCGCGGGCTGCAGCGCGACCCGCAGGTCGACGCGATCGAGCAGGGGGCCCGACAGTCGCCGGCGGTAGCGTCGCACGACGGAGGGGGCGCAGTGGCAGGGGATCCGCGGGTGCCCGGCGTGGCCGCAGGGGCACGGGTTCATCGCCGCAACGAGCTGGAAGCGGGCCGGGAGGGACACGCGGCGCGCGGCGCGGGCGATGTGGACGCGACCCTCCTCGAGCGGCTGGCGCAGACCCTCCAGCGCCTCCCGGCCGAACTCGGGTAGCTCGTCGAGGAACAACACGCCCCCGTGCGCGAGCGTGATCTCGCCCGGCGCGATCGGGGAACCACCGCCGATCAGGCCCGCGAAGCTCGTCGTGTGGTGCGGCGCGCGGAACGGTCGGCGTTCGGCCAGTCCCCGCGGCCATCGGCCCGCGGCCGACAGGACCGAAGTGACGTCGATCCGCTCGTCGATGCTCATCGCCGGCAACAGATCGACGAGGCGGCTCGCGAGCATCGACTTGCCCGCGCCCGGTGGCCCGACGAAGAGCAGCCCGTGCCCGCCGGCCGCGGCGACCTGGAGCGCGTACTTCGCCTCGTCCTGGCCCCGGACCTCGTCGAGCGACGACGGCTCCTTCGCCCCGGCGACGCCCGCCTCGGGCGGCCCGACGGGCTGCGGAGCGCCCTCGCCCTTCCGGTCGCCCGTCAGCAGCGCGAGCGTCGCCGCGAGGTCCGACGCGGCGTAGGCGCGGACGTCGGAGAGCGCCGCGATCTCCGCAGCGGTCTCGGGCGGTGCGATGACGTCGGTGACCCCGCGCGCCCGCGCGGTCACCGCGGCGGCGAGCCCGCCAGGCGTCGCGAAGAGGCGCCCGTCGATCCCGACCTCTCCGAGGAACAGCGTCCCTTCGACGCACCGGGGCGACAGGAACCCGGCCGCCGCCGCGGCCGCGACGACGAGCGCCAGGTCGAGCCCCTCGCCCGACTTCCGTCGCGCCGCCGGGACGAGGTGGAGGTGCAGCCGCCCCGGGCCCGGTCGGAGCCGGCCCGCGGCGAGGATGCACGCGAGCCGTCCCCGTGACTCGCGAAGAACGGGATCGGGAAGACCCGTGAGCTGGATGTCGGTGGCTCCCTGGTCTGCGCGCTCGAAGCGGGCTTCGACGGTGACGATCAGCGCCCCCGTCCCGTCGATCGAGGCGCCGTACACGCGAACGGTCTGCATGTCGGGGAGACCGACGGGGGCGGGGGAGGGTTGCAGGACGGCTGTCACACCCTTTCGCTTGCGCCGTAACCCACCCGGGGTCACCCTGCCCCGCACCCATGCCGGACAGCTACTACGACCCCGAGGACCTCGCGCGGTTCTCCTCGATCGCCGACCACGCACCCGAGCTCGGAAAGCGCTTCTTCGACTGGTACGGAGCGGTTTTCGAGGACGGCGCGCTCAGCGCGCGCGAGAAGAGCCTCATCGCGCTCGGCGTCGCGCATGCGGTGCAGTGTCCCTACTGCATCGAGGCGTACACGAAGGATGCGATGGAGAAGGGGTCCGACGTCGAGCAGCTCACGGAGGTCGTCCACGTCGCGTCCGCGATCAAGGGCGGCGCCGCCCTCGTCCACGGCATGCAGATGCGACGGGTCGCCGACGGGCTCGGCATGTGAGAGCGGCCCGCGCTCCCGATCCGCACACCCGATGATCAAGGTCCGGCCGACCCTCGCGAGGACGCGCGCGCCGCTCGCCGCGCCGGAGCACCAGATCGAGGTGCTCGATCGCGTCGACCTCGGCCCGCGCGACGAGTTCGGGCCGAGCGCGGAGTCCGCCCTCGGCGGGCCGCTCGACGCGACCGGGATCGACGTCCTCCAGCTCAACCTCGGGCGGCGCTGCAACCAGACCTGCGCGCACTGCCACGTCGACGCCGGCCCCGATCGCACCGAGGACATGTCGCGCGAGGTCGCGGACCGCTGCCTGGAGATCCTCGCCGCGACCGACATCCCGACGGTCGACATCACCGGCGGGGCGCCAGAGATGTCGGCACAGTTCGAGCACCTCGTGCGCGGCGCGCGCGCGCTCGGGCGCCACGTGATGGATCGCTGCAACCTGTCCATCCTGCTCACGAGGCCGTACGCGCACCTGGTCGACTTTCTGGCACAGAACCGCGTCGAGGTGGTCGCGTCGCTCCCGCACTACCGCCGGCTCGGCACCGATCGCCAGCGCGGCGACGGCGTACACGACGCCTCGATCGAAGCGCTGCGGCTGCTCAACGAGGCCGGGTACGGGAAGGGCGACGGGCTGCGGCTCGTCCTCGTCACCAACCCGGTCGGAGCGTTCCTGCCCGCGGGGCAGGCGTCGCTGGAGTCGGAATGGAAGCGCGAGATGAAGCGGCTCTACGACGTCGACTTCGACTCCCTCTTCACCATCACGAACATGCCGATCAGCCGCTACCTGGAGTGGCTGGAGGGCAGCGGGCAGACCGAGGCGTACCTGCGCAAGCTGGTGGACGCGTTCAATCCCTCCGCCGCCGAGGGGCTCATGTGCCGGAGCACGCTCTCCGTCGGCTGGGACGGACGGCTCTTCGACTGCGACTTCAACCAGATGCTCGATCTGGAGGTCGGGCACGGCGCGCCGCGCCACGTCGACGATTTCGACCTCGATGCCCTCGCGCGGCGGAAGATCGTCGTCGGGCGGCACTGTTTCGGCTGCACGGCGGGCGCGGGCTCCAGCTGCGGCGGCGCCACGACGTGACGGAGAGCCCCGCGCGGCGGTATTCTGCGCGGATGTCGCATTCTCCCCGCTGCGCCGGCCTCGCGGCCCTGGCGCTCCTGGCCGCGTGTTCGTCCGGCAAGCCGGATCTCGCCCCCGAGATCCTCCGAGTCGAGATCAACAAGTCGATCGTCGCCTGCGGAGAGCGGCTGTACGTCGGTGCCCCGGTCGTCCTGTGGACCGATCCGAACGGGTACGACGCGTACAGCACCCAGCTGCACTTCGAGCGACCCCCGGTGACGACGCGGACGCCGCTCTCGGGGGACATGCGCTATCAGCCCGGGCGCGTCGACCGGCAGACGCAGCACGTTCTCGTGGAGCCCGACGAGGGCGAGCTGGTCGCGCTCCAGCGGACCCTCGACATGTTCGTCGTGCACTACGACGCCCAGGGCACGAGTCAGTCGTGCTTCAAGGTCCTGCACGATCGCCGCGGGCTGTCGGTCCACTTCATGATCGACGTCGACGGGACGATCTACCAGACGCTCGACCTGCGCGACACGGCGTGGCACGCGAGCCAGGCCAACACGAGATCCGTCGGGGTCGAGATCGCCCAGATCGGCGCGTACCCGGAGACATCGTCGGGCGACAAGAAACTCAGCGCCTGGTACGACGACAACGGGGAGTCCGTCCGCCTCGTCCTGCCGGATGCGCCGAAGAAGCTCGGCGTGCTCACGCCCGCCTTCGAGGGCCGCCCCGCGCGCGCGAGCAAGGTCGTCGGCGAGGTCCAGGGCGAGGTGCTCCAGCAGTACGACTACACGCCTGAGCAGTACGACTCGCTCGTCAAGCTCACCGCCGCCCTCTGCCGCCACTTCCCGCTCATCGAGCCGAAGGCGCCGACCGACGCGCGCGGCCGCGTGACGACGGTGCGACTGACGGAGGAGGAAGAAGCGAGCTTCAGCGGCATCGTCGGGCACTACCACGTGTCGAGCCAGAAGACCGACCCCGGCCCGGCGTTCGACTGGAAGGCCTTCCTGACGAAGGTCAACCTGCGGATGACGAGGCTCTGACGGCCCCGCTCGGCGCCCGCCGCCCTTCAGGGCTGGCGGTCCCGCTGGTCCTGCAGCTCGTCGCGGATCCGCTTCAGCTCCGTCAGGATCTCGCGCATCGTGCGGTGCACCTCCAGCGCCCACGTGAAGAACATCACGAGCGCGAGCGCGAGCCCGCCCCAGACCAGTGCGTTCGCTTCCATCGGTGGTCAGTCTCCGCCCTTCGCGAGGGCTCGGGTCAGGACTCCTCCCGCCGCGTCGAGCCGCGCCCGCGCCGACCCCGCGTCGTCGCCGGTCGCGGCCATCACGATCGCCGTCTTCGCGTGGCCATCTGCCAGCGCCAGGAGATCCAGCGCGCGGGCACGATCGACGCCGCCGAACTCCATCACGAGGCGCGCACCCCGGTCGACGAGCTTGGCGTTCGCGCTCGTATCGACGTCGACCATCCGGCCGCGGTGGGTCTTGCCCAGGCGCGCCATCGTGAGCGTCGTCAGCGTGTTCAGCGCGAGCTTGGTCGCCGTGCCCGCCTTGAGCCGCGACGAGCCCGCGAGCACCTCGGGCCCGACGAGGAGCCGGACCGACAGGTCGTAGTCGTCCGGGACCTGCTCGCGCGGCACGCATGCGATCAGGCAGGTCGCGGCCCCGCGCGCTCGCGCTCTTCGGAGGGCGCCGTGCACGAACGGCGTCGTGCCGCCCGCGGCGATCCCGCAGACGACGTCCGCCTCGCCGACCTCCAGCGAGTCCATCTCTGCCCCGCCCTGCTCCGGATCGTCCTCCGCGCCCTCGACCGCCGAGCGCAGCGCGGTGTCGCCGCCCGCGATCACCGCGCGCACCGTCGTGGGCGGGACGCCGAACGTCGGTGGGCATTCCGATGCGTCGAGCACGCCGAGGCGGCCGCTCGTGCCGGCGCCGGCATAGATCAGTCGCCCGCCGCCGCGCAGCCGCTCCGCAGCGAGCTCGACGAGCCGCGCGAGGTCCTCGCGCGCGCCCTCGAGCGCGTCCAGCACCGCCGCGTCCTCGCCGCGCATCAGGTCGACGGCCTCCAGGGCCGAGAGCGACTCCAGTCCCTCGCTGCGCGGGTTCGCGACCTCGGTCGCCAGGTGCCCGCGATCCTCGCTCGGTCGCCGGCTCACGCGCCCTCGCCCGTCGGCTTCGGGCGGCGATCGATCCGCTGGCCCGGCTCCCACATCCGGCCCGCGCCCAGGCTCATCCCGCCGTCGATCGTCACGTTCGCTCCCGTGACGTAGCTCGCCGCGTCACTCGCGAGCCACAGGGCCTGGGCGGCGACCTCGTCGCGGTTGGCGAAGCGGCCGAGCGGCACGGACTCGCGGATCCGCTGCTCGACGAGGTCGTTCGGCCACAGGTTGCGCTTCGCCCCGTCCGACTCGAAGGGCCCGGGTGCCACGCAGTTGACGCGGATGCCATAGCGGGCCCACTCGACCGAGAGCGTCTTGCTCATCGCCAGGACGCCCGCTTTCGCGCTGGCCGAGTGCACGACCCCGGGCATCCCGGTCCACGCGTAGGTCGCGATGATGTTGACGATCGAGCCGCCGCGAGGAGCGCCCTCCGCGTCCTTGGCCATCATCTGCTTGCCGAACTCCTTCGAGCAGTAGAACGTGCCGTCGAGCACGATCCCGAGCACGGCGCGCCACGCGTTGGCGCTCATCCGCTCGGCCGGACAGACGAAGTTGCCGGCCGCGTTGTTGATCAGGACGTCGACGGGTCCGTGCTCCTCGGCGATCGAGTCGGCGAGCCGGCGGACCGCGTCGGGCTCCCGCACGTCGACCTCGCCGCCTGCGGCGCGCCAGCCGCGCTCGGCGGCCTCCGCGAGGAAGGCGCTCTGGTTGTCCGGCGACCGCGACGGCACGACGACGGTCGCGCCGAGCGCCGCGAAGCCGCGGGAGATCTCCAGCCCGAGGCCGGTGCCGCCGCCCGTGACCACGACGACCTTGCCCTCGAACGATCCGGGCGGGAGGAAGCGAGCGGCAGTGGGGGTCTCGGCGGCCATGGGCCGAGGGTAGCCGGACCCGGCTCCTCGGCCACCCGCCGATCGGATATCGTCTTCGGCCCGGAACGCGCCCAGCCGCGCCCCGCCAGCCACCATGCAGACCCTCAAGAGCTACGTCGCCGGCCAGTGGAAGGCCGGTCTGAGCGCCGCGACCACCCTCGAGAACCCGACGACCGGCGAGGCCGTCGCGACCTGCGGGACGGAGGGCATCGACATGGCCTCCGTCGTGCGCCACGCGCGCGAGGTCGGCGGTCCGGCGCTGCGTGCGATGACGTTCGCGGAGCGCGCCGCGATGCTCAAGGGACTCTCGGCCGCGATCCACGAGATCCGCGAGGAGCTCATCGAGATGGGCGCCCGCAACGGCGGCAACACGCGCGGCGACGCCAAGTTCGACATCGACGGCGCGACGGGCACGCTCGCCGCGTATGCGTCGTTCGGCAAGCGACTCGGGGACCGGCCGTTCCTCGTCGACGGGGACGGCCAGCAGCTCGGCCGCACCGCGCGCTTCTGGGGCCAGCACATTCGCGTCCCCCGGCGCGGCGTCGCGGTGCACATCAACGCGTTCAACTTCCCCGCGTGGGGGATGATGGAGAAGGCCGCATGCGCGCTCCTCGCCGGAGTCCCGGTGATCGAGAAGCCCGGCGCCGCGACCGCGCTCATCGCCTGGCGCATCGCCGAGGTCGTCGTCGACTCGGGGCTCGTGCCGGAGGGCGCGTTTCAGTTCCTGTGCGGCAGCGCGGGCGACCTGCTCAGCCATCTCGACGGCCAGGACTGCGTTGCGTTCACGGGCTCGGCCGCCACGGGTCGCGTCATCCGCGGGCACGGGAATGTCGTCGCGCGCAACGTCCGCGTCAACATCGAGGCGGACTCCATCAACGCTGCGGTGCTGGCGCCCGACGTCGACGCCTCCTCGGAGACGTACGGACTGTTCGTCGGCAACGTCGCGCTCGACATGTGCCAGAAGGCGGGGCAGAAGTGCACCGCGGTGCGACGCATCCTCGTCCCCGCGGATCGCGTCGACGAGGTGAAGGCCGACCTTTCGGCAGAGTTCGGGCGCTACCCGCTCGGGGATCCCGGCGAGTCGTCGACCCGGCTCGGGCCGGTCGCGCACTCCGCCCAGCACGCCGACGTGCGCGAGGGGATCCAGAGGCTGACCGAGGTCGCGGACGTGGTCCACGGCGGGCCCGAGCCGCCGCGGGAGGGCTGCTTCGTCTCGCCGACGCTGCTCGTCGCGCGCGACGCGAAGGCGCCGGTCCTGCACGAGCTGGAGGTCTTCGGGCCCGTGGCGACGATCGTGCCGTACGACGGCAGCGCCGACGGGGCGGCCGACCTCGTCAACCTCGGCGAGGGCGGCCTCGTCGTGAGCGCGTACTCCAACGACGCCGCGTGGTCGCAGGCGTTCGTGCTCGGCGCCGCGCCCTACCACGGGCGCGTGTGGGTCGGATCGGACCGGATGGCCGAGCAGGCGCTCCCGCCCGGGATGGTCCTGCCGGGTCTGGTGCACGGCGGCCCTGGGCGCGCGGGCGGCGGCGAGGAGCTCGGCGCGCTGCGCGGGCTGGAGTTCTACACCCAGCGCACCGCGCTCCAGGGCTTCAAGAGCTTCGTCGACGGGACGTTCGGTCCCCAGGCGCCCGCCGAGTAGCCGCCCGCCGAGTCGGAGCGGCCAGCGTCACTTCCGGGGGCGCGCGAGCGCGGCCGTTCGGATCGCGAGCGCGGCCTCGGTCGCGACCAGGACGTTGCCCGCCTCGTTCAGGTGCACGCCGTCCGTGGTGAGGCAGCCGCGGTCGGCCTTCCGGTCGGAGTGGAAGACACGCACGTGGTCGCGGAACGCCACGTGGAGGTCACAGAGCGTGCGCTTCTCCGGCCCGGCCGCGCGGCGAGCGGCCGCGACGTAGTCGAAGAGCATCCGGTCGAGCTCGTTCTTGCCCTCTGGCAACTCGCCGATCAGCGTGGGCGTCGCGACGACGTTCAGGGCCCCGCCCCGTCGCTCCAGCGTGCCGAGCAGCTTGTCGAGGCCGCTCGCGTACTCGCCCAGCGGCGTCCCGCCGCCCGACAGCGAGTGCCAGACGTCGTTGATACCGATGTAGGTGAAGACGATCGTCGCGCCTTCGTCCCGGACGTCCGCCTTCTCGCGGGCGAGGAGGTCGGGCACGCGGTGTCCGCTGATGCCGGCGGGGATGACGCCCACGGAGGGTCGGTGCTCGGCGAGAGCGGAGCGCAGCAGGTCCACGTACCCGCCGGCCTTCGCGCCGCTCTCGGTGATCGAGTCGCCGAAGAAGGCCACGCGATCCGTGTCGGCCAGCGCTCCGGCCATCAGGCGCGCGGCCGACGCGAGCCGGCGGCGCGGATCCCGCCGCTGCTCGAACATCCACTCCAGGCAGCCGTTCGCCTCGTACGCGTGGTTCCACGCGTCGTGCCCGACGCCCTCCAGCTCGCGGTACTCCGGGTCCTCGCCGAGCGCGCGGAGCGCGGCGACCATCTGGCGGCTGCGCTCGACCGGTACGGCGCGATCGGCGTCGCCGTGCCAGACGGAGATCGGGAGCCCGGCGAGCCGGCCGGCCTGGCGCTCGTCCCCGCCGCCGCACACGGGCGCCACGGCGGCGAACCAGTCGGGATGGCGCGTCGCGAGGTCGAAGGCGCCGTAGCCGCCCATCGACAGTCCGGTCAGGTAGATCCGCGACGTGTCGATCGGTTCGCTCGCGACGACCTCGAAGAGCGCCTCGATCGCGCCGCGCATGGGGACGGTCGGTTCGGCCGACATCGGCGACGAGGTCTTCGAACCCCAGTCCGCGGTCGTCCAGCGGTCGTTCCCGGGGCACTGCGGCGCCAGCACGAAGCAGGGCATCGACGCGCGCCGATCCGGAGTCATCATCCGGACGGGGAAGTGGACGAGCTGCGTCTCGTTGTCGTCGCCGCGCTCGCCCGCGCCGTGGAGGAACAGGACGAGCGGGTACGCGCGGCCCGGCTCGATCTCTGCCGGAACGACGAGCCGGTAGGGGATGCGCTGGCCCTCGACCTCCACGGCTCCGGCGCGCACGTCGTCGTTCGGAGCTCGTCCCATGGCGAGTGCTGCGGCGGCCGCGACGGGGAGGACGGCGGTGAGGCTCATCCGAGCACTCTAAGCGAGGTGCTCCGATCCGGGGATGCTCGCGTTCAGCTCGGCGCCGCGCCGGGGGCGGGGAACGCGAGTGTGACGAGGTGCCCGTCCGGGTCGCGGAGCGTCAGTTCGTTCATCCCGTACCACGTCGTCTCGGGCCCCTTGACGTGGTGCTCGGCCGGCACGCGGTCGGCGACGGACGCGGGATCGTAGCCGCGGAAGAAGACCGTGCCCGACGGCGGCGCAGAGGGGTCGCGCGGCGCGGCGAACTCGGGGAGCTCCTCCGCCAGGCTCTGCTGGGTCTGCAGCATGAGCTGCGCGTCGTTCCACTCGACGACCGCGAACACCGCGCCGTCGCGCAGCTCGCCCGGCGAGTAGCCCTGGTCCGCGTCGACCGACATCGACACGGTCATGCCCAGCAGGTCGCGGTAGAAGGCGACCGAGCGCGACATGTCGCTCACCATGAGGTTGGGGACGATCATCGGACCAGTCTAGGGCAGCTAGACTGGGTCGCGTGACCTGCTCGACGATCCTCGCCGCGTCCCTCCCCGGGTTCTTCCTCGCCGCGTCCGTCCTTGCCGCGTCCGTCCTCGCCGGGCCCCAGGCGGACCTCGCATCGACCTTCGAGCTGCCCGACGGGCTGGAGGTCGAGCTCTGGGCGGAGTCGCCCGACCTCTTCAACCCGACGGCGATCGACGTCGACGCGCGCGGCCGACTGTGGGTCGCGGAAGCCGTCAACTACCGCCAGTGGAACGGGCGGAACCCGGGCAAGCACTTCGACGAGGGCGATCGGATCGTGATCCTGGAGGACACCGACGGGGACGGTGCCTGCGACACGTCGAAGGTCTTCGTCCAGGACAAGGACCTGACCGCCCCGCTCGGCATCGCTCTCGTCGGAGACCGCGTGTACGTGTCGTGCTCGCCGCACCTGTTCGCCTACCGCGACACGGACGGCGACGACGTCGCGGACGAGCGCGAGACGATCCTGACCGGCTTCGGCGGCTTCGACCACGACCACGGGCTGCACTCGGTCGTGCCACACGCCGACGGCAAGCTCTACGTCGCGGTCGGCAACGCGGGCCCGCACCTGGTGACGGGGTCCGACGGCTGGGCCCTCCGCGCGGGCAGCCTGTACTCCGGCGGCGGGCCGCGCGCGTCGGACAACAGGCCCGGGCTGGTGAGCGACGACGGCCGCGTGTGGACCGGCGGGCTGATCCTGCGGATGGACCACGACGGCTCGAACCTGGAGGTGCTCGCGCACAACTTCAGGAACCAGTACGAGGTCGCGGTCGACGCCTACGGCGAGCTCTACACCGCGGACAACGACGATGACGGCAACCGCTCCTGCCGGACGGTTTGGGTCCTGCCCGGCGGCAACCACGGCTTCGTCAGCGCGGACGGTACGCGCAAGTGGCAGGCGGATCGGCGGCCGGGGCAGACGACCCAGGAGGCCCACTGGCACCAGGGCGACCCGGGCGTCGTGCCGTACGGGACGATCAACGGCGGCGGCGGCCCGACTGGCGTGTGCGTGTACGAGGGCGAGCTGATGGACCGCTGGATCGGCGGCGCGGTGCTGAACTGCGACGCGGGCGCGCGCGTGGTCTACGCGCACGTGCCGCGCGCCGAGGGCTCGGGCTTCGCGCTCGAGCCAGGCGACCTGATCCGTCCGAAGCGTGACGCGAGCGGGGAGAGCGGCGCGTGGTTCCGGCCGAGCGACGTCGCGGTCGGGCCTGCGGGGGACGTCTACGTCGCGGACTGGTACGACCCCGGCGTCGGCGGGCACGGCGCCGGGGATCGGAAGGCGTACGGCAGGATCCTGCGCATCGCGCCGGAGGGTGCGCGGCTGGAGGTGCCGGCGCTGGATCTCGAGACTCGTGAGGGGGCGCTCCGGGCGCTGGCGTCACCCGCGGTGTCGGTGCGTGAGCTGGGTCGGGCGGCGCTCGACCGGATGGGGGAGCGAGCTCTCGAGTGGCTCTCCGTGCAGTACGGCAACATCGACGACGACCGGACGGCGACCCGCTCGATCGCCGTCGCAGCGCCGTACCACCGCGCGCTCTTCGCAGGGAAGGGGGGCGCCGAGATGGACCCGAGCTTCCTCGGCGAGCGCACCCCTGCACAGATCCGTGCTTTTCAGGTGGCCGTCCAGAGTCTCCCGCCCGTCGTGATCCGCGAGGCCATCGTCCCGGCCTTCGCACGCTCGGACTTCGACCTTGCCCCCTATCCCGGGGTTGCCCGTGCGCTGGCCCGCGCGCTCGTCGGAGCCCCGCTCGAGGGGGATGTGCTCGAAGTCGCGCTCGACATCGCCGAGGCCTTCGACGGCTCCGACCCCTGGCTCCTGGAGACCCTCGGCCAGATCTTCGAGCAGGACGCCGACGCCGCCTACGCCGAGCTCTCGGCCGCGTTCGCCGACACGCCGCTCGCCTGGGACGCGCGCTTCGAGGCGCTCGCCTGGCGGCTCCATCCGGCCAGCGCCGTGCCCGCCTGGACGGCGCGGGCGATGAGCCCGCAGCTCGACGCCGCCGCGCGCCGGCGCGCGATCGACGCGCTCGCGTTCTCGCCGGGACGGGCGGCCGCCGAGGCCGTCGCGCTCGCCGCGACCGCGGGGCCCGAGGACCTGCGGGGGTACGCGACGTGGTGGATCGAGCACCGCAGCACGAACGACTGGCGGGACTACGGCGTGCGGATCGCCGGCGACGGGTCGCTCGCGGACGCGGAGCTCGTCTGGCAGAGCGAGGTGATGCGCGAGGGCCTCGCGGACGTCGACGTCGACGTGAAGGGCGCGAGCGCGCTCTGGCTCGTCGTCGCGGACGGCGGCGACGGGAACAACTGCGACTGGGCCGCGTGGGTCGCGCCGCGCGTGGTCACCGGCGACGGCAGCGAGGTGATGCTTGCCGGCGGCTGGACGGAGGCCTCGGCGCAGTGGGGGAGCGTCCAGGCCCACCGTGACCCGGCCGGCGGCGCGCTGGAGGTCGGCGACCAGACGTTCGCGAACGGGATCGGAACGCACGCCCGCAGCGAGATCCGCTTCGCGCTCCCGAAGGGCGCCGAGCGGCTCCTGGCCCGGTGCGGTCCGGAGAAGGGCGGGACCGACCAGAACCGCGGACGCTCGACGTCGATCCGCTTCGAGGTGCGCGTGGAGCGCGCGCCCGAGTCGAAGCCGCTCGTCGACTGGATCGGCGTGGTGACCGCCTTCGACGGTTTCGACGAGGCCCGGATGCGGGCGGCGAATGACCTCGCGGCGGACGGCCAGGGCGCGCTGCTCCTGATCGCGGCCCAGCGCGAGGAGCGCATCCCGCCGCACCTCGTGCCGAAGATCGCCGAGCTGCTGTTCGACCACCCGGAGCTCGCCGTCCGCGCGCTCGCCAGCGAGGAGTTCGAGCGCGCCGGCGCGGACGGGGAGGCTCTGCCCTCGATCGGCGAGCTCATGGCGTTGGAGGGCGACGCGCGCCGCGGGCGGCGCGTGTTCCTCGACGAGGCGCGCGGGCGCTGCGCGACGTGCCACGCGTTCCAGCTCGGCTCGACGCGCGTCGGTGTGGACCTGGGCCCCGAGCTCACCCTCATCCGCAAGAAGCTCACCGGAGAGGCGCTGTTCGATGCGATCCTGAACCCCAGCGCCGCGATCGCGCTCGGGTACGACACCTACGTCCTGGAGACCGACGACGGACTCCTGCACGCCGGGTTCCTCCTGGCCGACGGCGATACGATCGCCCTGATGGGCACGGACGGCGAGCGGATCACGCTGGGCGCCGACGAGGTCGTCGGGCGTACGAAGCAGACGGCGTCGACGATGCCGCAGGGACTCGCGCTGGAGCTCTCGGCCCAGGAGATCGCCGACCTCGTCGCGTTCCTGTCCGAGGACCCCGACGCGGAGCCGGTCCTAGGCGACGAGATCGTCCTGTTCGACGGCTCGGCGTCCGATGGGGCTGGCCTCGACGCCTGGACGCATCATCTCTCGAAGCCCGACGCTCGCTTCGAGGACGTGTGGAGCGTGCGCGACGGGGTGCTCCGCTGCGAGGGCCGCCCCGCCGGCTACTTGCGGACGAAGGAGAGCTTCGAGAGCTACCGCCTGACGCTGGAGTGGCGCTTCGATCCCGCGGCGGGGCCGGGGAACTCTGGCGTGCTGCTGCGCACCAACGGACCGGACAAAGTCTGGCCGCGCTCGATCGAGGCGCAGCTTCAGCACCGGAACGCGGGCGACTTCTGGAACATCGACAGGATGGCGATGCGCCCCGACGCGACGCGGACCCGCGGCCGCAACACGCGCCGCCGCGCGCCTTCGTCCGAACGGCCCGTAGGTGAGTGGAACCGCTATGACATCCTCGTCGACGGGCCGCGCGTCGAGCTGCGCGTGAACGGCGTGCTGCAGAACTCTGCCGACTGGTGCGAGGAGATCGCGGGACCGATCTGCCTCCAGTCGGAGGGAGCGGTCATCGAATTCCGCGACGTGCGGCTCACGCCGATCCTCCGCTGAGCCCGTCTGCGAGAGGACTCAGAAGAACACCACCTCGACCGCGTCCGAGAAGTTCGACGTCGTCCCGCTGCCGTTCACGTCGCGGAACCACGTGGTCCAGTTGTAGCGGTCGCCCGCCAGGACCTGCGCCGGCCCGTTCGCCAGCGGGACCCGGTCCAGGTCCAGCGCCAGCCAAACGGTCCCGGCGGGCCCCGAGTTCTGGATCTCGCCCGCGCCCACGTAGCGGCCGATCTCACCGGCGATGCAGAGGTTGCCGTCGCTCCCGCCGGGGTTCGGCAGGAAGAACTGGGTCGACGACACGAGGTAGAACGCCGGCGTGTTCGGCGGCAGGTCGCTCGTCGAAACGGTGAGGTCGTTCTGCGCGGCGACGCGGGATCCGAGCGCGAGGATCGACGCCACGTTCCCCGTCGAGTTCGGGTTCGCGTCGCAGTACGGCGCGCCGACCCCGAACGCGCCGTTCGAGCCGCTGATGGAGAGGTCGTACGCGGCGCAGCTCCCCTGGCTGAAGTCGTAGCGGGTGACCTCGACCAGGAGCTCGCGCGCCAGGCCCGACGTGTTGGTGAACTGGATGACCTCGTCGTCCGACGCGGTGAAGCCGATCGCGAGTGCGCCCGAGCCGAAGCCCTCGCCCGCGACCTTCGTCCCGCACGGTCCGGCGTGGTCCCAGAGGTACAGATCGAGGTCGGCGTCGCCGTTCAGGAATCGAATCTCGACGTCGAGCGTGGCGCCCGCCGCGAGCCCGACGCGGAAGAAGTCGTCGTCGTCCCCCTGGATGACGAGGCCGGCGACGTCGTCGTTGCCCTGCGGCGTCGCGGTGGCGCAGGAGTCGTTCGGCTCCAGCGGATCGTCCCCGAGCACCACGCACGGATCGGGATCGACGTCGAGGCGCATCGTGTAGTCGAGGCACCCCTGACCGGAGAAGTTCGGGTTCAGGAAGACCTCGATCACGAACGTCGTCGGCCCGGTCGCGCCGACCGTCGAGATCGTGGCGACCTCCGCGCTCGACGACAGGAGGAGTCCGCAGGTCGCGTCATAGATGCGAAGGTCGAGGTCCTCCGTGGGAGTGTCCCCGAGCGCGACCTCGAGCACCTCGTCGGGCTGCAGCTCGATCGCGTAGAAGTCCGGGCTCGTGAGGCTCGCGAACAGGCGGGTGTAGAGTCCCTCCGTGATCGGAGCGGGGGACGCGCAGTCCTCGTTCGGTTCGAACGAGTCGTCGGTCGTGTTGGCACACGGGTCGACGAAGGCGTCGATCGTGAGCAGCCCCGTGCCCGAGCCGGTCCCGAAACCGCCGACCTGCACCAGGAAGGTCGCGCCGCCGGCGACGCCCTGGAGCACGATCTGGCTCTGCAGGCCGCCGCCCGAGTCGTCGTCGTGGCCGACGCAGGTCGCGGAACAGCGCGAACCGGCGTGCACCGACAGCTTGGTGTCGAACCCGGACCCGAAGGTGTCGAACGAGAAGTCGCCCGGCCGGGGCGCGGTCCACTCGAAGAACACGTCCTGGTTCACGCTCGCGGCCCCGGGGGCGCAGGAGCCGCCGCCGTCGAAGCCCGAGGTCGTCGCGCGGTGCGTGCTGAAGACGAAGCTCCCGACGCCGGCGAGGGGCTCGGGGTCGGTACACGCGTCGTTCACCGGACCCGGTGACTCACCGATCGTGAGCGTCGCCTGCCCGGTCTCGCCACCCGAGGAGGCGGGGCTCCCGACCTGGACGTACAGGACGTCGCCGACGGCCACGTCGAGCCGCAGACGCCCTGCGTTCTCGCAGAGCGGGTCGTCGTCACTGCACCCCAGCGGCACGAGGGACGCGCAGTCGGGGCCGCGCCAGGCGGCTATGTGCGTGTCGAAGGTCGCGCTCGCGCACGTGTCGATCGTGACCGATCCCGACCCCGCGGCGGTCCAGCGAAACCACACGTCGCTCGTCAGGTCGGCGCACTGCGCCTCGTCCCCGGTCGTCGCGTGCTGACCGGTGTCGCTGCAGCGCGTTGAATCGATCGGCACGACGACCGAGCCCGGGCCGACGTCGACCGCGTGCGCGCACTCGTCCGCGCCCTGGGCGAACGCGGTCCCGGTGAGGAGCAGGAGGGGGACCGCGCGAAGGAAGGGGGATCCCTTCGACATCTCGGAGCTGGAGAGTTGGATTCCGAGCGGGGGAGGTCCCGCGCTTGGCGCGGGGAGGATTGGCTTCGTGCTCGATCGTAGCGCCGCCGCCCGGACCTTGCCGGAAAGCCGAGTCCCCGCGCCGGCGCAAAGGAGCGCCGACACGGGGACTCGTCGTGCACGATGCCGGACGCCCGAGAGCGCCCGGATCGACAGGCGAAGATCAGATGAAGACGATCGTGAGCCCGTCCGTGAAGTTCGAGGTCGGTCCGGGGTTCGCGTCCCGGAACCAGCAGGTGAAGTTCCAGGTCTCACCCGGCATCACCGAAACGAAGCCCATCGGCTGCGGGACCATCGTCAGGTCGAGGATCAGCGAGACCTCGCCCACGGTGCCGGAGTTCTGGATCTGGCCAGGACCGACGTAGCGGCCGATCGCGCCACCGAGGCAGAGGTTGCCGTCGCTGCCGCCCGGGTTCGGGACGAAGCCCTGCGTGGTCGACGCGAGGAAGAACGCGAACGACATCTGCGGCATGTCGGTGGCCGTCAGCGTCACGTCGTTGCTCGACACGAGGCGGGAGCCCGCTGCGCCGATCGCAGCCGGGACGCCGGTCGAGTTGTTGTTGGCCGTGCAGTAGTTGCTGCCGATTCCACCGCCGCCACCGGAGGTGCCGGCGACCTGCAGGTCGTAGTCGTTGCAGCCGCCGCCCGTGAACATGTCGACCTCGATGATGAGCACCTGCGCGGCGCCCGTCGTGTTGGTGTAGGTGACCTGCTCGTCGTCGGACACCGAGAAGCCGACCGACAGCGCGCCCGTGCCCGTGCCCGGGCCCGCGACGTTCGTGTCGCAGGAAACGAGCGGATCCCAGAGGTAGAGGTCGGTGTCCGCGAACGCGTCGATGAAGAAGATGTCCGCGACGATCGTGGCGCCG
>JBCDGE010000139.1:0-17155 GCA_038757895.1 Planctomycetota bacterium | reverse complement strand
GCTCGGCGGCGGGCTCGGCGGCGGGGGCCGGCTCGGCGACCGGCTCGGCGACCGGCTCGGCCGGGCCAGGGGCGGGGGCCGTGGCCGGGGCCGCGGCAGCGGGCTCCTCGACGGGAGGCTTCTTCCGGCGCTTGACGCCGGGGAGGGCGCTGCCCGTGTCGCTGTCGTCGTCGTCGGCCTTGAGCTTCTTGCGCTTCTTGACGCGCAGGCCGCCGCCCTTCGCCTCGGGGTCGTCCTCCTCGGACGCGACCGGGGTGATGCCGTTCGCCTCGAGCAGCCCCTGGGCCTGCACGAGCTCGAACGGGTCGAGCGCCGACATGTGGCTCTTCGCCTTGCTGAACCCGAAGTCGCGCAGCTTGGACGCCAGGTCCTTCCCTGGCATGCCGTACTGCTTCGCGAGATCGTGGATGCGGACCTTGTCGCTCAAAGGATCGGTAGGTGGTTCTGTGGGCGCTCGTCGAGCATGGAGCGCGGACTGGCTGATCGGGGGCCCCGGGTCAGCCAGCGGGGGTCACCGAGGCCGAGCCAGGAGTGCGTCCGTCGTCCGGGCGCAGAGGGAGGAGGAGGGGACGAGACCGAGGAACGCGGCGCCCTTGCGGGAGCGCGCGAACACGGAGGCCTCAGCCTTCATGGCGGTTCGCGGTCACGGCGTTCATTGGGTCAGGGGTCCGTCGGCTCTGGGCCGTTCGATCGGGGGAGGTGGGAGGGCCGCGTTCAGGCGTCGCCGCCCGCGGTGGGCGGCTCGTCCGTGCTCGCAGCCTCGACGGGCGCTTCGCCCGCCGATTCGCCGGCGACGTCGCCCGCGGGGGCGGGCGTGCGCTCCGGATCGCTGTCGACGCCGTCGAGAGCGCCTTCGCTGCCCTTGAGGGCATCCGTCAGAGGGGACTCCTCGGACAGCTCGGTGTTCGCGGAGTCGCCGTCGGCGGCCTCGCCGAAGTACTCCTCGCGGGTCTTGATGTCGATGTCCCAGCCGCACAGGCGGCTCGCGAGGCGCACGTTCTGGCCGCGCTTGCCGATCGCGAGCGACTGCTGCTCCTCGTCCACCAGCACGGTGACCGAGTGCTTCTCGACGTTGGGGTAGATGTTGTCGAGGTGGATCTTGGCCGGCCCTAGGCCGTTCATGACGAGCGTCTCCAGCGAGTCGCTCCAGCGGATGATGTCGATGCGCTCGCCGCGCAGCTCGTCGATCACCGCCTTGATGCGCGAACCGCGGACGCCGACGCACGCGCCGATCGCGTCGATCTTCGGATCGCTCGACAGCACGGCCATCTTCGTCCGGTAGCCCGGCTCGCGGACGACGCGCTTGATCTCGATGATCTGGTCCGCGATCTCCGGGACCTCCAGCTCGAACAGCCGGCGGACGAGGTCGGGGTGCGTGCGGCTCACGTAGATCTTGACGCGGCTGCCTTCCTTGCTGACCTCGACGATGATCACGCGGATGCGATCGCCGGGCGCGTAGGTCTCGCCGCGGACGCGGTCCTCGCGCGACAGGTGCGCCTCGACGTCGCCGAGCGACACGACGAGGTCCTGTCCCTCGTAGCGCTGCACCTCGCCGCTGATGAGCTGGCCGACGCGCGCCTCGTACTTGTCGTAGAAGACGTCACGCTCCGCCTCGCGGACGCGCTGGGTGAAGCCCTGCTTGACCGTCTGCGCGACGATGCGTCCGAGCTCGCTCATCTCGAACTCGTATACGCCCTCGTCGTCCTCGATCGTGACCTCTCCGGACTCCCGATCGATCGTGCAGATGAGCTCCTCGCCCTCGCCGAACCGCTTCCGCACCGCAGCGGCCATCGACTCCTCCAGCGCGCGGAAGATCACCTCTCGGGGGATGTTCTTCATCGCGTGGAGCGCGTCGATCGTTTGCAGGAGGGTTTCGGGATTCATGGCTCGTACTCGGGGCAATAGAAAAGGAGCGGGGAAATCCCCGCTCCTTCCTCGGCGGGAAGCGTGCCGTGTCCCCGGTAAGGGGCCGAGGGCGGCATCCGCGCAGTGTCCAGGAGTGTTTGTCGGGTCTTCGAGAGCGACGTAGTCTGGACCCGCCCCGTCGGCGAGTCAACCTCTGCCGGCCCGATCCGGGGTGGCCCCAGGACCCTCGCATTCGCCCCCGAGCCTCCCCCGCGAGTGCACTTCCGCGCCCAGCCATGACCGCCTCCGACGACGGCCCTTCGGAGCTCTCCGCCTGGCACCGCTTCGAGGCCGACCTCGCGCGCGTCGCGGCGGGCGGCCTCCCGGCACCCTCGGTCCCGGCCACGGTCCTGCTGACCGGCGAGATTGGCTCGGGCAAGAGCCGCGCCGCGAGGCGCCTCCACGACCTCTCTCCGCGCGCCGGCGGCCCCTTCGTCGCCATCCACCTCGCCGGGCTCGCGCCGACCCTGCTGGAGGCGGAGCTGTTCGGCCACACGGCCGGCGCCTTCACGGGTGCGAGCCGCGCGCGCGAGGGCCGTTTCGAGCGAGCCGCCGGCGGAACGGTCGTCCTTGAGGCGATCGAGACCCTCGACGTCGCGCTGCAGGTGAAGCTCCTCCGCGTGCTCCAGGAGCGGGAGGTCGAGCCGCTCGGGGCCGAGGCGCCCGTCCCGATCGACGTTCGCGTCATCGCCACCACGGCGCGGGACCTGCGGGTCGCCGTCGAGGCGGGGACCTTCCGCGAGGACCTCTACTTCCGCCTGGCCGTCGTGCCGCTGCAGGTGCCCGCGCTCCGGCTCCGCACCCCCGACCCCGACTTCGTCGACCTGTGCGCCGGCGTGATCCGGACCGTCGCCGAGCGCGTCGGAGCCCCCGAGCGGACGCTCACCCCCGGGGCCGTCGAGGCCCTGCGCGCGCACCCCTGGCCCGGGAACCTGCGCGAGCTGGAGAACGCGGTCGAGCGGCTCCTCGTCCTCGGGATCGGGGGCGACGCAGGGCCGGCCCCGGTCACCGCCGACGAGCTGGAGTTCCTGCGGGAGCCGCTCCGGGGGCGGGCGGACGAGATCGCGGCCGAGGCCCTGGCGGCCGGGATCGGCTTCGACGAGCTCGACGCGGCGGTCATCTCGGAGGCCCTCCGCCAGGAGCGGGGCAACGTCTCGGCCGCGGCCCGGCGCGTCGGGCTGTCGCGCCGCGCGTTCGACTACCGTCGCAAGCGCCTCGGAGACGACGGAGAGGGGGGGTAAGACCGCCGAAGTCCTGCCTGCGCTCGCGCCAACGCCACCTCCCGGCCACGATGGGCTACAGATCCTCCTCGATGCGCCTCACTCCGACCCTCATCGCGCTCCTCGCCTGGGCCGCGCCTGCCGCGCACGCGCTCCAGGCCGACTCCGGCGCCGCGCAGTCGCTCGATCGGCTCACGACGCTCGACCCGTCGGCCCTCGCGGCCGCGATGAAGGAGCTCGCGGGGGATCCGGCCGTCGCGTCCGCGGCTCTGGATCGACTGATCGGGCGGGGCGGAGAGGCCGCGGGCACGGCCGTCGAGCGGCGGGCCCTCGCGGCCCTCGTCGCGTCGGACGCTCCGTCCGGCCGCGTGCTCGACGCGGTGCCGCTCCTCGCCGACGACGACGCGGCGGTCCGCCTCGCGATCGTCCCGCTGCTGGCACGGCCCGATCTCGGGCTCGCGGGGCGCCCGGAGCGCGTCTCCGCGCTCGCGCGGGTCGGCGAGGACGACGTCGACGGCGCGGTGCGCGAGGCGGCGATCGACGCCCTCGCGCGGATCGGTGGCGACGAGTCCGCGCGCATCCTCGCCCGCCTCGCGCTGCGCGGGCGCCGGTCCTCGCGGACGGCCGCGGCGCGCGCGCTCGCCTCGACGCCCGACGGACTCGCGCCGCTCCACGGCATCGTCGCCGAGGCCGCCCAGAGCGGCGCGCAGATCGCCCCCGGCGTCCTCGCCGAGCTCCTCCCGCGCTACGGCCAGTGGCTCGCCGACACCACGGACCCCGACCGCACCGACTACGCGCCGCTCGTCTTCGGGCTGCGCCACCCCTCGCTCGACGTCCGGCTCGCCGCCGCTTCCGCCTTCGACCGGATGATCGACCGCCTCGTCGACTCCGCGGTTCCCGGACGCGCGTCGGAGGTGCTCGGCGACCTCCAGCGCCTCGGCGTCGAGCGCGACGTCGCGCTCTACCAGCGCGCGCGCATCGCGCTCGCGGCGGAGGGGGACGCGAACGAGGCCCTGGCCGCCGCCGACGCGCTCGTGTCGTCGCGCGGTGTTCGCCTGCGCCCGAGCGCGCGCGTCGACGCGTTCGAGTCCCAGCTCTGGCTGTTCCGCGGCCTCTACCTGCGCGGCGTCGCCCACACCGCGCTCGGCCGGGCCGAGGACGCCGTGTCGTCGCTGGCGAGCGCCGCCGACGCGCTCGACCGCGCCCTCGCCGAGCGCCGGGACCTGCTGGCGGAGCCCGAGCGGCTCCGGCAGGTCGACCTGCTGCACCAGCGCGCGCTCGTCGAGGTCGCTCGCGCGCTCGCGGAGATCCTGCGCGGGGCGCCGGACTTCGAGGTCCTGGAGCGCGCCCGGGCGGCGCATCGCGTGCACCTGGAGGCCCAGGCTGTGTTCGCCGAGCTGGAGGGCAACGTCACCACCGGCTGGGACGCGCTGCTCGGCACGGACCTCTCCGTGTACCGGCTCCTGTTCGGACGGCGCGGATTCGGCCCCGAGGTCCTCGGCGACCAGCGCGCGAACGGCGGGGGCCCCCGTCCCCTCGATCGCTCGCGGCTCGTGACGCTGCAGAGCCAGCTCGGCAGCGCGCTCGCGACCGTCGCGCCGGGCGAGCTCCCCGGCTTCGCGACGACCCAGCTCGGCGCCGCGGGCGAGGCGTACGTTCGCCTGACCGATCCCCTGAAGGATCCGCAGCGCCGCGTGCTCATGGAGCGCATCCGCGACGCGCGGCTCGGCGGCGCCGACCGCGCGATCGACGACGCCGAGGAGGCGCTCATGCGCGCGCGGGACCGCGCGCCGAGCCTGGTGCCCGAGCGCGAGATCGACGCCCTGGAGCGGTTGCAGCGGCAGCGCATGGCGGCGCTGCGCGCGATCGAGCAGCAGACCGACGGCGGCGACCGCTGGGCCCGCGACCTGCGCATCCCCGGCAGCGCCGGGCTCTGGTACGCGCGCGACCTCCTGGAGGAAGGGCGCGGCGTCGAGGCGCGCGCGATCGCGATGCGCTACCAGCGCGACATCGAGGAGCGCGGGATCTCGGACTGGTGGTTCTACGGCGGGCACGAGCGCGTCGCGCGCGCCCAGCTCCTCGTCGGCAGCTCCTTCACCGACGACGGGCTCGGCGACGAGGCGGAGTCGACGCTGAAGAAGGCGATCGAGCGCATCGAGGACATCGAGCGACAACTCCGCGAGAACGGCGCGACCGACGCCGACCTCGCGCCCTTCTCGGACATGCGCTCCAGCGCGCTCGTCAGCCTCGCCGTCAACGCCAACGTCCGCCTCGCCGACCCCGACAAGGCGCGCCGCTACTACGAGCAGGCCTATGCGCTCCGCCAGGACGAGTTCATGCGGGCGCTGCTCGCCTGCTACCGGGCCCGCAGCGGGGCGGTGGAGGAGGCGCGGGCGCTTCTGCGCACGATCCGGCCCGGTCCGGGCACCTGGTACAACCTCGCCTGCACCCACGCGCTCCTCGGCGACGCCGCGGAGGCCCTGGAGTACCTGCGCGAGGACCTGGAGCTCAACCACGCGTCCAAGGACTCCCGGGACCGCCAGAAGGTCTGGGCGGCCGAGGACCCCGACCTCGCGTCGCTGCGCGAGGACCCCCGTTTCCGCCGCCTCGTGCGAGTCGACTGACGGTAGTCTCTTCGCCCCGATCGCCGCTCGATCGGTGTGAACATGGGCAAGGTGACACTCTCGGGGAAGGGCCGGCGCTGGCTCTCGAAGGGCCATCCCTGGGTCTACAAGGACGACGTCGCCGACGGCGGCGGGACGCCGGGCGAGCTCGTGCCGGTCGACGACCCGAACGGTAATCCGCTCGGCTGGGGACTCCTCAGCACCGAGAGCCGCATCGCCGTGCGGATGGTGACGCGCGAGGACGTCCAGCCGAACCGCGCCTTCTGGGCCGCGCGCATGGAGCGCGCCGTCGAGCAGAGGCGGCGGCACGGGCTGCTCGATCCCGCGGGCGCGTGCCGGCTCGTCGCCGGCGACACCGACGGGTTCCCGGGCTTCGTGCTCGACCGCTATGCGAAGACGCTCGTCGTCCAGTCGGGCACGCAGGGCTCCGACCGCATGCGCGACTTCCTCGTCGAGCTCGCGCGCGAGGCGCTTCCCTTCGAGGCCACAGCGGTCGTCGATCGCTCGGACACGAGCGTCCGCAAGCTGGAGGGGCTGGAGAAGAACGTCGAGGTGCTGGACGGCACCGTCGACGGACCCGCGCTCGTCCAGGACGGCGATCTGCTCTACGAGGTCGACCTCTTCCAGGGCCACAAGACGGGCCACTACCTGGACCAGTCCCGGAACCGCCGCGCGGCGGCCGAGCGTGCGAGCGGCGCGCGTGTTCTCGACGCGTTCGCCTACGACGGGCTCTTCGGGCTGCACGCGGCGCTCGCGGGCGCGGAGGAGGTCGTGTGCCTCGAACAGAACCGCGCCGCGTGCGAGCGCCTGCTCGCCAACGCGGAGCGCAACGGGCTGCTCGATCGCGTGAAGGTCGAGCGCGTCGACTGCATGAAGGACATGCGCGCGCGCGCCGAGCGCGGCGACCGGCACGAGCTCGTGATCGTCGACCCGCCCGCGTTCGCGCGCAGCAAGAAGGAGCTCGCCGGCGCCGAGCGCGGCTACGTCGAGCTCAACCGGCGCGCGTTCGACCTCGTGCCGGCCGGCGGCGCCGTCGTCAGCGCGTCGTGCTCGTACAACGTGAGCCCGCGCGACTTCCTGCAGTTCATCGGCAAGGCCGCGCACCTCACGGGCCGCGACGTCTGGGTCGAGGAACTCGCGAAGGCGTCGCCGGATCACCCGCACCTGGTGACCCTGCCGGAGACGGACTACCTCAAGTGCGCGTTCCTGCGCGTCGGGTGAGGACCCTCGCGATGACGGGCGAGATCGAGATCTGGATCAACGGCGCGAGCACGAGCGTGCAGGCGGGCTCGACCGTCGCGGACCTCGTCGCGTCGAAGGACCTGCGCCCCGAGCAGGTCGCGGTCGAGGTCAACCGCGCGATCGTCCCCCGCGCCGAGCACGGCGGGACCGCGCTGAACGACGGCGACCGCGTCGAGATCGTGACCATGGTCGGCGGGGGGTGAGCGCGCTCCCCGAGGCGCACCGAACGGACGGATGAGACGATGAGCGACGCGAGCCAGACCCACGGCAGCGGCGAGGAGCACCTCGCCGACCGGCCCCTCCGCATCGGCGACGACATCGAGCTGCGTTCGCGGCTGCTCGTCGGCACGGGCAAGTACGCGACGTTCGAGGAGACCGCGCGCGCGCTGGAGATCAGCGGCACCGAGATGGTGACGGTCGCGATCCGGCGCGTGAACCTGGACCAGTCCAAGGGCGAGTCGCTCCTCGACCACGTCGATCGCTCGCGCTACCACGTCCTCCCGAACACGGCCGGGTGCTACGACGTCGAGTCCGCGGTGCGCACGGCGCGCCTCGCGCGCGAGCTGCTCGACACGCCGCTCGTCAAGCTGGAGGTCCTCGGCGACCCGAAGACGCTGCTGCCGGATCCGATCGGGACGCTGGAGGCGACCAAGCAGCTCGTCGACGACGGGTTCGTCGTGATGGTGTACTGCTCGGACGATCCGCGGATGGGCGTGCGGCTCGCCGACCTCGGCGCCGCCGCCGTCATGCCGGCGGGCTCGCCGATCGGCTCGGGCCAGGGCCTGCTCAACCCGAACGCGATCCGGATCCTGATGGAGCTCATCGACGTCCCGGTGATCGTCGACGCGGGCGTCGGCACGGCGTCGGACGTCGCGACGTGCATGGAGCTCGGCGCCGAGGGCGTCCTGCTCAACACCGCGATCGCTGGCGCGCGCGAGCCGCTCCGCATGGCGGCAGCGATGCGTGACGCGTGCGCGGCCGGTCGCCACGCGTATCTCGCCGGCCGCATTCCGCGCCGCCTGTACGCCAACGCTTCCTCGCCCGAGGAGGGCCTGATCGAGGAAGCGGGACCCGGGCCTTCCGCGGGCTGATGGCGGCGATCCTCGGGGACGAGGCGATCGACGTCGCGGGCAGTCTCCCGCTGGTCGCGACGATCGCCGCGCTGCTCCTCCTCGTCGGGGTGGTGCAGTTTCCGATCGGACGCGCGGCGCAGGCTCGCCTCCTCGGCGCGGTCCCGCCGGTCCCGCGCACGTTTCGGCCGGTGGACCTCGGCGTGGCGGTGATCGTCTTCGTCCTCGCGCAGATGGTCGCGACGGTCGGGTACTGCTACTGGACCACCGGCGAGGTCGAGCCGACCGCGGAGTTCCTCGAGTCGCTCGGCGCTCTGCCGCTGCTGGTCATCACGGCGGTCGGACAGGCGATCCCGGCGCTCGGCATCGTCCTCGTCGCGCTGACCCGCGCGGGAGGGGCCGCCGAGCTCGGCGTCGCGCGGCTCACGCAGGGGTGGCGGGGGCCGTACGCGGTCCTGCGGTACGTGCTCGCGATCCCCTCGCTCTTCGGCCTCATCGCGCTGTCGACGGTGATCTTCGAGCTCATGGGGCTGGACCCACCCGAGCAGGACACGGCGCTGCTCGTGAAGGAGGGGATCGCGGCGCACCCCGTCGCGATCACGCTCCTCGTCGCGCTCGTCATCCCGCTCCTGGAGGAGATCCTCTTCCGAGGATTCCTGCTGGAGCTCCTCGTCGGCTGGATCGGACGCTGGGGCGGCGTACTGATCAGCTCCCTGTTCTTTGCCGCCCTGCACGGCGCCGAGGCCTTCCTGCCGATCTTCGGGCTCGCGCTCGTCCTCGCCGGGGTCAAACTCCGTACGCGCAGCCTCGCCGCGGTTTGGGTGATCCACGCCCTGCACAACGGCGCGATGACGGTCATGCTGCAGGCCGGCGTCCAGCCGACATGACCGCGATGACCCAGTCCCCCGCAACGTTCCCCTCGAAGGGCCTGTTCCGCCGCCTCGACGGCGGCGCGTTCGCCGCGACGAACGCGGTGCTGACCGGCTCGATCGAGCTGGGGCCCGAGGCGAACGTGTGGTTCGGCTGCGTCCTGCGCGGCGACGACGCGACGATCCGTATCGGCGCGCGCACGAACGTCCAGGACCTCACGATGATCCACGCCGACATCGACGTGCCCAACGTCATCGGCGAGGAGGTCACGATCGGTCACCGGTGCGTGCTGCACGGCGCGCGGGTGGGGGACCGCTGCCTGATCGGGATGGGCGCGGTGCTCCTCGGCGGCTCCGTGATCGGCGAGGAGTCGATCATCGGCGCCGGTGCGGTCGTCAAGGAGGGGATGGTCGTACCGCCTCGCTCGCTCGTCGTCGGTGTCCCTGCGAAGGTCGTGCGCGAGGTCGACGAGGACGTCGTCGCGTCGATCCGCAGGAGCGCCGACGGCTACGTCCACAAGGTGGTCCAGTACCTCGACTGAGCGCGATGGAGGAGAACGCGTACGAGGACCGGGTGGCGCGCCTCGAGGCCGAGCTCCTCGCGCTGGGACGGGTCGCGGTCGCTTTCTCCGGCGGCGTCGACTCGACCGTGCTGCTGCACGCGGCGCGGCACGTCCTCGGCAGGAACGAGGGCGTCGCGGTGATCGCGGACTCTCCGTCTCTGCCTCGCGCCGAGCTGGCTGACGCGCAGCGCATCGCGGAGGCGATCGACGCGCGCCTCGTCGTCGTGCGCACGGAGGAGGGCGACGATCCGGCGTACCGCGCCAACGCCGGTGACCGCTGCTACTTCTGCAAGGCCGCCCTGTTCCGCGCGATGGAGGCGTTCGCACGCGAGGAGGCGTTCGGCGCCCTCGCGTTCGGCGAGATCGTCGACGACTGGAGCGACCACCGTCCGGGCGCCGTCGCCGCGCGCGAGTTCGGCGTCGTCGCGCCGCTGAGCGCGGCCGGCATGACCAAGGCCGACGTGCGCCGGTACGCCGAGGAGCACGGGCTCTCGGTCGCCGACAAGCCGGCGTCGGCCTGCCTGGCGTCCCGGATCCCGGTCGGGACGGAGGTCACGCCGGAGCGGCTCGCGACCGTCGAGCGCGCCGAGGCGGACCTGCGCGAGCTCGGGCTGCGCGTTCTGCGCGTGAGACACCACGGGACGCACGCGCGCGTCGAGGTCGGCGCCGACGAGGTCGGCCACGCGGAGGCCCGGTGGGGCCGCGTCGAGGCCGCGCTGGAGCGCAGCGGCTTCCGCACTGCGGAGCTCGCGGTCTACGGGGCGCCCACCGCGTAGGGAACCGGCACGGAGCGCGCTCGTGTCCTGGACCGAGGCACGCGGCCACGCCGTGCAAGGTCGAAGCTCGTCGAGCGTGGGGGCCGCGTAAGACCGAACGCCCTCCCGCTCGAATGATTTGACAATGCGACTTCCTAGGATAGCTTGCCCTGCTCCGTGTCGCGAAGTGGGTTGGCGCTCGCTCGCGCGGTCCGGGGCCCGGCGACGCACCGCCGGTCTCGGGGCCCGTCCGCGGCGCTCCACCACGGACACCGTCCCGGGAGGGGACCGTCCACCATGGACAGGATGCACACGGCCGCCCAGGGCAGGCAGAAGGGGACCGAGGGGGAGGGGGTGACCCAGGGCGCGGCGCTGCGGCGGCGGCGTCGCGCCGGGTTCACCATGCTCGAGCTGCTGATCTCGATCTCCGTCCTGCTGGTCGCGACGGTGGCCGCGTTCGGCAGCCAGATCGCGAGCTTCGGCGTCATCGACTCGTCGCGGGACTCGTCGGTCGCCATGACCGACCTCGAGGTCTGCATGGAGCGGATGCTCGCGCTGTCCGCGGACGAGATCGTCGCGTCGGGCAGCGACTACCAGCCCGGCCAGCCGATCGCGGAGTTCAACGAGCTGCACCTCGCCGGCCAGCAGATCGTCCCGAGCTACCCGAACTACCCGGGCGCGGGGACGCCCCCGGATCCGCTCGACGTGGTGCTGACCGCGACGTGGCTCGACAGCCGCGGTCGACAGCAGCGCCTCACCCTGTCCACCCAGATCACGAGGTAGCCCCGATGACCCTGCCCATTCCCAGAGGGCCGCGCGCGCGGAGCGGCGTCACCCTCGTCGAGATGATCCTCGGCATCACCGTGCTCGCCGTGCTCGCACGCATGCTGGTCGGCGCGAGCGACGGCATCGGCGGCCTCACCGAGGCCGGCAACATCGAGGCTCGCATCCAGAGGTCCAGCGACGAGGCGCTCCGGTGGATCATGCGCGACCTGCGCAACACCGGGTACCAGCAGGTCGACGGCAAGGACTACCCGCACATCCTCGTCGACGGCGTCGGCTCCGGCGGCTTCGGGACGTACACGTACACGCCCGCACCGTCGGGCGCGCAGGCGGGCGACCCGGACTTCGGGCCCACGAAGGGCATCGTCCTGTGCCTGCCGAGTGACCTCGACGGGAACGGCCGGCCGGAGCTCGACGCGAACGCGAACGGCGTTCCGGAGCTCGACGGGAACGGCGACGGCGTCGTGAGCGACTCGCCGGCCGACACCGACATGCACTGGAACCCGAGCCAGGCCTCGATCCATCCGTACACGAAGCTCGTGTGGTCGCACGAGGACGTGAAGTACGCGGTCGTGACGGGCCCGACGGGCGAGAACGAACTCGTCCGCTTCATCGGGAACGGCGTCGGCGGGCGCCGCGTCATCGCGCGCTCGATCGACCGCATCGAGTTCGACACCCAGATCTCTGCGGGCGCCGACGGTTCGTTCCACCCGGACTCCGTGCGCGTCCGGCTCTTCTTCCGCGCGACCGACTCGGACGGACACGTGTACCGCAGCCGGTCCGAGGCCACCGTGCGCCTGCGCAACAGCGACCCCGACGTTCTGGCCGGGATCTATACCTCGATCTCGAACTGACGCCTCGCACCACACACGGAGACTCGACATGCGGATCCTCAGCACCCAGCACCGAGCGCGCGCTTCCCGGCGCGGCGTCGCCCTCATCTACGCCGTCTTCGGGACGGTCGTCGTCGCCAGCATGGTCAGCGTGATGTTCACGATGGCCGGCGTCAGCGACAAGCAGTCCGACGTGCGCCGCGGGCGCGCGCGCGCCAGCTACGTCGCCGAGGGCGCCCTCCGGACGGTCGTCAAGGACCTCCAGACGTCCCTCGCCGCCTGGCAGTCGCCGCCCACGACCGGCGTGAAGACCGTCGCGGGCGTCAACGTCGACTACTCGGTGGTCGCGCTCGGGCCCCAGGTCCAGTCGACCGACCCGTCGGGCGTCGTCGTCCTGATCCAGCCGTACGAGGTCGAGACCGCCGTGCAGCTCGACGGGGTCTCCGAGCGCGCCCACAGGATCGTCAACGCGACGTGGACGCCGCTCTTCCAGTTCGCGGTGTTCTACAACGACGACCTGGAGATCCACGCAGGGCCGGACATGACCCTCCGCGGGCGCATCCACTCGAACGCTGCCATGTACCTCGGCGGCGGATCGACGATCACGCTGGACACGAACTACGTGCGCGCGGTCACGGGGATCTACCGCAAGATCAAGCTGACCGGGAACAACGCGTCCGGGCAGGTCGACATCCGCAAGTGGGTCGCGAATCCGTTCGGCTCGGATCCCGCGGAGTTCTATCGGATGTGGAGTCAGAGCGAGCTCCAGAGCGAGCTCTCCGCGTCCGTCTCGACGGGCTACGACAGCGACTTCGCGGGGTACGACTACGACGGCAACCACAGCTTCCTCGACCCGGGCGACTGGCTGCCGTTCGACCTGGGCGCGAGCAACAAGTGGGGGCCGCCCGACCTGTACACGGGCGGTGTCGGCCAGACCGTCATGACGAGCGCGCACGGCGTGCGCGAGGCGGTCACGCCGACGATCGAGTCGCTCAAGATGGTCGATAACGACGGCAACCCCGGCTACTACTACGACAACGCCGGCCTTTCGATCATCGTCGATACCACCGGTCGGATCTTCACGGCCTACGACGCGCTCGGCAACGACGTCACGGCGGCGGTGGCTCCCGCGGTCACGATCGGTCTCGTGGCGGACATGCGGCAGTCCGACAGCGCCGCCGTCCCGATCCCGACGGTCGACGTCGACATGCAGGCGCTCGCCTCCACCGGTCACTTCCCGGCCAACGGGCTGCTCTACGCCGCCCACGAGGCGATGGGGGACGGCACCGCGGCCCGCGGCGTGACGCTCACGAACGGAGCCGAACTCCAGGGAGCGCTCACGGTCGCGTCGCCCAGCCCGGTCTACGTCCACGGCGACTACAACACGGTCGACAAGAAGGGGGCGGCCGTCATCGGTGACGCCGTGAACCTGCTCTCGAACTCGTGGACCGGGATGAAGCGCCCCGGGATGCTGCCGGCCGCGACGGAGACGACCTACAACTTCGCGATGGTGACGGGGTCGTACCAGACGACCCCGAACGCGCCGGGGGAACCCGGCTCCGGCCGCTACAACGGCGGGCTCGAGAACCTGCCTCGCTTCCACGAGAACTGGACCGGCGTGCCGTGCAACATCTCGGGCTCGTTCGTCAACCTCGCCGACAGTCAGTTCGCCACCGGCGACTGGACGTACGGCGGCGATCGCTACACGGCGCCGATCCGCAACTGGCAGTACGACCCTCTGTTCAACTCGCTCGACGACCTGCCGCCCTTCACGCCCATGGCGGTCGAGGCGCGCGACGTCGTGAGCTGGTGAGCCGAGTGGACCTGAAAGGAGCGAGCCCCCCTCTCCGCCGGTTGGACGGAGAGGGGGGCTCGCGCTTTCGCTGTCCAAGCCGCGGCTGCGGCTGGGGCGGCGACTACTGGAACGTCACCGCGTAGCCGCGCGTGAAGTTCGAGGTGACGGTCGGGTTCGCGTCGCGGTACCAGACCTGGAACCGGAACGTCTCGCCCGGCAGAGCCGCGACGGCGCCGCTCGACTGCGGGATCGCGAGGACGTCGATCGTGGTCGTGAAGGACCCGAAGAAGCCCGAGTTGCCCACCTGGCCGAGGTACCGACCGGTCGCGCCGCCGACGCACAGGTTGCCCTGGCTGCCGCCGGGGTTCGGCACGAAGGCCTCGTCGCGCGACACGATCATGTAGCCCGTCGTGCTGAAGGGCAGGTCGACCGCCGTCAGCGAGAGGTTGTTCTGCGCGATGATCGCCGAGCCCGAGCCGATGATCGTCGCGACGCCACCGGTCGAGTTGGCGACGCCGTCGCAGTACACGGTCCCGATCCCGTCGCCGCACTCGACGTCGTCGATGCGGAAGTCGTCGATCGCCGCCTCGACGATCGACCCGTCACCGAGGTCGGAGGCGATGAACCGCATGCGGACCTGCGCGGTGGGGCTGACGAAGTCGCGGACCCGGAAGACGTTCTCGATCCAGCCGCCGGACGTGCCGGCGCCGCTCGGTCCGACCCGCTCGACGCGCGCCCACGAGGAGCCGCCGTTGTTCGAGATCTCGATGTCGAAGACGTCCGCGTTCGGCGAGCCGCCCTGGTCGTTCGAGTACCAGCGGAAGTAGGACACGATCGGGTCGTCGAGGCCCGACATGTCGAACGTCGGGGTCAGGAGCGTCGTACGCCCGCCGTCGACGTCGTTCGAGCCGATGCCGGATCCCGGCGAGGCCTGGCCGGTGAACCAGCACTGCGTCCCGCTCGGGGTGTTGTCGTTCTCGGGCTGCGCGTCGGTGCCGTTCGGGTTGCCGCGGGTCCACTGGCCCGTCGAGGCCGTGTCTCCGGGCGCGCCGCCGACCCAGCCAGCCGCGGTCTCCATGTCGTCGCTGCGCTGGACGATGATGCCGTCGGCCGCGATCGAGACGAACGGGTCCGCGTCGCCTGCGGCGGGGGCGGTGACCGTCTGGCCGTTCGTCGAGGTCGCCGTCACGTACCACTCGACGGCGGCGCCGCAGACGATCGACGGGAACGCGGCGGTGAAGGACGAACCGCCGTTGGCGACGAGCGGAACGCTGGTCATACCGGCACCCGCGTCGTACACGAGCTGGGCGTTGGCCGGGTCGAGGGAGCCGGCCGTGAGCTCGGTGATCTCGACGCCGACGCCGTCGCCGGCGGGATCCAGCAGATCGGGCGCGGCGGCCGTGAGACGGATCTCCAGGTCGGGCTCGCTGAACTGCAGCACGAAGAGGCCGCGCTCGATGTCGCTGCCGATCACGGTGCCGCTCTGGAAGTCGACGAAGCAGCTCCAGAGGCCGTTGAAGCTCACCGACGTGCTGTTCGGCGCGGTGTCGAAGAACGCCACCTCGGGCGGGCTGTTCAGGCTCTGGTTGAGGTCGAAGATCCGCAGGCCCGACGTGTAGTTCGCCTGGAACAGGAATCCGTCGCGCTCGTACATGTTGTGGCCGATCGCCGACTCCGCGTTGTCGAAGACGCCGATGTACGACGCGTTCGCCGGGTCGGAGACGTCGAACACGCGGGTCGACGTGCGCGCAACGGTGTTGCCCTCGTCCAGCTCGTCACCGAGGTAGAAGCGCGTGCGATCCTCGGAGAGCCAGCCCTGGTGGCTGTACTGCCGCCCGGGGTAGGCCAGCTGCGACAGGACCTGGATGCTGTTCTTGTTCGTGACGTCGAGGACGCTCAGGCCGGTGTCGGTGCCGCCGCCGTTGAAGCCGCTGCAGCAGTACGCGATCTGGCGCCCGGCGTACGGTCCGCTCGTGTACGTGACGATCTGCGCGTCGTGGACGTAGCGGGTCTGCCACTGCCCGACGAACTGCGGGTTCGACGGGTTGGCGAGGCTGTAGATGCGAAGCCCGTTCCCGCCGCCGCCGGTGCGGTACAGGAACCCGCTGTCCTCGTCGATCGCGATGTTGTGCGTCGCGTCGGTGCCAGGACCGGTGACCGTGTTCTCCAGGCTGATCGAGCCGGAGTCGACGTTGGTGAGGTCGATGACCTGGATGCCCGAGCCACCCTCGGACACGACGTACGCGCGCGTGCCGAACGTCTTGACGTCGCGCCAGGTGCTCGAGGGGCCGTTGACGCGGCCGATGACCGATGGGGCGTTCGGGTTGGTGATCTCGACGACCACCGTGCCCTGCGTGGTGCACATCAGCGCGTACTCACGGCCGGACGGCGAGGTGTAGCCCCAGCAGTCGTTGCCGTTGGCGCTCGGGTAGCCGAGGTCGCTCAGCGTCAGCCAAGAGCTGAGGAAGACCCCTTCGGCCGGGAACCCGAGCGACGCTGCGGCGGTCGTCCCGCCGATCGTCGAGGGGCCCGCGGCGGCGATGAAGCCGGTGCCCGGAACGGGCGCCTTGCGGTCGAGGATCTTCGGGTCGTCCTCGTGGGCGAGGGAGGACGAGGCGAACGAGGTGCCCAGGACGGCGGCCACGAAGGCCGCGCGAAGTCGAATGGCGCTCATGAACGGGAGAGAGAGAGTGGGGGGGGGATCCGGCGCGTGCGGTGTCAGCGGGGCGGGGCCGAGCCCGCTCCGTCGCTCGACGACCTGTCGAGGCGCGGGGAGGGCGGCGGGGCGAGGAGTTCCGGGCGCGCGAGCGCCCCCTCGAGGGAGGCGAGGAACTCACCGAGATCCGCCGACTCAGCCTCCGTGAGACGGAGCGGGACGAGGATCTGTTCCTGATGATGGTTCCTTCCGGTCGCACCGGTGAGCTCCGAATAGAACTCGAGCACTTCGTCGAGGTCGGCGAACTGCCCCTGGTGCATGAACGGCGCCCGATGTGCGAGGTTTCGGAGGGTCGGCGTCCTGAATTCGCCCCAGGCCTCGGAGGTGCGTCTCAACCTGCGAACGCGCGAGGCCGCGTTCCCGTCCGGCGCGTCGCTGTGCGGTCCGGCGGCGTTGAACGGGCTGGAGGCCACGACTCGCGCGCCGTCGTAGCGTCCCGCGTCCCGCGCCTCGCCGCCGTGCAGCGTCGGCAGCGAGTTGTTGTGGAATTCGCCGTCGCTGAAGCCCGGTCCGCTGTGGCACAGCACGCAGTTGGCGCGCCCGAGGAAGAGCGCGAGCCCCCGCTGTCCCGCGGGCGAGAGTGCGGCGATACGCTCCTCGTCCCCGGCGACGAGCCCGGCGACGAACGTGTCGAAGGGCGCGTCGCCACGCACGAGCCGGCGCTGGTACGCGGCGATCGCCTTGCCGGCCTGGACGTAGACCCGGTCGATCGCTGCGCGCTGCTCGTCGGTGAGCGCGGCCCAGGCCTGGACGGCCGCGGGCGCGTCCGGGCCGTCCGCG
>JBCDGE010000138.1:0-17235 GCA_038757895.1 Planctomycetota bacterium | reverse complement strand
TGGGCGTCGTGTGCGACCCCGCCCCGATGCCGTGGCGGACACCGATCGCGCACGCGATGCCATACTTCGCGCTGACCGAGACGCTCTCCGGCGGGACGCGCGGGCTGCTGGAGATCCTCTGAACGCAGCGCCTCCACGTTGATCCTCTCCACGCTCGCCGCCTGTCTGCTCGTCGCGCCGTACCAGGCGGCGGACGAGGAGACGGGTCGGCTCATCGTCACGCGCCACGACCTTGCGCGGCTCGTCCTCGACATCGACAAGCTCGTGGCGACGGGCACGCTCCTCGAAGCGGCGGACGGAGTGTCCGCGCTCGCACGTACGAACTACGAGTTCGACCGGCTGACGTCGCTGTTCTTCGGAGCGCAGCTCTCGGAAGCGGCACGGGGGCTCGCGACGCTGGAGGATCGCCTGGAGACGCTCCTCGTCGGCAGGCCGCTCGTCGGAAGCAAGGAGGTGGTCTCGGGCCTCCGTTTCGACCCCTGGAGCGCGGACACGGAGGACTGGACCTCGCGGCTGCACCTCGAGGGAGAACGGGCGCAGACCGCGAGGCTCCGTGTGCGAGGGATGTGGGCTCGACCCGAGCTCGCGGGGCGCAGCTTCCCGATCCGCGGCCAGGTCCACGACCACTCCGACTGCTTCGTCGGATTCGGATCGTCCCGGTGGCCCGTCCTGGGGGAAATCCGTTTCGACGCACTGGGACGCGCCGTCCCGACGACGATCGAGATCGAAGTACCGGACCGCGTCGTTCGTCCGCTGCTCGCGGTGACGGTGGGAAAGGGCCAAAACGGTCTCCTGGAGGACAAGTCACTCCACACCGAGTTTCAGTACGCCGAGGGTCTCGTCACGCCTCCGGCTGAAAGGCGGCGCTCGTTCACGGAACGGCTCGAAGCGATCGAGGCCGTGGAGGAGGGCGCGTACCGCGCGATGCGATCCCGTCTCGCAATTCGCTGGGACGCGCCGTCCCTCGAGCGATCGTCGGAGTTCCTGACCTACTCGTTCTTCTACCTGGACGAGATCGAGGCCGACCTGGCAGCGCTGGAGCGCGGCGAGGATCCGTTCTTCCGCCGCGTCGGCGACCACTGGCGCACGTTCGCGCACGGGCGCCGGGACCTCGCTGCTCGCGTGTTCCTCCCGGACCCCGCGCCCGAGGGTCCGCTCCCGCTCGTGATCGCTCTGCACGGCGCGGGCGGCGACGAGGGGTTCCTGTTCGAGCTCGCGGGCGGCGGGCACATCAAGCGCCTCGCCGAGCAGCACGGCTGCCTCGTGGTCGCGCCCTTCACGCCCGACTTCCTCTGGTCGCCCAGGCCGTTCGACGCATTGCTCGCCGGCATCGCGGAGGACTACCCGATCGACGAAGAGCGCGTGTACGTCGTCGGTCACTCGATGGGCGGCATGGTCACGTCGCGCCTATGCCGCGAACGAACCGACGCGATCGCGGCCGCGTGCTGCATCGCGGGCTTCCGGCCGATCACGTCGGACGGCGCGCCGCCCGTGCTCGTCGTGCAGGGTGAACGCGACTCGATCGTGCCGGCGCGGAGCGTTCGGCGGGCAGTGGACGCGTCGACCGCGACGGACGTGGTGTACGTGGAGCTGCCGGACCAGGGGCACACGCTCCTGTTGCCCGAAGCGCTCGATCTCGCCTTCTCAGAGTGGTTCGACTGAGCGTTCGGGGGGACCAGGTGCGCCATTCCACCGCGGTGCGCGTTGGCGCACCCGTGCTACCGTGCGGCGCCAGACTCCCTTCCCGCTACGGCCCTGTCCGGCCCTTCCCGGCCCCCTCCCGGACATGAACGCACGGCTCCACGCCTCCCTCTTCGTCTCCCTCCTCAGCGCTCCCGCAGCCCTCGCCGACGTCACCTACAGCGACTTCTCGTCGACCGCCGGGCTGGAGCTCGTCGGCGCCGCGGGACAGTCCGGGAACGCGCTGAGGCTGACGCCTGCGACGCCGAACGAGGCGGGCGCGGCGTGGGCGACGACCCGCCAGGACGTCACCTCTCCGTTCACGTGCCAGTTCACATTCCGCGCGTCCGGCGGCGCGGACGGGCTCGCGTTCGTCGTGCAGCGCGACGCGGTCGACGCGATCGGCGCCGCGGGTGAGGAGCTCGGCTACGGAGGGATCGCGAACAGCATCGCGATCGAGTTCGACACGTTCGGGAGCCTCCTCCCGCTCGACCCGTCGGAGAACCACGTCTCGGTGCACACCGGCGGCGCGGGGCCGAACAGCGCCAGCCACACGGTCTCGCTGGGCGCGTCGTCGCTCCTGCCGGACCTCGACGACGACGCGGTGCACACCGTCCGGATCGAGTACGTGCCGGGCATGCTCCAGGTCTTCGTCGACGACACGATCCCGGCGCTCCAGATCGCCCTCGACGTCGCTGCGACGCTCGGCCTGCCGGACGGGACGGCGTGGGTCGGCTTCACCGCCGCGACCGGCGGCACGACGCAGACGCACGACGTCCTGTCGTGGACGTTCGACGAGCAGTCCTCGGTCGCGACCGGGACCCGGCCGCCGGCGGCCCCGAACATCACCGAGCCGTCGGGGAGCGGGCAGCCCGTCAACCCGTTCGACGTCCACATGGAGGCCGGTCCGTTCGTCGATCCCGACATGGACGACCACCCGTGCAGCGACTTCGAGATCTGGACGATGATGCCGACCGAGCTCGTCTGGCGAACGGCCTGCATCGGCGGGCCGCCCAAGGTGCACTCGCACCTCGGCGACGGGACGTTCATGGGCTCGCATGCCGGCCGCACGTCGCTCCTGGCGACGACGAGCTACGTGTTCCGCGTGCGGTTCCGCGACGACAGCGGCGACGGGCGCACGGACTGGGGAGCGTGGTCCGAGCGGGTGTTCCAGACGGGCGCCGCGGGGACCTTCTACTCGATGGACACCGACGACATCGTCCAGGACCCCGCGCCGATGTGGACGTTCGCGGCGTCCGGGAGCGAGCCGGTCCTGCCGGTGTCGAACCCGCCTGCGCGCATCGTGCTCGACTCGGCCGCAGGCCCGGAGCTGATGTCGATCGAGAGCAACGACGGCGTCACGAACACGGTCGTCGACCAGCCGCAGCTGCCTGCGCACGTCGACGTGCGGCTGCGCATCGAGGCCGGCGGCGCGGGGCTCGTGCTCCCTGAAACCGACCTCGTCGTGGTCGACCACGAGTGCGACCGCACGCGCGTGCTGGTGCCGGCGATCAACCTGGCGCCGAACACGAGCGAGGTGTACTGGATCTCGTCCGACGGCTCGACGTGGACGGCGAACAGCAGCCAGACCGAGCCCGACTTCACCGACCAGGTCCGCGGCCTGTCGCTGCCGTGGGTCGCGGCGCAGCCCGGCTACCAGGTCGAGGTCGTCGCGTCCGGGTTCCGCCTGCCGGTCAACATCGCGTTCGTGCCGAACCCGGGTACCGCACCGGGCGACCCGTACTTCTACGTGTCCGAGCTCTACGGGACGATCAAGGTCGTCACGAACGACGGCACGGTCGGCGTCTACGCGGACAACCTGCTGAACTTCAACCCGACGGGCGCGTTCCCGGGCTCGGGCGAACAGGGCCTCGCGGGCGTCGTCGTCGACCCCGCGACCGGCGACGTCTACGCCGGCATGCTGTACGCGCAGGGCACGCCGCACTACCCCAAGGTCGTCCGCTTCACGAGCAACGACGGCGGCCTGACCGCGGCGACCGAGACGATCATCCTCGACATGAACGGGGAGTCCCAGGGGCAGTCGCACTTCATCTCGCACTTCGAGATGCTCGCGGACCGCACCCTGCTCGTGCACATGGGCGACGGATTCGTCGCGAGCACCGCGCGCAACCTGAACTCGTTCCGCGGGAAGATCCTGCGGATGAACCTCGACGGGTCCCCGCCGACGGACAACCCGTTCTTCAACGGCGCGCCCTTCACGGCGCGCGACTACGTCTACGTGCTCGGCGTGCGCAACCCGTTCGGTGGCCGCTTCCGCGCAGCGGACGGGTTCCACTACTGCGTCGAGAACGGCCCGACCGTCGACCGCTTCGCGCGGATCGTGCCCGGCCGCGACTACCGCTGGGCGGGCTCGGACTCGCACATGTCGAACTTCGCGCTCTACAACTGGAGCCCGGCGTCGGGTCCGGTCGCGATTGCGTGGATCGAGGAGGAGACGTTCGGCGGCAGCGGCTTCCCGGTGACCAAGTGGGACCGTGCGTTCGTGACCGAGTCCGGCGGCACCTACGCCGCGGGGCCGCAGTTCAACGGCAAGTGCATCACCGAGTTCCAGATCGACGACCAGGGCAACCTGCTCTCGGGACCGACGCGCCTCATCGAGTACGCCGGCACGGGCCGCGCCACGGTCGCCGGCATGGCCGCCGGCCCGGACGGGCTCTACTTCACCGACCTCTACCGCGACACGGGCAGCAACCCGACGGCGCCGGGCGCGAACATCCTCCGCGTCCGGTGGGTCGGCGCGCAGCTCGGCTCGTGCGGCACGATCGGCACCCCGTACTGCGAGCCGGCGGTCGCGAACTCCACGGGCTTCCCCGCCGTCATGGCGGCGCGCGGCAGCGATCACGTCAGCGACAACGACCTGCAGCTCGACGTCGAGCAGCTGCCGCCGTTCTCGACGGGCTACTGCCTGGCGTCGTTGACGCAGGGCTTCTCACAGATGCCGGGCGGCAGCAACGGCAACCTGTGCCTCGCGGGCACGATCGGCCGCTTCGTCCAGCTGGCCCAGAACTCCGGTCCCGCGGGCACGTTCACGGTCATGATCGACCTCGCGAACTTCCCGCCGCCCATCAACGCGGTGCAGGTGGGCGAGACGTGGAACTTCCAGGCGTGGTACCGCGACTTCCAGCTCGTGGCGACGTCGAACTTCACGAACGGCGTCTCGATCACGTTCCACTGATCGTCGACTGCTACCGACGGCGGGAGGCGTCGACCTCGTCGGGCGAGTCCCGCCAGGTCGGCACCTCCGGCTGCGGGATCCAGTCGACGCCATACATCGCGACGAAGGTCGGCGCGAGCCGGTCGGGCGCCAGCGAGAGGTGGAATCCGACGCGGCTCGGGCCGAGGTCGGGGCCGCGTCCGCGGCCGTTGAACTGCGTCCGGCCGATGCGCTCGCCGAGCGCGACGAGGTCGAGGTCCACGAAGCGAGCGGCCTCGAGGTCGACAATCGCGGAGCCCATGAGCGTGCAACGGATGGAGTGCGGGAAGCCGCGCTTCGGCCGCCAGAGGTTGTCCCCGAGGCGCCACGTGCCGTCGGACGACGCCGACGTGGCGCCGACGAGGATGAGCTCGACGCGCTCACCGTCGAGCGCGACGACCTCGGCCGTCAGTGTCGCGCGCTCGACCTCCTCGGGCGCGTAAGGCAGCGTCTGGCCGCGCGCGTCGTCGACCAGCGCGAAGCGAGCGAGTCGGTCCGCCAGCACGCCGAGCTCGAACCGATCGCCGACGGCGCACTCGGGCGGGAGCATCTCGGCGACCTCGGCCACCGAGCACCAGAGCGTGTCGCGGTTCCAGCGGTCCGACGGCGGCGCGTCGAGGCCGTCGGGGCCGACGTCACGTGAGAACCGCTCGATCGCGAGGCCGCCCTCGGGATAGCCGAGCTCCCAGCGGTGCGCGGTCTCCAGCTCGACGCCGTTGGGCAGGCGGCGCTCATCGGCGGGAAGGGCCTCCCACCGCTCGAGCGCCTCGTCGAACATCGCGGAGACGCGCTCGGGCGACCGCGTGTTGATCCGGCCGAGCACCTGCCCCCCCGGCGCGAACACCCAGAAGCCCTGCCGCGACCCTCGGTCGGTGATCCGCTCGCCGCCGTTTGCCCAGCGCTGGAACAGGAGGCAGTCGGCGTCCGAGCCGCGCTGTAGCCGCCAGACCTCGTCCGCGGCGCACGCGAAGCGCCCGGCGCGCTCGACGACGGCGTCGGTGAAGACGGACCTCCGGTCCGCCAGACCGTTGCCTCACGTGCACCCGAGCGGATGCCCGTTCATCAGCCACAGGAGGAGCGGCTTCTGCTCGGCGTCGGCGCGGCGGAGGCCGTCGGTGAACGTCGGCGCCCAGTCGATGCGCGCGAACGCGAGGTCGTCCTCGCTCGGGCGAACGTGGTCGCGCCAGGCGGCGACGGAGTCGGGCTCGAGGGCGGGCGGGCCCGGCTCGTCGGCGGAGACCTGGGGCGCGGCGATCAGCAGAGGGAGGAGCAGCAGCACGCGCCCAAGATAGCGCGGTCGGGCGATCCTCGACGGATCCTTACCAGCCGTACCCGATGGCGGCTCCGGCCATCCACAGGTTGGAGCCGCCCTCGACGAGGTCGACGTAGATCTCCGGGGAGATCGACCAGTGCGCGCCCAGATGGATGTCGTAGCCGGTCCCGAAGCGCGTCACGTACTTGATCTTCCCCGACTCGGTCAGTTCGAGCCCCGGACCGACGAAGAACCGCCAGTCGTGCGTCGGATAGGCGCTGACCAGGGCGACCGTCACGGCGTCCCGGAACACGTCCTGCCCGATGCCCTCGACGACGCCGCCCACGGCGAGGACGGGGTCGAAGCGATAAGTGTACTCAGCGCCGAACGCGAAACCCTCTTCGTCGGGACGGCCCTCGCGCGACTCGAAGCCGACACCGTTGAACAGCCCGACGTGGTGCTTGTGGATCTCGCCTTCGGCCAGCGACGGCGCAGGGGGCGCGACGGCTAGGCTCGCCGGAATCGGACGGGGGTTCGTGGCGGCGGCGCAGGCGCCGAGGAGGCCGCATAGCGCGGCCGCGAGGAGTCGATGCATGGTCCGTCGTAAGGGAGCCCGCGTGGGAGTCCGGTGGAGGGTTCGACATTGGACCCAATCGGAACGTCGCCGCGATGCGGTGAGCCCGCCCTTCGCCGCGGCCTGTCCCAAGCCGGGCGTGGGAGAAACCGAGGAACGACGAGCCTCCCCGGGATCCCCGACCGAGGGATGGCCATGATCGCCCTCGCCCTTCTCTGCAGCGCTTTCGCGTCGATTCCCCAGGACCGAGACCTGACCGAGGCGCTCTGGGAGGCCGCCAAGACCGGCGACCTCGACGCGCTCGCCGCACTCGTCGAGGAGGGGGCCGATGTGAACGTAAGGACGGAGTTCGACGCCACGGCCCTCTACTTCGCGGCCTCGAACGACCACCCCGAAGCGTGCGCGTTCCTCGCCGACGCCGGTGCCGACCTCGACGTCGCCGACAGCTTCTACGACAACACCCCGATCGGGATGGCGGGCTGGCTCGGCCATGGGGACTGCGTCCGCGTGCTGATCGACAAGGGGTCGACCGGGGGCGTCGGCGCGATGTTCGCCGCGTCGAGCAACGGGCACGTGGACGCGGTCCGCGCGGTCCTGGAGTCGATGGAGGTACCGCAGGGCGTCAAGGACAGCGCCTGCGTGGGCGCGCGCGACGCGGGCTTGGACGAGATCGTTCGGCTCTTCGTCGAGTTCGGTGCCGCGGAACCGCCGGAGCGGACTGAGGCGGACGACGTCCCGACGGACGAGCCCTCCGACGAGCGCGCGCCGCGCAAGAAGATCGACGACCCCTACGTCCCCGTCATCGAGCCGAGGCACTGGAGCCGCTTCCGCGGCCCGGGAGGCAGCGGCCTCGCCGACGGCCAGCACCCGCCGCTGACGTGGGACCTGGAGTCGAACCACCACATCCGCTGGCGGTCGCCCGTCGCGGGACTCGGGCACTCGTCGCCGGTCGTCTGGGGCAACCGCGTGTTCACGACGACGGCGATCGGCGAGAAGCCGCACACCGGTATCCGCCAGGACGACCGTGGCTGGATCGGTAGCGCGAAAGAGGCGTACCCGCACCGGTTCCTCGTGCTCTGCCACCGGCTCGACGACGGGAAGCTCCTGTGGTCCACCGAGTGCCACGAGGGCGTGCCGCGCTCGGAGCGTCACTGGAAGGCGTCGCACGCGAACAGCACCGCGGCGGTCGACGCCGAGCGCGTGGTGGTGTCGTTCGGCTCGCAGGGCCTCTACTGCCTCGACCACGACGGTGAGATCCTGTGGTCGCGCGACCTCGGCGCGCTCGATGCGGGCTGGTTCGTGGACGACAGCTTCGGCTGGGGCTTCGCGAGCTCACCCGTGCTCTTCGAGGACCGCGTGCTGATCCAGTGCGACGTGAAGGGTGGCGGCTTCGCGGCGGCGCTCTCGGCGGAGACCGGCGAGGAGCTGTGGCGCGCCGAGCGCGACGAGCTGCCGTCCTGGGGGACGCCGATCGTCTACGACGCGCCCGAGGGTCCGGAGGTCGCGATGAACGCGACGAACGCGGTCCGCGGGTACGACCCGACGAGCGGCGAGGTGCTGTGGGAGATCCGCGGCAACTCGAAGATCACGGTCGCGTCCTGCGTCGCGGCCGACGGCCTCGTCGTCGCGACGGGCGGCTACCAGCGCCCTGCGCCGATCTACGTCGTCCGTGCGGGCGCGTTCGGCGACCTGACCCCGGGCGAGGCGCCGGAGGGCAGCCTCGCGTGGAGCGCGCAGCGTGACGGCGCGTACCAGCCGACGCCGCTCCTCTACGACGGTCTGCTCTACGTGTTCCACAGCAACGGCATCCTGAGCTGCTACGTGGCCGAGACCGGAGAGCGGATCTACCGCGAGCGGATCGGTGGCGGCGTCGCCGCGTACACCGCTTCCCCGATCGCGGCGGACGGCTACCTGTACCTGACGGGCGAGGCCGGCGACGTCCACGTCGTACGGGCGGGCCGCGAGCCCGAGGTCGTGGCGGTGAACGACGTGGGCGGATCCACGCTGGCGACGCCGGCGATCAGCAACGGCGTGTTCCTGATCCGGACTCTCGACGAGCTGATCGCCGTGGCGCACCGCTGAGCGGGATCGCGCCGCGGGACGTCGCGGACTTTTTCGGGGGAATCCGCCGGCAGGTTCGTCCGTGGGAGCACGGTGCGGTGCGAACGCCCCCGCCATGACTTCCTTCGACCCCGAATCGACCCTCCAGCAGGACGACTGGCTCCGCCGGATCGCCCGTCAGCTCGTGCGCGACCCCGAGCGGGCGGACGATCTGGCGCAGGAGGCCTGGCTGGCCGGCCTGGAGCGCGGGCGCGCGGACGACCGCCCGTGGCTGTTCGGCGTGCTGCGGAACGCGACGCGCGCTTCGAACCGCAAGGAGGCGCGGCTGCGTGACCGCGCCCTGCGCGCACCGCGTCCGACCGACGCGCCCGCCACCGACGAGGTCGTCGAGGACCTCCAGCTCCGCGCGCGGCTGGCGGAAGAGCTCGCGCGGGTCGAGGAGCCGTACCGCACGGCGCTCTACCTGCGCTTCGTGGTCGGCGTGTCGCCGCGCGAGGGAGCCCGGCGGACGGGCGTCGCCCGCTCGACGTTCGGCGACCGGGTGACGCGCGGCCTCGCTCTCCTGCGCAAGCGGATGGACGACGCCCACGACGGCGACCGGCGCGCGTGGGCCGCCCCGCTCCTTCCACTCGCCGGAACCGGTGGACCCATCGCCACCGTCGCGGCGTGGACCCTGATGACCATGACCACGAAGACGGCCGCCGCGGTCGGACTGTCGGCAGCGCTGCTGCTGCTCGTCGCGCGCGCCGCAGACGGGCCGCAGACGGCTCGGACGACCGCCGCGCCCGAGGACGCGACCGAAGACGTCGCCGCGCTCCCCGAACCGCTGGCCGCGGTCGAAGGGCCGACCGCGTCGCGATCGAGCGTCTCCGGCACGCCGACACCGAAGAGCGCGCGTGTTCCCGACACGGCCGGCGACGCAGGTGCCCGCCTCGTCGCGCGCGTCGTGCTGGGCGACGGCTCACCCGCAGCGGGGACGCGCTGGACGTTGGAAGGGCAGCTGCGTTCGAACGAGGACAGAGGCCTCGCGCCCGAGACGTCGACGCTCCGGGGCATGATCGACGACGACGGGGCGCTGGAGATCGCGTTCGAGCCGGAGCGGACCCACCGCTACAGGCTGAAGCTCGACTCGCCGGAGTCCGCGCCCGAGTCGTGGTCTTGGCAGGCCATCGAGCCCCGCGAGGTGGTGGACCTCGGGACGGTCCAGCTCCTTCGCGCCGGCCGCATCGTCGGGCGGCTCGCCCACGCGGACGGGGAGGCGATCGAGGGCGAGGAGTGGAGCATTCGGGCGCGCATCCGCACGCCCGCCGTCGACGGCCGGAGCCAGTTCGGCTACCGCGGAGTCGTGGGCGAGGATGGCGCGTTCACGGTGGAACGCGTCCCGCCCGGGCCGACGAGTCTCGAGGTCTCGAGCAGCGGCTCGAGCGTCGTCGAACCCGTGACGGTCGACGTCGTGTCCGGGACCACGCATGAGGTCGAGGTGCGCATCGAGAGACCCGCTGCCGGGCGGCGGCGCGTGACCGTCACCCTCGACGACTCGGCGGGGCTGCCGAAGCCCGACGTGGACGCGAGCCGGATCACGCTCGTCGATCCGCAGGGCACGCGCCGGACGTCGCGGGAGCGCTTCGGACCGTGGTCGGCCGTGTTCGACGACGTCGGCGAGGGTCCGTTCACGGTCGAGGTGGACGACCCGCGATTCCTCCCTTGGTCGCGCGAGGGCGTCGCCGGTGGAGAGACGGTCCACGCCGCGGTGCGCGGCAGCGCCTCCATCGAGCTCCAGCTGACGGGCCACCACCCCGATGCGGTCGATCTCCCCACCGTCGAGATCGAGACGCTCGATCGCCAGGGGTCCACGCTCCGCCACGCGATCGTCGACGGCTCGTACACGCTGGATCACGCGGTCCCCGGCGACTACCGGCTCACGGTCACAAGTGCCTCCGGCTCGACGACCCTGGACGTGCTCGGAGTCCAGCCTGCGGAGCGGCGCGTCGTGGCGATCACGCTCGGCGGAGACGTCGAGGTGACCGGCCGAGCGGTGCACGCCGACGGCGTCCCGGTGGTCGGTCGGAGCGTCCGCCTCGTCCGTCCCGCGCGGACGCAGGACTCGCTGGATTCGGCGATCGCGATGAACCGCCCCCCGTTCACGAACATCGACCACGTGCGGATCGAGATCGACGTCGCTCGAACGGCCGAGGACGGGAGCTTCGCGCTCGTCGCGCAGGACCCCGGTCGCTACCTCGTCGTCCTCGGCGAGCACGACGAGCTGCGCACCGAGTCGCCGCCCCTCGACATCGCGCCCGACGAATCGCTCGCGCCGGTCGTGCTCGTCGCCCCGAGCGCGGCGAAGCTCCGCGGGACGCTGGAGGCGCCCGCCGACCTCGACCTGAAGGGCTGGGTGCTCCTCGCCTACGACCCGCGGGCCGAGCGACGCACGACCCGCGCCGGCGAGCGGTGCAGGCTGCGCGCAGATCGCACCTTCCTGTTTGGAGACCTGGAGCCGGGCCCCCGCGAGATCTACCTCGCCTCGCCGTCGAACGCGTACCTCATCGCGGAGGACGGCCGCCCGCTGCATGGGCGGCTCCTTGCGGAGGTCACGCTGGAGGTCGACCAGGACGAGTCGCTCGACCTTGAGTTCGCGGGCCCGGAGCCCTCCGTCGTGACGTTCGAGATCGATGGCCCGCTCCCCGACAGCGCGCCGGTGAAGATCATGCTGGGCGACGGGGAGGACCTCGGACGGAGCTGCTACGCGACCGGCCTGTTCCCTCGCGTCGGGCCAGTCACGGTCGACGCAGCGACGTACGTCGACGTGCGGGTCAGCGGTGAGGACTGGGCGTACGTGTCGAAGGAGCCGGTGCTGCTCGCGCCTGGAGCGCGCGCCACGGTCTCGCTCCAGCTCCCGCTGATCGCGGGCACGGTCCGCATCGACGGCCCCGATGGGCCGCTTCGGGAGACCTTCGTCGAGGTCGCCCTCGAGGGTGGCGGCGGCACGATCGGCCGCGCGACCGACGACGAGGGGAGGGTCGAGCTGCTGCTCGCGCCCGGCCGCCACGTCGTGTCGGTGGGGAGCGAGGGCCGTGATGGACCGAAGGGCCGCACGCCTCTGGAGTGGCGCGCCGGCGCCCTGCCGGACGTCGTGACGCTGACCGCGGACTGAATCTCCCGGTTCTTCGTCATGCGGTGGGGCGCGCGGGGATGTGGAGCGGCGGCGCGTACGCGCCCTCCGACCTCCCCCCCCTCGACGCCGAGCGATCGGCGCCCACTCGCCCCCGCTCCCATGCGTCGCCTCTCCGCACCCGTCCTCCTCACTGCCGCCTCGCTCTCCCTCGCCGTGCCCGCCACCGCGCAGTGGAATGGAACCGGCCCGATCTGGACGAGCGAGCTCGTCGGGATCGGCGGCAACACCCCTCAGGCCCGACTCGGCGTCTTCGAGCCAGTCGGGCAGAACGCGATCCAGTCCGAGTCCCTCGCGCCCCAGGGCCGAGCGGTCCACGGGATCGCCTACGGGCCCGATGGCGTGGCCCTCAACGGCGTGTCCTGGCCGACATCGGGGAACACCGTCGGCGTCGCAGGGACGGTCTGGTCGTCGGAGGGGAGGGCCATCTCGGGGTACTCCGGCGCGACGTCCGGTGACCCCGTCGCGATCTACGGCGAGCAGCAGGGCTCGAACGGCTACTCGGGCTACTTCAAGGGCGGGAACTTCCAGGTGTTGCAGGGCACCGACGGGTTCATCGGCTTCGGTCGCACCCGACAGATCAACAGCACGGAGATCCTCGGTGTCTACCGGCAGACCGACGGCTGGGGCGGGATGTACATCGAGACCGGTACGGACGGGAAGCCGTACTACGGGTACGCCGTCGGCCAGACCGCGATGGCGTACCACCACTACGACAGCCGGAACCACGAGTGGGTCCTCGTCTGCGGCGGCCCGAAGATCACCGTGCAGCGCTACGGGACGTTCGTCGGAATCGGGACGAGCGCGCCGAACTACGCGCTCCACGTGAACGGCTCGGCCGGTAAGCCGGGCGGCGGATCGTGGGCCAACGCGTCCGATCGTCGGCTCAAGGAGGACATCGAGCCGATCGAGGGCGCGCTCGACCGGCTGCTGTCGGTCCGCGGCGTGACGTACCGCTACATCGACCCCGGGGCGATCCAGGAGCGCGAGGGCACGCAGCTCGGCGTCATCGCGCAGGAGGTCGAGGAGGCCTTCCCCGACTGGGTCGACGAGGGCAAGGACGGCTACAAGCGCGTCACCTTCCGCGGCTTCGAGGGCGTCACGATCGAGGCCCTGCGCGAGCTCCGCGACGAGAACGAGCGGCTTCGCGCCGAGCTCCGGGAGACGAACGCGACGCTGTCCGATCTCGCGGGACGCCTGGAAGCGCTGGAATCTCGGTGACGGGTCCCGAGGGCGGCGGATGGGTCCTGCCATGCGACCGACCCTCACCCACTCCCTCCTCGCCACCGTTCCGCTCCTCCTCGCCAATCCTGCCGCTGCGCAGTGGTCCGGGACAGGGCCCGTCTGGACGACCGACAAGGTCGGGATCGGGACGTCCACGCCCGGCAATCGACTGCACGTCGTCGAGAACGCGTTGACCCCCACGCTCCGGTCGGAGAACAACCGGCCCCAGGGCACGGCCGTCTGGGGCACCGCTTCAGCCAGCGGAGGGCTCGGCGTCTATGGCGTCGCGAACTCCCCCGTCGGACAGACCGTGGGCGTGAAGGGGTGGGTCGAATCGCCCGAGGGGCGAGCCGTCTGGGGCTACGCGGGCGCCACGTCCGGCGTCTCAACGTCGATCTACGGCCAGCAGCGCTCGCCGGACGGCTACTCCGGCTACTTCCACGGCGGTAACTTCTACGTCAGCGGCACGAGCACCAACTTCATCGGGCTCGGACGGACCTGGCGGATCAACGGCACGGAGGCCGTCGGGGTCTACCGCGACACGTCGAGCTGGGGCGGCATGTACATGGCGACGAACTCTGGCGGGATGCCGTACTACGGCTACGCGACGTCGGGGCAGTCCCGCGCGTACCACTACTACGACGCGACCACGGCCCAGTGGAGGCTCAACTGCGGAGGAACCCGGCTCGCGGTCAGCCGAAGCAGCGGTCGCGTCGGGATCGCGACGACGTCGCCCGCATACACGCTGCACGTGAACGGCACCGCGGGCAAGCCGGGCGGTGGATCGTGGGCCAACGCGTCCGACCGCCGGCTCAAGAAGGACATCGAGCCGATCGAGGGCGCGCTCGACCGGCTGCTGTCCGTGCGCGGCGTGACGTACCGCTACATCGACCCGGAGGCGATCCATGAACTCGACGGCACACAGCTCGGCGTCGTCGCGCAGGAAGTCGAGGTGGCGTTCCCCGGCTGGGTCGACGAGGGCGACGACGGCTACAAGCGCGTCACGTTCCGCGGCTTCGAGGGCGTGACGATCGAGGCGCTGCGCGAGCTCCGCGACGAGAACGAGCGGCTGAAGAGCACGCTCGCCGACCTCACGGCGCGCCTGGACGCGCTGGAGGCCGGCTCGCGGTGACGACACCACTCTCGATCAGAGCGACGTCCTGAGGATTGCCGACTCGATGGCGAACTCGCTCCCCGTATCGGTACAGAGAGCGAAGAAGCCGACGCTACCTGCCACCGCGCCGGCCGGGACGTCGATCTCGATCACCACACTGTCGTCTTGGGCGGAGCGCAGGATCGGCGCCTGGATCGAAAGCCAGGTCGAGCTGGTCCACGGGAGGCTCTGGTCGTAGTCGAGCGACACGAAGAACTCAATGTTGCAGGGCTGAGGGGTCCTGCCCCCCCAGCCAGTCGCCTCGAGGAAGATGGTGTCAATCTCGTCGAACGGAAACCGCGCGCGCGTCATCGAGAGTCCCATGAGGCCGCCGGTGGTGTTGCTCGGCGCCAGGTTCGGCCGATCCACCGGTGTTCCGAAGTAGGGATCGACGACCCCTCCTTCGGGATCGATGACGCAGACCGCGTCGATGTCGTCCTTCTCGGGCGCTGTCGGGCCATCGCGAAGCCCGAGTTTCGTGGTCATGTTGGCCCCGCTGTGGGTCGCCGTCCCTTCACGAAGCGTCTCGTTGATCGGATCGTCGCCCGGGCGCGGGGCGTGAACGCGGAGCTGCGATCGGCCCGGGTAAGGCTGCGTGGAGTAGATGACCCGACCATGGACCTTGTCGACGGAGAGCGCGTCGATGTCGTCAGTCGCATGGAGGGCGAGGTCCTCGTGATCGAGATAGACGTGGGGAGGACCCCAGGAGGATCCGAGCCACTCCATCCTGTAGATCGTCACTCCATCGGCTGGGACCATCGTACCCGGCCCCGGGCCATTCACGGCGAACTCGTCGTTGAGGGGGTCGTTGATGGTCGAAGCCGAAGCCGAAGTCAGAGAGAAGAACAAGTAGTCGCTGTCCGGGAGGACGACGGGCTGGACGGTCTGCTGCCCCGAGACGTGGACTCCCATCGCGAAGTCGAGGGCGTCGATCTCCGGCTGGGGCCCGGTCGGCGTACTGGGCAGGCCAAAATCCTCGAACGCCTTCTCGAGGAAGGACTCACCGACGACGCTCGGATCGAGGCCCTGGTTGTTCTCCGGAAAGTAGGAAATGAGGTCGGTGCCCGGCTTCGTATGGGACCCGCTGCCGAGGAGCCTCCGCTCCTCGACAAAACTGTCGTCGAGACCCACCGCGCCGTTGTCCACGGACACCACGATCGACATCCAGCGCCGCCGGCTGGGAACTGAGTTGTTCAGGACGGGCGTGCCGTTCGTGTTGAAGTCGGGGAGCAGATCGCTCCCGAGCGAGAGCGCGTCGATCTCCGCCTCGACGGTGAATTGCTGCAACCCCATGCCGGCTCGGATCTTGGCTCTGGAGTAGTCGGGAGAGTTGAGCAGGTACGGGCCCGCGACGGGGAGCGCGGGACCGCTTCGCGCAGGCTGGGCGACATAAGGCCTCTCGTCCTGGCGCCAGGGATGAGGCTCGAGCGAGATCCCCGCCGAGAGAGTCGAGAAGGGACCGCGGCCCCCGTTGGGCGTCAGCTGCGCGGAGGCCGGGACCGCAAGCGAGCCGAGTGCGGCCGCGAGCGGAACGAGGTGGGAAGCTCGATGGTGTCGAAGGCGATTGTGGGTCATGTCGACGGACGGCGGTACGCCGCCAGGGTGGGGCTGGCTCGCGTGAGAGGTCACGAGCACGGAGTCAGCGAGTCGATGGAAGCCGGGGGAGTCGACGCTCGATGGCATCGGCGTTGATGAGAATGCGTTCGCGAAGACCGCCCACGATCGCATCGAGGAGCATCACGACGGAGTCGCGGTCGGGGTCCTGGTCCTGCGACGCGAGCCAGCGCGCCGCCGTGTCGAGTACAATCGCGTTCGTCGGCTTCTGGGCAGCGCGCGCCAGGACCGACGGAAGGGCGGCTATCGGGTCCTCCGAGGCGATCGCCTCGGCGATCCAGATACGCGTCGTCGGCTCGACCTCGTCGAGCTCGTCGAGCTCGCGCGCCGCCTCGAACCACTCGAGCGCTGTTAGGGCTGCCTCGCTCGCTGCCTCTGGATCGCCCGCGATCCACGACGCGGCCGCTCGCTCGCTCTCGATCTCGGAGCCCAGGACGAGGCCGTCGGGCGCGGTGTCCCACTCGCCGTCAAACGGCGCCTGCTCGAGGACCGCGAGCGCAGCGTCGAACTCACCGAGGTCGAGGAGGACCTGGATCAGCCAGTAGTGCGGCTTCATGTACTGCGGACGGAGGTCGATCACCACCTCGTAGTGCTCTACCGCCCGTTCGAGCTGATGGAGCCGCCAGGCCGCGAGCGCCGCGTTCTCGTGCAGCGGGAAGCTGTAGGGGTTCAGCGCGAGCCCGGTGTCGAGGACCTCGAGGGTCGACATCCAGTCCGATTCGAAGACGTAGGACAGCCCGAGCAGGTGCGCCGAGAACGCCGACCGACCTCGCGTCGCGGCCTCCAGTTCGAACACGCGCTCCTGGACGTCACCGGTCCGCGACACGACGAGCAGGAGCTCGAGGTCCTGCGCGTGCCGGACCGTCGCGAGTCCATCGTGGCTCAGCAGCTCGCCCGCGCCCGCGTAATCGAACGTCCGCAAGGCGTGGTAACCCGCCAGGTAGTGATCCATCGCCGAACGCGGCTCCGGGACGTCCCCGAGGTCGAGATCAGTCACCAGGCGCGCGTCTGCGGGCAGCGCCTCGTAGGCCTCGGCGAGGGCGCGCGCGTAGGGCGTCCCCACCTCGCTCGCGACGCGCCGCATGTCCTCGGCCGCGCCGCCAGGGTCGCCCTCGTCGAGCCGGAACGCAGCCCGCATCGCGCGCGTCGAGACGACGTCGATCCCCTCGGCGACGGCCGCGTCCAGCAGCGCGGCGTTCCTCTCGCGCTCGGCGTCCGTCGCGGCGGGGCGGAGCTCGAGCGAGTTGAGCGTGAAGTTCGCGGGCAGGCGCCGTACCGCGTCCCAGTGGCG
>JBCDGE010000137.1:0-17561 GCA_038757895.1 Planctomycetota bacterium | reverse complement strand
GGTCGACGCCGAACCAGGTGCCCAGTGAGCCGGGGGTCGGGTAGCCCATCGACGGTTCGACGCGCCAGGGGTCTCCGGCGGCCACGGCGAAGCGGCGCGCGAAGCCGTCCGCGGGGCCGTCGTAGTTCACGAACGGGCCGCGCGAGGTCGAGTGCAGCACGACGATCAGCTGCGGGTCGAACGCGACGAGGTCGGCGTGCGTCGCGGCGACGCCCGGCTCGCTCAGGGGGGCGGGGCCGCGGCGGCGCGCGGGGCTGAAGTTGCTCGCCGGCCAGTTGCGATTGGGGTCGACGCCCGCGCTCGTCGTGCGGGTTCCCGCGGCCGTGCCGTCCGGGTTCACGTCCTCGATCACGCGCGCGTGGACCGGGTGGGCGGCCAGGACGTCGAGCGCCTCATCGAGGTGACGCAGGCCCTCCTGCTCGTCGCCGTGAATGCCGGCGAGGAACGCGATGCGCGGGCCCTTTGCGCCGAGGGTGATCGCGCGGATCGCTCGCTCCTCGCGGCTGAAGCCGATCACCTCCCAGCGTCGCTCGGCCGAGCGCTCGTTCCGCGCCGCCTCGTCATCGGGCATGCTCGAGCGCGTCGGGGTCGTGCCGCAACCGGCGGTCCAGACCAGCGCGCCCGCGAGGGCGTAGCCGAGGACTTCGCGCCTCACGACGCGTCGTAGTTCGCCGGGAACAGCGCTCGCTCGACCGCCTCGATCGCGATGTGGAGGACCTTGATGTGGATCTCCTGGATGCGATCGGACGTCGTCGCGTGCGGCACGACGATCGAGACGTCGGCCATGTCGAGCATCTTGCCGCCGCCCTTGCCGAGCAGTGCCACCGTGCGCACTCCGAGCTGCTTCGCCTTCTCGATCGCGTGGATCGCGTTCGGCGAGTTGCCGCTCGTCGACATGCACACGAGGACATCGCCCGGCTTGCCGTAGGCCTCGACCGAGCGCGCGAAGACCTGGTCGTAGCCGAAGTCGTTCGCGATGCACGAGAGCTGACTCGGGTCCGAGAACGCGATCGCCGGCAGCGCGCTGCGGTTGCCGCGGAAGCGGCCCGTCCACTCCTCGGCAAAGTGCATCGCGTCGCACATCGAACCGCCGTTGCCGCAGGCCATGAGCTTGCCGCCGGCCTCCAGCGCCTCGCGGCACAGCGCTGCGAAGCGGCCGACCGCCTCCAGGTTGGCGGCGTCGCCCAGGAACGCGTCGAGCGTCGCGCGCGCCTCGTCGAAGGAGGCGCGCACGGCGTCGGCGGAGATCTCGTTCGGCGGCGGCGTCATCGGATCAGGCGATCGCGGCGAAGCTGTCGTCCGCGGCCTCCAGGACGCGCGCGATGATCGGCTCGGTGTGCTCGACGGAGAGGAAGAACGCCTCGTACGGCGAGGGCGGCATCAGGACGCCGCGGCGCAGCATCTCGTTGAAGAAGCGCGTCCAGCCCTTGGTGTCGCTCGCCGTCACGTCGGAGAGGTTGCGCGGCATCGCCGTCGCGAAGTACGGGCACATCATCGAGCCGACGCGGCCGACCGAGATCATCCGGCCGTGGCGCGCGGCGACCTCCATCAGGCCGGCGCCGAGCGCGGAGCCGTGCGCCTCCAGCTTCTCGTACACGCCCGGACGCCCGAGGATCTCCAGCGTCTTGCGTCCCGCCGCGACCGCGAGCGGGTTGCCGCTGAGCGTGCCCGCCTGGTAGACGGGCCCCGCCGGCGCGATCTGCATCATCAGGTCACGACGCCCGCCGTAGGCGCCGACCGGCAGGCCGCCGCCGATCACCTTGCCCATCGTGATCAGGTCGCAGCGCGTCTCGTGCAGGTCCTGGAACCCGCCCTTCGCGACGCGGAAGCCCGTCATCACCTCGTCGTAGACGAGCAGCGCGCCCGACACGTCGCAGTGCGCGCGCAGCCCCTCCAGGAACCCCGCGTCCGGCGGGATCGTGCCCATGTTCCCGGCGACCGGCTCGACGAACACCGCGGCGATCTCGGGCCCGTGGCGCTCGAAGATCGACGCGACCGAGTCGAGGTCGTTGTAGATCGCGACGAGGCTGCTCGCCGCCGTCGAGCGCGTCACGCCGGGCGAGTCCGGTGCGCCGAGCGTCAGCGCGCCGCTGCCCGCCGCGACCAGGAACGAGTCGCCGTGGCCGTGGTAGCAGCCCTCGAACTTCAGGATCTTGTCGCGGCCCGTGGCGGCGCGCGCGAGCCGCGCGGCGCTCATCGTCGCCTCGGTGCCCGAGTTCACCAGCCGCACGACGTCGACCGAGGGCACGCGCTCGCAGAGGAGCTGCGCCATCTCCAGCTCGCCTCGCGTCGGCGCGCCGAAGGTCGTGCCCGAGTCGACGGCCTTGTGCAGCGCCTCGCGCACCTCTGCGTTGCCGTGGCCGAGGATCAGCGGGCCGTACGAGCCGACGAGGTCGACGTACTCGTTGCCGTCCTCGTCCCAGACGAGCGCGCCCTCGCCCCGGACGAGGTGCGGCGGCGTACCGCCGACGCTCTTGTAGGCGCGGACGGGGCTGTTGACGCCGCCCGGGATGAGCTCCTGTGCGGCCGCGAAGATCTCTTCGCTCTTGGTGAGCGCGTGGGTCTGAACAGTCACCGACGAAGTGTATCGACGGGACACGCCGGGCACCTACCCGGCCGCGGGGCTGGAGCGCGCGTCAGTTGCGCAATTCGCCCAGGGCGGCCGCCAGGGCCATCGGCGCGGGCTTCGGCAGCCGGACGATCGTCTTGAAGCGCGCGTACTCCGGCGCGAGCTCGGCGTGCGTCGTCTGGCCGATCGCGAACGCGGTGACCCGCGGGGCGTCCGCCGTGCGCATCCAGACCTGCACCGCGGAGGGGCTCGCGAAGAACGCCGCGTCGAGCTGGCTCGGCAGGACCGAGCCCTCGATGTCCTCGGTGCGGTACGCAACGGGGTCCCGCACCAGCCGCCCGGCGACCACGAGCCGCTCCCGCAGCTCGGACGCGCGGTCCCCGCGGGGCCAGATCACGGTCTGGCCCTGTTGCGTCGCCTCCACGATGCGCTCGCTGAGCTGCGCCGCGCCCGACTCTTCGGATTCGCAAACGATGACGGGGTCGACGCCCATCGCGCGCATCGCGCGGGCCGTGGCGATCCCCACGGCGGCGTGCGGGGCCTCCTTCACGTCCATGCGCGCGTCCCAGAGCTTCTTGAGCGCCGGGAGGGCGTTCTGGCTCGTGATCGCGACGAGGCTCGGCAGCATCGGGACGTCGCCGTCCGGGATCCCGACCCCGACGACGCGCACGAGCGGGAGGTGGATCGGCGTCCACCCCGGCACCGTGTGGACGGCGTCGATCCAGCGCTTGGCGGCTTGCTCGGTCGCGGGTCCGGTCAGGCAGATCCGGCGACTCGGCGCGGCGCTCATGCGAGGGTCGCGCGGGCCTCTTCGATCAGGTCGCGGCCCCCGCGCGCCGTGAGGTCGTCGGCGAGCCGCAGGCCCAGGTCCTCCGCCTCGGCGCGGGTGCCCTCGATGCGGCCCTCGACCGTCTGGCCGCCGTCGACCGACAGGACGCGGCCGCGCAGCGTCACCGCGTCGCCGTCGAGGCTCGCGTGGCCGCCGACCGGCGCGTTGCAGCCGCCCTTCATCGCCCGCAGGAACGAGCGCTCCGCCATCGCGGCGCACCACGCGTCCTGGTCGCGGATGCGCTCCGCGACGGCAGCGATCGTCTCCGCGTCGTCCTCGCGGCACGTGATGCCCACGATCCCCTGCCCGACCGCGGGCAGGAACCGCTCCGTGTCGAGCACCTCGGTCAGGTGCCCGTCGAGGCCGAGGCGCACGAGGCCCGCGCGCGCGAGGATCGCGCCGTCGAGCTCTCCGTCGACCACCTTCGAGACCCGCGTGGGGACGTTGCCGCGCAGCTGGACCACGTCGAGGTCCGGCCGCGTCGCCCGCAGCATCGCCGCGCGGCGCAGCGAGCCGGTGCCGACGCGGCTCCCGGCAGCGAGGTCGGCGAGCCGCAGGCCCGCGCGCGCGACGAGGGCGTCCTCGACCACGCCGCGCTCCATCGTGCCGGCGAGGACGACGCCGTCCTGCAGCGTCGTCGTCATGTCCTTCAGGCTGTGGACGCCGATGTCCGCGCGGCCGTCGAGCACCGCGCGATCCACCTCGACGGTGAAGATCCCGATGCTCCCGAACCGGGCGAGGTCCGTCGTGCGGTCGCGGTCACCGCTCGACTGGACGACGACGATCTCGGAGTCCTGACCGAGGAGCTGGCGTGCCCGCTCGGCCTGCCAGAGAGCGAGGTTGCTTCCACGCGTGGCGAGGCGAAGACCCATGCCCGGATCATCTCAAATGGCCGGGGGCGGGGAAAGCGGCGCGCGGCGTGGCGGGGACCGGTCTCGCCCGTGAGCCGGTGTTCACGCGATCCGAAGCCAGGAGGACACCAGGAACGGGAAGAGAGTTCCGACCCCGAAGTGAACTCCGGCCCCGCCGGCGCTCCGAGGGGGGCACGCGCGGCTCCGGCCGCGCCCATCGAAACCTGTTCGAACCTGGCAGAACCATGAAGTCTGCCACCGCCCCCTTCCTGCCCATCGCGCTCGCCGCCGCGGCGGCGGCGCCCCTGACCGCGGGGTCGACGCCCGCGCACCTCGTGCCGAGCGTCGACCCGACCCTGATCACCGGCGCCCGGACCTCCGTCGCGCTCGACGTGATCGACGACCTGATCGACGCCGGCAAGCCGATCGACCACGCCCTGGAGGAGCTGTCCGCCGCGCTGGCGGACCTGCCCTCCGCCTCCGCCCTGCGCGGACGGCTCCAGGGCTACGTCGACGACCTCGCCGACGCCGCAGGGTCGACCTTCCTCACGAACCAGCACGCCGCCGAGCTTCGCCTGAAGTTCGTCGACGCCCGCCTCGACGAGCTCATGGAGAAGCTCGAGGTGCGCGCGAAGGGCGGCGACTGGTCGGAGGAGCAGATCCAGAGCGTCCTCGACCGGTGGGTCGCGCGCTCGAACGTCTTCGTCGATGCGCCCGACCCGGCCGCCTACCGCGCCCGGTACCAGGCGGCCGTCGACAAGGCCCGCAGCAACGCCACGCGCGTCATGGGCTACGTCCGCGAGATGCGCCTGACGCTCCTGCGGATGCGCATCGAGGAGGCGCGCGAGTTCCTGCTCCAGCGGGTCGCCGACACCGGCGCCACACGGGCGGACTTCAACCGCCTGATGGAGCTCGTCATCCGCCGCGCGCGGCTGGCGGACGAGCAGCCGTTCCCCGCCTGAGAGGCGGAGAGAGAGAGAGTCGCTCCGGCCGAGCCTGCCTCGGCCGGGGTACCCGACGCGAGGGGTCGGGTCGTGGTCCGGGCCCATGAGAGGGGGCCCGGGCCTTCTTCGTGTCTCCGCTCCGGACGGGCGGGACGCGGCCTCCGCCCCGCGCCAACGGCGCCCCCGACGGGCCGTAGACCCCGAGGCGAGCCGCCGCGACGGCGGCTCCCGAACCCCCTCGCCGATCCGTCCAGAGATGAAAACGACCCACTCCATCCTCGTCGGAACCGCTGGAGCCCTCGTCGCTCTCGCAGCGGTGACGCCCGCCCAGGAGGGCGTGGCCGTGGACCCCGCCCAGGAGAGCGTCAGGCTCCCCGTCGAGACGCCGCTGCGTCCGTTCGCCGATCCCGACGCAGGCGCCCTCGACGGCGACGCGGACCTCGAGTTCGAGCTGCGCCAGAGGCTCGCGCTGCGGGACCTCGACGCGCGCGAAGAGGCCTTCGACGACGCGTCGCGCCGCGCCGCGCGCGAGCCCGCCGCGCGCGCCGCGCTGCAGCGGATCGCGGACGACGACGCCGAGCCCGACCTCGCGTTCGTCGCGCGGCTCGCGCTGCGCGAGGCCGACCGCCTCGCGTCGTGGGGACGCGCGGGAAGCGGCTTCGGCGGCCAGGGGCTCCCGTCGCGCCCCGACGATCCGTTCGACGCGATGCGTCAGCGGCTGGAGTCGATGTTCGGCAGTGACCCGTTCGTCGACGACTTCTTCAGCCAGGACCCGTTCTTCAGCCGTCCCTTCCGCGGGAGGGGGCCGCTGCTCCGACGCGATCCGTTCTTCTCCGGCGACCCCTTCGAGGACATGCAGCGCCGCGTCGACGAGATGCGTCAGAGCATGGAGGAGGCACTCGGAAGCGGGCAGGGGATCTCCGGGTCCAGCTCCAGTCTCCGGGTCGAGACCACGCCCGACGGCGTGCGTGTCGAGACCGTCGAGGACGACGGATCCGGACCGCAGAGGAAGGTCTACGAGGCGGAGTCGCTCGAGGTGCTCCTGCAGCTCCACCCCGAGCTGAGCGACAGGATCGGACGCTGACGCGGTCCCCTCAGGAGGGCTCCCGGCCCATCCGTCGATCGAGACGACGAGCGACCTCCGGCCACTCGTCGTCGATGATCGAGTAGTAGGCGCTGTCCCGGACGCCGCCGTCGCCCGCGACCATGTGCTTGCGGAAGATGCCTTCGAGCGACGCGCCGATCGCTTCGATCGCGATCCTCGAGCGCTCGTTCCTCGCGTCCGTCTTGAACTCGACGCGCCGCAGCCCGAGCTCCTCGAACGCGAAGGCGAGCATCAGCCGCTTCGCCTCGACGTTGATCCCGGTCCGCCGCGCGTCGGGCGTGAGCCAGGTCCAGCCGATCTCCGCTCGTCGATTCTCCAGCGCGACCGCGCCGAAGCGGGTCGTCCCGACGACGCGATTCGTGCTCCGATCGACCGTCGCGAACGGCAGCGCGGCGCCGCGGTCGCGCTCCGCCAGCGCCTCCTCGACGTAGGCCTGCATGCCCGCCGCGTCGTGGACGCGCTTCGGCATCCAGCGCCAGATGTCCGGGTGCATCCCGACCTCGACGAGCGCCGGCACGTGATCCTCGGTCAGCGGCTCCAGCCGCGCGCGCTCGCCCTCCAGCACGCGGTCGAGAGGAAGCCCCGATGCAGCGTCTACTGACACTTCTGGGCCCAACGTCACTCCTGCCCGGGCGCGATCTCGTCGACGAAGCGCCGGTAGGCGCGGTCGAGCGCAGCAGCGGACTGCGTGTGGCGCGCGCTCTCCTTGAGCTGCCCGAGGGCGAGGCCGAGGAGCTTCTTCTCCATCTCGTGCGCGAGCTCCAGCTCGCGCGGCGTGGCCTGGCCCGCGGTGACCTTGTCGATCAGGTGCTCGCGCTCGCGGCTGAAGCGCTCCTTGAGCTCCTCGATCGCCGGCGAGAACGCGGCGAACGTGCGCAGGCTGAGGTACTTGTGCACCTCGGCGACCAGGATCGGCGCAGCTTCTTCGGCGGCCGCGGCGCGGCCGGCGCGGTTCTCCTCGACGATCGGGATCAGCGCGTCGAGGTCGTAGACGAGGACGCCGTCGAGCTTACCGACCGCGGGGTCGACGGCGCGCGGGACCGACAGGTCGAGCAGCACGAGCGGCTGGTCACGGCGCGCGAGCTTGCGGCGGTCGAGCGTCTTCGGTGTCACGAGCGACGACGCACCGTCGACGCAGACCACGGCGACGTCCGCCTTCTCCAGCTCGGGGCCGAGGACGTCGAGGCCCATCGCCTCGACGCGGTCGCCGAGCCCGACGGCGGCCTCGGCCGCGCGCTCGACCGTGCGGTTCAGGAGCGCGACGCGCCCGACGTCGTGGGCGAGAAGGTGCCGCGCGGCGAGCAGCCCGGTCTCGCCCGCACCGACGATCGCGGCCGAGCGGCCTTCGAACCGGCCGATCACGCGCGCGGCGACCTCGACGCCGACGCGCGCCACGGACAGCGAGCCGTCGCCGATCGACGTCTCGCGGCGGACGCGCTTGCCGACGCCGATCGCCTGTGTGAACAGCGGACGGAGGAACGGGCCGACGGTGTCGGCGCCAGCACTGACGTCGAAGCTGCGCTTGATCTGCCCCAGGATCTCGCTCTCGCCGACGACGAGGCTGTCGAGACCCGACGCGACGCGGAACAGGTGCATGATCGCGCGTACGCCGCGGAACGAGTACACGTGCTCGTCGTCGACGCCGCGGAAGAGCGAGTCACGAACCTCTGCGATCGCGCGCGCACCGTCCGGGCTCGCTGCGACCGCCTCCGTCCGGTTGCACGTCGACAGGACGACCGCCTCGTCGACGTCGTTCCCGCGCACGAGCTGGCGCAGGAGCGCGTCGGCGTGCTCGGCGGTGATCGAGCAGCTCTCGCGCACCGCGACGGGCGCGGTGCGCTGGGAGAGTCCGACGAGGACGAGATCTTCCACCGAGTCCATGGGATCAGCGCAGCGAGTGGAAGGTGGCCTCGGGGACGAGCGCGACCGCGAGCGCGGCCATCAGGACGGTCAGACCGCCGACCGCGGCCCAGCTCGCGCGCTGCGCGGTAAGGCCGCGGATGCGGCGCGAGAATGCGATCAGTCCGAAGTGGACGCAGATCGCGAGCACGCTCACGACGAAGGTGTCGGTGTATCCGAATCCCTCCACTCCGCGCGCGTGCGCCATGCCGATGCCGACGTTCACACCGAGCGCGAGACCGATGAAGCCGGCCAGCGCCGCAGACCGCGTCATGCGCGCCAGCTGCCGGAGGTCCGGCAGTCTGCGGAACAGCGCGCCGAAGGTCTGCTGCCGCATTTGACGCAGGAGGACGAGGTAGAGGAGACCGTAGATCCCCGAGAGGACCACTGCAGCGCTCGCGAAGATGACCGTCAGGACGTGCATCGCCGTGATCGCGGACGATGGACCACGCTCCACGATGGGGGCGGTCGGTCCGAACATGCTCGCGAGCATCTGGAGCGTGCCGGCCGCGAAGAGGACGAGAGAGCCGACGGTGGGCTGGCGCCTGCGCCAGGTGATGACGGCGAAGAGTCCGACGACGTTGAGCGCCACGGCCGAGAGCACGAGCCAGCTGTCGAAACGCGGGAAGCCGCCCACGGTTCCGCCGTGAAGGGCGAAGAGTCCCACGTGGAGGACCAGCAGCATCCGCAGCAACGGCGTTCGGATGCGCGCGATCGACGGCTGGGCCTCCCCGGCGAATGCCATCGAATAGAGCATCGCCACGACGAGGTACCCGCACGGCAGGAAGACCGTCAGGGGCTGGACGAGGGGGTCGCTCACGAGGCCTCCTCCGTCGCCGCGGTCTGGGGCACGGGATCTGCCTCCTCACGCGCCTCGCGGAGGTGCGTGAGGCGCTCCCGCGCGGCGGCGGCCGTCGCGAGGCCGACCTTGATCCGATCGTCGACCGACACTCCGCCGACGTAGCTTCCGACGAGGTGCAGGCCGGGGAGCATTCGCGCGCAGCTCGTGGAGAGCTGCTCCATGCGGTCCGCGTGGCCGGGTCCGTAGCGCGGAATGACGTCCGTCCAGCGCTGGACGTGGGACGCGACCACGCGCGGCGTCGACCGCGGCTCGGGGATCTCGGGGTGGGTCGCGCGGTAGCCGGTGAGGGCCTTGTCGAGCTCCAGCACGGCGCGGTCGACGATCGCGTCGCCCACGAGGTCCGCGACCTCGCCGCCGCGGAACATCGCCGTGATCGAGCAGGTGCCCGACGGCGCGCGGCCGCCGAAGATGTTCGACACGAACAGCATGCCGAGCACCCGCGGGGTGCGCGGGTCGTCGCGCGCCTCCTCGTCGGGCGGGACGAGGAATCCGAAGCCCGGCGGGAGCGTGACGCCCTCCAGGCCGAGGTGGACGGAGGTCACGGCGGCGTGCCGGACGTCGCGGAGGCCGTCGAGGTCCATGCGCTCGGGCGCGCAGAGCGCGACGAGCGGGTGGGCGACGGGCCCGGGCACGGCCAGGACGAGTTCGCGGCACGCGAGCGCCTCGCCGCTCTCCAGGATCGCGCGCCAGCCGCCGGGGCCGCGGTCGATCTGGACGACGGGCGTGCTGGTCGACACGACGCCGTCGAGCGCGCGGCCGTACGCCTCGGTCAGCGTCCCGAAGCCGCCGCCGAAGGAGATGAGGTCGGTCGCCGACGTGCGCGGGCCGGGCAGGGGCGCGGCGCCTGCCTTGCGGGCGCGCTTGGCCGCGCGTCCGCGTGCGGCGAGGCCTCGGACGAGGCCACCGCTCTCGCTGCACATCGCATGGAGGCGCGGGAAGGCGCTCTTCGAGCCCAGCTCGTCGATCTCGGCCGCGTAGACGCCACGGACGAACGCGCCGGCGAGCGTACGGGTGGCCTCCCGGCCGATGCGCTCGGTCAGGAACTCCTCGAACGTGGGTTCGACACCGACGCCTCGGCGCGGCTGCCATCGGCGGAACGGCTCGGAGAGGAGGCGGCGCTTGGCGCTCCACGACAGCAGCGGCGTGCGCAGGAGCGCCCGCGGGCCCCCCGGGAGTTCGTGCAGGCCGCCCGACTGGAACAGGTAGCGTCGCTTGGCCTCGCTGCGCGACGTCACGAGCTGGCCGTCGATGCCGAGGTCGGCCGCGGCGTCGCGGACGTGGCGCGCGCTCGCGGGCACCGTGTTCGGGCCGCTCTCGAAGAGGAATCCGTTCGTCTCGAACGTCCCGACCACGCCGCCGACGCGCTTGCCCGCCTCCAGGACGAGGACGCGCAGACCGCTCCTGGACAGCTCCCGCGCGCAGGCGAGGCCGGTCAGCCCGGCCCCGACCACGATCGCGTCGGTCACGTCCTGGTCATTCGTGCGGCTCACGTCCTGGGTGGTTCGAATCTCCGCTGCGTTTCCTTCGGGGAATAGCCGCTCAGGCGGCCCTGGTGTCCCAAGAGATCGCGGATTCCGAGTTCCGTCAAAGGGTCTTCGAGAAGGTGGTCTTTCCGGTCTCTCCGCGCGCCTTCCGCTCTCGCATGTAGCGATCGAACGGCACCGCGACGTTCCGCATCAGCACCTGGCCGACGTCGGTCAGCGCGAGCTCGTCCGCGCGAAGCTCCACGAGGCCATCCGCGGCGTGCGCGCGCAGCTCGTCGAGCTCGGTCGCGAACTCGTCGTCGAAGGTGATCCCGTGTTCGGCCTCCACGCGACGCTTGTCGATGCGGCCGTTGCACATGAGCTCCAGGATGACGTCGCGCCGCAGGCGGTCCTCGGCGGACATCTCGTGGCCGCGGAACGTGGCGAAGCCCTGCTCGGCGACGGTCTTCACGTAGTCGGGCTCGCTGGGGACGTTCTGCACGTAGCAGCCGTCGACCTCGCCGATCGAGGACACGCCGAGCGAGATCATCTCGCGCCCGCGCTGGGTCGTGTAACCCATGAAGTTGCGGTGCAGCGTGCCGTCCTTGGCGGCGAGGCTCAGCTCGTCGTCGGGCAGCGCGAAGTGGTCGAGGCCGAGGTACACGTAGCCGGCGCCGTCGAACGCCGCGATCGCGTCCGCGAAGATGTCGAGCTTCTCCTCGGCGCCGGGCATGGCGTCGAGGTCCATCGCGTTCTGGTGCTTCTTCATCCACGGCACGTGCGCGTAGTGGAAGAGAGCGACGCGCTCGGGCGCGATGTCGAGCACGGTCTCGACCGTCCTCGCGAAGCTCGCGCGGTCCTGGTGCGGAAGGCCGTACATCAGGTCGATGTTCACGGACTCCATGCCGGACTCGCGGGCGGCGTCGACGAGCGCGCGCGTCTGCGCCTCGCTCTGCACGCGCTTGATCGCGACCTGGACGTCGACGTCGAAGTCCTGGACGCCCATCGAGATCCGATTGAACCCGAGGCGCGCGAGGAGCTCGACCTGCTCGCGCGTCGTGACGCGCGGGTCGACCTCGATCGACACCTCGGCACCGTCGGCGAGCTTGAAGCGCGACGTGATGGAGGTGAAGAGACGCTCCAGCTGCGGGAGCGTGAGGCTCGTCGGCGTGCCGCCTCCCCAGTGGAACTGCTTGACCTCCCGCAGGTGGACGCCCGACTCCTCGATGAACGCGAGCTCCCGCTCGACTGCGTCGAGGTAGCGCTCCCGCCGATCGTCCGAGCGCGAGACCTGGACGTTGCAGCCGCAGAAGAGGCAGAGCTCGGCGCAGAACGGGATGTGCGTGTAGAGCGACAGCGGCTCCGTCGGGCGCATCGTCGCCGCGCGCGCGAGGTGATGCGCGTAGGTCGTCGGGTCGAAGGCACGCTCGGGGTCCTTCTCCCAGTCGACGGCCGTCGGATACGACGTGTACCGCGGAGCCGACGTCGCGTAGCGCGCCAGGAGCTCCTTCGGAACCTCCAGGCGGCCGCTCACGGCTGCGCCGCCCCCTCGGGCTCCAGCACGGTGTCCCACAGCGCCTGGACGCTGTCCAGGGGCGTCTTGGGGAGGATGCCGCTGCCGAGGTTGAAGATGTAGCCGCGCTGGCCCTCGAAGGCGCGCAGCGTGCGGGATGCATGCTCGCGGACGACGTCAGGCGGCGCGAAGAGGGTGCACGGGTCGAGGTTGCCCTGGAGCGCGACGCGGTCGCCGACGCGCGCGATCGCCTCGGCCGGCTTGACGCGCCAGTCGATCCCGAGCACGTCCGCGCCGCTGTCCGCCATCACCTCGAGGAGGTGCGAGCAGCCGTTGACGTAGAGGATCACCGGGACGCCCATCCCCTTGGCCTCGGAGACGAGCCGGGCGACGTGGGGGAGCAGGCGCTCGCGGTAGAGGTCCGCGGCGATCGAGCCGCCCCACGAGTCGAAGACCTGCAGGACGTCGGCGCCTGCGTCGACCTGCATGCGCAGGTAGCCGATCGAGTTGTCGACGACGCGCTCCAGCAGCCGATCGAACGTCTCGGGCTCGCCGAGCATGATCCGCTTGGTGTTCTCGAAGTTGCGCGAGGACTGACCCTCGATCATGTAGCTCGCGACCGTGTACGGCGCGCCGCAGAAGCCGATCACGGCGCGCTCGTCGCCGAGCTCGGCGCGCACGCGGCGGATGGACTCGCCGAGGAACGCCGTCTCCTTGGTCGCGTCGAAGTCGAGCAGCTTCTCGACGTCCTGCATCGTCCGGACGCGGGGCTCCAGGATCGGCCCCTTGCCCTCGACGAAGTCGACCTCCTGCCCCATGCCCGCCGGCGGAACGAGGATGTCGCAGAAGATCACCGCGGCGTCCATGCCGTAGCGGCGGATGGGCTGCAGCGTGACCTCGGAGGCGCGCTCGGGGTCGTGCACCATACCCAGGAACGTCGAGCCGCTCCGGACCTCGCGGTACTCGGGCAGGTAGCGGCCGGCCTGGCGCATCATCCAGGCCGGCGGACGGTCGGTCTCCTCGCGCCGACAGGCGGCCAGGAAGCGTGTTCTCGGGTTCATCTTCGAGCTCGCAGGGTCACGCCGGAACAGGGCTCCGTGGGGCGCGGAGCGCTGTTCGCGGGGAACGATTATAGGCCCGACGACGACTTCGGCTTGACCCCCCGACAGCGTGAGAAGATTTTGCGGTCCTTCGCCGCAGGGGCCCTCTGTGGGAGCCTTCCGGGCCGCTCAGCGCCGCAGAAGGACGCTCCGGTCGAGTCCGATCAGGAACGTCACCGCGAAGGCCACCAGCGCGCCCAGGCACAGGACGCGCAGGGTCCCGTCCCACAGCTCGGGCACGCCGAGCCCCGTCCCGCCCGCGACGGCGGCGACGGCGAGGAAGACGCTGGACAGGCGGAGGGCGCTCATGGTGGGCGGCGGGCAGCGGAACGACGACCTCGTTCGGCCCCGCGTAACCCTGTCAACATCGGCCCGGAAGCTACGGCCTTGCTGACATAGCGGTGAATCCGCGCTCATTCGTCCGGTTCGGTGGAACCGGACTCCAGGCGCGGCGCTCTCATCCCGCTTCCGATCCCCTCGACCGGGAGATCCGCGGTGACCTCGCGGTCGGCGCTCCAGTCCTCCGCGACGAGGAACGGGAGCGTCACCTCGACCGTGCACCCGGGCCGTCCGTCGGTGCGGTTGTACGCGCGGATGGTGCCGCGATGCAGCGTGGCGACCTTGTGTGCGATCGCCAGTCCGAGGCCCGTGCCGCGGCCGGTCCCGCGCTCCGAGTCTGCCTGGGCGAAGGGCTCGAACACCGTCGCGATCAGCTCCTGCGGCATGCCCGGTCCCTCGTCCCGCACCCGGATGACGGCGCCCGTCTGCGACGGATCACCGCCGCTGCCGCTGCCTCCCCCGTTGCCGCCGCCGCTGGCCGAGCCGTTCCGCCGCGCGGCGCCGTCGGGCTCGGCGCCGGCGCTCGCTGCGGCCGAGAGCCAGACGTGGACGGACGAGCTGCGCGGCGAGAAGCGGATCGCATTCCGGATGAGGTTCTCGACCATCGACGAGACGAGCTCGGGGTCGCCCCAGCTCGGGTGGTCGAACAGCTCGGTGTCCTCGGGCAGTTCGAGGTCGATGTGCACGTCGTGCGTGAGCGCCTGCGCGCGCGAGCGGCTCACCGCCTCGAGGAGCACGTCGTGGAACCAGAACTCCTCGTTCTTCTGGAGCCGCTCCTCGTAGTCGATGCGCGCGAGCGTGAGGAAGCTCTCGACGATCTTCCCTAGGCGCGCCATCTGCTCGGCGACGTCGTCGACGAACTCCTTCAGCTCGTCGGGCGACCGCTCGCGCATCCGGAGCCGGCGCGCCTCGGTCAGGAGGACCGCGATCGGCGTCTTCAGCTCGTGGCTGACGTTCGAGATGAACCGCTCCTGGGCCTGGTAGCCGGCCTCGATCCGGTCGAGCGCGCTGTTCAGCTCGCGCCGGGCCTCGTTCACCTCGACGCCCACCTCGGGCATGTCGACCCGCGTCGCGTCGATGCGCTCGGGCGCGACGACGCGCGCGGCCTCGGTGATGCGGCGCAGCGGGTCGAGCGCGGCGCCGACGATCACCCACGCCGCCGCGATCCCGCCAGCCAGCGCGGAGAGGAACGCGATCCCCACCAGCCGGATGAGCCAGTCGTACTGGACGCTGGAGGGCTGGAAGAGGCGGCCGTCGTCGAGCACGACGAGGCCGGCCACGATCGTCGCCAGGATGACGCCGAAGCTGAGGGCGAACCAGATGGTCAGCTGTGCGCGCAGCGACAGGCTGACGCCGGGGAGGTCCTCCGCCTCGGGTTCCGCCATCGATCAGGTATCCGCGCGACCGAAGCGGTAGCCGGTGCCGATCACCGTGTGGATGAGCTTCTCGGCGAACGGCTTGTCGATCTTCCGGCGCAGGTTGGAGATGTAGACGTCGACCACGTTGCTCGTCGGCTCGTAGTTCATGTCCCACACCTTCTCGGTGATGACGCTGCGCGACAGGACGCGGTCCGGGTTGCGCAGCAGGAACTCGAGCAGCGCGAACTCCTTGGCGGTGAGCTTGATGCGCTCCTCGCCCCGGCGGACCGTGCGCTTGGCGAGGTCCATCTCGATCTCGCCGTACTTGAGCTTGGTGGACTCCGAAGCCGCGCCGCGACGGAGCAGCGCGCGGACGCGCGCGACGAGCTCCTCGACCTCGAACGGCTTCGTGAGGTAGTCGTCGGCGCCCGAGTCGAGGCCGGCGACCTTGCGGGCCGTGCCGGACAGGGCGGTCAGCATGAGGATCGGCGCCTTGATCCCCATGCGCCGGATGTTCCGGCACAGGTCGATGCCGTCCCGGTCGGGCAGCATCAGGTCGAGGAGGTAGAGGTCGTAGACGTCGGACGCGGCCAGCTCTTCGGCCTCGTATCCGGTGCCGACGGTGTCCACGCCGTAGTCGAGCTCCTGGAGCGACTTCGCGACGGACTCCGCCATCTTCGGGTTGTCTTCGACGACGAGGATGCGCATGGCGACGGTGGGTCGTGGGATCGAGTCTGAGGTGCGGTGCTCGGGCCTGGAAGGGCCTCCGTCCTGGAGGACGGGGGACGGCCCGCGCGCGAATCGGGCCGAGACTCTGCACAACGGGGGTGACCCCGGCCTTCATCTCTCTGGGAGAATCTCGGGGTGGGGCACGGAGGCGGATCGAGAGTCGGGGTGGCGCTCACGCGCCGGCGCGGCCGGCGATCAGGGCGTCGAGCTCCTGGCGGAGCGCTCCGAGGATCTCGTCGTACCCGAAGGCCCCGACCGTCTCCTCGCCGCGCTTCAGGTTGACCGTCTTCGGGCCGCACCACAGGCCGAGGTCCGCGTCGTCGGTCTCGCCCGGGCCGTTCACCCGGCAGCCCATGACGGCGATCGTCAGGTCGTGCTCGGCCGCATCCTCGGTCATCCGCTTCACGTCCTCGGCCAGCTCGATGAACTTCTCGTTCTCGACGCGGCTGCACGAGGGGCACGCGATGATGTTCAGGCCGTCGAAGAAGTTGGGCGGGACCGAGCGGAACCGGCCGTTCTCGACGTCCGAGAGGATCTCGCGGCCGACCTCGATCTCCTTGCCCTTGTCGTCGAAGGGCACGGTCAGCGACACGCGGATCGTGTCGCCGATGCCGCGCGCGAGGAGCTGCTCGAACGCCACGCGGGTCTTGATGATGCCCTCGGGCGGCATGCCGGCCTCGGTGACCCCGAGGTGGAGCGGCACGTCGGGCCGCGCCTCGGCGAAGCGCGTGTTCGCGTCGATCACGAGCCGCGGGTCCGAGTCCTTGATCGACACCACGAAGTCGTGGAACTGGAGTTCGTCCAGGAGCCGGCAGTGCTCGACGGCGCACGCGACGAGCCCGCCGACGTCGTCGCCGGGGAAGCGCTCCTTGACGTCGGGCGCGAGCGATCCGGCGTTGACCCCGATCCGGATGGCGCACCCGTTCGTCCTGGCCACGTCGACGATCCAGGCGACCTTCTCGGCGATCGTCTTGTCCTTCTGGTGGTGGTGGAGGTGGCCGGGGTTGTAGCGGAGCTTGTCGACGAACGGCGCCACGGCGGCCGCCATCCGGTAGTTCTCCTGTAGGTCGACCGAGAGCGGCACCTCGATCCCCTTCGCGATCTGGGCGAGGGCGTCGGCGTCCCCCGGGGAGTCGACCGCGATGCGGACGATGTCGGCCCCTGCCTTCTGGAGGATCTCCACCTGGTTGCGGGTCGCCGGGATGTCCCGGGTCCGCGTCGCCGCCATGCTCTGCACGGCGATCGGAGCCCCGCCGCCGATCTGGAGCCGGCCGACGCGGATGGTGCGTGTGGAGCGCGTGGGGATCATCGCGGGGGATCTTAGGCCCGTGGTCGGGGGCCGCAGAGGGGTTCGATCCGGCAGGAAGTTCGGATTCCTCTCGGAAAAGCTGCTCCGTTCTGGACCGACGCCCCGGATATCCCGGCCCCGAGACAAGAGCCCAGGCTCCGGAGCCGGCCGGCGACGCGCGAACCCCCCCCTCGCTCGCGCTCCCGGCAGATGCTCCGGCGCCTCCTTACGCGGACGGATCAACCCCCTCGACCCGTTCGCCACCAGCCCGGCCGGACCGCGCCCCGACCGGGCTGGGCCTTTTCGCCCCGGAGTGGGCGCCGGGATTCGCCACCGGAACGCCTCGCCGGCCGCCTGCGGCGGCCTCTCGTCCGCTGACGGCACTTGAAACGCCGAGCCGTCCTCCACGGGCCAAGTGCCCCCGCCTCCGGGGGCTCTACGCTCCAAGCCCCATCAGCGAACGAGCGCGACGCTCCGGAGGCGGATCCCGGCGGCGAGCGCGGGCCTTCGGTCGGAGTCGAAGCTCCTCGAGGTCAAGCACTGTCGGCTCGACCGGTTGCCGGCGGGTGGTGTCGGTAGACTGCCGGCGCTTTGAAGGCCAAGGTTCTCATCGTCGGGGGAGGGGCCATGGGCACCTCCGTGGCACTCAGTGCGGCTTCGCGGTGCGATCCGCTGACGGAGCCCGTCATTCTCATCGAGAAGGGGCGGCTGG
>JBCDGE010000136.1:0-17617 GCA_038757895.1 Planctomycetota bacterium | reverse complement strand
CGGGAACGGACCCGCGCTCGGGCGGTTCGAACCGCTCGCCTCCAGTCGCCCGATCACGCCCGTCGAGTTCGGCACGACCGGGCAGCCGGTGACCGGCGAGCCGAGCTCGGCCTGCACGATCGCGTATCTCTCCGTCGCCGCGGGCCCGACTTCGGCCTTAAGGATGACGTGACGCCCGCTGTCGGAGATCGCCTGCATGCCCACGAAGTCGACCGTGACGTCGGTCAGCCCGTCGATCGCGCAGAGGCCCGTCTCCATGATCATGTCGCTGCCGCGCGCGTAGCCCGACAGCGTGCCCGTGCGGTGCGTGAAATGGACGCGCCCCTGCACGTCGACCTGGCCCTTCAGGTAGTAGGACCCCGTCGTCCCCGAGCCGAAGGGCTGCCCCGGGCCAATGCCCAGGACCCCGTCGACGAAGATCCGCTCGCCCTCGTACGCGCCCGTCGCGACGTCCTCGAGTTCGCCGTCCAGCAGGAGGTGACCGGCGGAGCTCAGTCGCGCGTTGAAGAACGTGCTCGAGCGCCAGCGCAGCGCGGGATCGGGCGAGAGCTCACCCGCGCGAGCGACGACCGCGCCGTCGAGGAGGATCGCCTCATCCCCGTCGATGTCGATCTTCGTCAGCGCCCGACCGTCGGGGAGGACGTCGAACTCGATGAAGAGGTACGTCGGGACCTGCTCGAACGTCCCGCCGCCCGGCGCGGGCGTCCCCTCCTCGGCGAGGATGCGCGTCGTGGGCGCGAGCGGGTTCGAGAAGTCGTACAGCAGGGTCGCCTCCCGCACGATCGCGGAGCCGCCGCCCGAGACCTGCGCCTGGACGACCATGTACGGGAAGGCGGCCGCGACCTGGGCCAGCCCGCGCACCGCGTAGGAGCTCGGCGAGCCAGCCGGATCGGGGAAGGTGCTGTTCTCGACGATCCAGGGCAGGCCCGCGGCGTACACCTTGTCGCTCTGGAAGAACCCGTTGTCGACGTTCAGCGAGAACACGAGTACCCCGCTCGGGGTCACGTCGATGTCATGGATGTCCTCGACCTCGTCGCCGCTGGCGAGCACGTCCCCCTCCGCGAGGACGATCGCTCCGTCCCGCAGAACGAGCTCCGTGTTCAGGGACGTCGTGACGAGCATCACCCAGGAGCCGCTGTCCCCGACGTGACACTCGTCGACGTAGAGGATCGCCTCGCCGTTCGGGAGGACGTCCCCCGGACTTGGTAGGCCGTACGCCGAGGCGGTCTGGGCGGCGGCCGGACCGGTCGGGAGGACGGCGGCGACGAAGGAGAGGACGGCGGCTGAGCTGCGGGACGGCATACCTGGTCCCCTGCGCCGCTCCGCCGGCGAGGACCGGGATTCCGCGGAATCCTCGGGCCCCGCCTCTCTCTCACCTCACGACGCAGAGGCGTGCGTGAGGCTCGCGAAGAGCGCCTCGACCAGCGCCTCGCTCTCGTCGTCGTCGAAGTAGCCGGTGATGTGGAGGATCGCGTCGCCGGTGCGGGCGCACAGGTAGAGGCTGGCCTGCTCGCCGCCCGGCTCGGTCTCGACGAGGCGGTAGCGGAGCGAGGTGAGCGGCCCGGTGCGGATCACCTCGTCGGTCCGGTCCGGGCTCGCGTCCTCGCGGAGGCCCTTGAGCCACTCATCGACGCTCCGCCCCTCCGGCGCCTCGAACCGGTTGAGGAAGAACGTGACCTTCGGGCGCCAGAGGACGAGCCTGCCGTCCTCGACGCGGCGCAGCATGTGCCCGGGCGGTGTGAGGCTCCAGCCGCCGCCGATTTCACGATGCACTCCCGCCTGGTACGGGAGGAGAAAGGTCATCGACGGCTCCTCGACGTCGCCCTCGACCCGGAGCGGCTCGCCGGGCGCGGGCCGGCTCACCCGGGTGCCGACCGGATAGGTCAGGAATCGCACGATCTCGGGATCGTAGTTCGCGATCGTGTTGACCTCGTAGACCGCGGAGTTCGCCGCGTCGTCCAGGTACGCCTGGGACTCCGTGCCCGCCAGGAACCACCACCCGCTGTCCGAATCGTTGCGCGGCTCGTCGCGCTGCATGAGGCCGACCGACCCGCCGTCGACGGTGATCGCGTCCGTGGCGATCCCGACCCCGAAGGTGACGAGGCGGCGGATCTGGTCGGCTGGGATCCTGTAGGTCTTGTCGGTCACGCGCGACGATCCGGACGAAGGGCCCGGCTCACTGCGAGCCCGCGGCGTCCGCCCAGCGGAACAGGGACTCGTCGATCGGGTACCTGTCGGGGTTCTTGCCGTACCGACGCAGCGCCGACCTGCTGAAGAAGTAGATCGTCTTGCCGTCGATCTCCTTCGTCGGGTCGAGGGAGGACACGACGCGATCGCGGAAGACGGGGCAGTAGACCTGCTCGATCTTGCGCGCGGGGATTTCCTGCTCGGCGAGCTGCGGGAGAAGCGCGACGTTCAGGTACGCCTCGGGCTCTGCGTTCCACTTCTTCTCGCACATCTCGCAGCAGAGCTTCACGTCGACGCCGTTGAACTGGACGACGGGCCCGTCCTCGCTGACGAAGTCGGCCTGCATGACCGGGCAGCGCTCCTGCACGCCCGCGTTCGCCGTCCGCTCGCTCGATGCAGCCGCGCCCGCCATCGCTGCGCCGCCCGTCGGGAACTCGACGAGCTCGACGCTCGTCCGGTTGCCCTCGGTGGAGGCGCCGCAGAGGACGGCGACCGTCCGCCCGTCGATCGGGACCATCCGGTGGACGAAGCGCGACTGCTGCAGCCCGCCGATCGACTCCCACGACGTCCCAGCGCCGTCGAGCCGGTAGAGCTGGCCGTCGGCGGGGCTGACGAGGAGCTCGCCGTTGAAGCTGCACACCGCAGGCGTGAAGCCGTTCATCCGCGAGCCGGGGATCTCGGGGCCGTCGGTCCACTCCAGCGTCTTCAGGTCGAGCACGTCGACGAAGCGCACGACGTCGCCCTCGGCCGTCAGGCCTCCGATCACGTAGAGCCGGTCGTCGAGGACGGCGCAGCCGAGCGCGCGCCGCTCGAAGGGCTGGGGGATCGACTGCCAGCCAGCATCCGGGTCGTGGAGGTCGAGCATCAGCGTCGTGTTCGACCACGCGTCCTTCTCGCCCGCGCCGCGCATCTGCCAGCCGCCGACGACGATGATCTTCTCGTTCCATACGATCGCGTCGAACGACGACCGCGGCGCGGGGAGGGGCGTGAAGTTCTCCCACGCGCCCTTCGCGGGGCGGAAGACGGAGCACGACGCGACCGAGCGGATGTCGTGCGCCTCGCCGGGCGCGTTCCGCGGGCGGGCGCCACCGATGCGGTAGAGGTCGCCGTCGTGCGCGACGAGCCCCATGCCCTGGACGTGGACCTCGGAGGCCAGCTCCTCCCACTCGTTCGCGCCGAAGCGGTTCGGCTTCCAGCGGAAGAAGCGACCCGACGTCGTCTCGGTGCTGTAAGTGTGCGTGACCCCCGCGTGGCCGCCGAAGGCGTAGAGGTAGCCGTCGGAGAACGCCGCGCCGTGGCTGGACACGGCGAGCGGGAAGTCCGGGCCCCGGCTCACGTGGATCGACGGCGGCGACGGGACCTCGAAGGTGAGCGTCGTGTAGTGGCGCGCGGGCACCTCGGCCGTCGGATCCTCGGGCGCGTGCTTGACGCGTACCGCGTGGGTGCCCGCCTTCGGGCTCGACACCGTGTACGTGCCGTCGTCGCCCGACGCCGCCTTGGTCGACGGAGCGTCGAGGGTCGAGTGGACGATCTCGGCGCCCGCGAGGGGCTGTCCCTTCCAGAGGACCTGGAGCACGAGGTCCCCATTGCTGCCGCGCTGCGGGACGACGTCGAGCGGGAGATGCTCGTCGGTCTCCGTCGCGACCCAGGCGTCGCTGCCGTACTCGGGGCCGGCCTTGAAGTGGTACTTCAGGGCGAAGCGCGTGCCGCCGCGCTCCATCTCACCGAGGTCGCGGCTGCCGATCACGACGCCGCCATCGAGGGCGATGCGCGCCACCATGGCGGCTTCCGCCTTCTCCAGCGTCACCGGACGCGCTTCGCCCGAGGCCGTGAGCAGCATCAGCTCGACGTCCTCGATGTACGACAGCAGGGCCGGGTCGCCGGGCTTCGGCGTCTCGCCGAAGTAGACCTGGATGGATGGAGCGTCGGACGCCTTCGGAGAGGTGACGACCCAGACGAAGTGAGCGAACGCCTGCTGGGAGAACGCGGTGATCAGCAGGGCGCAGAGGAGTGCGCGGAGGTAGGGGCGAGTCATGGCTTGTGCTCGAGAGTGGGAGAGCCCGCGGAGAGAATAGAGCGGCTGAGAATCAGTCGCAACGAGTCGCCCGATCGGGAGGTCAAGTCGGTCCGTGCGACCCGGCCCGTCCACTCTCCTGCTCGTGCTGCTGTCGCTGCAGGCCTGCGACGGATCGTTCGAAGTCGGAAGCGTCACGCTTGACGGGACACGCGCGAGGTCGAGCTGCTGCTGGACGCGGGCGCGGAGAGCACCTGCGTGCCGGTCGGATTGGCGGCGGAGCTCTTGCTGCCGCCGGGGGAGGAGCTGGCGCACAGAGTGCCCGAGGACGAACTCCCGAGGCTGGAGCGCGACGTGCTCGGCACCTTCGACAGGATCCTGCACGACCCGGCCCGTGAGCTGTGGCGCCGGAATCGGCGCCGAGCCGTCCCGGGTCGTCTCCTTCTCAATCGCCGCGGACCGCGCTCCGGTCGATGGCCTCTGCCACCTTCACGAGACCGGCGTACAGCGCGCCGCCGGCGATGCAGGCGCCGACGATCTGGCCGACGAAGGGGAGAATGGTCTCGATGCTCATCGTGATCCTCTGATGCTCGGTCTGTGTCGGGCGGGCGACGGGCGCCCCGCTCAGGGTACGGAGATCGTCGCCTCCCCCTCCTCGACGCGCACGTCGCGCACGCCGACGACCTCGCCATCGGCGTCGACGTGACGCGCCAGGTACGGGCCGGGAACGACCCACTGCTCGCTCTCCACGCGGTGGAACGTCTCGACGATCAGGTCGAGGTCGGAGTCGACGAGGTGGACGCGGTGCCCCTCCGCCCATGGGCTCTCCACCTCGATCGAGACGCGCGACGGTGGAGTTGCGACGAGCGGGAGTTCGGTCGGCGGGGACGCGGGGTCGACGAGCACGTTGCGCGTCCCGACGTCGTGGCCGCCGCTGCGCCAGTCTCCTCCGTCGAAGAACGGCCGTGCGCGGACGATCGAGAGCGCCTCGGGAACGGGCAGCTCGTAGCGCCCGTCCTGTCCCGCCATCCGGTGCAGGTTGGGGTGGTAGAGGTCGGCCGTCGCGCCGCCTCGCACGTACGGCGTGATTTCGATCCACGCCTGGAGCGGCTCACCGTCCGCGTCCGCGACGCGCACGGCGATCGGCGCGTCCTGACCGATCGCGATGTCGCCCAGGTCGAGCGTCTGCGCCGGCGCGAGCGTGAGGTCCCGCTGCACGAAGCTGCCCTCCCGCCGCACCATCAGGTCGTGCCCGCCGGGGACGACGCCCTCGAACAGGACGGTGCCATCCTCGGCAGGAGTACGGTCCTGCAGCTCTCGGCGCCGGTACGACGACTCGTTCGCCTTCAGCTCGACGGAGACTCCCTCGTGCACGGGGTCGCCCGAGTCACGGTCGACGAGGCGCAGCCGCACCGCGCCCATGCGCGCGTCGAAGTCCGCGCCGTCGGCGACGAAGACGACCTCGTCGCTCGACGCCTCGACGATCTGGCTCGCGTGGAAGCGGCCGTGGATCCAGAGCCCCACCCAGAAGGGCCGCGGCGCGTCGAGAGCGAGCGAACCGATCGCGTCGTCGACGACGAGGACGTTCCAGCCGCCCCGCGCGCGCTGGAAGGCCGCGAGCCCCTCATCCTGCTCCTCGGGCGCGACGTCGGCGTCGATCGGTGAACGGCTCGTGACGACCGTGAACGCCTTCCAGAACAGGCGTCGCGGCTCGAGCCCGCGCTCCTCGGTGATCGTCACGAACGGGCGCCCGTCCGGGCGGATGAGCCGCACCGGGATGCAGCCCTCGCTCCAGAGCGTCAGGCGACGGAGGAAGCCGACGCCGGGGTCGCCGTTCTCGAACGCGTCGGAGGTGGAGAGGTCGAGCGTCTCGGTGACATGGCGGTAGGGAGCGGCCTGGACCTCCGCGCGGTAGACGCCGAACGGGACCGTCGTCGTGCACTCGTGCTGCCCTTCGACGCGGACGACGCGGACCGTCCCGTCGGCACCGGTCAGCTGGACGATGGCGGTGTCCGGAGTCACGTCCTCGCGCACGGGGTCCACGAAGCGAAGGACGAGCGGGTACTCGGCACGACCGCCCTCCCGCGCCTCGGCGCGCTCGGGCAGCGGCTCGTCGCGAGCGGGCTCGACGGCGACGGCATCGCGCGCGACGCGTTCCGCGTCGACACCCGCTGCGGTCCCGGCGACGGGCTCGAGCGCCTCGCGATCGACTCCATCCTTCGCGGTGGGATCGATCGTCGTGCGCTCGGCGAGCCCTTCCCCACTCCCGCCGTCGTGCGTCGCGACGAACCACAGGGTCAGCGCGATGAGCGCGACGAGCGGCACGGCAGCGAGTCGAGCGGTTCTGGACATGGCGAGCAGAGATTCACGCTACCACGGGTGACCGCCGTCCACCGGAGTCCTAGCGCGCTTCGTCGAACCCGAGACCGACGACGAAGCGGCGCCAGCGCCGGGAGCAGAGCGTGAGAGCACCGAGAACTGTAAGCCGATACGGGCGAGAGGAGCCGACCGGGCCGCGCATGACGGCGCTGGTCGACGTCGTCTTCCTGATCCTGATCTTCACGATGTCCACGACGGAGTTCCGGTCGCTCGAGTGCGCGATGCGCGCCGACCTGCCGAGGGATGTGGGCTACAACCAGCTGGGCCCTGGCTCGGAATCCCTCGTCGTTGGGATGTACGTCCTGCCCCCCCGATGGCCCGGGGACGAGCAGCGACGGCTGCACTATCGCGTCGGGATGCACTTCACGACGAGCCTGGTCAAGGCCGAGCGGCGGATGCGCCGCTACTACAGGGCCGCGCCGGAGCGGTACGTGTGCCTGGCTCCGCAGACGGGCGTCACGACGCAAGAGGCGCTCACCATGCTCGACCTCCTCCTGACGATCGGGTTCGACGACATCGGCGTCGGAGGCGCGCCGCGGGACTGATGCGGCCCATGGCGGGTTAGGCTCCCGCCATGACCTGGAGCCTGCCGTCGGAGCAGTCGACCCTGCGTGGCCCGCGCCTCGAGCTCGTTCCCTACGTGCTCGAGGACGCGCCGTGGATCGCGCGCCTCGCGGGCCCGATCGCGGTGGCGCGCTTCACCGGGCTGCCGCACCCGATGGGAGAGGCCGGGGCGACCGCGTGGATCGAACGGCACCTCGACGGGACGCGGAACGGCGTGAGCTTCGGATGGGCCGCTCGTGAGAGCGGCGCGCCCATCGGCGGCGGGAGCATCCGGCTCGACGCGAAGACCGGCGCGATGTCGATCGGCTTCTGGCTCGGCGAGGCGAGCTGGGGCCGCGGGCTCGGGACCGAGCTCGCGCGACTCCTGGCCGATCACGCCTTCGGGGACCTCGACGCCCGACGGGTCCAGGCGGACTGCGTCGCAGAGAACACCGCGTCGGCGCGCATCCTCGAGGGACTCGGCCTGCGTCCCGAGGGCCGACAGCGCGGCAACTTCGAGCGCGACGGGCGGTTCCACGACGTGCTCCTGTTCGGAGCGCTGGCGGACGATCCGAGGCCGGACTAGGCGTCCGCACGAACGAGCCGCTCCAGCGTCCGGCGCCCCATCCGGCTCATCGCCGGGTTGCTCTCGACGTAGTACCACACCAGCCCCATCGACTGCTGGAACGCCCACGCGCGGCCGCGCTCCCACTCCAGGTCGCCGCAGCCCAGGAGCGACCGGAATCTCTCGCGCGGCGCGTCGTCCAGAAGGTTCCACGCGGGGATGAGATCGAGTGATGGGTCCGCGGCACCGAGGCCGCCCGAGTCGAGCACCCCCGCGAGCCGACCGTCGGATACGAGGACGTTCGCAGGCGTCAGGTCACCGTGGCACATGACCTCTCCCGCGTGCGCCGGGAGCTCACGGAAGCGGCTCCACATCGCGCGCAGCGTCGGGACGTCGAGCAGCTCCGCGCTCTCGTCGAAGCACGTCCCCATCCAGTCGTCGTGGTCGGGGATGGGACCGCCGCGCCCGATCCCCGTGAACACGCGTCCCCTTCGATCGATCGCGCGCAGCTCACCGATGAGCTGCGCGAGGTCCTCCGCGAACCCGACCGAGTCCGAGGGGTCGTCACGCGTCGCCGTCACCCCCGGCAGCCAGGTCTGCACCGCCCAGGGAAGCGGGTAGTCCTCGCCCGGCTCGCCGAGCGCCACCGGACGGGGCGTCGGGAAGGAGACGTGGTCCCCGATCTCCCGCGTGGCCCGCACCTCCGCCTCGAGCGCGGCTCGAACGTCGTCGGGCTCGTCCCGCATCAGGGGAAAGCGCGCGGCGAGCTCCGTTCCGAGCCGGAAGATCGCGCTCCGCGTCCCCTCCGAGTCGATGCGCTGGACGTCCAGGCCGCTCCAATCGGGGAACTGCGCTGCGACCAGCCTCTCCACCGCCGTCGTCGAGACGGTGACCTCGTTCGCGTGCATCGCCATGGCGGCGAGTATCGCCGCCCAGGCTCAGGCCCGCTTGCGTTCGCCCGGATCCTGCGGCTCGACCGTGCCGTTGCGCGGGCCGCGGATGCAGACACGGTTCCGGCCGAGCTGCTTGGCGTCGTAGAGCGCTTCGTCGGCCGCCTTGATCAGGTCGTCGACGCTGGACATCGCCGGCGTGGCGCCTGCGACGCCCAGGCTGACCGTCACGGCCTCGGCGAACTCGCCGTGCTCGACGACATTGTTCGCGATCGCCGAGCGCAGACGCTCGGCCGCCATCGACGCCGTGTCGACGTCGGTGGAGGTGTTGATGACGAGGAACTCCTCGCCGCCAAGACGGCACAGGACGTCCGACGCGCGGGCGTGCGACTGGAGCGTCAGCGCGACCTCGCGCAGCACGACGTCTCCGGTGTCGTGACCGAAGCCGTCGTTGACGCGCTTGAACCGGTCGATGTCGCACATGATGACCGACAGCGGCCGGCCATTGCGGACGGCGGACTCCCACTCCTGCTTCAGGCGCTTCATCGCGTAGCGCCGGTTCGGGAGCTGGGTCAGGGTGTCGGTGAGCGCGGCAGAGCGGAGCTTCCGCGTCATGATCCCGAGCTCGGCGACCTGGCGGAGGCGGCTGCGCTCGGACTCCTCGACGCGCTCGCGGAGCTGGATCATGCGCTGCGCCGCGCGGACGCGCGCGAGCAGGATGCGCGGGTTGAACGGCTTGACGACGTAGTCGTCGGCGCCGGCCTCGAACGCCTCGACGATCTGCTCGTCCTCGCCGCGCGCGGTGACGAGGATGATGTACATCTTCATCCCCGCCTGGCTGCGGCGGAGGGTGGAGCACAGCTCGAGCCCGCTCATCTCGGGCATCATCCAGTCCGTGATCACGATCTGGGGCGTGCTCTCCATCGCGACGGCGAGGCCCTCCGAGCTCGTGCTCGCGGTCAGGACATCGTAGCCCTCGCGCTTCAGGTGGTGCGTGATGAGGCGCAGCATCTGGCTGTCGTCCTCGACCAGCAGGATGCGCGTCGGCTCGGCGTCGTCGTTGCCGAGGCGCTCGAAGGGGTGCAGCGGGAGCTCCAGGTCGCCCTGGAAGATCCCCTGCTCGGGATCGTCGGGCACCTTCGGCACGCGCACGTCGGCGGGCGCGGCCAGCACGGCGGCGCGCAGGCCGCGGCGCTCCAGCTCCAGCGCGACCTCCTGGAAGCTGCCGACGCTCAGCGCGGGGAGACCGATGAGCGTGCTCCACTCGGTCCAGCTCGGGACGATGGCGTCGCAGAGGGAGTAGAGCGCCTCGGGCGCCATCCCGAGCTCCTCGCCGAGGTGCGACAGCGACAGGAAGCTCCCGCGCCAGCGCGCGTCCTCCAGGTCCCATTCGCCGATGAGCAGGCGCGCGATCTGACGCCCGCCGCGGACCAGCGTGAGGAGCTGGGCCTGGCTCTCGTCGAGGGCGTCCTCGTCGGAGCCGGAGAGCTCGTCGCGCTCCTGCCCGCGCAGCAGCGCGACCTCCTGGAACTCCTGCGGGAGGCCCCAGTGCGACATCATCGCGGCCGAGACCTCGAAGTGGTCGATGCCGAACGACCGCGCCTCGAGCCGCGCCAGCGCGAGGTCCGGCAGCTCGGGGTTGTCGTGCATCAGCTCCGAGTAGCGCTCGGGGTGGATGCTGGCGAAGGCGAGCTTGCCGACGTCGCAGAGCAGCGCGCAGGTGAACGCCGACGCGGGGTCCTTGTACTGCGTGACCTGCGCGAGCACGTGGACGGTCACCGCCGTCGCGAGCGCGTTCGCCCAGTAGTCGTCGTAGTCGAAGTGCTTGGCCCGACCGCGCCGGTTGTCCGCGATCAGCGTGAAGCCGAGCGCCACGGTCCGCACGGCGCGCGCTCCGAGGCGCATGGTCGCCTGGGCGACGGTCGTGACCGGCGGCAGGCCGTCACGCCTCGCCGCGTTCGCAATCTTGATGATCCGGCCGGACAGCGCGGGGTCGGCGAGGATCGTGCGAACCAGCTCCTCGTACTCGAAGTCCTCGTCCTTCGTCAGCTCGAGGATCCGCAGCCCGGCCGCCGACGGCGAGGGCAGGGACCCCGTCAGACGGAGTTCGTCGAACTTCTTGTGCATCGGGTGCGGAAGAGGGCGCGGAGCGAGGTTCGGGCGGCCAGGGAGTCACCCACGGACTGTCACGACGGCCCGCGCAGTCCGATCAAGCGGACCGACGGGGCTTCTGCTGTGTCTCTTCGGGTTTCTTGACCGGTGCCCCTGCGACACACACCCGATTCCGCCCGGCGTTCTTCGCTTGATACACCGCGTCGTCCGCTGCCTTGAGAAGAGACATGAGGCTCTCGACCTCCGGGTGGACGCCCGCGACGCCCAGGCTGACGGTGATCGCCTTGCCGAATCCGGGCCCGTCGATGACGTTCGCCTCGACGGCCTCGCGGACTCGTTCTGCGACGATCGTGCCTCCCGCCTCGTCGGCGCCGCGGCAGACGATGAGGAACTCCTCGCCGCCGAGCCGGCAGACCTCGTCCTCGCCGCGCAGCGCGCCCTTGATCGCCTGCGACGTCGCCTGCAGCACGATGTCGCCGATGTCGTGGCCGTAGGTGTCGTTCACCGACTTGAAGTGGTCGATGTCGAGCATGATGACGGAGAACGGAACGCTGTTCCGCTCGGTCGCCTTCCACTCCGCATCGACGCGGTTCATGGCGTGGCGGCGGTTCGGCAGGCCGGTGAGCGGGTCCGTGAGCGACGCGGTCCGCAGCTTGCGGTTCAGCGCGTTCTTTTCGGCGAGCTGCTTGAGGATCGTCCGGCGGTCGCGGTCGACCTTGCGCTGCAGCTTCGCGATCCGAATCCCCGCCTGCATCCGCGCCGTCAGGAGGCGCGGCAGGAAGGGCTTGGTGACGAAGTCGTCGACGCCGGCGTCGAACGCCTCGATGAGCAGGTCGTCCTCCTGGTTGCCCGTGAGGATCAGGATGTACATCGACGAGCCGAGCGACGACCGGCGGAGCGCGCGGACGACCTCGAGGCCGCTCATGTCCGGCATCTCGTGGTCGACGACGAGCAGGTCCGGCTTCTCCTGGAGCGCCTTCTTCAGGCCCTCCTTGCCGTTGCGCGCCATCGAGACCTCGAACCCCTCCTTGCGGAGGTAGCGCACGAGGACGCGCAGCGAGACCGGATCGTCATCGACGGCGAGGATGCTGATGCGGTCCTCGGTCTGCGTCGAGGCCTTGGGCGGGGTCGGAGCGGCGGGCGCAGCGGCTGCCGCGGGCGCGGCGGTGGGCTTCGCGGCCGGCTTCGGTGCGGCGCCCTCGGGAGTCTCGAGGTGCGCGACCGAGCTGGAGCTGCCCTGGTGCTTCTCGTGGTCGCCGGCCTGGCCACGCACCTCTGCCTCCGCAAGCTCGCGGCCGCGCGCGATCATCGACGCGATGTGGCTGAACCGGATGTCCTGGGTCTCGATCTCCAGGCGCTCGCCCCAGACGCGCCACTCCATCGAGATGGAGTCGCACATCGTCGCGAACTCGGACTCGTCGAGCTCGAGGACGTCCCGCAGTATCTCGAGCTGGTCGCCGACCTCGGCGACGTGTCGCGGCGGCGACATCTCGCCGAGCATCAGCGCGCTGCCGATCGCGTCCGCGAATCGGAGCAGGTCGGCGAGCGACGCGAGGCGGCCCTCCGACGGCGCGAAGGCGCGCTTGCGGCCGAACTCACCGATCGCGGTCGCGAACGCCTCGGGCAGGCCCCAGTCGGAGAGCATGCTGAGGCTCACCGTCGCGTGGTCGATGTCGAACTCGGAGACCTCGGCCTGGCGGAGCTTCGTGAGGGTCTCGTTCTGGTGTTCGATGAGGAGCTTTCCGTAGCGCTCGCTGTGCACGCTCGCGAGCGCGAGGATCCCGACCTCGGCGAGCAGGCCGGCGACGTACGCCTCCTCGGGCATCAGGCCGTCGACCTCTCCGGAGAGCGCCTTCGCCGCCACCGCGCGCGCGAGCGACAGCGACCAGTAGCGCTCGTAGTCGAACGGCCGGCACGCGCCCGCCTCGCGCTCCGACACCAGCGAGAACGCGAGCGCGAGGCTGCGGACCATCGTCGCGCCGAGGCGCATGATCGCGCCGGACACCGTCGTGATCGGCTCCTGGCCCGCGCGCTCGGCGGAGTTCGCGAGCTCCAGGATCCGGCCGGTCAGCGACGGATCGGACATGATCGCGTCGCCCATGTCCTCGGCGCTGAACTCGTCGGTGCGCGTGATCTCGAGGATCTTCATGCCCACGCCGGTGGGCGAGGGCAGATCACCGCTGCTCTTGAGCTCCTCGAACTCGACAGGGATGGAGGGTTGGGACATGGGTGTGCTGGGGAGCAGAGGCCGGGGCGAAGGGCCAGGTGACAGGCTGACGGAGCTGGATCAGGAAGGCGGCGCGAGGGAGCCGAGGGCGTCGCGCACCTCGGCGTACATCGAAAGGGCCTGCTGGACGAGAGTCTCCAGCTCAGCGGGGTCGACGGCGTCGTCGGAGCGCACGCGCTTCTCCAGGCTGGCGCAGACGCGCGAGAACGCGACCGCGCCGATGTTCGCGCTGCTCGACTTGAGCGCGTGCGCAGCGCGTCCGATGCGCTCGCCCTCGGACCCCGCGGCGCCGGACGAGACCTCGTCCATGCGGACCTGGGAGTCCTCCAGGTAGATCTCGACGAGCTCGGCGATGAGCTCCGGATCGTCGTCCCCGGCGAGCTCCTCCAGAGCGGCGAACGCGTCGCGGTCGAGCACGGGAGCGCCGCCGTTCTCAGGAGCGTGCTGTCGCTCGAGGGCGGAGGAAGAGAGACCGTCGTCTTGCATGAATGGATCGCGTGGCGAAGTCGGTGAGGGAGATCCACCGAGGTCGATCCCAACATCGACACCGCGCACCACGCTCCTTGCGGCGGCTCGGGAGGAATCCCGGTCATTCCCCACCGGCCGAAAAGTTTTCCCGACAGGCGTGCTTCGACCTGGTCGGACGAGGGTGAACCCTCGGTCCTCGGCGCGCGTCAGTCGGCCCGGAACGTCGCCCGGAACGCCTCGACGATCGCGGACTTCATGCGTGCCATGAGCTCGTCGGGATCCGCCGGCGAGCCGGTGTGGTCGGCGACGCGCGTCATGACGTCGGGCGAAAGCCCGCACGGCTGGAAGCTCCGGAACGCCTCGAGGTCGGTCGTCACGTTGACCGCCAGCCCGTGCCACGTGACCCAGCGACGCACGGAGACGCCGATCGAGCAGACCTTCGAGTCCCCGATCCAGACGCCCGTGCTCCCCTCCTCGCGCCGTCCCTCGATCCCGAGGCTCGCGAGCGCGTCGATCACGACGCCCTCCAGGTCGCGGAGGTAGCGGTGCAGGTCGCGGCGGCCCTCGGGCAGCGCGACGATCGGATAGGCGACGAGCTGCCCGGGACCGTGGTACGTCGCCTCGCCGCCGCGCTCGATCGAGACGACGGGGAACGGGACGTCCGCGGTGTCGCCGTCCGCGGACCGCCGGCCCCGGGTCACCACGGGGTCGTGCTCGACGAGGAACAGCGCGTCGGGCACCTCGCCGCGGATCCTCCGCGCGAGGCGCTCCTCCTGGAGCGCGTGGACCTCTTCGTACGGACGGCGGCCGAGGTCGACGACCTCGAGCGCCTCGGCCGCGTCGTCCGTCCGGGTCACTTCTTCTTGGGCTTCTGGTAGATGTGGACCACCGTGCCGTGCACGGCCTCGGCGGCCTCCATCATCGACTCGGGAAGCGTCGGGTGCGCGTGGATCGTGCGCGCGATGTCCTCGACGGTCGCGCCCATCTCGATGGCGAGCGCGGCCTCGGCGATCAGCTCGGTGACCTCGGGGCCGACCATGTGCACGCCGAGAACCTCGTCGGTCTTCGCGTCCGCGATGATCTTCACGAAGCCCTCGGTCTCCATGAGCGTCATCGCGCGGCCCGAGGCGGCGAAGGGGAACTGGCCCGTCTTGTAGTCGAGCCCCTGCTCCTTGCACTGGTCCTCGGTCAGGCCGACCGACGACATCTCCGGGCTCGTGAAGATCACGGCGGGCACGCAGCGCGCGTCGTACTCCTCGTTCTTGCCCGAGATCACGGCCGCCGCGACGAGGCCCTCGTGGGAGCCCTTGTGCGCGAGCATCGGCTGTCCCGCGATGTCGCCGATCGCGTAGACGTTCGGGACCTTGGTGCGCATCTGCTTGTCGACCTCGACGAAGCCCTGCTTGTTCACCGTGAGGCCGATGTTCTCCAGGCCGAGGTCCGCGCTGTACGGACGCCGCCCGACCGTCGAGAGGATCTGATCGCACTCGATCTTCTCCTCGCCCTTCTTGGTCTTGGCGGTGACGATCTTCTTGCCGCCCTTCTCCTCCCAGCCCTGGGCGAACGTCTCGGTCATGAGCTTGATGCCCATCTTCTTGAGCGAGCGCTCGATCACCTTGACGCAGTCGCGCTCCTGACCGGGCAGCGCGCCGGGCGTGCCCTCCAGGACCGTGACCTCGGAGCCGAGCTTGCGGTACATCATCCCGAGCTCCAGGCCGATGTAGCCGCCGCCGATCACGAGCAGGTGACCTGGGATGACCTCTGGCTTGAGCGCGCCGGTCGAGGACCACACGTCGCCCTCGTCGACCTCGAAGCCGGGGATGTTGATCGGCTCGGATCCCGTCGCGATCACGATGTCGTCGACCTTCAGGGTCTGGTCGCCGTCACCGCCGGTGATCTGAACCGTGTTCTTGTCGACGATCTTGGCCGTGCCGTTCACGACCGTGGCGCCGTAGTTCTTGAGGAGCCCGGCGACGCCGCTCGTGAGCTTGCCGACGATCCCCTGCTTCCACTCGACGAGCTTGTTGACGTCGAGCTCGACGCCCTTGGTCTTGATGCCCATCGCGTCGGCGTGACGGATCTTGTCCATCAGCGAACCGGCGGCGATGAGCGCCTTCGACGGGATGCAGCCGACGTTGAGGCACACGCCCCCCCAGTACTGCTTCTCGACGACCGTGACGTCCTGGCCGAGCTGAGCGAGACGGATGCCGCAGACGTAGCCGGCGGGACCGGCTCCGATGACGACGACTTTGCGCTTGGTCATGTTGGGTCAGAGGGGGAACGCGCCGTCGCCCGGCTGGGCGTGGCCGAGCTTCTCGGCGACGGCGATGAAGTCGTTGTATTGACGCCGGAGGTGGTACGGGACGTCGGCGTAGACGTCCTCGACCAGCGTCTTGAGGGCCATGGGAGGCGCGGCCTCCTGCTCGTGGATGACGGCGTCGATCTCGGCGAGGAGCTCGGCCTCGAGCCCGTCGCGCTCGCCCTCGGTGAGGACGCCGCGCTCGACGAGGAAGCGCTCGAAGCGCTCGATCGGATCCCGCCGGGCCCACGCGTCGACCTCCTCGTCCGAGCGGTACTTCGTGGGATCGTCCGAGCTGGAGTGGCCGAGCATGCGGTACGTGCGCAGCACGACGAGCGACGGCCCGTCGCCGGCGCGGGCGCGGTCGACCGCCTCGGTCACGGCGTGCCGGCACGCGAGCACGTCGTTGCCGTCGACCTCCTGGCCGGGCATCCCGTACGCGACAGCCTTGGCCGCGTACGACTCGGCGGCGGTCTGCTCGGACGACGCGACCGAGATCGCCCACCCGTTGTCGGTGCAGATGAACACCGCGGGCACCTTCCACACCGCGGCGAAGTTCATGCCGCTATGGAATCCGTTCGAACTCGTCGCCCCGTCGCCGAAGTGGATCGCGTGGACGGCGTCCTCGCCGCGACGCCTGGTGGCGAACGCGGCGCCGACGCCGTGCGGGATCTGGGTGCCGATGACGCTCGACCAGCTCGGGTAGTTCGTGCCCTGGTGCTGGAAGTGGTTGCACATCTGGCGGCCCTTCGCCGTGTCGTTCGCGTTGCAGTACATCTGCGCGACGTACTCGGCGAGCGGCAGGCCGCGCATCACGGCCGCGCCGCCCTCGCGGAGACCCGACCAGAGCCAGTCGGTGGAGCGCAGGGGCGCCGCCGCGCCCACGAGCGCGGCTTCCAGCCCCGTGGCGGTGCCCACGAACCCGATGCGGCCCGCGCGCTGCAGCTTGAGCATCCGCCCGTCGAGGCTGCGGATGCGGAGCATGTGCACGAACAGGTCCTTCAGCTCGGCGTCGGAGAGACCGGGGGCCTCTCCGACGACCGTGCCGTCGGGCGCGAGGATCTGGAGCGCGGAGGACAAGGAAGGACTCGGCGTGCGCGCGGTCAGATCGTGAGGAGGCCGGGGTCCTCCAGGAGCGTGCGCATCCACGCGAGGAAGCGCGCCGCGTCGGCGCCGTCCGCGAGGCGGTGGTCGACGCTGCAGGACAGATTCATGTACTGCCGGACGCCGATCTCGTCGCCGTCGGGCGTCTCGATGACGCCGGGGCGCTTCACGATGCGGTGCACGCCGAGGATCGCGATGTCGGGGAAGTTGATGACCGGCGTCGCGAGGGTGCCGCCGATGTTGCCGGCGTTCGTGATCGTGAACGTCGAGCCGCGGAGCTCGTCCGGCTTGACCTTGCCGTCGCGCGTGCGCTGGGCGAGGTCGGCCAGCTCGGCCGCGAGGTGCAGCATGCCCTTCTGCTCGACGTTGCGGATCACCGGCACGACGAGGCCGTTCTCGGTGTCGGTCGCGATCCCGATGTTGATCTCGTTCGGGAGAACGATCTCCTCGGCCGCCTCGTCGAGGTGACCGTTGAGCGAGCGGAAGCGGGTCAGGCCGTTCGCCACCGCCTTCATGATGAAGGGCATGTAGGTGACGTTGACGCCGTGCGCCTTGCCGATCTGCTTGGCCTTGGCGCGCGCCGCGACGAGTTCGGTGACGTCGATCTCCTCGACGACGGTGAAGTGCGCGGCCGTGTGCTTCGACCGCGTCATCGCCTCGCCGATCTTGCGGCGGATGCCGCGGTACGGCGTGCGCTGCTCCTCGAAGAGCGTCGGGATCGGCGCCGCGGGCGCGGCACACTGGCCGGCTGCGGCTGCGGGCGGGGGCGGCGCCGCGACCGGGGTCGGCGGGGCTGCGATCGCGGCCGGAGCGGCGGCGGCCGCGGGCG
>JBCDGE010000135.1:0-17983 GCA_038757895.1 Planctomycetota bacterium | reverse complement strand
GGGGGGGGGGGGGGGGGTGGGGTGTGGGGGGGGGGCGCGCGGGGGGGGGCCGGGGCGGGGGGGGGCGTTGCCGCGGGGGGGGGGTTCGCGCCCCCGCCGCGGCGGGGGCCCCCCCCCCCCCCCCCCACGGCTGTACCGGCAAGGGCAACGACCAGGTGCGGTTCGAGCTCGGCTACCGCGCGTTCGACCCGTCCCTGGAGGTGATCGCGCCCTGGCGTACGTGGGACATCACGAGCCGCGAGGAGGCGATCGACTACGCGAACGCGGCTGGCATCCCGATCACGGCGACGAAGACCAAGATCTACAGCCGCGACCGCAACCTGTGGCACATCAGCCACGAGGGCGGCGCGATCGAGGACGTCGGCGCGCCGCCGCCCGACGACGCGTGGACGTGGACCGTCGACCCGCGCGAGGCGCCGGACGACCCCGCGCGGCTGACGATCGCGTTCGAGGCCGGCGTGCCGGTCTCCGTCGACGGCGCGCCGCTCGGCCCCGTCGCGATGGTCGAGGCGCTCAACGACGCCGGCGCCCAGCACGGCGTCGGGCGGATCGACATCGTCGAGAACCGCCTCGTCGGCATGAAGTCGCGCGGGCTCTACGAGACGCCGGGCGGGACCATCCTGTACGAGGCGCTGCGCACGCTGCGCAGCCTGTGCGTCGAGCGTGACACGCTCGACCTCTGCGAGCGCCTCGCGCCGGAGTACGCGCGGGTCGTCTACAACGGCCTGTGGTTCCACCCCAAGCGTGAGGCCATGGACGCGCTCTTCGCCAACGCGATGGCGACGTGCACCGGTGAGGTGACCGTCGAGCTCTACAAGGGCCGCGCGACGTCCGTCGCCGCGTCCTCGAAGGCGTCGCTGTACAGGGACGACCTCGCGTCGTTCAAGATGGGCGACGGCTACGAGCCCCAGGACAGCGAGGGCTTCGTGCGGCTCTTCGGTCTGCCCGGGACGGTCGCCGCGGCCGCGGCGCGCGGAGAGTGACGTGACCGAGGCCAAGCTGTGGGGCGGGCGTTTCCAGGGCGCCCTGCACCCGATCTTCGAGGAGCTCAACCGGAGCCTCCCGTTCGACCGTCGGATGGTCGCCGAGGACATCGCCGGCAGCGTCGCGTGGGCGCGCGCGCTGGTGGGGGCCGATGTGCTGTCGGAGGACGACGGGCACCAGCTCGTCGCCGCTCTGGAGTCGATCGCGACCGACCTCGCCCGAGACGCGTCGCCGCTCGATACGTCCCGCGCCGAGGACGTGCACTCGTTCGTCGAGGACGAGCTCGTGCGCCGCGTCGGCGACCTCGGCAAGCGGCTCCACACCGGGCGCTCGCGGAACGACCAGGTCGCGACGGACCTGAAGCTGCACCTGCGGGATGCGGTGGGCGGAGTGCTGAGGGCGATCGCGGCGCTGCAGACGGCGCTCGTCGAGCTCGCGGGCGAGACCTCGGACGCGGCGCTGCCCGGCTACACGCACCTGCAGCGCGCCCAGCCGGTCACGTTCGGACATCAGTGCCTCGCGTACGTCGAGATGCTCGCACGGGACGCGGACCGCCTGCGCGCCGCGCTCGCGCGGATGGACACGTGCCCGCTGGGGTCGGCCGCGCTCGCGGGAACCGCATATCCGGTGGACCGCGATGCGCTCGCCGCGGCGCTCGGCTTCGCCGGCGGCCCGACGCACAACAGCCTCGACGCGGTGAGCGACCGCGACCACGTCCTCGACGTCGTGTTCGCCTGCACGACGACGATGCTGCACCTGTCGCGGCTGGCCGAGGACTGGATCTTCCTCGCGAGCCAGGAGGCGGCGGTGCTCACGTTCGGCGACACGGTCTCGACCGGATCGAGCCTGATGCCGCAGAAGCGGAACCCCGACGCGCTGGAGCTCCTGCGGGGCAAGGTCGGGCGCGTGCACGGCGCGCTGACGACGCTCGTCACGACGACGAAGGGGCTGCCGCTCGCCTACGACAAGGACCTGCAGGAGGACAAGGAGGCGCTCTTCGAGGCGCTCGACACGACGCGGACGTGCCTGGAGGTCGGCGCGCTCGTCGCGCGGGACGTGGTCCTCGACCGCGATCGGGCGCGGGCTGCTTGCGGCGTCGGCTACCTCGATGCGACCGACCTCGCGGACCTGCTCGTGCGCCGCGGCGTCCCGTTCCGCGAGGCCCACGACCGGGTCGGCGCTGCGGTGAACGCGGCGATCGAAGAGGGGGTGCCGCTGGCCGAGCTGTCCGCGGACGCCCGTTCGCGCGCGATCCCCGAGCTCGACGGCGTCGACCTCGCGGGCGAGCTCGGGACCGACGCGCTGCTGGCGCGCCGGGACGTCGTCGGCGGGACCGCGGTATCGCGCGTGCGTGCCGAGGTCGAGCGCTGGACGAGGCAGCTCGCGGAGGCGGGGTCATGAGCGACTCTTCCAGCGCCCCGGAGATCCGCATGCGCCACGCGCGCATCGACGACGTCGAGGCGATCATGGACCTCGTCAACGGTCTCGCGGCCGAGGGCGTGATGCTGCCGCGCTCGCCGGCGTCGATCGTCGAGAAGCTGCGTGACTTCGTCGTGGCGACGGTCGACGGCGAATTCGCGGGCTGCGGCGCGCTCGCGATCATCTGGACCGACATCGCGGAGGTCCGTTCGATCGCCGTCGCGCCGCGCTTCCAGAAGCTCGGCCTGGGGCGCCTGATCGCCGAGTTCCTGATCGACGAGGCGGACGAGCTCGGCATCGCCCGCGTGATGGCCTTCACCTACGTGACCGGCTTCTTCGAGAAGCTCGGCTTCCAGGTCGTCGAGCACGGCTCGCTGCCCCACAAGGTGTTCAACGACTGCCTCAAGTGCCCCAAGTTCCACAAGTGCGACGAGATCGCCGTGGTCAAGGTGCTGCGCGACCACGCAGAGGATCAGGTGCTCTCCTCGGTCGCGCTCCCGACGCCGGGGATGCCGCTGCCGGTCGGCGGGCCGTCCAGGTCGGTGGGCTCGTAGTCGGAGACTCCCGGCCTCATTGATCCCGTCATCCAATGGACCCCAAGCAGCACGACGAGGACGTCGTCAGGCAGTTCATGTCGATGGTCCACGTCGCCTCCCCGGTGAGGTCGAGACGGTGCGTGTGCTGCTCGATGGCGGCGCGAACGTCAATGAACCCAACGGTGGAGGGTGGTCGCCTCTCCAGTCGGCGATCTCCCACGGCGAGTTGAGGACGGCGCGGTTCCTCCTGGAGCACGGCGCCGATGTCTCCCACGACTCCGGACTGGGGCACTCGCTCGCGCAAGTCCTCTCCGAGTGCAAGGACATCGAGCCGTTCCGGTGGCTTCTTGCCGAGTTCGGGCGGAGACGTCCTGCTCGCAGTGACGCTGCGCTCGCTCGGATCGAAGCCGTGCCGCGACGTGGAGCTCGCCGGGGTCCAGTCAGCCGGTCAGGAGCTCGAGCTGATCCACAGGGACGGTGATGTCACCCAGGGGCGCCGAGCCCATCTCGACGACGTAGCAGAGCGTCGGTTCGCCATCGACCACGGCGACGACCGCGCCGGTACGACCGGCATGTTCGCCCGCGGCGACTCTCACGGTGTCGCTGTAGACGAGCGGCAGTGTGGCGCTGCGGCGTCCTTCGAAGAAGTCGGCCGTCGATCCGTCCCGCTCTCGTCCCATGCGGCTCACGATACGGTTTCGCTCGCCCGGCCACCGTGTTCCGCCTGGTCGGTCTGCGACGTCCAATGGGAGTAGAATCGGACCCATGGACGGTGCATCGATCGCGGCGCTGCTCGCGGACTGGATCGACGTCGAGTCGATCACGGGCAACGAGGGCGACTTCGGCGACGCGCTCGCCCGCGCGCTGGCGGCCCGTGGGTTCGCTGTCGAGACCCAGGAGGTCGAGCCCGGGCGCCGCAACGTGCTCGCGCGCGCGGAGGCGCCCGCGGTCGTGTTCTGCACGCACCTGGACACCGTGCCGCCGTTCCTACCGCCGCGCGTGGAGCGCGGGACGGTGTACGGCCGCGGCGCGTGCGACGCGAAGGGGCAGGCGCTTGCGATGCTCCTCGCCGCCGAGCGACTGGTCGCGGAGGGTGAGCGTCGCGTGGGCTTCCTGTTCACCGTCGGAGAGGAGGTCGACAGCCTCGGGGCGGCCCACGCCGATCAGGCGATCGTCGACGATCCCGCTCTGCGCGACGCGTGGGCGCCGCGCTACACGATCGTGGGCGAGCCGACCGGCAACCGCTTCATCAGCGGGCACAAGGGCATCTTTCTCGGCGACCTCGTCGCGCACGGCGTCGCAGGGCACAGCTCGAACCCGCTCGGGCCCTCGGCGATCCACGAGCTCGTCGGGTGCTGCGCGCGGCTGACGGCGTCCGACTGGGGGCAGGCCGACGACCTCGGGCCCGGGACGATCAACGTCGGGACGATCGAGGGCGGCCACGCGCCGAACGTCGTCGCGCCCGCGGCGCGCGCCTCGATCCTCGTCCGCGCCGTCGACGGGCCAGACGCCGTCCGCGCACGGATCCACGCGGCGCTCGGCGAGCACGTCGAGCTCGTCGAGAGCCGGTCCCAGTACGGCCCGGTCCGCTTCCACGTCCCGGAGGGCGAGCCGGCCGAACCCGTGGCGTTCGGCACCGACGCTCCGCACCTCCGTCGCTGGGGGACTCCGCTTCTGATGGGGCCGGGCTCGATCGACCTCGCGCACACCGACGACGAGCGGATCGAGACGCACGAGATCGAGGAGGCTGTCGGCCGCCACGTCGCCACCGTGCGCGGCCTGCTGGCGAAGTGATCGTCAGCCCGCCGCGGCGGGGGAGATCCGAGCGCGGATCACCTCGGCCAGTCGCTCTGCCTCGTCGGTGCCGAGCCGCAGGGTCCGGCCGCGCGTGAGCTCCAGCTCGACGCACGAGCGTCCCCAGAGATTCATGGTCCAGCCGCGGCCTGGCACCCAGTGGATCCCGAATCCGTCGACGAGCGCGCTACGCGCCGGGCGAGCGGAGAGGATCTCCGTGAACGGGACGCGGCGCGAGAAGACGCGGAGCGGGCCGTAGACCGCGCGCACGTCGTGCTCCCGCTCCTCGATCGTCAGGTGCGCGAAGGAGGACGCGAGCGCGAGGAAGAGCGCGCCGATCGCGAAGCACGCGCCGGTCAGTCCCGGCTCGACGTTCGCGCGCGGGATCGCGATCGCGACGAGGAGCAGCGTCACTCCGACGAGGACGAGGTGGATCCGCCCGCGCTGCGTGTGGGTGTAGCGGTCCGTCACGTGTCTCCTCCCGGGCCGCGCCGGGGCGCGCTGCGGCCGCCGGCGACGGCGGTCAGCACCTCCAGAGGGTACCCTGCGACTCCGCCGATCGACCCCCCAACGCCCGCCGCGCTCGATGATCCCCACGCCTCTACTCCCCTCGGTCGCCGCCGCGCTCGCGCCCCTTTCCGCCGCGCCGCCGCCGACGACGACCGCGCTGTCGCTCCCGCCGTCCGTCTCAGCCTTCCAGGTGACCGACAACGAGTCCGAGGAGTCGTTCGATCTCAGCTACACGTTCATCGAGCTCGGCGCGACGACCACGGACGTGCAGAGCGCGGGGGACAACCAGCTGGAGAGCTACTACCTCCGCGGGTCGCTCGCGATCAGCGCGCTCCAGATCGTCGGCGAGTACGAGCGCGCCGACTTCGAGCGCACCGATCCGTCGTTCGACCTCTACCGGCTCGGCCTCGGAGGCCACGGAGAGATCGCGCCGCGGCTCGACCTGCAGGGGGATCTGTCCTGGCTCTACCTCGATCCGTCGAGCCGGCTCCCCGGGATCGGCCAGTCCGGGCAGGGCTGGGAGGCGCGCGGCGGCCTGCGCTGGCTCGCACTCCCGTGGTACGGCGGCGGGATCGAGCTCGCGGGCAACGTCAGCTTCCGCGATCTGGAGCGCGCGTTCGCGACCCGCGAGGACCAGTGGGGCTGGGAGCTGGAGGGCAGAGCGCATCTCGCGCGGATCCTCAGCTTCGGCCTCTCGTTCCGCCAGCGCGGCGGCGACGACGAGTCCTGGATCTTCAACGCGCGGCTGTCGTTCTGATCGAGCGCGCGTCGCGGGCGATCACTGGAACGCGACCGAGACGCCGTCGGTGAAGTTCGAGGTCACCGTCGGGTTCGCGTCGCGGTACCACGCCTGGAAGTGCCAGGTCTCTCCCGCCGCGACCGCGACCGCGCCCATGGGCTGAGGGATCGACGTCAGGTCGATCTGCAGCGCGATCGTCCCCGCCGACCCGGAGTCCAGGATCCGTGCGTCGAACCTCCCGATCGACCCACCGAGGCAGAGGTTGCCCTGGCTCGCACCGAACCCGGTGACGAAGTCGGTCGACATCGAGCAGAGGAAGTGGCCGAAGCTGTTCGCGGGCAGGCTCTCGGCCACGAGCACGACCTCGTTCGCGGCGACCAGGTCACTTCCCCGCGCGCCGATCGAGGCGGGCGCGCCCGTCGAGTTCGGCACGGCCGAGCAGTAGTTCGTCCCGAGAGCCGGAACCAGGGTTCCCGCACCGACCAGGTCGAAGGCGGCGTCCGTGGTCCTGATCCGGATCCGTTCGACGGAACCGCCGACCGGCACGCCGAGGGCGCCGAGGTCGAGCGTCGCTCCGAATACGTCAGCCACGAATGGGCCGGGGTTCAGCTCGTAGAAGTAGAGCCGCTCCACACCCGACGGAAGGAAGTCCGAAGGCAGCACGCGCGTCCAGGTCTGGAACCCGTCGAGCTCGGTGCTGATGTCGAGTCCGCCGGCGTCGTAGCGAGCTTCCAGGAACAGCAGCTCCGCGCCGTCGCCGTTGATCAGTGCGCCGGGAGCGAAGCGGAGCTCGAACTCTGACCTCGGAAGGAGGTTGGCGATCCCGGTGTCGACCAGCGGCGTCGTCGTCAGCGTCTCTTCGAGCGTGATCGGCGTGTTCGTGACGTTCAGCCAGCCCGCGCTCGTGCCCTGGGCCCGGATCACGGTCGCCTCGACCGGGATCGCTCCGATCACCCAGGGACCGACGATCTCCTGGGATCGAGCAAGGGGGCTGAGCAGAACGGCGAGCGTGGCAGCGAGCGTGGTTCGGGAGGGCATGGCGGCACCGTAGTCGGCGAGCCGCGGGGCGGCTACATGCGGTTCGACGCGGGCGATCGCTGCCTCGGCACGACGTTTTTCGTCACGATGGCGGGCCGGTGGCCATGGGAGGTGGACCTTCCACCGAACGCTCGCCATGCACGAACCGACCGCGATCCGCCTCGAAGACCTCCTCCGCGAGCAGCGCTGGCTCTCCGGACTCGCCCGCAGCCTCGTCGCGGATGCCAACGAGGCCGACGACGTGGTCCAGGAGACCGCGCGGCGCGCGCTGAGCGGCGCGGGAGGTCCGCGCGAATCAGGGCTCCGCGGCTGGCTCGCACGGACGGCGCGGCACGTCGTCTCGGAGCGGCGGCGCTCCGAGCGTCGTCGCGACTGGCGCGAGGGACGTCGCTCGGCCGAGGAGGCGGACGACGGGCTCGATCCAGCAGAGGTCCTGGCCCGCGCCGAACTGCGCGAGCGCCTCGCGCACCTCGTCATGGAACTCGGGGAGGACGAGCGAACGGCGATCGCGATGCGCTTCTACGAAGGCCTCGACGCGGCGACGATCGCCGAGCGGACGGGTGCGTCCCCGGCGGCCGTTCGCCAGCGCATCAGCCGCGGCGTGGGGCGGTTACGCGCGCGCCTCGACGTCGCCGAGGGCACCGACCGTCGCTGGTACGGCGTCGCCGCGGGGATCGTGGACGGCGGGAACGAGACGCTCCTCACCTCCCGGGGATCCGCGTCCCTCGTCCCGAGCGTCGTCGCGGTCGGCCTCGTCTTGGTCACGGCGCTCTTCCTGTGGCCGCCGTGGAGCGCCGCGCCGGCGACGAACGTGGAGGTGCGAGCGAACGAGGATCCGTTGGCCCGCGACGCGGCGCCCGTCGAGGTCGCGAGCGTCCCGGAGTCCCGCTCACCCGTGCTCACGCCGCCGGTCGAGGTGCAGGCCGAGGTGCAGGCCGAGGTGAGGGTCGTCGAGTCGGACGGTGAGACGCCAGCGAGCGACGTCGAGTGGTTCGTCGTGCGCACCGGGCTCCACGACCAGGGCGGCGTGATGGGCTTCTCGAACCCGGCGCCGCCGCCCGAGCCGATCGCCAGCGGGACGACCGGCCCCGACGGTGTGGCGCGGTTCGCCGCGCCGCCCGATCCCCTCGTCCATCTCGTCACCCGGCTGACGGAGCGCTCGGCGATCGGCTCGTACGCGGTCCGCTGGGACGGTGAGGCCGCGGACCCTGCGACCGTCTCGCTCGACCCCGGCGCCACGCTCGCGGGGCGCTGCGTCGACGATACAGGTGCCAAGCTCGCAGAAGTGGTCCTCGTGCACGAGTCGTACGATGGCACCTGGGTCGAGCGGGGACGCAGCGGCGCCGATGGCCGCTTCGAGGTGACGCGGATCACCGAGTTCCCGCGTGCATTCGTCGTCACCGACGAGGATGCGATCGTGCCCTCGCGGGTCGACCAGCCCGTTCTCCACGCCGTTCGGGCGGAAGCCTGGGACCGAAGTCACACGAACGCCTGGCTGGGAGCCGGTCTCCGGATCGAGCGCGCCCCGAAGGGCCGCGTCGACGTCGGCGACGTCGTCCTCGAGCGCCGACGGATCGTGCGGGGCCGCGTCGTCGATCCGGACGGTGCGCCGGTCGCGGGGGCGCTCGTCACCACGAACTACTCGATCCGGGATCTGGTCGAAGGGGCCGGCCGGGGCTCGCGGCAGCCGGTGCTGCCGTGGGACGAGGGCGGCTCGGTCGGGGTGCAGGAGGCGCTGACCGACGAGAGCGGCGCGTTCCGGATCACGCTCTGGCGCTACTCGGCGACGTTGAGCAGCAGCCGGCTCGTCGCGCTTCGGCCGAACGGGGACGGCGTCGTCGCGCCGCTGCCGCGTCCCGGGCCGGGTGAGGTGTCCGAGCCCCAGACGCTGACGATCGCGCCCGTGCCGCGCACGACGCTGCAGCTCGTCGACCCGGAAGCTCCGGGCGGCTCGCTCCGCTGGCCGGTGGCAGCCGATCGAGTCGCCGCGCTCTGGCCCGACCTGCCCTTCGCGGGGAGGGGCGGCGGGCAGCGCGACGTGCCGGTCGACGAGCGCGATCGACTGAACGTCGACGAGGGGACCCTCGGTGGTGAGCGCGGACTCGTGATGCTCTCGGTCCCCGGCTACGCGCCGCGCGAGGTCGAGGTGGACACGGCGGAGGACCTCGTCGAGATCGAGCTGGAGCGCCTCCCCGTGCTCCGCGTCACCGTGCAGCTCGAGGGCGCCGGCGCGGACGATATCGGGAGGGTCTCCCTCGGCGTGAGCCCGCTTCCGCCCCGCGAGGACGAGGACGGCGCGAGCAAGGGCCGCAGGATCTCATCGCTCTCCATGTCGGCGGTCTCCTCGGTGCGCTTCGGGGTGTCCGTGGGCGAAGCGGTCGAGCTGCCCGTTCCCGTGAAGGGTCCACGCTGGGTCTACGTGTCGGTCTACGGCCCGCCCCCGGGCCATCGCTTGCCCGACGACGTTCCGTTCGGCCCGTTCCCGCCCGAGGTCAGCGAGGTAGAGGTCGTGCTCCCGTTCGACGGATGGGAGCTCGCGGCTCGCGCTTCCGCCGACGCCGGGGACGCGCTGGCCGACTCTCGCCGTGCCACGTTGCTCGTGAGCGTCGTCTCGTCCGCGACCGGCGAGCCGGTCGACGACGCATGGTTGCGCGTCCGCACACCCGAGTACTGGGCCCGCGGGCACTCCAACGGCGACGGGCGACTCGAGGCGCAAGTGCCGCCGGGGTCCTTCACCATCGACGTGGGAGCGCCCGGGCACCGCCCGATGGAGCTGGGCCCGGTCGCGTTCACGCGCGGCGAGACCGTCGACCTCGGTCAGCTCGAGGTCGAGCCGCTCCGCGTGCTGGAGGTCGAGCTCCGAAGCCGCGGCGGGGACCTGATCACCGAGCGGCGCAAGGTCCGCCACTCCGACCCGGTCCTCGGTGAGCGGACGCTTCGGAGCACGCGGCGGGGCGTCGTCGTGCTGGAGGTCGAGGACGGGCCGCCCGCGACCATCGACGTCGGCGCGCGGGATGGCCAGCACAACGCGTACCTGACCCTGCCGCTGGAGGGCGACGAGGAGCGCGGACTCTCGGTCACCGTGCCGCCCTGGCGGGCGATCCAGATCGAGGCGCGCGGCCTCGATCCGGCGTGGCGACTCCTGTTCACGCCGGTCATGGCCGAGCGCGCCGACGGGACGCGCGTGCAGATGTGGAACGGGGGGACGCGCGACGGCGCGGCGGTCTACCGCGGCGTCCTGCCGCCGGGGCGCTGGTCGGTCGTGAGCGGGCCGCACGTCCACGTCGATTCGACACCGTTCGAAGTGCCGGACGAACTCGTCGACGAGGCGCTCGTCGTCCCGGTGACGGCGGCGCCGCGCCATCGGTAGGTGGGCACGGGCTATCGGCCGACGGCGTCCCGTGGTCAGATCGTGCCGTGTCGTCCGCACCGAACACTCGCCGGCGTGCGCTCCTCCTCTCCGCGGGGGCCGCGTTCGCGGTGCTCGCGGGTGGGCTCGCCCTCTTGACGGAGGACGCGCCGCGGACCGAGGTGGAGGTCGACGCGCGCCGACACGCGTCGCCGACCACGCCCGCGACGGCCGAGCTGACGGACGTGGGGCGAGAGGTGCTCCGCAGCGTCTCGAGTGCGCCCGGGTCGAATGCCCCCGACGGCGCCTCCGCAGCCGAGGACGAGCCGTCGAGCGACGGCGCGAGCGCGCACGGACCGCTCGTCCTGCCGGGTGGTTTCCCGGAGCCGACGACGCTGGAGGTCCACGCCTGGCCGATCCTCGACGACGGCTCGGGCGAGTTCGACGACGGCGGACGTGCTCCGTTCGCGCGCCTCGCCGGGCGCGTCGCCGACGGCACGTGGCGGTTCGACGATCTCGCGCCGGGGCGGTGGGTCTTCGTCGGCAGCGCGGCGGCCGATGGCCGGTCCGCGCTCGGGCTGTCCGACGAGATCAAGCTCCTCCCCGGCACCTCGAACGGTCCGATCGGGATCGTGCTGGAGGAGTACGCGATCGAGGGACGCGTCCTCGACATCGCCGGCGCGCCGATCGAAGGCGTGACCGTGGTCCACGCCTGGTCGCCGACGGACTGGCGGACCGCGGCGGTCGCGCCCGCCCGCTTCCGGATCGGCGACCGCGAGGAGACGATGAAGGATCTGCGCGAGACGCTCTCCGAGATCGTCGTCGACGCAGCGGACATCGAGCCCTTCATCGAGCAGGTGGACGACGAGATGCTCGCGGACTTCGCCGACCGGCTGAAGACCCGGCCGGCCGAGTTCAGCGAGGCGTGGGTGCTCGACCTCGTCGATGCGTGGAGCGCCCGACTCGCGCCCGACCTCCAGGAGCCGGACGACGCGAACTCCGTCGTCACCGACGCGAGCGGCGCGTTCCGCCTGCGCTTCGACGGTCCGGGCGTCGTCGAGCTCTGGATCGCGCCGTCGGTCCATCCCACGAGCGCGGACGGAACGCGGTGGATCGCGGCGCCGGTCAGGGAGGAGCTGGTCGCGTCCGGCTCGCTCGTCGCCCGCGACGTGGTGCTCGATCGCGCGGCGCGGATCGAAGGGATCGTGAAGCGGCCCGGCGGCGAGGCGGCCCCCGACTCCTACGTCTTCGTTCTGCCGCTCGGGGACGGCGGTATCGACGTCCCGCACGTGAGCAGCGACGGGCGATTCCTGGTGAACGACGTGAAGCCGGGCCAGTATCTCGTCGGTGCGAACGAGGAGATCCCGGGGCAGGGCAGCCTCACGTGGTGCGAGCTCGTCGAGGTGGAGGACGGCGGCGAGGTGAGCGTGCAGGGCGTCCTCGCGCCCGCCGCGACCGTCCGCGGCGTGATCGTCGACGCGGAGGGGCTCCCGGTGGGTGACCTGGAACTCCGCGCGCGCGGGCTCGACGTCGACCACTTCGTCCGCAACGCGACGACCGACGCGGCGGGCCGGTTCGAGCTCCCGAAGCTCTATCCCTGGCGCTTCACGATCGAGGGCGTCGAGCGTGAGATCGTCGGCGCAGTTGACGTCGACCTGCGCGACGGGATGCGCGACGTCGACGTCGGATCGCTGGTCGCGCAGTGACGGTGAGCGGCTCGACGGCTCGCCGATCCAGCTCGCCTCTCTCCGCGAGGTCGGCTCCACGATTCTCCGCCGCACCCCCGACGGGGTCTTCCACATGTGGGGGCTCGGAGGTCATCAACCGCGTGATGGAGAGCGGCAACCCGCGTCACGTCGACCCGCTGTGGCCGATACGATCGTTCCGCGACAGGACTTCGTGCACGAGTACTTCTCGCGGCACGTCTTGGGGGAGTCGAGCGAGGCTTACGGCGTTGGTCACGCGAGCGCGCATCGCTCGCGCCACTCGAGGCCGGACGGGAGCGGCTCGCACGCGAGCTCGACGTGGACGATCCGTCGGTGGTCCCGCGACGTTGCCTTGGACGACGCGTGGAGCAGGAGCGGGCGCATGACCAGAGCGCCGCCTGTGGGGACCAGGCATGTGACCTCGGATCGCGTACGACGCTCCTCGTCGATGCGTTCGCGCGTGAGGACGCCGTCGCCGTGACTCCCTGCGAGGACGCGCAGCGGGCCGTTCTCCGCGCAGGATCCATCCAGGTCGAGGCGCAGGGCGACCATCGACTCGAGCACGTGCGCGGGAGGACGCACGTGGGGAACGCCGTCCTTGGTGGACCAGGACGCAAACCCCGGCACGTCGCGTCGCTGGAGCACGGGGATCGTGACGTCCTGGTGCCAGGGGACGAGCCAGTTCGTCTCGGGGGACTTGTCGAACAGCGTGGCCTTCACCGCGAACGCCGCGTCGCCGAGAAGCGCCCGGACGAGAACGCGCACGCCGTCCGCACGAAGCGCAGCTCGAACGGGATCGAGCGTGAGCCCGTCGCGTGTGCCCGCCTGGCCATCGATGCCGTCGAAGAGCGCGATCAGTTCACGGCGGAGCTCGTCGTCGATCAGGTCCGGGGCGACGGCGAAGCCGTCGGCCTCGACATCGGCGGTCACATGGATCTCGGTCATCGGACGATGCAGGGGCGGCGTCGGGGAGAACAGCCGCACTCCATCGAATGCCATCTGCGGCCGCGCGGCAAGGACGGCTCTTCAGCGAGGCGGCGCGGGTAGGAAGTCCAAGCTGTCAGTCGTCGGAGCAGGGACCTGATCGGAGGAGCGTGGGTCGGTGCCACGAGCCGGAGCGGCACCCAGAATGGGCCGCTCGGACGGCGGCTGGGGCGTGCGAGCCGGATGGAACGGGCCGCTGGCGGCCTCGGTGTCACGCGAACCGCATCTGGGGTTCCAGTCGCGCGGGCGCGAGCTCTGGAGGCTCGGCACGTAGCCCGAGATGCTGGTCTCCTCGCCCACGACGCGTACATCGGCCGACTTCCGTTCCCACGAAACCTCCCCTCCAGCGCTTACACATCTCCTGAATCGGCTAGAAGCTCCGGCTGGGGCACGCGGCTCTTCCATGGCTCCGCGTCCATCAGTCCGACGTCCAGGATCCGCACGTCGACGTTCGGAAGCCACTCGCTCCATTGCTCGTCGGACCACGTGTAGCTGCTACGAATCGACGGCTCGACGAGCGTAAGCGTCTTGAGGTTCGGAATTCGGTTGAGTCCGACCTCTTCTCCGCCGTCCGGCAGCCGCACGGTGAGGTGCCGCAGGCCCAAGATGTTCGTCAGCGGCTCGAATCCGTCGTACTTCCGCGCGTCCGGAATCTCGAGCGTCGTGATCTGCGTCAAGGACGCATACAGGGACGGGTCACCGGGGTTAGGCAGGTCCATCACGCTGGAGTGGATGTCCCCCGGCGCATCCCGCACCGTCACGCTGCGCAGCGAGGGGCAGCCCGCGAACGGCGTCAGGTCCTGACCGATGCACGAGACGATCACGAGATGCTCCAGGTTCGGCGCATCGGCGAACGCTGACCAGTCCTGCTCGGCGTTGGTCACGACTGACAGGTAGCGCAGGCTGGGGAGGTACGGGCGGTCCTCCATGTGGACGCGGTGCGCACCGGAGACGTACGTGAATTGCCCCATGTCGGCGATGGCGTGGAGCCCCTCCGGATCGGAGAGGTCGATCCGGAGCACTTCGAGATTCGGAAGCTCCGCGAGCCAGTCCGCGTCGAAGTCCTCGAACGTGTGACGGGCTTCCGGACCGAGATCGAGGACTCGAAGGGCTTGGACGCGCCGCTTGATCTCGGCGTCCACTTCGTCCAACGACCCCTCTCCGAGGTCGTATTCGTCGGTCGCGATCCAGATGACGTCACTCGGAATGCCCTCGGTCCAGCCCGGCGGCTCGAAGAGACCAGCGTCCCAGGCCCAGACGACACCGGCGAGCGCGGAGCCTCCGGCGAAGGCCGCCAAGGGCCAACGCGCGCGCTTGCGGCTGGTCATGAGTTCACGGGGCGAGCGGCGGCGGATCTTGGGTGTAGCAGTCATCGCGCGAACATGGCGAAACGTGGTTCCGGGGCGGGCCTGAGGGATCCATCAACCGGCTGTCGGATTCGTTACGTCGAAATCGAGGCTCGTCGGAGATCGCCGGCGTGCGCGAGCCCTCCTCCGTCGAAAGACCGCAGCTCGAACCGGAGGACGCGGCGAAGCCCCTACAGCTCTTCGCCGAGCAGGGTCGTCTGCGCGAGGCCCACCTCGCGGAGTTGTGCGCAGCACATGCCGACGGTCTAAGACAGGCGGACAGGGAGGGTCTCTTGCATCACCCCGAGACCATCGCGGGGAGAAAGTCCAAGCTGACAGTCGTTGGAGCAGGGACTTGATCGGACGAGCGTGCGTCGGCGTCATGAGCGGAAGCCGCACCCATAGTGGGTCGCTCAGACGGCCGCAGGGGCGAGCGCGCCGGACGGAACGGGCCGTGGAACAGCCGGAACGGCTACCGCCGCTCCGCCGCAGCGCGACCGCGAGCCGGCGCCCGCTCGCGGGGCGTCGGCTTCGGCACGGGCCGCTGGCGTACTCGGTCTCACGCGAATCGCATCCGCGGTTCAGGACGCGTGGGCGCGAGTTCTGGCGGCTTGGCACGTAGCCCGAGACGCAGGAGGATCTTCCGTGCCACGATGGGGTCGGTGATCGTCGCGATCTACTGGCGGCGGAGCGACCACTTCACCTTGCCTTCGCCACGGACCTCGAGCCGGCCCTGCGCGAGCGGAGGACGAGCGACGTAGCGGACGGGGCGCTCGATCCTCTCGCAATCATCGGCCTCCAAGAGGGTCGCGGCGTACAGGGAGTACCCATCGAGCGCGCAGCGCATCTCGTCGTGCGTCAGCGGTAACGGCCTTCAGTTCTGGCGTTCTTCGACTCGCCAGCGCTTCAGGTCGACAAGTACGCGTCCTAGCTCCGGGGCCAGCGAGAGCTCTAGACCGCTTCGCATCTTCACCCTCTCGAGTAGCTCCGAGGGGCCAGCATCAGGGGTCTGCAACAACCAATCCTGCATCTGTACGAGGCCATCACGTCCAGCTGCTTCCTCGATCGACCTCCAGAACCAGTACGAGACGGCGTACCCCGCCGATTCGCTCGAGAGGTCTAGTTCGCCGATGTTGCCGCCCCACCGCTCGCGCGGCGTCCTGCTGTCCGTCGATGTCGACGCGCCCATCATCGCGACGCGAGCGGCGAAGCGCTCTTCAAAGGAGTACGTGTCGACACCCGCATCGATCAGCTTCTTGACCCGGACCACGTACGAATCAAGCTGAGCATATGCCGCGAGCGGGAAGAACCTCCGCGCGTACTGATATGAATAGAGTTCCGCGATACCATCGCCCACGAAGCGCAGTGCAGGCGTGCGGACGTAGAGTCCGCTCCCCACTCCGAGCGCGTACTCAACCCACTCGTGGACGAGCACGGATCGCATCCGCGAGCCGGATGCGCCTTCGTCATTCCACCGCTTGAGAGGAACTGGGATGTTGAGACCACGGCCACTGAGGTTCGATGCGTCGGTTTCGATGAGCGCGATCCCGTACGGGGCCGCGGAGAGACTCACTTCTCCGTACGCCTCGACGAAGCCTCGAATGCGTGAGAGTTCAGCCATCGCTTCAATGGCGTCCTGCTCGGCGCCGCGGGGATAGAGAACGGTCAGTCCTCCGACCTGAATCTGCTCGAGATCGTCGGGGACTGACTCGAACGTGGCCGTTGCGTCGCCCCCTCCGATGACCTGTGTCACGACCTCGACGGCTGCGGCTCCAGCGCGACGTATCTGGATGCCCTTCGGGCACTCGATGCACCAGCCGCCAAGCTCCTCTTTCGGGATCTGAATCGAGAGCGAGCCGCTACCGTCCGTCCGCAGCGTACGCTGCCCGCCGTCCCAGCTCACGAGAAGTCGAAGTCCTGCCGCGGGGCTTCCGTCGGCGTTGACTGCACTCACCTCTACAGGCAACGACTGTCCCGCAGGGAGCTGATTCTCGATCTGCCGGACCCCGTCTGCGGCGTATGCGGCCGGAATACCGAAGAGCTGTGCGAGCGTGGTTCGATCCAACTCCACTCCGTTCGGCCGATCGGCCCGATCGACTCGGATCGCGCGAATCCAGTCGACCGCGATCTCGAAGTCGCCGTCCTTCCCGTCGTAGATCATGAGGCCGAGCGCTGTCACGTTCGCTGGCTCGAGAGGACCCACGCTGTCGCTGACGTCGCGGCCCCGGCTCGTGGCTTTGAATGCCGAGAAGGGAAGAGCCACTGACTGCCAGTCCTCTTCGCGGCTCGTCTTGAACTCCGCGCGAAACGCGACTTGCTGCCCGTTCAGCTTGGCGTCGGTCCGAAGCTCGGCGATGTAGGTCCGTCCGTCTCCGCGCACGCGAAGTGCAAGAGCATTGCAGCGCGAGAGATCCCATTTGCTCGGCTTGGTTCGGATCGAAGAGAAACCACCACCGCGAGTGTTCGTCCTGCCGGCGAACTGGAGGACTCCTTCGCTGATCTCGAAGTCTCCCGACGACCGTCCGCCCATCACGTTGTCGTTGACGACGATCCAATTCTTCGAAGAGTCTTCCTCGGAGAATCCTGCGAGAGTGATGTCTGGAGCAGAGACGTCTGGATTCAAGGCCTGTGAGGAGCCGACTCCAGACTGGATCAAGGAGGAGAGTGCGGTGAGCGCAAGGATGGTGAGAGGATGCATGTCAAGCGGAGATTCTCGGAGGGACTCTGGTTGTGCCGAGGAGTTCGCAGGCGTAGGACCACAAGATGTTCACTCCGAGTCAAAGGGCGAGAGAGAAGCGCTTGTTGCCTTGCAATCACGACGTATCTTTGCGGGTTTCCGCCTCGTCCTCGAACCGTGTCTCAAGGGGGCCTGCGCGCCCGGTTCGAACGCATCTCGCTCGAACTCGAAGGCGATCGCTTCGGGGGCGCTCGACCTCGCCGGCGGACAAGCAGCTCAAGCCGCCCATCGTCAGTGCCAGCACTCTCATACCGAGTCGAGTCCGACTGCCTGACTGAAGCACAACTCGAGCGACTCCAAGTTGCCGGCCGCCGTCATCGACGACCGGGTGGCGACTTGGTGCGTCGCGTGAATCAGTATGTTGACCGCTCTCAGCCTGTCTTCGAGCGCGCGGTCGAGCGCCGTCCAAGGGAGCTCAGCTTGGCAAGAGTGGGCGTGTGACCGCCGACCGTCACTCGACCGCTGAGACTGTCGATGGCAATAGCCTCGGGCGCCATGACTGCGCTGGCCGAGAGAGTCACCGCCACCGCAGGCTGCGGATGTTCGATCCAAGCTGCGAGTCTCGTCAGGTTCGATGCGAGGGGCCAGGGCACGGACACCGGATGAGAGACGGGACCGGGCTCTCGACCGCTCTATCCCGCACTCGTCACCAGGATTCGTCCCAGCGCGCCTCACCGGCCGCCGCACCGACCGCCTGGGGCGGCCTCTCGCCCGCTGACGGCACTTTGGACGCCGAGCCGTCCTCGACGGGACCAGAGGCCCCGCCTCCGGTGACTCTACATCCAAAGCACCATCAGCGACCGAGTTCGACGCGCTGGGACGAATCCTGGTGACGAGTGCG
>JBCDGE010000134.1:0-18154 GCA_038757895.1 Planctomycetota bacterium | reverse complement strand
GCGGTCTGCTCCATCTCCGCCTGCGCGGCGGCCTCGGCGATGTCGCGGGCCTCCTGCGCGAGTTCGGCCTGGGCGTCGCGCGCCGACTGCGCCTGCTGCTGGCCGCGGTCGCCCTGCGCCTGCTCCAGCGTCGAGCGGAGCGCCTCGGTCGCTGCCTGGAGCTCCCGGTTCGCCTGATCCGCGGCTTCCTCGGCACGCGCCTGCGCGTCGGCCGCGGCCTGCTCCTCCTGCGGAGAGCGCGCCGAGGGCGACTGCTGTCCGGACTGCGATTGCTGTCCCGATTGGGATTGCTGTCCCGATTGGGATTGCTGGCCCGACTGGGACTGTTCGCCCGACTGCGACTGCGAACCCGACTGGGACTGCTCGCCCGATTGGGACTGCTCGCCCGACTGCGACTGCGATCCGGACTGGGATTGCTCGCCCGACTGCGACTGCGAACCCGACTGCTCGCCCGACTGGGAACCCGACTGGGACCGCTGCCCTGCGCGTGACGCGGCCTCGGCGGCCTCCCGCGCAGCGGCAGCTGCGCGCTCCATCGCGGCCTGGGCGCGAGCGAGCGCCTCCGCGGCGTCCTCCGCACCCGAGAGATCCGCGGAGCCTTCCTGGCCCGCCGCGCGCATCGCGTCCTGTGCGAGGCGGCCAGCGGTCTCGGCCGCGGCCTCCTGGCGCGACCGCGCGCGGTCCGACGCGGAGGCGCTCCGTCCCAGCGCTCGGTCGAGCGCGTTGAGCGCGTCCGTCGTGGCGCGGCGCGCGTCGGCCGCGTTCTCGGTCGCCTCGCGCGCCGCGGTCTCCGCGACGTCGCTGGCGGCCTCGGCGTTCTGCGCCTGGCGCTCGGCGTCCTCGCGCGCGGCGTTGGCCGCCTGCGCGCGCGCGAGCGCTCCCGCGATCTCCTCGGCCTGCTCGCTGGTGCGGGCGCGGCCGCCCTGGGCGGCACTCTCGGCGAGGTCGTTCGCGGCCTCCGCGGCCGCCTCGCGTGCGGCCTCGGCGGACGCACGCTGTTCGCTCGCGGCGGCGCGGAGCTCCTCCGCGCGCTCGCGCGCGGCCTCCGCGGCGGCGGCGCGGCGCTCGGCGTCCTCCGGATCCGAGGCGGACGCGGCCAGGCCCTGCGCCGCGCTGCGCGTCGCCTCCGCCGCCTGTTCCAGCGTCGGGTCGTCCGTGATCTTGCCGCGCCGCTCCAAATCGTCCGCGAGCTGGTCCAGCGCGCTCGCGGCGGCGCGCGCGGCCTCCGCGGCCTCGTCGTCACTTCCCGCGCTCTCCGGCGCGGCGCGTGCGGCGTCCTCCAGCGCCTCTGCGGCCGCGTCGAGGTCGGCGGCGCGCGACTCGTTCGCGCGCGCGCCGGCGAGCGCCGGGCGCATCGCCTCCAGCGCGGCGCGGTCGCCCGCGTTCTGCGCGCGGAAGTCCTCGGCCCGGTCCCGCTGCTCGGCCTGGAGCGCCTGGAGTTCCCCGAGGAGTCGCTCGGCGTCGAGCAGGCCCGACGAGCGCGCCTCCTCCTCGTTCTCCGCGAGGAGCTCGCGCTGCTGCTGCAGCGCGCGGTCGACGCGCTCCTGCACCTCGAGCTGCTCTGCAGTGGTGGATTCCTTGCGGAGCTTCTCGGTGTCCTCCTGGATCTGACGCTCCTCGTCCGCGAGCGAGTCGAGCGCAGCGCGGATCTCGCGGATCTCCTGGAGGTCCTCCTCGATCGACTCCTGGCGGTCGCGCTCGGTCAGGATGTCGAGCAGCGCGGCGACGCGCGAGATGATCCGCTCCTGGCGCTCCAGCGCAGCGAGCACGCGGCCGGTGTCGAGGTCCTCGGTCGACGTCGCCATCAGCTCGTCGATCGTGCGGCCCTCGTTGTCCTCGGGGCGCTCGTCGAGGTACTCCAGTGCGCGGCGCAGGAGCGCTGCGGCGCCCGGACGGCTCTCCGCTTCGTAGCGTGGCGCGAGCTGCACGATCTTCTCGCGCAGACGTTTGATCTGCCGCTCCAGGCTCTGCTGCTCGGACGAAAGCGCCTTGAGCTCCCGCGACCGGTCGGTCTGCGGGTACGGCGCGCTCGCGTCGGCGTGGGGGAGTCCGAGCCCTGCGATCAGCAGCGCGACGAAGGAGGCACGAGTGAGCTTCATTTGCCCGTTTCCGCGGTCTTGCGGGTCCTCTCGTTCAGGTTCTTCTGGCGGCTGAGGATGTCTCGCGTCAGGGACAGGATCGACTGCAGGCTGTCCCACTCGCCGAGCTCGCCCATGAGCTGGTCCATGGTGGCACGGAGGTCCTGCATTCGCTGGGTCGCGTCGGCGAGCGCGACCCGCGTCTCCTCGATCCCGGACGACGCGCGAACGCCCTCAAGGGAGGCGATCCAGTCCTCGGAGCGCGGCCCGCACGCCTGCAGCGCGAGGCCCACGATCCGGACGAGGTCGCCGGCGCGCTCGGGCGAGCCGAGGCCGCCCTGGCTCAGCTCGTCGGCGATGGCGCGCCAGGCGTCCTCCTGGAAGCTGCGCTCGGACGAGCCGAACGTCAGCTCGACCAGCCGCGCCTCCAGTCCGGCCGAGCGGCCGTCGAGGCGCGAGTAGACCATGTCGGCGGCGAGCCCCGACAGGTCGCGCGCGACGGAGCGCAGGTCGCCCTGCAGCCGGCGCGCTTCGTTCGTGACCGACACGAGGCTGGACGCCTCGGGGATCTCGGCGTCGTCGCCACTCATGGCGCTGACGAAGGTTCCGAGCTGGCGGCCCGTCTGCTCCAGGCGACGGTCGAGGCGCTCGACCTCCTCCGCGGCGCGACCGAGTCCGTCGCGCTGACCGCGGAGGAACTCGTCGGCGCTGACGACGCGCACGAGGATCGGGCTCGCCTTGGACTCGTTCGGCTCGGGCGCGCGCGTGTCGCGCACTGTCGAGGCCAGGACGACCATCTGGCCGACGACGAGGGGGGCCTCCGGCGAGAGGGTCGCGACCTCCAGCAGCTCGGAGCCGAGCAGCGCGACGCGCGCGCGACCCTCTGCTCCCTCCAGCGCCTCGGTCGCGTCGCGCAGCGTGAACGGTGCCGAGCGCAGCGGCGCGTCGGTCGCGGCGTCGCGCGCCTCCCACGTCGCGTCGCCGACACCGAAGTCGTCGCGCACGAGGACGCGCAGGGGCAGGACACCGCCCTCGACGACCTCTGCCTCGGCGCGACCCGGCGCGAGGACGATCAGCTCGGGCCGGCGGTCCGGGACGACCTCGATGCCGAACAGCGCGGGATCGGGGTTCTCCAGCCCGCTGGAGTCGCGCAGCTCGATGCGGAAGCGCAGCGACTGGTCGACGATCTCCTCGAACGAGAGCCCCGCGCGCTCGGCGGGCGCCTCGGCGCCGGCGTCCGTCGAAGCAACCGGGAAGGGGGCCGCCACGAGGTCGACGACGCGGTCGTCGGGGAACGTGCGTGCGATCCCTGTCGCGTCGCTCGGATCCGTCTCGACGTGCACGGTGACGCGCGAGCCGGCCAGGGCGGTGACCTTCGTGTCGGTCTCGATCCTCCGGGGGAGTCCGGTGTACTCGGGCGGCTCGATCGCGAACGCGAGCGCCGTGATGTCCGGCGGTTCCAGCACGTCGATCCGGACCACCGGGACCCCGCGCTGGTCGTCTCCGCCGGTGACGCGGACCGCCAGCGGCTCCTGGACCGAGGGGATGATCGTGCGGAAGGTGTCCGGGCCGGTCGCGCCGATGTCGATCGCCGCGCCGCTGTCGAACGTCGCGGTGACGATGGCGGGGACGACGCCCTCCGCCCGGACCAGAAGCGGAATGTCGCTGCCGCGCGCGGCGCGGACGACGACCGTCTCGGGATCGGGGAGTCGGACCTCCAGCCCGGGCGCGTCCGCCGGGACCGAGACGTACAGCGTGGTGGCGCGCGGCCACGGGACGTCCGCGCCGAGCATGCGCGCGGCGAAGATCTTGGCCATCGCGGGCTCGGCCGAGAGCGTGACGGTCAGCAGCGCGACCGCGCCGAGGGCGGCGGCCAGGCGCCCGCGCGGACCCGCGGCGTCGGTGATCCGGCCCAGGTCGGCGCGCCCGGCGAGCTCCTCCGCGCGCGCGGTCACGCTCGCGACGAGCTCGCGCGCCGGCGCGTCCGCGGGCACGGAGGCGGGGAGCTGCAGCGCGCTGACGAACAGGTCCTCGCGCGGGGTGTCGCCCGGAAGCGCGCGCTGGGCGAGGATCGCGAGCCCCTCCCGGTCGGGGACCGACCGCACGTGCCGGACGAAGGTGCGCTGGAGCAGGTAGACGGTGCCGCCCGTCAGCACGAACGCGTGGAAGATCCGGATCGCAGCGGGGAGCTTCAGCAGGCGATCCGCCGCGTACATGAAGAAGAGCCACGCGGCGGCGGCGGCGACGACGGTCCCGAGACCGTGCAGCCACACGCTCCGCAGGAGCGTCGACCGCAGGCGATCGAGGAGCCCCTCGAGCCTCGGGGTCGCGAGGCTCGGAGCGGCTCTCCCCTGCGCACCTGCGCTGGGGGCGACGTCGGCTCGGCTGCTGTCCATCAGCGGTGGAAGATCGGGAGGAAGTCGTACGGGATCTCGAGAATCAGGCACGCCATCGCGGTGCTGAACGCCTCGCCGGGTCCGGCGGAGTTCATCCACGAGCCGTCGGCGCGCTGCTTCTTGAGAAGGAACTCACGCAGGCGCCCGAAGTAGTTCACCCAGTCGTGGCCGCCCTTCGTGTACATGGCCTGGACGCCGTAGTAGTGGCCGTACCAGAAGAAGTAGTGGCCGTTGACGCCGTAGCGGTGGTTGAAGCGGTCGAACTCGGCGTTCAGGAAGTCGATGCCGCGGTCGATCAGCTCGTCGGAGTAGATGCCGAGACCGTTGAGCGCGGTGACGCCCGCGGCGGTCAGCGGGAACGTCGAGCGCGACTGCGCCTGGCGCTGGTAGCTGAACGTGCCGAGGCCGCTGTAGCGGCTGAAGCGACGGTGTTCGCTCGTGACCGCCGAGTCGACGACGTAGCGGATCGCGCGGTCGACGGTCGACTTCGGCACGCGGATGCCGATGTTCCGCGCCGCGCGGAGCGCGAGCACCTGGCAGACCACGATCGACATGTCCGATTCGCGGGCGAGCGGCACGTAGCGCCATCCGCCCTCGTCGTTCTGGCACTTGACGATGAAGTCGATCGACTTCTGCAGGCGCAGGCGGACGTCCTCGCGGTGCGTCATCCCGTAGACCTCGGCGAGGAACAGGGTGGCGAACGCGTGGCTGTACATCCGCGTGCCCGCGTGCGTGATGTAGCCGTCCTCCTGGACGCAGCCGAGGATGAAGTCGACCGCGCGATCGAGGGTGTCGCCGAACTCGCCGCGGCCGGGCAGGTGCCCGCCGGCGAGGAACGCGATGCCCGCGAGCGCGGTGACGCCGACGTGCCCCTCGCCGACGCGGGTCGATCGGTAGCGGTCGTTGAGCTTGAAGCCCACCGCGCCGGTCCAGCTCCCGTCGGGATTCTGGTCCTTCGCGAGCCACGCGAGGCCGCGCTGGGTTGCGGACTCCTGGGCGTCGGTGATCCGGACGCCCAGGCTGCCGCGGGTCGTGCGGTCGTCGAAGGCGCGCTGCGCCGTCGCGGTCCCCGCGCTCCACGTCGTCAGGAGAGCCGCGCCGACGAACGCCAGCGCGCGTCCGGCCGCGGCGATTCGCCGTCGCCTCGGGTTCGAGGTTCCCATCACTCCATCACCTCCATCCGCTGGCCGCCCATGACGACCAGTGTTCCATCGACCGCGGCGAGGTTGCGCCAGCGGCCGGTCTTGTTGCCCGATTCGAGCGGCCGTGTCTCCACGTGTCGACCCGAAACGGCGTCCAGGAACATGAGCTTCTTCTCGGCCGTGGACGCGTTCCCGCGCCCGAACGACTCCTGCACGATCATCGCGACGACACCGTCGCCGATGACGGGGGTGGAGTAGCGCTCCATCCCCTGAGCCTTGATCCTCCGCGCTGCCATCTCCTTCCACACGACCCCGGTGTTGGGGTCGATGGCGGTGATCACCGCGGGGTCCTCGTCGCGACCTGCCGTGACCGCCATCAGGAGCGGCCCGTCCACGACGATCCGCCGGCGGATGTCGATCCCCACCAGGTAAGTCGACGGGTTCAGGGTGGCGATCGGCGAGCGGTCGAGCGCACCGAGCCGCTCGTTGATGCGATAGAGCCCCATCGCGTCGCGGCGCAGGCCGCCGGGGGGGCGGTTCGCGTCGACGCGCTCCAGCATCGCCAGCCGGATCGTCTCCCGTCGGTCGGCGCTGGCCGGCATCTCGATCAGCCCCAGGAGGTTCTGCACCTCGCCCGCGTGGTTGTCGAGGTCGATGCGCCAGGCCTCCTCGCCGTCGTCGAGGTCGTAGGCGACGATCAGGTTCGTCGCGTCCCGCCTCTGGCCGGCCTCGATGTGCGCACGTACGAGGCGCCCGCGGTCGATCCACGCGCTCAGCGCCTCGCGGGAGTTGATCCGACCCGTCTCGATCCTCGCGACGGGGTGCCCGGTGTAGAGGTCGTGCACGCCGGCCATCTCGAAGCGGACGGGCAGCAGCACGAGGCGCCCGTCGCCGACCTTGACGACGGTGTGGTAGCGGCCGCCGATCGAGCCGAGGCGCCACAGCTCGATGCCGAGGGCGATGTCGATCCCGTAGACCTCTGCGGGCTCCTGGGTGTCCGAGCGCTCGGTCACGATGACGGCGACGCCGTCCGCGACGCTCATGCTCGCGATGGAGCGCCGGTCTTGCCGGAAGTCCCAGAGCTCGTCGCCGGTCAGCACGTCGCGGCACACGACCCGCTTGCGCTCCGCGGTCACGACGGTCGTGGGGCCGAGGTGCACGCGCCGGTGCCGGTCGCGGTAGCTGACGCCGAACGAGGACGGTCGCGTCCACAGCGGAGCGCCGGACCGTCCGGTGGTCAGGGCCGCGAGGGTGTTCTTCGCGGAGACGAGCAGGATCTCCTGCGTCGCGCCGCCGGGGCCGGTGGCGGGGTCGACGAGGACCGGCCCGCGTGCGACCGGGACGAAGTCGCCGGAGATGCTCTTCTGGGCGACCACGCGGTTGTCGAAGGTCGCGCGGTCGGTGCGCGGCAGCCGGGGCGCCACGGCCCAGCGGTCGGCGAGCGTCGTCAGCGTGACCGCGCCGACGCCCGCCACCTCGTGCGTGTCGTCCGGCCGGTAGCGCGCGAGGTTCCGCGCGATGCCCGCGCGGAGCTCCTCGTTCCCGGCCTCGCCGAGCGCCATCGCGAGCTGGAGGAGCAGCGACGTCTCGCGCTCGGTCGAGCGGGCGGGGTGCCAGTCGGGGCTGAGCGCCTCGACGACGATCGCGGCGACCTCCTCGGGCGAGCCGTTCGCGAGCGCGAACTCGATCCTCGCCTCGGCCGCGCTGCGGGCCGCGGGCGAGCCCGGGAAGAGCTCGGGGATGCGCTCCAGCTCCGTCGTCGAGCCGTGCGTCGACGCGGCGCGGCGGGCCTCCTCCAGCATCGAGTCCGCGGCGCGGTCGAAGCGCGCGATCGCCGGCGCGTCCGGGGAGAGGGCGCGGAGCGCACGGATCCGCGCGCTGGCCCACTCGCCGCTCACGGCGCCGAACAGTGGCTCGGCGGGGGCCTCCCGCAGAATGGCGTGGAGGCCGATCAGCTCGCCCTCCACGGACTCCCTGGCGTCGGGCATCACGCGGGCCATCTCGATCTGTGAGAGGAGCGCGAACAGGCCGACGCTGACCGTCGCCGCGCGTCGCCGCGGCGCATCGGGGTCGCCGGCCGACGTCCCCGACAGGGCGGCCGAGCGCGGCACGATCGGGTCGACCCACGGGTCGATCCAGAGCGTCTCATTGATCAGCCGCGTGCTGGTGGTCTGCTTGCCGCGCGTGGCGTCGAGCACGGTCGCGAGCGCCACCGAGGGCGACCACCGGCCGTCGAGGACGGCGGCCTCGACCTCGATCTCGTACTGCGAGTGACGCTCCAGGAGCCGGTCGAGCACGCGCGCCCGGTCGGCGGGACTGCGCCGGCGCTCGATCTCGTGCAGCGTGAGCAGGGCCTCGAGCTGGGCCTCGTCGGGCACTTCGAGCGCGAGAGCGGCCTTGATCGCACGACGGGCGGCGTCGCCGTCGCCGCGGAGCCGCTCGCCGCGGGCGCGCAGCATCAGCGCGCGGTGCCGCTGCAGGCGTGTGCTGGACGCGGCGAACCCCGCCCCGTCGCGCTCGCTCACCCCGGCCGCGGGACGGGTGGTGAAGTCGTTCAGAGCCTGCTCTGCCTCGCGCGTCAGCGTCAGCGCGCGGGGCACGTCGGTGCCACGATCGAGGAGCGACTCGGAGCGCTCCAGGAGCAGGCGCACGAGCATGTCGAGATCGGACGTCGATGCATCGTCGCGCCGGACCGCGGTGCGGGCGCGCTCGACCATCGCGATCCACTCGAAGCGCGCGTCGACGTGCTTGCCGTTCGTCACGAACAGCATGCCGTCGGCGACCAGCAGGTGACCGCTTCCCACGCTGCCGGTGAGCTCCTCGCGCGTGCGGCCGTTCTGCCGGTCGACGACGACGACGCCGTTCGCGTAAGGGATGTAGACGCTCCGCGCGTCGACCGTCGGGTACCCGGAGTCCGTGCGGATGATGCCGTCGAAGGGCCAGGCCCACGCGCGCTCGAAGGGGCCGCCGGCGCGGATGCCGCCGGGGAGCTGGACCGCTGCGACGCTCGAGCCGCCCAGCAGGATCCGATTCTCGTCGGCGCCGAGGAGGACGTTCAGGCCGGTGCTAGGGCCCTTCCGTCGGTTCGGCACGGACGAGATGCCGATCTCGCGCGTCAGCGTCCGCTGGTCGACCGACCACAGCGTCGCGCCGGACGCAGCGTCGAGGGCGAAGATCTCCTTCGCGTCGAAGGGCGCGGCGACGACCGTGTCGCCGACGACGACCGGCGGCGCATTGCGCCATCGGTTCTGCATCCAGCCGGCCGTGTAGTACTGCGGCGCCTGGATCGAGACCTGGTCGTAGAGCGCGTCCCAGCGCGTCTCTCCGGTGAAGAGGTCGATCGACGCGATGAGGCCCAGCTGGGTCGCGACGATGACCGAGTCACCGGCGACGACCGGCGGCGGCGCCGAGAATTCGATGTTCGCACGACCGAACATGTTGAGCGTGCGCTGACCGGTGACGAGCGGCGCGGACCACAGCACCTCGCCCGTCGCCAGGTCGAAGCAGCCCAGGTGCATCTCGATCCGGCCGCGCAGCCGCGCCATCGGCACGAGGACGCGCGCGCCGACGATCGTGGGGGGGCCGACGACCGTCATGCGCTCGGCGAAGGTGCCTGAGTCACCGTCCCAGTCGTAGCGCGGCATCGTGTTCCAGAGCGGCTCGCCCGTCGCCGCGTCGAGCGCGACGAGCCTGCGCTCGGGGATGACCTCGATGATCGAGAGGTCGTTGTACTGGTCGCTGTCCTCGAAGGTCCACGGGATCTGGACCGGCGCGACCACCACGCCGCGGCTCACGGCGACGGTCACGATGCGCTCGTGGCGGTCGACCGCCTTGTCGTACTTCGAGTACTGCTTCGTCGAGCTATTCGTGCCCCAGTTGAGCTGGTGCGGCTCCAGGCTCCAGATCTCGCTCCCGTCGAACGCGTCGAGCGCGTGCACGCTGCGCGTCGTGTTGACGTAGACGATGTCGCCGGAGCGCTGGGGGAAGAGGCGACTCGCGCCCGCTTCGGCGTACGGCGAATCGGGGAGCTGGAACGGACGCGGCCAGCCGGCCGCACCTTCGCCGGAGCGGAACCGGCTGGACGTGATCGACGTCGCCGCGATCCCCGTCGCGGGCCCGCGCGCGAAGCTCGCCTCGGCCGCCGGCCTCGAACCGCTCGCGTCCTGGGCGACGGGGAAGAGCTCCAGCGCGAGGTCCATGCGCGACCGCACGCCGCTCGCGGCGTCCTCGCCGAGCTCGTCGCGCAGCGCGCGCCAGTGCGCCTCGGTCGTCGTCACGCGGAGGGGGTCTCCGACTCGCAGCGCCGCAGCGCGCGCCCAGGCGCGCAGCCCGTCGCCGGCGTGACCGAGCTCGATCTCCAGGTCGCCGAGCGCCCACCAGGCGCGCTCCGCGGCGGCCGTCAGCGGCCAGCGCTGCGCCACGCGCGCGAGCGAGCCGCGGTCCGAGCTCGCGATCGCGCGCTCGAGCGCCTCCTCGGCGCGGCGTCCGAACCGCTCGCGATAGAGTTCGCGGCCCGCGGGCGGGAGCTTGAAGAGCTGCTCGACGGCCCAGCTGCCCGCGCCGAAGTGGACGTCCTTCTGGGAGACGCGGAGCGCGTCCAGGGGGCGCGGGCGATCCGCGCCGAGGACCTCGCCGCGGTGCTCCTCGATCAGTGCCTGGAGCTCGGTCAGCGCCTCGGACCACCGCTTCGCCGCGATGTGTTCCTTCGCTTCGCCGGAGCGGGCGCGGGCCGCCTGCGTGTCGTAGAGCTGGAACGCACGGGGACGGAAGGCGTCGCGGTCCTCCTGCCCTCTCGCCTGCGAGCCGGCCGCCGCGAGCGCTGCCAGCGCGGCCGCGCCGAGCCCCACGCCAAGCAACCGTCGCGCCCGCCGCGCGCGGCGAGCGCCCGTCCGGGCGTCGGGAGCCTTCTCCGATTCGGGTGCGTTCATGCGGTGTGGAACGGTGCGAGTGCTGTCAGACGAGCTCCGCCTTCTTCCGGAGGACCCACTCCATGCTCAGGAGCGCGAGCGCCGCGAGGAGCGTCGCCCAGCGGTCCCACGCGTCCTCCAGCTGACTGGAGACGGGTTCGCGGCGCTCCTGGTTCGGCGGGAGTGCCTGTTCGATGGCGCGAAGGTCCGCCGCGGAGGTCGCGACACCTCCGGTGAGCGTCGCGAGCCGCTGCATGAGCACCGGATCGGGGCTCGGGTCGGCGTTCTCGCGCGAGGGCAGCAGGACGTCGAACTCGGTCCGGACGCGCTCGCCCCCCTCGTCGGACTCGACGTACGCGACGTAGCGCCCCGGCCGCTCGGGCTGGAACGTGCCGCGGTACAGGCCGTCGCGCCCCTCGATACCCGCGAGCACGAGCGGGACCTCGTCGCCGTCGGGCGCGCGCACGACGATGTCCTGGGACGGGTCGACGCTGGGCCGGAAGTCCTCGTCGAGCACGCGGGCCTCCAGCGTCACGCGCTCGGCGATGTCGTACTCGGTCCGCAGGGCCTCCAGCTCGAAGCGTCGGTCGCCGCTGCGCATCCGGCCGAGCGCGAGCCAGCGCAGCGCGTTGCGCCAGAACGCCTCGTAGTAGCGGTAGCCGTAGCGGAACCGCCAGCGGTTCGTGGCCTCGATCGCGAGGAAGAGCGTCCGCCCCGACGGGTAGTAGCCGGTCACGAGCAGCGGGTCGCGGTCGCCGCCGCCCGAGAGCGACGACATCGGGTGCCGCAGGAGCACCTGCGCGCCGGGCTTCGCGCCGCGCACCGGGTAGTGCCAGTAGAAGCCGCGCAGCCCGCGGCGCTCCTCCCAGAGCGCGCGGTTCGTCTCGGGGTCGTCCTCCAGCCGCACGATCTCGTGCGGGGCGGCGGGGTCCTCGAGCGCGAAGCGGTGCTCCTTGTCGGTCGGCACGTCGAGCACCGAGACGCCCGCGCGGTCGAGCTCGACCGGCAGGAGGTCGGCGAACTCGGTGCCGGCGATCGAGCGCGGCATGTCGTACTGGCCGGCGATCACGCAGAGGCCGCCGCCGCGCTCGACGAACTCGAACAGCGAACGGACGAACTGCTCGCCGCGCGCCGGGTCGGGCGAGATGTCGTACGGGTTGACGTCGCCGAGGATGATGACGTCGTAGTTCTCCAGCAGCTCCTCGCGAGACGTCGGGACGCTCTGGAGCGGCGCGAGGCCGCGCGTGCGATCCTGCTGAAAGTCCGGCGTCGCCGACAGAAGGTAGAGCTGGACGTCGATGCGCTCGTCGATCCGGCGCAGCTCGGCGTTCAGGAAGCGGTACTCGTAGCGCGGGTAGCCCTCGACGTAGAGGACGCGGATCTTCTCCCGCGCGACGGTGACGCTGAGCGTGAGCTCGTTGTCGTTCCGCACGCGCTCGCCCTCCAGGGGACGCACGCGGAGGCGGAACCGTCGCTCGCTGGAGCCGTAGTCGAGCGCGTCGCGGCCGGCGACGAGCACCACGCGGTCGCCGGACTCGACGAGCGGGACCTCCTCCGACGCGACCAGGCGGACCTCGTCGCGGCCGGTGGTGGAGAGCTCCTCCAGCTCCAGCGTGACCGTCCCGCCGTCGACGCCGCGCGCGGAGACGCGAGCGGCGATCTCGACCTGGTCGCCCTCCAGCACGGAGTCCGGCGCGTCGACGAGCTCGACGGCGACGTTGACCTCGGTCCGGTCGTCGCCGACCAGGACGGTGTCGATCGCGACGCCCGCGACGCCGGCGACGCTCGCGGCCTCCTCGATCGAGGTGCCCGTGTTCGAGCGACCGTCGCTGACGACGATGACATCGGTGACGTAGCGGCCGCGGTGCGCCGCGAGCGCGGCGCGGAGCGCGTCGCCGATCCCGGTCGCGACACCGCGTCCGTTGAGCGTCGTGCCGTCCGCGAGCGGCGCGAGGTCGTCCGAGAACCGGAACGTGCGCGGGATGTACCCGCGCTCCTCCGCGACCCGGACGATCTGGGCTCGCACCGCTTCGGCGATGCGCGTCCGCGACGCGTCCGCCGGCGACACGCCCACGAGGTCGCGCACGGCGGCCTGCGCGCCCGTGTCGCCGGCGTAGGCGTCCTGGCGCGACATCGACCCCGAGTCGTCGAACAGCAGCAGGACCTCGGGCGAGATGACGTTCTGCTGCTGGCGGACGTGGACCGGCCGGAACAGCACGAGCATCAGCATCAGGAGGCTCGCGAACCGCAGTCCGACGAGCGACCAGCGCATCTTCTTCGTGAGCGATTCCTTCCAGTACGCCAGCGAGGCGACGGCGAATGCGCCCGGGAGCAGGAGGAGCACGACGACCCACGGGGCCGGCATCTCCAGGAATCGCCAGGTCTCGCGGACCGCGTCGCCTGTGGCGGCGGCGGGGTCCTGGACGAGGAGCGCGAGCGAGGTCATGCGTCCACCCTCCTGCGGGCGCCGATGAAGGCACCCCACAGCGACTCGCCGATGAGGAACAGCAGCGCCGCGAGCGCGAGGCCGCGCCACAGCTCGCCCTGGCGGGGGGCAGCGGCCTCGTCGTCGCCCTTGGCGAGCGCCTCGGCGGATGCCACGACGAGCGCGGGGTGGATCGCCTCGACCTCCAGCGGGGTCGAGCGCGCGAGGTCGCTCTCGCGCGGGTCCAGCCGGATCGCGATCGGTTCGGCGCGCGCCGCGTCGGCCCGCACTTCGTACACGCCGACCCGCTCCAGCCAAGCGCCGTCGATCAGCGGCAGCGTCCAGCGGCGGTCGGCGCGCTCGATCGGGTCGCCCTCGATCGGACGCTGGCCGCCGGCGGGCATGACGAGCGTCGCGTTGCGGGGGAACGCCTCGACGACGAGCTCGACCGGCGTCCCGACACCGAGATTGCGGATCTGCTCGACGCGGGTGCCGACGGCCCGCAGCAGCTCCAGCACGAGCGGGACGAAGGTGCCCGGCGAGTCCGGCACGCGGTTCCAGGCCTTGTCGATCGAGCTCGTCCAGAGCACGACGCGACCGTCGCCGTAGGGGCGCTCGACCAGGAACGGGCTGCGCGCGGTGTCGTCGAAGGACGCGAGGACGCGCGCGGTCGGCGCGGGCGAGACCGCGACGAAGTCGTAGAACGGCACCTCGGTCAACAGCGGGCGCCAGCGCTCGTCGGCAAAGAACTCCAGCGCGGGATGCGTCTCGTCGAAGTCGGTGATCCGGTAGTAGCGCGTGCGGTCCGCGGCCGCGACGACGCGGACGAGCTCGGCGGGCAGGAGGCCCGTGCCGTCGTCCTTGAACAGGTCCTCGCTCCAGCGCGCGAGGTCGCCGAGGCGGTCGCCGAGCGTGACGAAGAGGCCGGCGCCGGCGGCGACGCGCTCCTCGATCCGCTCGACCGCCGAGCGCGGCACGTTCGGCACGTTCGCCAGGACCACGATGTCGGCCTCCTCGATCTTGGCGTCCTCGCCGTCGAGTTCGGCCGGGCGGATCGACCGCACGCGGAACGGGCTGCGCGGCGCGCCACCCGCGGCGAACTCGTCGTCGGGCGGTTCGAGCACCGCGAGCAGGTACCCGACCTCGTCGTCCTCGATCCGGTCGGCGGGCGCTCCATCGACCACGAGCACGTCGAGCGGCTCGGGCGCGTGCACGACGAGCGCGCGCTCGTCGTCGACCGCCAGGCGATCGCCCTCCAGCGACGCCGTGATCGCGGAGAAGCCGGGCTCCTCCAGCGTCACCGTGAACGCGGTCTCGGCGCGACCGCGCGCCGGGACGTCGACGCGCTGGCTCGGGAGCCGCTCGCCGCCGATGCGCAGCGCGATGCGCTCGGCGAGCACCTCGCGATCGCCGTGGTTGACGACGCTGACCGCGACCTCGAACGGGACGCCTGCCTGGGGCGACTCGCCGAGGACGGTGAGCGACTCGATCGAGAGGTTCGCGGGGCGCACGGCGCGCGGCCCGTGGTCCTCGACGACCACGCGCAGGTCGAAGCTCGCGATGCGCTCCAGCTGCTCCGCGAGCGCGGGCGGGCGCTCGGAGTCCTCGTCGGTCGCGGTCTCGCCCTCGGCCGCGGGTGTCTCCGTTGCCGGGATCTGGGCCGTGGCGATCGGGTTGAACGTGCGCTCCTGGAGGTCCGTCAGGAGCCGAATGTCGGTCGCGCTGGAGACGCCGCGGCGCGCGTCGTCCGCGACGATCGAGACGACCTCGCCGAGCGCGACCGCGAGGTCGAGCGGCTCGTCGAGCGGGGACTCCAGAGTCTGGAGGATCGAGCGCGCGTCCTCGGGGCCTGTCCACGGATACACGCGCGGCCGCGCGCCTGCGAAGACGAGGCGCACGCGGTCGCCGCGTCCGCCCTCCAGTTCGTCGACGAGCTCGCCGGCGCGGGCGACGATGCGATCGAACACGGACTCGACCTCCTCGCGGTACCCGGTCGAGGCCGAACCGTCGAGCACGAGGACGAGGTCGCGTCGCTCCTCGCGGAGCCCCGCGAGAGGGCTGTCGCCCGACGCGAACGGGCGCGCGACGGCGAACGCGAGCGCCGCGACCGCGAGCATCCGGAGAAGCAGCAGCAGCAGGTTCTCCAGCTGGACCCTGCGCCGCGTCTTCCGGTACGCCGCCAGCACGAACCGCATCGCCGCCCACTGCTGCGGGCGGTGACGCTGACGGTTCAGCAGGTGGATCACGAGCGGAACGGCGGCGAGCGTCGCGCCGATCGCGAGTCCAGGGTTAAGGAAGCCTTCGATCAAAGGGGCCTCGGGCGGGCTTTGGGCTCAGTCTGTGGGTGAGCTGCGGGTGGGCTGCGGGGTGTGCGGTTCGAGCGCCGGTCAGCCGCCCGCCCGCGCGCGCGAGAGGCGCCGCGCGAGGTACGCGGAGAGCACCGCGTCGAGCGGCTCGTTCGTCACGACGTGCACGAAGTCGACCGACAGCGCGCGCGCCTGGCGCGCGAGCTCCTTCGAGTGCGCCTGGACCTCCTCCAGGTACGCCTCGCGGATCGCCTTCGGATCGATCTTGAGGTCGCCGAGCCCCTCGAGGCCCTGCAGCTTCACGAGCGCGTCGAGGTCGAACGACGTCTCCAGCGGATCGACGATCTGCACGAGGATCGGCTCGTGGCCGCCGTGCACGAGGCGCTTGACCCCGTCCATGATCGCGTCGACCTCGTCGAAGAAGTCCGAGAACACCGCCGTGATCCCGCGCCGTGCGAGCCGGGGCGCGAGGGCCTGCAGGACGCCCCCGACGGCGGTCGGGCCGCCGGCCTTCGCGTTCTCCAGCGCCGTCAGGATCGCGATCTCCTGGGGCGTGCCGTTGCCGGGCGGCACCTTCGACCGCAGGTCGTCGTCGAACACGACGAGGCCGGCGGTGTCCCGCTTGCTCAGGACGAGGTGGGCGAGCGCAGCGGCGCACCAGCGCGCGTAGTCGAACTTGGACCACGGGAGCGAGCTGAACGCCATCGACTCGGACGCGTCGACGAGCAGGTTGAGCGAGAGGTTCGTCTCCTCGACGTACTCCTTCACGACGAGGCGTTCGGAGCGCGCGAACACCTTCCAGTCAATCTTGCGGAGCTCGTCACCCGGCGCGTACGGCCGGTGCTGCGCGAACTCGACGGAGCTCCCGCGCTGCGGCGACGCGTGGACGCCCGCCATGAATCCCTCCACGACTCGACGCGCTACCAGCTCCAGGCCGGACAGGCGGTCGAGGATCGCGGGGTCGAGTGTTCCGAGAGGACGCGACACGTGTGGGCGAGCCTCGTGCTCAGCTCACCTCGGAACTGCGGACGCCCGGGAGCCCGGCGCCGACCGCCTGGTTCGGGTCGACCTCGGACACGAGACGGTCCACGAGGTGGTCGGACGTGATGCCCTCCGCCTGCGCGGTGAAGTTGGTGACGATGCGATGCCGCAGGACCGGCTTGGCGACGGCGCGAACGTCCTCGATCGCGACGTGCGACCGGCCGGCGAGCGCGGCGTGCGCCTTGGCGCCGAGGATGAGGAACTGGCTGGCGCGCGGCCCGGCGCCCCACGTCACGTTCTCCTTGATGAACGGCAGCGGTTCCCCGGCGCGGACGCGCGTCGCGCGCGCGAGGCCGAGCGCATAGTCGAAGACCGCGTCGGCGACGGGCATCTCGCGGACGGCGTCCTGGAGCTCCTTCAGCTCCTCCGCCTTCACCACCCCCTGGATCTCCGCGCCGCCGCCGCCGGTCGTGCGCTTGAGGATCTCGCGCTCCTCCTCGGCGTCCGGGTAGCCGACCTGGACCATGAACATGAAGCGGTCGAGCTGGGCCTCGGGGAGGGGGTAGGTGCCCTCCTGCTCGATCGGGTTCTGCGTCGCGAGGACGAAGAACGGCTGCGGGAGCGTGTGCGTCTTTCCGCCCGAGGTGACGTGACGCTCCTGCATCGCCTCCAGGAGTGCGGCCTGGGTCTTCGGCGGCGTCCGGTTGATCTCGTCCGCGAGGATGACGTTCGCGAAGAGCGGGCCCGGCTCGAAGCGGAACGAGCGCGCGCTGGTCTCGGGGTCGATGTGCAGCAGCTCGGTGCCAGTGATGTCGGAGGGCATCAGGTCGGGCGTGAACTGGATCCTGTTGAAGGACAGTTCCATCGTCCGCGCGAGGCTGGAGATCATCAGCGTCTTCGCCAGACCGGGGACGCCGACGAGGAGGCAGTGGCCGCGCGTGAGGATCCCGAGGAGGAGCTGATCCAGGACGTCCTCCTGGCCGACGATCACGCGCTGCAGCTCCGTCTTCATCGCCCGGTGGACGTCGCGGAGTCGATCGAGTTTGGCTTCGAGCATGCTTGTCTGTCGCCCAGGAGAGCGGGCCGGATTCAGGTTCGGGCGATACGTGCCCGCGAGCGCCGCCGTGGGGGGGGGAGTGCGGCGATGAACGGTGGGTGCCCCGTCCTGGACGACGACCCCCCGCTCACGTTCCTTATCGCCCCCTCGGCGGTGAAGTCACGACACCCGAACGCCGTTCCCGGGCCCTCGTACGTACTTCATGCCGCTGGCGGCGCCCACCGTAGCCGGGGCTCCGCGGCGTCCCGAAGCGCCACCAGAGGTTTACAGGTCGAACCGGCCCTGCAGGGCCCTCCAGGGCCGCTCGCCGGACCGCCCTGCACCTCCCGCGATGGAGGCTGCGCGAAGGGGGCTCCGCAGCCGAGGATTCCACGCTTCGATGGATCTCGAAATGCGACGCATTTCGGGAGATCCGTGCTCCGCTCAGGGCCGCGCCCAGACCCAGAGCGTGTCGCGCCCGACGACGTGGATCCGATTGCGGAAGAAGACGACGTCGCCACCCCGCCCCGCGCCCAGCGTCGGGATGGAAGTCGCATCCACGAGCCGCAGGTCGGCGTCGAGGCTCAGCACCCCAAGCTCCCGGGTCCCCGCGAGGAAGAGGCGATCGCCGACCAGGGCCGGTCGACCCGCGAAGCGCTCGTCGGGCCCGAGGTAGGACGCCGGCCGGCGCGTGCCCCCGTCGTCCTCCAGGAGCACCGCCGCATGGCGCCCGTCCCGGCCGAGGAGGACGAGGCCCGACCGCTCCTCCGCGCGCGGCGGCGGCAGCACCGCGGCGACCTCCAGCGCGCCCCGGCGGGCGCGCGGCGGCTCGGCGAGCAGCCGCCCGTCGAGCGGCGTGGGCCCGGCGGGCAGCGCGTACGCG
>JBCDGE010000133.1:0-18412 GCA_038757895.1 Planctomycetota bacterium | reverse complement strand
GGAGCGCCGGCCGTCGGCCTGACCCTCCGGCGGCCCATTCCAACCGGCTCGCGCGCCCCTGCGGCCGTCTGAGCGGCCCCTTCTGGGTGCCGCGCACGCCCGTGACACCGATCCACGCTCGTCCGATCAGGTCCCTGCTCCGACAACTGGCAGCTTGGACTGCCTACCCCCCCCACGAGAACGGCATCGAAGCGGTCGAGGGCCGGATGTCGATCCACGACTGGCACGCGACGATCCTCCACCTGATGGGGCTCGACCACACGCGGCTGACCAACCAGTGCGCGGGGCGGGACTTCCGGCTGACCGACGTCCACGGGGAGGTGGCGACGGACATCCTCGCGTAGGCGCCCTCGCGCCTGCGCGGGCGGCGAACAAAGAGCGAAGAGCGATGAATCACAGGTGAATTCGCGGCAGGTGGGTTCTCGAAGGCGCGTTCCCCGGCTGGAGAGTCCAGCCCTGCCCGCCGGCCTCCCCGCCGGCATCCCCGACCCGCCGAGCCTGCCCGCCGGCGCACTGGAGACCTGTCATGAAGTCCCTCGCCCTCGCCGCCGCCACGTCCCTCTTCTTCGCCTCGTCCGCCGCCCAAGCCCAGGACGACCTCCACTTCCCGACCGGTCTCGACACCGGCGGGTTCGCGGTCAAGGCCACGTCGGCCCTGGACCAGATCGAAGACCTGGTCCTGTTCGGACTGCCCGTCACCGGAGGCATCTGCACCTTCGAGGACACCGTCGGCACGCTGCCGATCGAGTCCGCGATGCGCGCAAGGATGTCCCGACTCCTCGAGGACTTCCGCGCCCGCTCGGAGCGCGCCTTCATCGGCTTCCAGGACGTCGCCGCCCTTCGAACCGAGTACGTCCAGGCCCGCATCGACGACGCGATGGACGACCTGTACAAGCGCGCCGTCGGCGGCGGCTGGAGCCGCCAGGAGTACGCCGACAAGGTCGAGGAGTGGGTCCAGAGGAGCCGCGTCTTCGCCGACGCCCCCGATCCCGCCGACTATCGCGAGCGCTTCCGCCAGGCCATCAAGCAGCCGATCCAGGACGCGAAGAGCGTCGCTCGACTGCACCAGTCGATGCAGGCGAACTACATGGAGAAGCGCGTGCAGTGGGCGATCGATCTCGCGATGGCCCGGATGGCCGAAGCGTCGCTCGAGGCTGCGGACAAGCAGCGCGTCCTCGACCTGATCGAGAAGTGGCGCCTGCTGGTCGGCGAGCCCAAGGAGACCGATCCGAAGGTCTGAACGCGCCCTCTGTTTCGGAAGCTCAGGTGTCGCCTGCCCAGGCCAAAGCCTGACGCCCGGTTGGAGAGACCCGGGTCGAGCCCGACCGCCCCCTGGGAGGTCGGGCTCCTTCGCGTTCAGTTCGGCGGGAAGCGCTCGAGGATCTTCTCGACCGCCTTCTTCGTGAGAGCCTTCCGCTGTTCGGGCGTCTCCTTCTCGTCGAGTCGGGCCTCGGCGCTCCCTTGCCAGACAGAGTCGCCGCTGGCCGGGTCGTACATCACGAGGACGAGGCGCCCCTCCTCGTAGGTCTCGAAGTTCGAGAACGAGAAGTAGGGGTCGTTGACCTGGGTCTTCTGGGCGAGCGAGGCGATCTCGTCGATGCGGACGTCCGCCTCGTCGGCCGGGACCTCCGTGAGGCCCTTGGCCCGGAGGCCCTCGTCGACGACCTCACGGACCCAGTCGATCGTCTCGGGCCGGATCACGGCGTACGTGCCGCGCGGCATCCACGCGTACGTCTGGATCGCCGAGAAGTCGGTGTCGGGAGCGTGGGTCGAGCGAACCCTGAGCCCGGAGCACGACGCCGCCAGGAGGGCGAGCGCGACGGGGAGCGGGGACATCCAGCGGCGAAGAAGCATGTTGTGGGACCTCTGGCGCGGAGGGTACCGCCGAGAGACCTGCGACGGTGCGTACCGGGACCTCAAAGGTGCGGTCAAGACGCGCCTGGGGACGCTGCCCGTTACCCTCTGCGTCGCGACATGCTCCGATTCCTCCTCCTCCTCCTGAGCTCGACCCTCGTGTTTCCGAGCTGCAAGTTCGGGCTCGACTACTCCGGTGACGAGACCGGACTGGCGCGCAGGGCGGTCCCGCTCGAGCGGCCCGTCGGAGGCAAGCTCTCGTACCTGATCGCAGAGAATCCCGAGAAGCCCAGGGTGATCTTCATCCACGGCTCCCCCGGGAGCGCCGCGTACTACGGCGACTACCTGCGCGATCTCCAGGACGACGCCGAGGTCATCGCGGTCGACCGCCTCGGCTACGGCGAGTCGGCGGCCGTCGGAACCGTGGTCTCGTTCGAGCGGCAGGCCGCCGCGATCGCGCCGCTCCTCGAACAGCGCGGGGGCGCCTGGCCGATCGTCGTCGGCCACTCGCTCGGCGGTCCGATCGCCACCCGGCTCGCGGTCGACTACCCGGACAAGATCGGCGCGCTCGTCGTCGTCGCGGGCAACCTGAACGCCGACCTGGAGAACCCGCGCTGGTACAACGAGTTCGCGCGCTGGCGGATCCTCCAGCCGTTCCTCGCCGGCTTCCTGAAGGTCTCGAACCGCGAGATGTGGGGCGCGCGCGTGCAGGTCGAGAGCCTGGAGACGAAGCTCGACCGCATCCTGTGCCCGATCATCTTCATCCACGGCACGTCGGACTCGCTCGTGCCGTTCGAGGCGATCCAGTACTCGATCGACCGCTACCGCACGCACCCGCACGCCTACGTGCTCGTCCTGATCGGCGAGGATCATGGCGTGACGAAGCTGCGCAAGGAGGAGGTCCTGGAGACGATCGAGGACCTCCTCGACGGCATCACGGATCCGGTCGAGGAGGGCGACCGATGAGCGTGGCTCGCTGGACCCTCGTCGCGCTCGTCGCCGCCCTGGCCTCGTGCGCGAACCCGCGCCCGACCGAGTTCGTCAACGTGGCGTTCACGATCTCGATCGACTCGAGCAAGTACCGCACGTGGGCCTTCGACTTCGAGCGGAGCGACGACTTCGACGTCGACTTCGTCGATCACGAGCGGCTGCGCAACGCTCTGGTCGTCGCCATCACGGACGTCATGGCCGAGAGGGGCTATCCCCGCGTTGCCCCGGAAGAGGCCGACGCGTTCGTCTCGTACGAACTCTGGATGGACGGGGAGACGACGGCCGAGACGGCCGTCGCGCGCGCTCGGGGGAGCCTCGTCATCCGCGATGCGAAGACCGGCCAGTTCCTCTGGCGCGCGACGCGCAAGGCGCCGATCGCCATCAAAGGCGGTGGCGAGAGCTACGAGGAGGGCACGCGGGTCTTCGCGAGCGAGATGCTCCGCTACATGGACGAGCTCTTCCAGAAGCTCAAGACGTGAGCGCGCGCGCGAGGGCCGCCGCGTCGAGCGGCCGGGTCGTGTCGACCACGACGGCTTGCTCCGCCTCTTCGCCCTCGACCGGCTCGTACGAGCGGAGCTGGTGCTCCAGGACCTCCAGCGTTGCCTCGGAGGCGTCGCGACCCTCGGCCTCGCGGCGAGCGACGCGGTCTCGCAGGACGTCGTCCGGGGCGACGCACGCGAGCACGACGGCGCGCGCGCCCTTCGACGCTGCGAGCACGCGGAAGCGGTCGCGTTCGGCGCGCCGCAGGAACGTGGCGTCGACGACCACGGACACGCCGCCGTCGAGCGCGGCCGCGGCGCACTCCTCCAGACGGTCGTAGGTCGCGCCGGACGCCGCGCGCGTGTAGAGGCCGCCGCCGACCTCGGAGCCACTCCGCTCCTCAGCGGCGAGCCCGAAGAGCCGCTTGCGCTCGACGTCACTGCGGACGCGCACCGCGGGGAGCGCGCCGACGAGCTCGTTCGTCACGGTCGTCTTCCCGCTCCCCGAGAGCCCGTGGGTGACGACGAGCACCGGCTCGGGGCGCCCGATCGCGCGACGGGCGAAGCCGAAGTGCTCGTCCGCATCGGGCAGGGGCGACTCGCCGCGCTGCACGCGCCCGATCGCGGCCACCTTCGCGCGGACGACGGCGCGGTAGACGACGTAGAAGCGCAGCACGCGCAGGCCGTCATGGTCACCGGTCACCTCCAGGTAGCGATCGACGAACTCGTAGGCGAGGTCGCGACGTCCGCGTACGGCGAGGTCCATCGCGAGGAACCCGACCTCCGCCATCGTGTCCGTCCAGCGCAGCGCGGCGCTGAACTCCAGCGCGTCGAACGGGACGAGGTCGCCCGCGATCCGCGCGATGTTCTCGGTGTGCAGGTCGCCGTGCCCCTCGACCACGCGCCCCTCCCGCTTGCGCGCGGCGAAGACGGGCCCGAGCCGCTCGCACTCGTCGCGCGTCCACGCTTCCAGCGATTCGACCCTCCCGGCGTCCGCGCCGAGCATCTCGTGCAGCTCCTCGAAGTTCTCCAGCGCGGCTTCGACGACGTCGGCCGACCCGCCGCGGCCGCCTGGGTCCACGTCGGGTTCGAGGGCCGCGTGGAAGGTCGCCACGCGTTCGGCGAGGGCGCGCAGATCGGCCGCGGACACCTCGTCGCGCGCGAGCACGCGGTCGAGGCGCTCGGACGATTCGAAGCGCCGCATCTCGACCGCGACCTCGATCGCCGGCTCCGCGCCGAGCATCGGGGCGTCGTGCGTCCCGCCGATCGGAACGACCCCGAGGTAGAGGTCGGGCGCGAGGCGGCGGTTCAACCGGACCTCGTCCTCGCAGAGGGCGCGGCGCAGCTCCAGCGTGCTGAAGTCCGCGAACGGCAGCCGGACGGGCTTCTTGACCTTGAGCGCCCGGTCGGCCGTCAGTAGGACCCACGAGATGTGCGTCTCGATGACCTCGGCCGCGGCGGCGTCCCCGCCGGAGAAACGGCCCGCAAGGCTCCGGACGAGCCCCTCCGATCGTGCCAGCGCCGAGTCCATCCCCGGCGAAGCTACCGGGCCGGGCGACGGTTCGCAGCACGGGAATCCCGACGCCCGGCGGCCTAGGATGCGCGCGTGCTGAGCGACGACACCATCGTGGGCATCGCCCTCGTCCTGATCCTCATCTTCGCGCTGGGGCTGCACGAGATGGCCCACGCGTGGGTCGCGAACAAGTGCGGGGACGACACGGCGAAGAGGCTCGGTCGGATCACCCCGAATCCGATCAAGCACATCGATCCGTTCCTGACGATCATCCTGCCGGGACTGCTCTTCTTCGTGCTCCCGCGGCTGCTCGGGACGCCCCCGCTGATCTTCGGCGGCGCGAAGCCCGTCCCGGTCGTGATGTCCAACCTGCGGCACCCCTACCGCGACATGATGTGGGTCGCGATCGCGGGTCCGGCGACGAACTTCGCGCTGGCGTTCCTGTCGCTCGTGCTGCTCAAGGCGGGGCTCGTCTGGTTCGACCTCTCGACGAGGGACGTCGTGGCGCGGATCCTGATCGGGTCGGTGCAGTTCAACGTGCTGCTGACGGTCTTCAACCTGCTCCCGATCCCGCCGCTCGACGGGTCACGGGTGATGACCTACGTCCTGCCGAACGCACTCCGGCGTCCCTACATGTCGCTCGGGTTCATCGGGATCCCGCTGATCTTCGGCATCGTCTTCTTCGTCCCGGGGGCGCAGGACACGTTGATTCGGTGGATGGACGCCGTCTACGATTGGATGGCCAGCGTGGTCGAGGGCCTGTTCGGGCTCTTCCGCAAGGGCTGAGCGCGATGACGAGCACCGATACCGAGGGGACTGGCACCGAGGGGACCGAGACGGAGGCTGCGCGGCCTGCCGCTCCTGAGGACTTCACCGTTCGCCTGGAGGAGGTCTTCCAGGGACCGCTCGACCTGCTCCTGCACCTCGTCAAGGAGCAGGAGGTCGAGATCCAGGACGTGCGCCTGGCGAACGTCGCGCAGGCGTACATGGAGCACGTGCGCGCGCTCCAGGACCTCGACATCGAGCTCGCGGGCGAGTACCTCGTCATGGCCGCAACGCTGATGGCGATCAAGTCGCGCTCCCTCCTCCCGCGCGAGGAGGTCGAGCTGGAGGACGACCTCGATCCGCAGGACGAGCTGATCCAGCGGCTGATCGAGTACCGCCGCTTCAAGGGCGCGTCCGACGACCTGGAGGATCGCTTCCACCGCCGCGCGCTGGAGCACGTGCGCGGGTACCGCGGCGAGGTGCGCGACAACGAGCCGGAGCGCTCGCTCGACCTCGGCGAGGTGACGGTGTGGGACCTGCTCGCGACGTTCTCGCGCCTGATGCGGGAGACGCTCGCGGGTCGCCCGCACACGATCCGCTCCGACCCGCGGCCGCTTCGGTGGTACGTGCAGACGATCGGCAACGCGGTGCGCTCGGCGCCTTCGGGGACGTCGCTGCGGACGCTGGTCGACGCGATGGCCGACGTCCCCACCCGCGAGGGTCTCGTCGGTGCGTTCTGCGCGCTCCTCGAGCTGATGAAGATCGGCCTGATCTCCGCGCGTCAGGAGACTCAGGACGACGAGATCGTCCTCGAGTGGTCGGCCGAGGAGTCGAGCGACGGCGACATGGACGAGCTGATCCGCGTCTCGCGCTTCATGGACGAGGCGGACGGCGAGCTCGAGCAGTCCCTGGACGACCCGATCGGGGAGACGGAGGGGGAACCGGACGTCGAGGATGCTCCCGAGGAGGGCGCCGTCGCCACGGACGAAGCGGCCATCGACGAAGCCCCCCAGGACGAAGACGAGCCGCGCGGAGAGACCCCCGGAGGCTGATAAGCTGGCCCGATCGCTCTGACCGGCGTCCCTCCCTTGACTCGACGTCGTTCGCCGCCGATGAAGGTCGGCCGAAATCGGCGGACCTCGACGCCGGGCCACGCGGGCCCGCGACTCGAGCGGCCGCCGCCACGCAATAGCCCACCACTAACGAATCATGAGCACCCTCACCGACGTCACCGACGCCAGCTGGGACACGGACGTCCTCGGCAGTGACCAACCCGTCCTCGTCGACTTCTGGGCGCCGTGGTGCGGCCCCTGCAAGAGCATGCTCCCCTACGTGGAGAAGCTCGCGGAGGAGTACGACGGCAAGGTCAAGGTCGTCAAGCTGAACACCCAGGACAACATGGAGATCCCGGCGAAGTACGGGATCACCTCGATCCCGACCTTCATGGTCATCAAGAACGGTGAGGTGCAGGAGCAGGTCATCGGCTCCCAGCGCTACGACGCCCTCAAGGGCTTCGTCGAGCCGCACGTCTGACCGACGTCCGTGCGCGTCGTCTTCCTGGGATCGCCGCCCTTCGCGACGCCGATCCTGAAGCGCCTCCTCGAGGGCCCGCACGAGGTCCTCGGCCTCGTCACGCCTCCGGACCGCCCGCGTGGCCGGGGGCGTAAGGTCGTTCGGTCGCCCCTCGTCGAGGTGGCGCTCGCGAACGGCGTGGAGGTGGTGCAGCCGACGACGACGAAGGACGACGCGTTCGTCGAGCGACTCGGCGCGTTCGGCGCGGACGCGCTCGCCGTCGCGAGCTACGGAGAGATCCTCCGCACGAACGTCCTCGAGCTGTGCCCCCACGGTGCTCTCAACGTGCACGCGTCGCTGCTCCCGCGCTGGCGCGGCGCGTCACCGATCCAGCGGGCCATCGCCGCGGGTGACGCCGAGACAGGCGTCACGATCCAGCGCATGGTGCTCGCGCTCGACGCGGGCCCGGTCGCCGTCACGCGGCGCACGCCGATCGGAGAGCGCGAGACCGCGGCCGACCTCTTCGAGCGCCTGTCGATCCTCGGCGCGGACGCGCTCGTCGAAGCGCTCGATCGGATCGAGGCGGGCGACGCGTCGTTCGAGCCGCAGGACGAGGGCGCGGTGACGCTCGCGCCGAAGCTCCGGAAGGCCGACGGTGTCGTCGACTTCTCCCGGAGCAGCGCGGACGTGGATCGGCACGTCCGCGCGATGACGACCTGGCCGGGAGCGCGGACGACGCTGCCGGACGGCCGCGACCTCGTGGTGCTCGAGGCGCGCCCCGCCGAGGGCTCTCTGGGAGCAGAGGACTCGGGCGCGCTGCCCGGAACGGTCCTCGACGAAGCCTCATTTGCGGTGCGCAGCGGTGACGGCGCGGTGCAGCTCCGCCGGGTGAAGCCGGCGGGCAAGGGCGCGATGGACGGGGACGCGTTCCTGCGCGGCGCACGCATCGCGCGCGGCGAGCGGCTTGGCGGCTGACGCGGCGACGGGAAGGGCGCCGGACGGTTGGCGACGCGGGCCGCGCGTGCCTGCTTCGCCAGAGCGAAGCACGCAGGAGCGGGCGGAAGCGCCGTAACGAACGGAGTTCAGCGGTTTTTCATGGATGGTTGCACGAGGCGCGTGACGTTCTCGCAGTTGGCCTGATGGAGAGCCTCAGTCGGCTGCGAGCGGGCCTGCCGCCCACGCAGACGCCGACGGAGCCGGGTCCAGGAGGCCGATGGCCTCTGCCCACTCTGCCCTGCCGAGGTCGAACCGTTCGACCTTCTCCCCGTCCCCTTCCCTTCGAGAGCCATGCTCAGAAGCCCTTTCCTCACCCTGCTCGGAGCGTCCGCCGTCACGGCGTCCGCGTCCGCGCAACAGGTCGAATCGACCCCGCCGTCGAGCCCGACCGTCACGCCGGTCACCGCCGTTGACGTGTCTGCCAATGCGAGCCGCCAGACCGATCAGGCCACGGACGAAGAGGCGCCCCAGCGGCCTCAGCTCGTCCAGAACGATGCCGAGCCGGTCGTCGTGGTCCCCCTGCCGGTGACCGACGACAGCGTTCCCCTGCCGAACCCCGCCGTCGTGGACGTCATCGATGGCGTCGACGTCGAGACGTCGCCGGCCTCCGGCGACCCGTTCTTCCTCGGCTTCGTCGGCAGCGACTACTACCCGCCTGCCAACGAAGTCCTGGACCCCGCGCTCGTCACCGCGGCGCAGCTCCCCTACCTCGACCTCCGCAACGAGGCCGTGACCTACGGCTTCGTGATGTTCTCGAAGCGCATCACTCCGAACCGCCTCGCGGTCCTGGAGGACATGGGCATCCGGGTGCTCGGGTTCCACCCTCACTACACGATGCGCGCCGCGATCCCGACGGATCGCGTCGGCGACGTGTCCGTGCTCGACTTTGTGCGCTGGGTCGGCGTGGCCCGGGCCCAGCAGAAGGTCCACCCCGCAACCGCCGGTGAGATCGCGGAGCTCGCGTCCGGCGAGCGCGCGCAGCTCTACGTGTCGGTCTTCGAGTCCGACCTGAACGACGCGTCGACCTCGATGGTCGTCGGCGCCGCGAGCACCGTCGACGGTGACGGGATCGTGCGCAGCGGCGACAACGCGGGCAACGTCGTGTGGCAGTCGAACGGCTGGATGCACTACGCGCTCCAGGAGCTCGGCGCCGAGATCGTCTCCTACGCTCCGCGGCAGAACGCCTTCCAGGCGCTCGTGGACCCGGCGCGGATCGAGGACATCATCGCGCGCGACTTCGTGCAGTTCGTCGAGCCGGTCCCGACCGCCGAGACGACCATGGCCCCCGTGCCGCACGACGAGTCGACGGCGATGATCATGTCCGACTCCGTCCGCGGTCAGCTCGACGGCGGGACGAACCAGGTGGCCATCGTCGGCGTCGTGGACTCCGGCATCGAGGTGTCCCACCAGGACCTTGGGATCTGGGGCGTCGGCTGGAACTGCACGACGCAGACCAGCCCGTGGGACGACATCGACAACGGCGGCTCCGGCCACGGAACGCACGTCGCGGGCTCGATCCTCGGACGCGGGAACGCCGAAGCGGACCACCTCGGCAACGCGCCCGGCCTCGGTAGCTGGGGCGGCGCGAGCCGCGTCTTCAACTACCGCCGGTTCCCGAACCCGTGCAGCGTCAGCCTGACGACGATCACGTCGACCTTCGGTAACTCGTACGACGACGGCACGAACGTCACCGAGCGTCCGCACGTCATCAACAACTCGTGGGGCTCGTTCTACACCAACGGCATGCAGGCCGTCGGGTCGGAATTCGAGTGCCGTGTCGTCGACGACGCAGCGTTCGACCAGGACCAGCTCTGGGTCTGGTCCGCTGGCAACAGCGGTCCCAACGCCAGCACCCTCGCGATCGAGGCGAGCGCCAAGAACGCCCTGACGCTCGGCAACGTCGTGGACTACGCGACGACGGTCGGCGACCCGGGCACGATCTGGACCAGCTCCAGCCGCGGCCCCGCGGGCGACAACCGCTGGAAGCCGAACCTGATGGCGCCCGGCCGCTTCATCCGTAGCTGCCTCGCGAACGACAACGACGGCTACGCCAACTACTCGGGTACTTCGATGGCGGCCCCGCACGCGACGGCCGCGGCTGCGATGCTCGTCGACGGCTACAGCTTCTTCCGCTACCAGCCGGCGCGCCTGTACGCGCACCTGATGGCGACGGCGATGACGAAGGACAACCAGATCATCAGCACCCCGGGCTCGAGCCACCTCGGCACGTACGGCGCTGGCCGCGTCAACGTGTACAAGGCGGCCTACAACCTCGGCGGCAACACGTGGCTGAACTGGGGTACGTCGCTCAACGGCAGCTGGGCGTTCGGCAACTTCGACGTCCCGGTCGGCACGACCCGGATCGTGGCCGTCATGACGTCCCTCGAGGAGTCGGCGTCCGCCGGCGCGTCGCAGGCGCTCGTCAACGACTACGACTTCTACCTCGACCGCGACCCGATCGATCCCGCCGGCAACGTGGGCGAGTACTTCGCCCAGCAGAGCGCGATCGACAACTCGGAGATCCGGATCATCAACAACCCGCCGTCCGGCCCGTGGCGCTGGAAGGTATGGCCCGACAGCGTGTCGTCGGAGACCAAGATCGGCGTCACGGTGTACTTCATCATCGACGACACGACGCCGGACGCGACCTTCACGGTCACGGCCTCGGACCAGTACATCCAGCCGAACGACCCGGTCGACGTGTCCGCCAACCTGGACGTGGACGACTACGTCGCCTCGGCCGTGACGCTCGACCGATCGGGTTCGTTCGCGACCATTCTCGGCAGCAGCACGACGCTGCGTGACGGCGTCGTCACCGACCTCACGGACAACCCGTCCGGTGGCAACGACATCATGCTCGGCGACGTCTCCGACCTGTTCTCGCGGACCGGTACGTGGACCGTGCGGTACTCGACGCAGGGCGTGAAGACCTTTGGGGTCGAAGCGCGCTCGGACAACATGGTCGACCAGAACGCGAGCGTGAACATCACGGTCGACGGGACGGACCCGGGGCTCGTCACGAACCTCGGATCGCCGTCGCACACGGTCGGTCAGTGGTCGAACGACCCGACGATCCAGTGGACCTGGACCGCCGCCACGGACAACCTCAGCGGTATCCAGGGCTACGGCATCTACGAGAACACGAGCGCCTCGCTGCCCGGCCAGACGCTGGACATCGGCCCGGTGACGTCGTTCACGAGCGCTGCCTACCCGAGCTCGAACTCGCCGCGGTACTTCAACATCCGCTCCGTCGACCGGTCGGACAACTGGGACGCCCAGTTCGCCTCGACCGGCCCGTACTTCATCGACACGACGCTGCCCACGGCGCCGCCGAGCATTCAGTCGACGACCCACCCGGTCGGCTCGACGCGCTGCGAGCAGCGGATCACGGTGCGCTGGAACGCGGCCTCCGACGCCCACTCCGGCGTCCAGGGCTACGGCATCTTCTGGTCGCCCAGCCCGACGTCGAACCCGGGGAACGTCCTCGACACCACCAGCCGCCAGGACACCGAGATCCTCGCGCCGGGCACCTGGTACCTGCACGTCAAGACGGTCGACGTCGCCGGCAACTGGTCGACGGCAGTGGCCCACTTCGGTCCGTTCCGCATCTCGGACGAGTGCGGCTCGAACTACTGCTCGACGAACGCGAACTCCAGCGGCCTGCCGGGCCGGATGAGCGCCACGGGCTCGGACGACGCGTCCGACAACGACCTGCGCGTCGAGGCTTCTCAGCTTCCGACGAACACGGTCGGCTTCTTCCTCGCGTCGGCGACCTCCGGCTTCGTCGCGAACCCCGGCGGCAGCCAGGGCAACCTGTGCCTCGGTGGCGGTGTCGGCCGGTACTCCAACACCGTGCTGAACTCCGGTGCGACCGGCAGCTTCGGCCTCAACCTCGACCTGACCGCGGTCCCGACGCCGACCGGATCGATCTCGATCACGGCCGGAATGACCTACCACTGGCAGGCCTGGTTCCGCGACGCCAACCCCGGCGTGACGTCGAACCTGACGGACGGCGTCCGGATCCTCTTCTACTGATCCGAGCCTGATCCCCGACGGTTCGATTCGACGTCCCATCGACGTCGGTAGGACCATCGGAACCAAGCGCGCCCCGCGCCGGAGTCATCCGGCGCGGGGCGCTGAGCTTTGCGGGGGATCCGTTTCAGTTCAATTCGTTCCCATGATCACTGGAAAGCGACCTCGAGGCCGTCCGAGAAGTTGGACGTCGCGCTGCCCATGACCGCGTCGCGGTACCACGCCTGGAAGTTCCAGGTCTGGCCCGACATTGCGGCGACGAAGCCGTTCGGCTGCGGGATCATCGTCAGGTCGAGCTGCAGTTCGATCAGGCCGTTCGCGCCCGCCTGCTGGATCTGACCCGGACCGACGTAGCGGCCGATCGACCCCGCGAGGCAGATGTTGCCCTGGCTGCCGCCGGGGTTCATCGCGAAGCCCTGCGTCTGGCTCGTCAGGAAGAATCCGAACGCGTTCGTCGGAATGTTGTCCGCCTGGAGCGTCAGGTTGTTCACCGACGCGACCGGGGAGCCGGCGCCGGACATCGCGGACGTGCTGCCCGTCGAGTTCGGGTTGGCCATGCAGTAGTTCGTACCGACGCTGCCCGAGCCACAGCCGGTGCCGGTCCCGCTCACGTTGAACGTGTAGAAGTTGCAGTCGTTGTTCGGGTCGCTCGGCCAGAGCTCGATCCGCAGGTTCACGATCAGCGGCGAGGTGCCCGTGTTGTCGATCGTGAGGTTCTCGTCGTCGGAGCCCGAGCCGCCGATCCCGAGGCTGCCGCCTCCGCAGCCGTCGAACGAGAAGATGTCGATGTCCCCGCTCCCGTTCGAGAACAGGACGTCGAGCTGCAGCGAGCCGCCGCCGGGGACGCAGAACTGGTACCAGTCCGGGTCGGTCTTGGAGACCCAGAGGTTCGCGTAGCTGCCGTCACCGAGGACGGTGGAGCTGCCGCAGTCGTCGTTGTCCTCGAACCCGTCGTCGTTCGACGCCGGGCAGGGATCGAGCTCGGTGATGAACTGACCCGGGCCGCCCTGGCCGATCACGCGAGAGCCGACGCGCAGGAGGTACTGCTGGCCCTGGATCGCGTCGAACGAGACGCTGGACTGGCCGCCGCAGTTGAGGGCGCCGCAGCCGAGGAACATGAGGTTGTTGCAGTCGACGCCGTCGTAGGCGGCGACCCTGGTGTCGAACGAGGTGGTCGTGTTGCAGGTTCCGAAGCGAACGAGCGCGGTCGCCGGGGATGTCCAGACGTACCAGAGGTCCTTGCGGACGCCGACGCCGTTGCAGTCGGAGATCCCGCTACCGGTCGCGGAGGTGTTGTCGAAGGCGAAGGTGCCGAAGCCGGAGATCGCCGTGGCGCCCGAACAGTCGTCGTTCGCCTGAGCGGAGGCGGTTCCCGCGAGGAGCAGCGCGAGACCGACGCCGGAGAGGAAGTGCTTCGAGGTCATGGAGTGACTCGTTGTCAGGACATGGGGAAGGGGATCGGCTCCCAGTCAGCCGGTCCGAGCGACCGACGACCCACGCAGGAGCAGATCGGCGCGTGTCCGTGCGGACGCGCGCCGATCGATCATGGCAAGATCCCCCGTTTCTGCACGCATCCCATTTCGCGACGGGGAGCCCGAATCGCGCCGTCGACGTTCGCAGGACGCCTCTCGGAGCCGCCGCGACGCGCTTGGAGCGGCGTGTAGGATCCGCGCCATGCCCCGTCACGCCGCCTTCCTGTGCCTCCGCAGCGGGTCGCCGACCCCCCTCCGCGTGGTCGGACGCTACGCGGAGCGGCGCGGCCTCGACGTGCGCGACAGCGCGCTGGCGCGGCGCCTCGTCGGCGTGGAGATCCGACGGCGGGGCACGCTGCGGGCGATCGTCGCCGCTTTCGTCCACCACAAGCCCAAGCCCGACGTCGCCACCCTCCTGCGGCTCGGGGTGGCCCAGCTCCTCTTCCTCGATCGGGTGCCACCGCACGCGGCGATCTCGGAGACCGTGCGCGCGACCGCCGATCTGGTGGGGCTGTCGAAGGGGCGCATGGTCAACGCGACGCTGCGGAGCGTGCAGCGCGCCATGCACGAGGGAGCGTGCGGAGATCCGACCCGCGACGTCGTCGGCCGGGACGTGCGCTTCGAATTCCCCGTGTTCCGCGATCCCGAGGAGCACCCGCACCTGTGGGCGGAGGACGCGCTCTCGATCCCGGCGACGCTGCACAAGCGGTGGACCGCGCGGTACGGAGAGGCGGGAGCCCTGGACCTCGCGCTCCTCGCGCTGGAGGAGCCGCCGCTGTCGATCCGCGCGACCGAGCGCGCCCCCGAGGGCCGGGAGGGTCTGCGCCGCGCCCTCGCCGAGCGCGACGTGCCCGTCCTGGACGGCCAGCACCCCTCGATCCTGCTCGCGCCGCCCGAGCACACCTCCACCGTGCTGGCCGCCCCGGCGTTCGCTCGCGGAGAGGCGACGATCCAGGGCGAGCACGCTCTGCGGGCGGCCGAGCTCGTCGGAGACGTCGACGGAGCGAGCGTCCTGGAGGTCTGCGCCGCCCCCGGCGGCAAGGCGGCGGTGCTCCGCGGCCGTGGCGCCGAGTCCCTCGTGACCGTCGACCTCTCGGCGCACCGGCTCGCGTCGGTCCGCGGCGGCTTCGAGCGCCTGGGGCTGGCTCCAGCGAGCCTCGCCGCGATGGACGGCACGCGCGCGCTGCGCACCGACGCGTCCTTCGACGCGGTCCTGGTCGACGCTCCGTGCAGCAACACCGGCGTGCTCGCGCAGCGTCCGTCCGCTCGCTGGCGCTACGGACCGAAAGGCCAGTCCGACCTCGCCTCGCTCCAGTCCCGACTGCTGGAGGAAGCGGCCGGACACGTGCGGCCCGGCGGCGCCCTCGTGCACTCGACGTGCAGCCTCGAAACCGAGGAGAACGAGCAGATCGTGCGGGCGTTCCTGGAGACCCACGACGGCTGGGTCTCGGAGGAGGACCGGAGGACGGAGCCACGCCCGCTGGAGGCCGGCGGGCCGACCGATGGCGGTTACGCTGTGCGCCTTCGGGCGCCGCAACGCTGAAAGCGCCCACCAGCTCGCCCAAGTGCCATGTCGAATCGCAGCCGTCCTGCACCGAAGGGGCCGAACCTGGCCCCCGTCTTCCTCGCCGTGATCGCCATCCTCGGCGCCGCGCTCGCCGTCGCGGTGATGCAGAACAAGCAGGACCAGGCGGCGGAGAAGGAGTCCGCCGCGGAGGCTGCCGAGGAGGTCCAGCAGCAGAACAACCCGTTTGCCGACATCGACAACGAGCCGCGGCGCGTCGGCGGATCGCGCGAGCGCCTCGTCGACTCGGCGCCCGCAGGTCTCGCGGACACGCCGCTCTACCGCGCCGCGAAGGTGCTCGCGGACGACGCCAAGGCCCTCGTCGCCGAGGCCGAGGCGGCGCGTAAGGCGGGCGACGAGGACACGTTCCAGGACAAGGGCCGCGCCGCGCGCGAGAAGCTGGAAACGGCGTACGAGAAGACGTCCGACTGGCTGATCGACCTGCAGGAGCGGTACCCCGACGACCGCCAGGTCGCGCGCATCGAGCGCGAGATGCTGACCTGGGACCGAGCGCTCCGGAAGGTGCGGAAGGTCCGTTGAGCGGTCGGCGCGCGCTCGTCACGGGCGCGTCGTCCGGCATCGGCGAGGCGGTCACGCGCCTGCTCGCCCGGGAGGGCTACCGCGTCGCGCTCCTCGCGCGGAGGCGCGACCGACTCGACGCGATCGCGCGCGAGCTGCCCGTCCACGGTGACGGTCCGCACGTGGTCCTCCCGTGCGACCTGACCGACTTCGCGGCGATCGAGCGGTCCCTCGGAGCGCTCGAGGAGTCGTTCGGCGGGCTGGACCTGCTCGTCAACAACGCCGGCATCGGCTACCGCGCGCGCGTCAGCGACCTCGACCCCGACGTGCTGCGCACCGTCTTCGACACGAACGTCTTCGCGCTGCTCCTGACCTGCAAGGCCGCGCATCCGCTCCTCGTGCGCGGGAAGGACCCGGTCGTCGTCAACGTCTCGAGCGTCGTCGGCCGACGCGGGATCCCGGGCCAGGCCGGCTACGCCGCGAGCAAGGCCGCGGTGTGTTCGATCGGAGAGGCGCTGCGCGTCGAATGGGCCGACGACCGGATCGCCGTCACGACCCTCAACCCGGCCCTGACCGCGACGGGCTTCTTCCAGAACCAGGTCAATCCGCAGTCGCTCCCCGACCCGGACCTCGAGAGCGCATCCGCGGCGACCGACGTCGCGCGCGAGGTGCTCTCGCTCGACCGGAGTCCGAGGCCAGAGCGCTCGCTGCGCTGGAAGTGGAGGATGCTCGGCATCCTGTCGATCCTCGCGCCCAGGTTCTCGGACCGCATGCTCGTCCGGCGCCTCGGCGGCGACTGGTCGAGCCCGAGGAGGTAGCCCGCGCCGCGATCAGCCCGCTTCGCGGGCATCCGGGTTGAAGTCCGGCATCGGCGGGAGGGACGGCAGACCGGACGGGTCCGTGCCTCCGTCGTCCGTCAGTCCCGCGTCGAGGTCGTCGGCAGGGAGCGCTTCGATCGCGCCGAGATCGAGCGAGTCGTCGAGCTCCAGCGAGTCGTCGTCCTCGACCGTCTCGAAGCCGACGTCGAGGGTCGGGTCGTCGAGGATGCCGAGGCCGCTGTCGGTCGCCGCGGGGGCGGATCCTGCGGGAGCTTCGGCCTCGTCCTCGCCGCCGAGGTTGGCCTGAACCTCGGCGTCGGCCTCGTCGAACATCGAGGACCAGCCGCCCTCGCGCTCCGGCGGTGCGGGAGGCGCCTCGGTCATGTGCTCGTTGACCCAGCGACGGTTCGACTCGACCGTTCCGACGAGAGGAAGGACGACGCAGTCCGTCATCGCCGCGGCCTGCGCGAGCACCTCGGCCGGGACGAGCGCCGGCATCGCGACGGTCAGCACCTGGCCGAACGAGTCGACCGGCACGAGCTGGTGCGACGCGAAGAACTCGCGGTCGACCTCCTCCAGCGCCTTCGGGTTCGGCGTGATGAGGTCGACGGGCAGGAACGGGAGCTGGAAGGTCTCGCAGACGACCTTCGAGAGGTCCCAGTCGGACACGAGGTTCGACGTGACGAGCGCCTCGCAGAACGCCATGCCTCCGTCCGTGCTGAGCTGGAGGAGCTCACGGATGGAGTCCAGGTTGGCCAGCCCGCGCTCGTGGAGGACCTCCGCGAGGCGTGCGTAGTCGAGTCGCTGCGTGTACTTCATGCCCGCCGAACCGGTCCGCGCGCGGGGCCGCCGGGGGACGGTCGAGGCGCGAAAAGGGACGTCCTGGGTTATCGGCCGGGCGGGGCCGGGGCATGAGGCGATCCCGGCGCCGAGACCGGACCCGGACATGTCCTGATGCCCATACGCCAGCCGCCGTGCGTCCTCAGATGGGGCACATGGCGGCCGGAGCCCCGCCAGGGGGGCTGCAGGGTGAGACTCAGGGACGCCTGGAGGGGTCCTGGGAGCCTCAGACGTCCAGGTTCGTGATCTCCAGCGCGTGCTGCTCGATGTACTCCCGCCGCGCCTCCACGCCCTCGCTCATGAGGATCGTGAAGATCTCGTCCGCGCCGAGGGCGTCGTCCAAGGTCACCTGGTAGAGCGTCCGGGTCGTCGGGTCCATCGTCGACTCCCAGAGCTGGTCGTGATTCATCTCGCCGAGGCCCTTGTAGCGCTGGATGTCGACGTCCGACTGGGCGCCGTTCTGCACCTCGCGCGCGAGCTCCAGGAGATCCGTGCACTCGGTCTCGTTCCCCTTGGCCGTGCGGACGACGAACTTGCCGCCGCCCTGGAAGACGAGGCCGGTCTCGGAGAGCGCGCCGAGGAGCTGCTCGATCTCCGCCTGGTGCCGCAGGGTCGTGACGACGGCACCGGCGTCCTGGCGCAGGACGTCGCTCTCGGGGCCGCGGTAGACGAGGAGTTCCTCGCCGCCCGCGCTCTGCAGAGCGAGCCAGGCCTCCAGTTCCTCGGTCGTGGCGAAGAACTCCTCGGCGGGTCCCACGACGGCGTGAATCGGACGCAGGACGTTGCCGTCCCAGCGCGCGAGATAGTCCTCGAACGTCACCTCCGACCATGCGGGAACGGCGGTGTCCGCGAGATTCTGGAGCTCCTGAAGCTGGTCGAGCAGGACGTGCAGCTCGGCGCCGGTCCACTCGCGGTTCGCGTTCAGGTCCTGGACCGTGATCTGCGTGACGCCTCGCTCGATGAGCGTGCGACGCAGCGTCGGGTCGTCGAGGATGTACTGGCTCGTCTTGCCGATCGTCAGCTTGTAGAGCGGCGGCTGCGCGATGTAGAGGTGCCCG
>JBCDGE010000132.1:0-18618 GCA_038757895.1 Planctomycetota bacterium | reverse complement strand
CGAGGCCGTAGAGCATCGGCGTCTGCAGCGAGACCGAACCCTTGTAGAGCGTCCCGAGCCAGTTGAAGACCTTGATCGCCGACGGGATCGCGATCGTGAATGTGATCGCCGAGAAGATCAGCGTCGCCAGCGTCGACTCCGAGCTCACGAACATGTGGTGGCCCCACACGAGGAAGCTCAGCAGCGCGATCGACACCGACGAGTACGCGATCATGCGGTACCCGAAGATGTGCTTGCGGCTGAAGGCGGCGATCAGCTCGGACACGACCGCCATCGCCGGCAGGATCATGATGTAGACCGCCGGGTGGCTGTAGAACCAGAAGAAGTGCTGGTACAGGACCGGGTCACCGCCCTTGGCCGGATCGAAGATCCCGATGCCGAGCGTGGTCTCCATGATCAGCAGCAGCAGCGTGATGCCGAGGACCGGCGTCGCCAGGAGCTGCATGATCGCGGTGCCGTACATCCCCCACAGGAACAGCGGCAGCTTGTGCCACGTCATCCCCGGCGGGCGCATCTTGTGGATCGTCACCAGGAAGTTCAGCCCGGTGAAGATCGAGCTGAAGCCCAGCATGAAGACGCCGGTGGTCGCCTGGATGACCGAGGTGTCCGTGAACGACGTCGAGTACGGCGTGTAGAACGTCCAGCCCGTGTCGAGGCCCTGGCCGAGCAGCGTCCAGATGAAGAAGAACGCGCCGGACAGCCAGAGGTAGAAGCTGCAGAGGTTCAGCCTCGGGAACGCGACGTCCTTGGCCCCCAGCATCAGGGGTAGGACGACGTTGCCCAGCGCCGCCGGTATGCCGGGGATGATGAAGAGGAACACCATCACCGCACCGTGGAGCGTGAAGACCTGGTTGTAGGTCTCGCCGCTCATGAACTGCATGCCCGGAGCGAAGAGCTCGAGTCGGATCCCGAGGGCGAAGAGGCCCCCGAGGAAGAACGACGCCGAGATCCCCACCAGGTACATCAGCCCGATCCGCTTGTGATCGAGGGTCAGCGCCCAGGAGAGGAAGCCCTTCCCGTGGTTGATGTAGTTCTCGTCGAGGTGCTGGACCGGGCGGCCCTTGGTCTCGACCGGAATGTCGACTTGGGTCATCGGAGTGGAGTGCGAGTCGGGCTGCCGGGGGATGCCGGTGGGCCGATTCGTTGATCAGGATACGTTCTGCTCGAGGAGCGTGATTCCGGGCTGGTCCCGCGCGCCCGGTCTACGCGCTGTGCCGCGTACGCCCCCTGGATCCGCGCCAGGGGGCTCTTCGCGGATGCGGCCGGAGCCGCTCAGTCCTTGCGGGGGACGTCCTCCAGGGACTGGATGAACGCGATGATCCCCGAGATCTGCTCCTCGGGGAGCATCGGGTTGTAGACGGTCATCTGCTTGCCGTAGCCCTCGACCAGCTGGCTGTAGGGCTCCAGGATCGACTGGCGGATGTAGTTCTCGTCCGCGACGGCGCTCGTGCCGTCACCGAACTTGCGCTCCAGGCCCCAGAGCCCGGCGAAGGTCGGGCCGGTGCCGGCCGTGCCGTCGATCGAGTGGCACGTCTTGCAGGCGCGACGCGTGTAGGTCAGCGTGCCGATCTCCAGCGGTGAGAGCATCTCGCCGTTCTCGTCGAGCATCCAGTTGCTGGTCTTCGTCAGCCAGGCCTCGTAGTCCTCGCGCGGCTCGACGACGAGCTTCGCGTACATGTTGCTGTGCGCCTTGCCGCAGTACTCGGTGCAGTACACGCGGTACACGGCGGGCTCGCCGGACTCGAACCACACCTTGGTGTAGCGGTTCGGCAGCACGTCGGACTTTTGGCGGAACGACGGGAGGTGGAACGAGTGGAGGACGTCGCTCGACGTCATCACCATCTCGATCGGCGTGTTCTCCGGGACGTGGAACTCCTGGGGGCTCACCGCGCCGTTCTGGTACGTGAAGTCCCAGCCCCAGCGGTACGCGTTGACGTTGATCTTCATCGCGTCCGGCGGCGGCGTGCGCATGTCCAGGAAGGTCACGTACCCGCCCCAGAACATGATCGCGACGAGGATCGTCGGGATGACGCTCCAGGTGATCTCCAGCGGCGTGTTGTGCGTGTGCGACTGGTCCGCCTTCACGCCGGGACGCCGGCGGTACTTGATGCAGAACACCACCATCAGCACGCCGATCAGCGCGGTGAAGATGTAGCAGGTCCACATGATGAAGTTGAACATCAGGTCGACCTCCTTCGCCGTCTCGGAGGCCGCGACCGGCATCCAGAACGTGCCCTCGTCGACCTCGGGCGCGAAGGGCAGCATGTGCGACGGCTCGGCGGCCGGCGGCGTGAGCGTGTCGGGGTTCGACCGCACCTCGATCCGCTTGCCGTCGCGCGCGACGATGACGAGGTTCGGGTCCCCGCTCGGGATCGCGACGTAGCCCTTGTGCGCAGCGTCGACATCACCCGGCGCGAGGCCGGCGCCGATCCACTCGCGCTCCTCGGCGGTGAACTTGCGCGAGGTGCCTGCGGCGTCGTTGTACTCGGCGATGACCGCGTCGACGTCGATGCCGGTCTCCTCGACGGAGGCGGGCGCCGCGGCGTCGTCCGCTGCGCCGTCGTTCGCGGCCGAGCCGTCCTGCGCCGCTGCGCCGCTGGCGCTGGCGATACCGGCGCCGGCGAGTCCGAGGAGGAGTGAGAGGAGGAACGCTTGGAGTTTCATGGTCCTAGGTCTCAGGCGTCGGGAGCCCCGCTGACGGCGCCGGCGGCGGGCTGCGTTGCCTGACGCACCCGCTGCGCTTCTCCGCGCCGCATGAAGAAGATCCCGCAGACGACCGCGAGCGCGGTCACCGCGGCGGCGACCTTGAGGAGCCGCACCGCCGCGAGCGTGTACTGACCCGTGTTCGGGTCGTAGATGAAGCAGTTGAGGAACGCGTTCTCGAACAGGGTGCCGATCTTGCCCTCTCCGGCCTCCAGGAGGCCAAGGCGCAGCGTGTCCGCGCCGTCCAGCCCCAGGCCGGGCAGGTAGCGCGTGATGACTCCCTTGGGTGAGCAGAGGATGGTCGCGGCCGCGTGGGCGTACTCGCCCTGCTCCTCGATCCAGCGGTAGCCGAAGCCCGCCGTCTCGGCGACGCGGTCGATCTGGAAGGTCTTGCCTGTCAGGTAGACCCAGCCGCTGCCGGGCGCCGACGCGGCGGGGCGCTCGATCTCGCCCTTGCCGGAGATCAGCAGGTAGTCGGAGACGTAGCGCTCCTCGGCCCCCGCCGCCTTCTCGGGCGTGTCGCGGGGGTCGATGCTGATCGTCACGACGCGGTAGTCGGCGCCGAGCGAGAGCCCGATCTGGGCCATCGCCTGGGTCAGCCCGGCGAGCTGCATGCTGCAGAGCTGCGGGCAGTCGACGTAGTTGAGCGTCAGGATGACGGGGATCTCCCCGTCGAAGTACGCGCCGAGGGTGGTCAGCTCGCCCGACGAGTCGACGAAGGTGGCGTCGAGCGGGAGGAGCGCCTCCAGGTGCTGCTCGATGCCGACGCCGTCGAGTTCCTCGATCTCCTGGCCCGCGATCTGGCCATGCGCTGGAACGCCGCACGCGAGCGCCGACAGAGCACACAGCCACGACGCCACCACCCCTCGCCCCAGCGGGGCGCGGTCGCGCAGTCGGTCGTGGTTCATGCTCTTCATGTAGGCGTGCTCAGGAGTCCTTCGATGGACGGTCCGTCGGGACTTCAGCGATTCGCGTCTTCGACCACCTTTCGCATGCCCTCGGTCACGGGGATGCTCACGGTGCCGGGGATCGGCTCACCCTTCTCGTCCGCACCGTCGGGCTGCTTGTAGTAGCCGTCGACGACCATCGCGTCGATCGCGCGCTGCGCCTCGAGCTCCGTGATGCGCGCGTCCGCGTCCCTCTGCCGCTCTGCGGTCTGCTGCCGCTGCGTCAGATAGAACACCCCGGTCAGGAGCAGGACGGCGACGATGATCAGGACGGTCGAGATGCTGCCGAGCCACGCGATGAACGGAACGTTCATCACGTCCTCTTCGATCTCGCGGTCGGTCTTGTGAACGGTCTCGTCAGACATGGGATCGGGAAGGGCGTCCGGTCAGATGTTCTCGAAGGCCAGGGACTCGGGCAGGCGCGGGTCGCCGATCGCGAGAGCGGGCTTGCCGTCGAGTCGCTTCAGGAACGCGAAGGCGAACAGGCCGCCGACGCCGATCATCGCGGTGATCTCGATCAGGCCGAAGGCGGGGCCGACCTCGGCGGGATTGCCGCCGGGCTGACCGTTGACCATCTCGGGCATGACGTTCCAGTACAGATCCACGAAGTGGAACACCAGGCAGTACACGCACCACGCCGCGAGGACGTTGCGGCGGCGCTTGACGTGCCGGGAGAGGAGCCCGAGGAACGGGATCAGGAAGTGCCCGGCGAGGAGCAGCAGCGAGGTGCCGGTCCAGCTCCCCCACATCCGGTAGTGGAACCAGTGGGTCTCCTCCGGGATGTCGGCGTACCAGTACAGCATGAACTGGCTGAACGCGACGTAGCTCCAGAAGAAGGTGAACGCGAAGAGGAGCTTCCCGATGTCGTGGTAGTGCTCGACGGTGACGACGTTCTTGAGCTGACCGCGCTTCTCCAGCCACATGGACGTCAGCGCGAGCGTCGCGAGGAACGACCAGAAGCAGCCGGCGAAGAAGTAGACGCCGTACATCGTGCTGAACCACTCGGCGTTCAGCGACATCATCAGGTCGAAGCAGCAGAACGTCAGCGAGACCCCGAACAGGATCAGGCAGATGCCGCTGCGGCGCTGCATCTTCAGCGTGCGGTTCGGGTCCTGGTCGTCGTCCTGCGCGAGGGACTGGCCCGCGAAGAAGCGCGAGATGCCGATCCAGATCGCGAAGTAGAGCAGCACCCGGACGAGCAGGAAGCCCGCGTTCAGGTAGCCCGCCTTGTGCTTCACGAGTTCGTGGCCGTCGACGAACGCGGAGTCCGCCCAGTCGTAGGTCCAGGGCTTGCCCATGAGGACCGGCAGGACCAGGAAGGCCAGCACCAGGAGCCCCATGACGGGGAACGCAGCGGTCATGGCCTCGGCGATCCGCCGGACGACGACGGACCAGCCCGCGCTCGTCACGTGCTGGAGCAGCGTGAAGAACAGCGCGCCGAGCGTGATCGACAGGAAGAAGAGGATGCCGATCAGCATCGCGTGCCCGAAGCGGAGCATCTCGTCGCCTGCGGCGACGCCGAGGCCCGCCGTGGCAAGCAGACCGACGACGCCGACGCCGAGCGCGATCGTCGCGGGCTTGGCGAGGTCACGCACGATCACCTGATCGCGCTTGGGGAGTTCGATTTGGCCGTGCATGGAGGTGCGAGGGGGTCGCTCTCTCGTGGGGCGCGGGGCCGAGGCGGGGTGCTAGGAGGAGAAGGGTCGGTGCGGATCAGCGCGCCTCGGGTCGATCGGACGACCCGAGATCGGCCTCGGAGATGCGGAAGTCGTCCACCGTCGGGACGTCCTCGAACTCGACGCCCGGCGGGAGGTCGCCCGACTGGGCGTCCAGCGCCTGGGTCGCCTGGAGAGCGCGGACGTAGGCGACGATCGCCCAGCGGTCCTGCGGCACGATCTGCGCGCCGTAGCCCTTCATCGAGCTGATGCCCTGGCTGACGATGTGGAAGAGCTCGCCGTTGGCGTAGTTCTTGGCGTTGTCGGTGTGCAGCGCCTTGGGCTGGATCCAGCCCCACTGCTCGGCCTGGATCTCGTTCGCCCGCAGGGCAACCGCGCCGAGGCCGTTGCCCTGGGCGCCGTGGCACACCGAGCAGTAGATGCCGTAGCGCTGGCGGCCGCGGTCGAGCAGCGCCTCGTCGACGACGACGGCGGCCGGGAAGCCCTGGAGCCACTCGTACACCTGCTGGCCGTCGACCTCCCCCATCGTGCCGGCGTCGTACGTGACGCGGTCCGGGACGGAGGTGCCCTGCGCGACTCCGTAGTAGAACTCGAAGTCGTCGCGCAGCTCGCCGCGGGCGATCGTGCCCTCGACCGGCAGGCGCATGGTGCGCCCGTCGTCGAACGCCTCCCACTCCCACGCGGTCTGGGTCTTGCGCTTGCGCTGCCAGTCCATGTCCGGCCACACGTGGTAGCGCGGCTTCTCGGACGTCGCGAAGCGACCCTTGAAGGCCACCGCGAGCGGGATGAAGGACAGGCACGTCATGAGCGCCATGTTCCCGTGGAACCACAGCGGCAGCGCGTTCGGCGACGTGTCGGCCGGGCAGTCCTCGAGGTCGTTCGAGCCCGCGCCGAGGATCGAGCGCACGCGCGCGGCGTCGAAGTTCGGGTCGGCCGCCTGCACGCAGATGGCGAAGCGGTCGCTCGTGATGCGGCCGAACTTCTCGAGCTTGTGCAGCGGGTTCGACAGGTGCGGGAGCTTGTTCAGCCCCAGCATCGCGAAGAACGCCGTGTAAGCAGAGAACAGGATGATCAGCTCGAACGTGACCGGGATGTTCGCCGGCAGGCTCCAGTCGGGCTTGCCGCTGATCATGAAGACGTACTGGTAGGCGTTGGTCCACCACTGCAGGAGCAGACCGACGGTCATGCCGGTCAGGCCCATGCCGAGGACGATCCAGGGGAGGATCGTCGGGCGGGTGCCCATCGCCTCGTCGATCCCGTGGACCGGGAACGGCGCGTACGTGTCCCACTTCTTGTAGCCGGCGTCGCGCACCCTGCGCGCCGCGGCCATGACGCTGTCCACGTCGTCGTAGTAGGCGACGACTCCGTGGAGGTCTTCGTTGCTCTTCGATTCCGACATCTGGGTCAATTCCGGGGAAGGGCGATCAGGCGTCGTGCCGGGAAGCGGGAGCGCCGCTGGCGGAGCCGCCGGCGGGCGCGGAGTCGTGCTCGTCGTCGTCGTGGCCGTGGGCGTGCGCCTGCGGCATCACCGTCTTGACCTCCGCGATCGCCACCATCGGCAGGAAGCGGAGGAAGAGCAGGAAGAGCGTGAAGAACAGCCCGAAGCTGCCAATGAACATCATCACGTCGACCCAAGTCGGGCTGAAGTAGCCCCAGCTCGACGGGAGGAAGTCGCGGCTGAGCGACGTCACCGCGATGACGAAGCGCTCGAACCACATCCCGATGTTCGTGGTGATGGAGACGATCATCACGACCCACAGGTTGCGGCGCATCTTCTTGCTCCAGAACACCTGCGGGATCAGGACGTTGCAGGTCACCATGATCCAGTACGCCCACCAGTAGTTGCCGAACGCTCGGTTGACGAACGCGAAGCTCTCGTACTGGACGCCGCCGTACCAGGCGATGAAGAACTCGATCGAGTACGCGTAGCCGACCAGGAGGCCGGTCGCCATCAGGATCCGACACATCACGTCGATGTGCCGCATCGTGATGATGTGCTTCAGGCCGAAGAACTGGCGCGCGGGCACCAGCAGCGTCAGCACCATCGCGAAGCCACTGAAGATCGCGCCCGCGACGAAGTACGGCGGGAAGATCGTCGTGTGCCAGCCGGGGAGCTGCGAGACCGCGAAGTCGAACGAAACGACCGAGTGGACGGAGAGGACCAGCGGCGTCGCGAGGGCCGCGAGGAGCAGGTACGCGCGCTCGTAGACGTGCCAGTGGCGCGACGAGCCGGTCCAGCCGAGCGAGGCGATGCCGTAGGCGATGCGGCGCGTGTTGTTCGCCGCACGATCGCGGAGCGTCGCCAGGTCGGGGATCATCCCCATGTACCAGAAGAGCAGCGACACCGAGCCGTACGTCGAGACCGCAAACACGTCCCAGAGGAGCGGGCTGCGGAAGTTCGGCCACATCGCCATCTGGTTGGGCAGCGGGAACAGCCAGTAGGCCACCCAGATCCGCCCGATGTGGATGCCCGGGAACATGCCCGCGCAGACGACCGCGAAGATCGTCATCGCCTCGGCCGCCCGGTTCACCCCGGTCCGCCAGTTCTGGCGGGTCAGGAACAGGATCGCCGAGATGAGCGTGCCCGCGTGGCCGATACCGACCCAGAAGACGAAGTTGACGATCGGCCAGCCCCAGTAGGCGGGGTTGTTGTTGCCCCAGACCCCGACGCCGGTCGTGATCAGGTGCAGGATCAGGAGGCCGAGGATCCCGAGCAGCGTCACGGAGACGCCGAAGCACGCGATCCAGATCTTGTTCGTCCTCTCGACCGGCAGCTCGGGGATCGAGGCCACCGCGTCGGTGACCGCGCCGAAGTCCTGGTCCGCCCCTTCGACGAGGGGCGTCCGCATGCGCGGATCGTCCTCGCCCAGGGAGCCGTTGCCGAACGATGCTGTGGGATCAGTGACCGTCATGGCCGGCGTCCTTCTCGCCGTGGGAATCGCTGCTGTGGGAATCGCTGCCGTGTGAGTCGCCCGCGCCGTGTCCGTCGCCGTGCGAGTCGTCGCCGTGGCCGTGGCCATGGCCGTCGTGCCCGTGCCCGTGGCCGCCGTGGCCGTACGTCGCCGGGTCGTAGTCCTCGCGGCCGCGGACGCCCTGCGGCATCGCCTCCGCCAGGACCGGGTTCGGGTTGGAGATCCGCGCCAGGAACTGCGTCCGCGGTCGGATGTTCAGCTCGGCGAGCATCGAGTAGGCGCGGCCGAGCTCACGCTTCTTCGAGACGCGCGACTCGGGATCCGAGATGTCCCCGAAGACGATCGCGCCGGAGGAGCACGCGGCCTCGCAGGCCGTCACGATCTCGCCGTCCCGAATCTTGCGGCCCTCGTTCCGCGCGACGATGCGCGCCTCGGAGATCCGCTGGATGCAGTACGTGCACTTCTCCATCACGCCCCGGCTGCGCACCGTGACGTTCGGGTTCTGGGCGAGCTGGAGCCGCTTGTGCTCCGGCTTGTCCATGTACTTCGTGTAGTGGAAGTAGTTGAAGCGCCGGACCTTGACCGGGCAGTTGTTGCCGCAGTAGCGCGTCCCGATGCAGCGGTTGTAGACCATGTCGTTGGTCCCTTCCTCGCCGTGCACCGTCGCCGCGACCGGGCAGACCTGCTCGCAGGGAGCGTTCTCGCACTGGATGCAGCTCACCGGCTGGCTCACCGCGTCCATCGTGTCCGCCTCCTCGGCGTCGCCCTGGTAGTACAGGTCGATGCGCATCCAGTGCATCTCACGGCCGCGCTTGACCTGCTCCTTGCCGACGATCGGGATGTTGTTCTCCGACTGACAGGCGACGACGCAGGCGTTTCAGCCGCTGCACGTCGAGAGGTCGATCGTCATCCCCCACTGGTGGCGTCCGTCGTACTCCTTCGTGTCGAAGAGCGACTCCAGCTTGGGGACGTGGTAGACGTGCTCCGTGAAGTTGTGGTCGTTCTGCCACTGCTCCTCGGTGCCCTCCATGGCCAGCTTGTGGAGGCGCTCGCGGCGCCCCTTCATGCCGATCGCGTCGATCAGGTGGTGCTCCTGCGTCGTCGCGAACTCGTAGGTGCCGCGCGTCTTCTCGATCTGCACCCCGTTTGCGATCGACATCGAGGCCGTACCGCGGAGCTGGTAGGCGTCGAAGCCGGCCGCGTCCACGTCCGCCTTGTCGAAGCCCGCGACGAGCCCGCCGTGGCGGCGGCCGTAGCCGAGCGAGAGCGCGAGACTGTCCTCGGCCTGCCCCGGAGCGACGTAGGCAGCGGCGTCGAGGCTGCGACCATCGACGGTCACGCGGACCTTCGAGCCCGTCTTGATGCCGAGGGCCTTCGCGGTCTTCACGCCGATCAGGACGGCGTTGTCCCACGTCATCTTCGTCGTGAAGTCGGGCAGCTCCTGGAGCCAGCCGTTGTTCGCGAAGCGGCCGTCGAAGACCTTGGGGCACGCGAAGAAGCTGAGCTCCATGCCGGGCTCCGCCTCCGGGATCACCGGCAGGTCCGACGTCGGCGTGACGTCGAGGAACGGCATCCGCGAGCCGTCCACGAGGCCGTCGTGCAGCGACTGGCGGTAGCGCGCCTCCTGGTCCCCCGCGAGGCCCAGCGCGTCGAATGTCGTCCGGGTCTCGACGCGACCGTCGGCCTCGCGGCCGACGAGCTTGGCGAGAACCTCGATGGCGCTCGTCCCGTTCGCGATCGGCTTGATCAGCGGCTGCGCGATGTGGTGCGTGCCGTCCCAGGAGCGCGAGTCGCCCCAGGCCTCCAGCCAGTGCGTGGCCGGCAGGTGCCAGTCGCACACGACCGCGGTCTCGTCGCGGTAGAGGCCGTGGTGGAAGAGCGTGACGTTCTTCGCGGCCTCGGCGAACTTCAGGTCGGCGGGCGCGTCGTACGCCGGGTTGCCGCCGAGGACGAGCAGCGTCTTCACCGCGCCGCTCCGCATGTCGGCGAGGAGCCCTGCGAGTTCGGCCGTACGCGCCGAGGCGAGCGGCTCGTCGGTGTAGCGCACCGTCGTGCCGATCGCGCCGAGCGCGGCGTTCAGTCCGTGCGCCCTGGCGTGCACCTCGGCCGGCTGACCGTGCCCGGGGATGACGACCACGCGGCCGTTCGCCTGGCGGAGGTCGTCCGCGAGCGCGGTCACGAACGCGACGAGCTTCTCGTTCGCCTTCAGCTCCACGGCGCGCTTGCCGGGGGTCCCGCGACCGAGTTCGGCCTCGATGAGCTCCAGCACCGCGCCGACGTCCGAGCTACGGACGGGGAGTCGGTGGTCGGAGACGACGCCGCACGTCGTGAAGCGGCTCTCGATCGAGTACAGGCGCGACATCGACCCGCGCTCCGGCTCGCGACGGAGGCCGAACCCTGCGCCCATCTTGTGGGCGTCGGGGTGCTCGGCCAGGAAGTCCGAGTCGAGGCTGACGACGATGTCCGCGTTCTCCAGGTCGTAGTGCGCGCGCACGGGGCGCCCGAAGGCGAGGCGCGTGCCGTCGACCACCGAGTCGCGGTCGACGGGCGACCACCAGACCCACTTCGCACCGGTCCGAGCGAGTTCCTCGCCGAGACGGGCGAGCGTGGGTGAGCCGTTCGTCGAGGCGAGGACCGCGAGGCCGCCCTCGGACGCCTTCGCCTGAAGCGCCGCGAGGAAGTCGTCGTTCGACACCTGGCGGAATCCGTTCGAGACCCGCTGGAGCGCGCCGCTGGAGCGGTCCGGGTCGTAGAACCCGAGGACCTCACCCTGCGAGTAGACGTCCGAGCCGCGGCCGACGAGCAGGTTCGGCTCGACCTTGACGGGACGGCCGTCGTAGCTCGTGACCTTGAGCGGCTTGGCGAACCCCGCGAGGTCCATCACCGAGGCGTAGTGCTTCGGCTTGCCGGGGATCGTCTCCTCGGGCCGGATCTTGTGCGCGAGGATCTCCTCGCGCTCCCACCGGCAGCTGGATGCGCCGGCGAGGGCCGCGGAGGCACCGAGGATCTGGAAGAACCGTCGCCGGTCGACCTCACCAAGTTCGTCGAAGTCGTCGGTCGGGAACTCCCGGCCGACGAAGTTCGCGACGTCCGGAGTGACCGCGCCGTCGGCGCCCTCGGGCGCGAGCGTCGCGTCGAACTCTCGGAGGGACCGCCAGACGGTCGGCTTCCCCTCGCTCGGGGGGTGCTGCGTCTCGGCGTGGGGATCGTCGAGGATGTCGCTCATCGGGGCGAGCGTCGCGTAGGTGCGCGGCGCCTGGGTCGAGGGTTGGATTCGCCGCTAGTGGCGAGGTTGTGTGGGTCCACACCGACCGCCGACCGTGTCGCCGGGGCGGAGGTGGTGAGTGGGTTGGAGAGTCGCGCGCATCCGTTCTCTCGAGCTGGAACGACAGCGCGCATCGAGCAGCTCAGCGGTGGCACGTGCTGCAGGTGTCGCGCGGATGGATCTCGTCCGGCGAGTAGAAGAGGCTCGCGGGATCGACGCCGCTCTCGGGCGGCTCCCAGCCGAGGTTGGTGATCTGGTCCAGCGGGCGCAGGTGCGGCTCCGGGTTGCGATGGCACTCGATGCACCAGCCCATGTTGAGCCCGTGCACCTGCTGGACGACCTCCATCTGGTCGACCCGGCCGTGGCACGACACGCACGACACGCCGCGCCGCACGTGCGCGGAATGGTTGAAGTACGCGTAGTCCGGGAGGTCGTGCACGCGGACCCAGGCGACCGGATCACCGGTCTCCCACGAGTCCTTGAGCGGCGCGAGCTTCGGGCTCTCGGGCCGGATGTTCTCGTGGCAGTTCATGCAGGTCGCCGTCGGCGGGATCGCCGCGTGCGCGGCGTCCTCGACCGTATTGTGGCAGTACCTGCAGTCCATGCCGAACTCACCGGCGTGAAGCGCGTGGCTGAACGGGATCGGCTGCTCGGGCTGGTACCCGATCGCGATCGTCTTCGGAGAGAACCCGACCCAGACGAACACCACTGCATACACCGCGCCGCCGACAGCACCGGCGGGGATGAGGAGCTTGAAGTGGTTGGTCCAGCGCGGGAAGTGGAAGGGAATCATGGATGCGCGGTGCGCGGTCCGCTCCCGACGTCCGTCGGTGTCCGAGGCCTCGGCCGACCGATGGAGGCGGGGGGCGGGAAGGTCGCGTTCGTGCGCGCGGTGGAACGGTCCGCACGCCACCGAACCGCGTCGGGCCGAGTGCAGTGCCGGCCGGTGAACGCTGTTCAGTCGCAAACAGAATAGTGACCTGAAGGCCGCTTCGGAACGCGGTAACCGGTCGCAAGTGCGAGGAATCGCGGGACTCGGGCGGAACGCCGCGCGACAGGCCCTTGAGATCGATTCGCAACGAACGACGCGGGGCGGCCCCGCCTGCGCGGAGCCGCCCCGTCGAACGAGCGGTCAAGAGCGCGGGAGCGAGCCCCGCGCGCGGTCTGGAGCGGCCCCGGTGCGGGGCCGACGTCTCACGAGCGTCCGAGCTCCTGGGGCGCGTGGCGCTGGAGCTTGCGCTGGAGCGAGCGGCGGTGGATCCCGATGCGGCGGGCCGACTCGGAGATGTTCCCGCCACAGTCGGAGAGAACGCGCTGGATGTGCTCCCACTCCATGCGGGCCAGCGTGGGCGCGCGGTAGGACGAGGTCACGATCGGGCCCTCGTCGGACTCGCCGCGCTCGTACTTCTCGAAGGCGGCGACGACGTCGTCGGCGTCGGCGGGCTTCGGGATGAAGTTGACGGCGCCGAGGCGGACGGCCTCGACCGCGGTCGCGATCGCTCCGTAGCCGGTCAGGATCAGGGCGCGGGTGCCGGCGTCGACGCGGTTGAGCTCGCGGAGGAGCTCCATGCCGCCCTTTCCGGGCATGCGCAGGTCGATCACGGCGTACTCGGGGGAGTCGTGCTCGGCGAGTTGCACGGCCTCGTCCACGTTGCCGGCAGTCCGTACCTCGAAGCCACGCTCGCGCAGGGCGCGGGCGAGGCGCTCGCGGAACGTCTCGTCGTCGTCGACGAGCAGCATCGAGCGCGCATCGACGCTCGAGGTGAGGGTGCCGGGGGGGTTCAGGTCAGTCTGTGTCACAGGGTGTTGCCTCCTGCCGCAGTCTTCGCCGCTCGCGGATACGGGGATGCCCGGATCGCGGACTTCCCCCGCATCTACCGTGGCGTTGAAGTGAACCTGGGGGCCCCTTGCGACACCCCGCCACAGGCCACGGCCCACAGCCCGGGCCTCCAGGGCTCTACAGCGGGTCCATCCGGGCAGCGAGGGCCCATTCGCCCGCAGGGGCGAGGGGCAGGAGCACGCGGACGTCGGTGCCCTCCCCCGGCACGGAGTGGATCTCCAGGGTCCCGCCCAGGCTCTCGATGAACGAGCTCGCCAGGTAGAGCCCTAGCCCCATCCCGAGACCGACCTCCTTGGTGGTGAAGAAGGGCTCCAGCGCCCGTTCGACCTCCGCGGGCTCCATGCCGACGCCGCGGTCGGAGACCGTCACCACCAGCTCCGACGCGCGCCGGCTCAGCTCCAGGCGCACCTGCTGGTCGATCGGCGACGCGTCGAGGGCGTTCTGGACGATCGCCCGTAGGGCGGTCGCGAGACCCTCGCGGGGCAGCGCCATCGAGGTGTTCGCCTCGTCGGAGTGCAGCACGACGTCGACCCGGTCGCCCGCGCCCATCTCCCCCACGATCCCGGCGGCCAGCTCGGGCGCCGTCGTGGCGACCAGCGACTCGCCGGTCGGGCCGCCGGCGTCGTTCGACATCCGATCGAGGATCCGGCGGCAGCGGGCCACCTCGTCCCGGATCAGCCGCGCGTCCTGGGTCGCCCCGTCGTCGGCACGGCCCTCGCCCTCCAGGCGTCGCTCCAGCTCCTTGGCGACGATGGCGATCGTCGAGAGCGGCGTGCCGAGCTCGTGGGCGGCGCCGGCCGCGAGGGTGCCGAGCGCCTCCAGGTGGCGGCGGCGCTCCCGGCGCTCCCGCTCGGCCTCCAGCTGCTCGGAGCGCCGCACGACGGCGCTCACGACGCGCGAGACGAAGAAGACGGTGAGCATCGACGTCAGCGCGATCGCGACGACCATGCCCCATCCGCGCAGCGCGGAACTCTCCTCCAGGGCGGGGATGTCGGTGTGCACCAGGCGCAGCGCGAGCACCGCGAGACCCACCGTCGCGATCGCAAAGATCGAGTGCCGCATGGGCAGCAGCACGGCCGCCAGCGCCACGTGCACCACCAGGAACGCGCAGAACGGGTTCGACGTGCCGCCAGTGAGCGACAGGAGCGCCGCCAGGAGCACGATGTCCAGGAGCGTGACGCCGAGCTGGAGCGCCCGGAGCCTGGCGTCGGAGCGCCGCTCGGCGCCGGCATCCGCGCTCGTCCTGAGGCGCCGCCGGACCTCGCGCCGCTGGATCTCCAGCAGCGCCAGGTTCGTCCCGATCTCGACCCCGATGACGGCCAGGAGCGCCGCGATCGGAATCTCGATCTGCAGACCGAAGCGGACGACGAGGATCGTCGTGAGCTGGCCGAGGATCGCGGTCCAGCGCAGGTGGATCAGCCAGTGCAGATTGATCTCGCTCCGCGGGCGCGGAACGGAGTGCACGGGCCCCTCGAGCACCGATCTTCGGAGCAGCCCGATCGCCCGGACGGCCGCGCTGCGCTCGGGAGGGGCTGCGGTCAGGCTCGGAGAGGAACCCTCCGAGTCGCTGGGGATGGAGAGGCTCACACAGCGGCTTCGCCGCGCAGAGGTGCGACGACGAGCCCACGCGGGATTTCTCGTAAGGAACCTCATCCGGGTCCCGCCGAGCGTCCCGCTCCCCCCTCTGGGGGCCTCCTGCTGCCCCCTGAGGGCCCCTCAGACTTTCATCTTCGGGTCCATCGCGTCGCGGATCGCGTCGCCGACGAGGTTGTAGCAGGTGACCGTGACGAAGATCGCGATGCCCGGGAACATCTGGATCCACCAGTTCTCGGGGTTCCTCGACTCGTTGACGATCGCGCCCCAGGAGGCGTCGGGCTCGCGGATGCCGAAGCCGAGGAACGAGACCGCGGACTCCGTCAGGATGCCGGCCGCGACCGAGAACGCGGCGGCGACGAGCACGGGCGACATCGCGTTCGGAAGCACGTGGCGGAAGATCGTGCGGCGCGAGCTGAACCCGAGCGCGCGCGACGCGACCACGAACTCCTGCTCGCGCAGGCGCAGGAACTCGCCCCGCACCAGCCGCGCGACCCCGGTCCAGCGGACGATCGCGATCACGAAGACGATCGCGAACATCGGCGGCATCGTCTCGGGGTCGGTGAACGCGAGCGCGAGCAGGATCAGGAAGAACGCGGGGATCGACTGCAGGATCTCGATGCCGCGCATGATCACGATGTCGACCCAGCCGCCGAAGAACCCGGCGAGCGAGCCGATGATCACGCCGATCACGGTCAGGAGCGCGGCGGAGAGGATCCCGACCGAGAGGCTGACGCGCCCGCCCCAGATCATCCGGGAGAGGACGTCGCGACCGCTCTCGTCGGTGCCGAGCGGGTGCCGCCACGCCGAGTTCAGCGCGGGCTCGCCGGCGCGGACCTCGACCTGGACCTCGGTCGGCGCGACGTCGTCGGTGCGCTCACCGCCCTCGCGCTGGTCGCGCTCGATGAGGTAGAGCGGCCGGCCGGTCTCGGGGTCGAGCTTGCTCTTGCGCGACCAGGTCGGCGCGCGGAACTTCTCGTCCTCGTGCAGCTCGGCGTAGCCGAACGCCACCGGCGGCCAGACGAGGCGCCCGACCAGCCCGTCGGCCTCGGGGTCCTCGGACGCCGCGAGCTCGGCGGTCGTGCGGCCACCTGCGACGAGGACGATGTTCCCCTCGGTCAGGCCGCTCTTGTGCGTCGCGACGTCGAACTCTGCGACCGGGCCGAACGAGACCCGCCACCCGACGGCAGCGACGATCGAGAGACCGAGGCAAGCGACGAGCTTGTAGCGTCGCGCGGCCCGGATGCGGTTGCGGTTGCGCCCCAGTAGGAGCGAGTTGATCAGCGGGTTCCAGAGCGGCCAGAGAGCCCACAGGAGCCAGAGGGCGGCCAGCGCGATCTCCCACGCCGCGATCGACTCGAAGAGCGGCATCTCGGCCCGTCCGACGAGCGGCACGCCGCCGGCGTCGGGCTTCGCGGGGTCGAGGGCCTTCAGGTCCTTCCGCATCGCGCGGACGACCGTCTTCGCCACGTCGAACGCCTCGCCGGCGGCCGCGTCGTCGCCCTCCCCCATCGCGTCCACGCCGCGCTGGAAGGCGTCGGCGTACACGTCGAGCTGCTCGGTGAGGTCCTCCGGCAGCATCGAGCGCATCGTGTCGATGCGGAGCTTCGCCGCGTCGTGCTCCGAGCGGATCTTCTCCACGCGCGTCCCTGGCGCGCCCGGCGGAGCCTTCGCGAGGTCTGCGGCGAAGTCTTCGTCCGACTGCTTCGCGACCCGCGCGGCGGTGAGCGCGATGGGCCGCAGGACCCGCAGCGAGCTCTTGTACGAGGACAGGTCGACCGACTCGACGAGGTACGGCCGGTCGCTCGCCAGCAGCGGCGCGATGACGGCGATGCCGTAGAGCATCGTCAGGACCGCGACGCCGACCTTGAACAGCACGCGCCGAGAGAGCTGCTCGAAGACGAGGTCCCAGTAGTCCTTCGAGTACTCGGACGTGAACTCGGGCTGCTCCGTCGGGGCCGGGGGGGGCGCCGGCGCGGGGTCGCTCTTCGTCTCCTCGGTGACCATCAGTGCAGCCGGATGCGGGGGTCGACGAGCGAGTAGGCGATGTCGGAGAGCAGGATCCCGAACTGCGTCATGATCCCGACGAAGATCGTCGTCGCCATCACGATGTAGAAGTCACGCCGGAGCAGGCCCTCGTACGCGTACTTGCCCATCCCGGGGATGTCGAAGATGAACTCGACGATGACCGAGCCCCCGATGAGGATCGGCAGGATCGACGCGAGGAGCGTGAGCACCGGGATCATCGAGTTCCGCAGCGCGTGCTTGTAGATGACAGCGTCGTCGGTCAGCCCCTTCGCCTTGGCGGTGCGGATGTAGTCCTGGCGGATGACGTCGAGCATGCCCGCGCGCATCTGACGCGAGAGGTACGCGAGGCTCCCGTAGGTCAGCGTCGCGATCGGCAGGATGCAGTGCAGCACCGTGTCCCACGCGTACGCGAGCGGCTGGGAGGGGTCGGCGTCCTTGTCGTGGAGCCCGAGGATCGGGAGCAGGTCGAGCTGCGTCTTGCCGAAGATCAGGACGAGCATCAGCCCGGCCCAGAACGTGGGGATCGAGTAGAGGACGAAGAGCACGATCGTGAGCCCTCCGTCGGCGACGGTCCCCTGCCTGCGGACCGAGAAGATCCCGAGCGGCAGCGCGATGATGTAGCTGAGGAGTACCGCGACGAGCGACAGCGGGACCGTGACCTTGAGGCGCTTGCCGAGCTCCCCGAGCACCGACTCGCCCGACCGCATCTCCTCGCCCAGGTCGAAGGCGAGCAGGCCGCCGTACGGCTTGTCGCCGGTGTTCTGGGTCCGGCTGCCGACGCCGTCCTCGTAGTACCAGGCGAACCAGCGCTTGAGTTCGTGCCGCAGCCCGTCCCGCTCGACGATCGCGGGCTCCAGGTTCGGCTTCGTCCCGGTCGTGCGCTCGAGGACGCCGGCGACGCGGCGGATCCCGGGCTCCTGGTTCGGCCCCGCGAGGCGCAGGTCGTAGAGCGCCTGGAACAGGCGCGCGTGGGCCTTGTCGGCCTGGCCCTTCGCCTCCCCCGCGAACGCGACGAGGTCGTCCGCTGCTTTGGTCCGCGTCGGGTCGTCGACGTCGTCCGAGACGAGCAGGCCCACGTACGTGTCGAGGTCCCGCCGCTCGTCCGCGGACGTCGCGTACAGGTGCTCGATCGGCATCGGCCGCCCCTGGCGGGTCGTGCGCGGCGCGTTGCCCTCACCCCCCGTACCCGGGACATCGACCTCCTCGACCGTCCGCTCGGTGCGGGGCGAGCTGAACCACGGGTGCCCGTCCGCGCTCAGGTTGATCGGCCCGATGTAGTCGAGGAACTGGACGACGACGTTCCGATCGAGCCCGTGCTCGCGCCGGAACTTGTCGATCTGGGACTCGTTGTCGCTCTGCGCGCCGAGGTCGGCGTCGCTCTGGCTGCCGACCGCGATGAGCGCCGGATCGCCGGGAGCGATGTGGTAGAGCGTGAAGATCACCAGCGCGACCCCGACGGTCGTCGGGATCATCAGCAGGAGTCTCCTCAGGATGTAGGCGAGCACGTGCTGGGGGCGGAGGGGCTCAGTCGTCGGCGCCGCGGGGGCCGGACATCAAACAGCAGCGGCGTCGCCCCGTAAAGGGCGAAGCCGCTTAAGCGATAGCTGCAACTTAAGGTTCTTCCGCGTACCCAGAACCTAGGGGTAGACGAAGT
>JBCDGE010000131.1:0-18733 GCA_038757895.1 Planctomycetota bacterium | reverse complement strand
CGGCGGGCGGCGCGACCTCGCGCTGGGCCTCGGCCTCGCCGGCGGCCGCCGGCGCCGCGTCGGACGGCGCCGCGATGGCCGTGCCGCCGTCCGCCGTGACACCGTCCGCGAGGAGCGGCTCGGCGGTGCCGGAGGCCGGTGCCCGGCAGCCGAACGCGAGGAGGAGGCTCAGCGCGAGCACGCGGCGCGAGGAGGCGGTGTTCATGGCGACGGATTGTAGGCATCCGCCCTTCCTCCTCCGCGTCGCGCGCCTACGTTGCGGGCGTGTGCGCCGCTGATCTCCCGCGTCGAACTCCGCTCCGCATCGCCGCCGCGACTGCCGCCATCGTCCTTCTGACGGTGGCGGGGTGCAGCGACGCCCCGCCGGCCGAGGTCGTCCCGCCCGCCGAGCCCGTCCGCGACCTGGAGCTCTCCGAGACGGAGGCGCTGCGGTTCCAGAGCGACGTCGCGGCCCTCGTCGCGTCGCCCATGGCCCTCGGCAAGCTCGACGCGGCGCGGCGCGGCCTCGTCGCGAAGGGCTTCGTCGGCGCCGTGCCGGGGCTCCGCGCGGAGGAGCCCGCGGGGGACGTGACGATCGGCTGGCTCGACGCCGCCGGTGGCGCGGTCCACCGCTCCCCCGAGGCCTTCCTCGAGGCGCTCTTCGCCCTCGCGCCGCTCGACGCTCCGCCAGAGCGGATCGAGGTGGAGGTCGACCGCTTCGAGCTCGATCCGCGACTCGACCGCGCGACCGGCCGGATCCGCTTCCGCTGGGCGGGTCCGTCGGACACGTGGCGCCTCGACGCCACGGTCTACGCCGAGATCGAGGCCCGCCGGCCCGACGGCGGCGCCTGGCAGCTCGCGCGCTTCGTGCCGTGCGACGCGTCGGACGACCATCCCCTCGGCGCGGGCGCCGTCCTGCGCGCAGGCGCGCCGCGCTTCGTCGACCGGACGGCGGAGGTCGGGCTGACGTTCGGCACCAGCGACGAGAACCGCGCGCTCATCCAGACGTTCGTCGACCGCCACCGCACGCTCACGCTCGGCGGGCTGACCGTGTGCGACTTCGACGGGGACGAGCGGCCCGACGTGATCGCGACGCGGTCGGGCGAGCAGACGATCCTGTTCCGCAACGACGGCAGCGGCGGATTCGTCCCGGAGCCGCTGCCGATCGAGCGCTACGCCGACCGGCCCGCCTTCGTGCTCTTCGTCGACCTCGACGGCGACGGGCGCGAGGAGATCGTGGCGTCCGAGACGAGCCGCTACGAGGGCGGCTTCGCCTACGCGGGCCTGTGGACGCGCACGGGCGCCGAGCCGGGGACGTGGCGGCACCTCCCGCGCGCCTTCGAGCTGCCGAACCCGGTCGGTCTGCGGCGCCTCGCCGTGCAGACCGTGGTGCCGCTGGACGTCGAGGGCGACGGGGACCTCGACCTCTTCTTCGCGGTCTACGGCAGCGGCGCGTCGCGCGGTGACGAGTACAACACCGTCGAGGCGTTCGACGGCGCCGACAACCACCTCGTGATCAACCAGGGCGGGCTCACCTTCACCGAGGAGAGCGAGGCGCGCGGGATCACGGGGACCGGATACACCTACGTCGCCCTTGCGTTCGACGCGGACCACGACGGCGACACCGACCTCTTCGAGGGCAACGACTTCGGCCCGAACGTGCTGTGGAGGAACGAGGACGGCACGTTCGTCGAGGACGAAGTCCTCGGCTTCGGCGGCGTCAGCGCGTACACGATGGGCGCGGCGCTCGCCGACCTCGAGGCGGACGGCCGCTGGGACCTCTACGTGTCGAACATGTCGAGCGAGGAGGGCATGCGGATGGTGCCGCACGCGCTCGCGCTGTCTCCGGAGATGCGCGACCGCGTCGACGTGATCGCGCGCGGGAACGCGCTCTACAGCGAGCCCGCGAGCGGCGTGCGCTGGCCGGATCGAGCCCGTCAGCTCGGCATCAACGAGGCCGAGTGGGCGTGGGGCTGCCAGTTCCTCGACGTGAACGGCGACGGCGCGCTGGAGCTCGCGGTCACGAACGGCTTCGCGTCGCACCGCGACCCGGGGCGCGGGGACTGGCAGACGTACTACTGGCGGCAGGTGATCGACGACGCCCTGCGGCTGGAGCGCGGCGAGCGCAGCCGCAACGTGAACGCGGATCTGCGGTTCATGGGGTCGTTCAACGGGCACGAGCGGGATCGCCTGTTCGTGCGCACGCCGTCGGGGGACCCGGACCGTCCGTGGGTCGACGCGGGCTGGTGCCTCGGCCTCGACGCGTCCCACGACGGAAGGGCGCTCGCGACGTTCGATCCCGACGGGGACGGTGATCTCGACGTCGTCCTGTGGGCGCTCGACGGCCTCGTCTACTACGAGAACGTCGGAACGCCGACCGACTGGGTGCGGGCACGCCTGGAGCCCAACGAGCCGCCGCTCCCCGCGCTCGGCGCGCGCGTCGCCGTCGCCAGCGGCGGCCGGAGCCAGCGCGGCCACGTGGCGCTCGTCGAGGGCTTCCAGAGCCAGGTCCTGTCGGACGTGCACTTCGGGCTCGCCCGCGGCTCGCGCCTGGACGCGCTCGACGTCGAGTGGCCGGGCGGCGGGCGCACGACCGTCGAGCGGCCGCCCCGGAATCGGGTGCTCGTCGTGCGCGAGGACGAGGGGCTCGTCGGCGACATCGTGCCGCCGCGCTGGCCCGAGAGGAGCGCACCCTCGATCGATCCCGCGTGGTCGACCCGCCTCGCGCGACTCGTGCGCACGCCCGCGTCGATGGGCTTCCCGCCCGCGCCGCTCGTCGTCCGCGTGTCCGACGCCGGGCCGCCCGGTCCAGGCCCGTTCGACCCTGGCGTGCTCGACGACGAGGTCGTGGAGGCGCTGAACGGCGTTCGCTTCATGGACGTGCTCCCGCGCACCGGGACCTCCGCGGACGTGGAGCACGACGCGACTCGCGTGGCCCTGGTCGATCTGGAGACCGTCGCGGACGCGATCGGCGGCGCGCGGCAGGCGACGATCGTGTACGACGCGAACGGCCGGCCGATGCGCATCTTCCGCGGCGAGGCCGACCCCGAGCACGTCGCTGCGTTCTGTCGCCTCGGCCTCGACGAGCGCGCGTTCCCCCACCTCCTCGTGGAGGCCGGTCGGCTCGCGATCGACGAGGCCCGCTACCGCGACGCGGTGGCGATCTTCGAGAGCGCCGTGACCGACCGCGACGACCTCGCGGTCCGGGACGCACCCGCCTTCGAAGGACTGGGCCGGGCGCACGTCCTGCTCGGGCGCGTCGATCTCGCCGAAGCCGCGTACCGCCGCTCCGTCGAGCTCGATCCCGACTACGCGATCGGGCACATCAACCTCGGCGCCGCCCTCAGCCAGCTCGGGCGATTCGGAGAGGCCACGGATGCGCTGGTGGAGGCGCGCCGGGTCGAGGGCGACACGGAGCGGGTCCTGGGCGCTCTTGCGGAGGCGGCCGCCTCGGCGGACCGGTTCGACCTCGCCCGGGAGTGCGCGACGGCCTGGCTGCGGGCGACGCCCGGCGACGCGGGCATGACCGTGCTCCTGGGCAAGGTCGAGGCGCGTGCGGGACGCCTGGGGCGGGCGCGTCAGCTCTTCGAGGAGGTCCTCCTCCAGGACCCCGGGAACGCGGAGGCCCGGAGGGCGCTGGAGAGGACCCTGGAACTGCTGGGCGCGCCCGGAGGTTGAGGCGGCGCCGATCGCGGGTAGTCTCTGCGGCCATGACGGGCACCGAAGACGACGCCGCACTCGACGAGCGAGCCCTGGCCCTGCATGCGGAGCACCGCGGCAAGATCGAGGTCGACCTGCGCGCAGCGCTGGAGACCCAGGAAGACCTGAGCCTCGCGTACAGCCCCGGCGTGGCGGCTCCGTGCCGTGCGATCGCGGACGACCCCTCGCGGCTGCGCGATCTGACCGTCGCCGGCCGGGCGGTGGCGATCGTGACGGACGGGAGCGCGGTCCTCGGGCTCGGCGACATCGGCCCGCGCGCCGCGATGCCCGTGATGGAGGGCAAGGCGGCGCTGTTCCGCCGCTTCGCGGGCCTCGACGCGTGGCCGATCTGCATCGAGGCGGGGTCGCCCGACGACATCGTCGACACCGTGCGCGCGATCGCGCCCGGGTTCGCCGGGATCAACCTGGAGGACATCGCGGCGCCGGCGTGCTTCGACGTCGAGGAACGCCTGCAGGACCTCGGCATCCCGGTGATGCACGACGACCAGCACGGCACGGCGATCGTGCAGCTCGCGGCGCTCATCGGCGCCTGCCGGCTGACGGACCGCCGGATCAGCGACCTGACCGTCGTCATCGCGGGCGCGGGCGCGGCGGGCACGGCGATCGCCAAGCTGATGCGCTGCGTCGGCTTCTCCCCGGACCGGTGCGAGCCCGTGAAGGACGTGATCGTCTGCGACTCGCGCGGTGTGATCCACGAGGGTCGCAACGACCTCTCGCCGCAGAAGCGCGACCTGCTGGAGTTCTCGAACCGCTCGAACCGGACCGGCACCGTCCACGACGCCCTGGAAGGCGCCGACGTATTCATCGGGGTGAGCCGCGGCGGACTGCTCGATGCGGACGACGTCCGACGGATGGCGAAGGACCCGATCCTGTTCCCGATGGCGAACCCAGATCCCGAGATCCACCCCGCCGTCGCCCTGGAGGCCGGCGCCTCGGTCGTCGGGACGGGGCGCAGCGACTTCCCGAACCAGGTCAACAACGTCCTCGCGTTCCCCGGCGTGTTCCGCGGCGCGATCGACGCGTGCGCTCCCCGGATCACCCCGCACATGAAGGTCGCGGCGGCCGTGGCGCTCGCGGAGAGCGTCGGCGAGCCGACGCCCAATCGGGTCCTGCCGCGGCCGTTCGACCCGGGCGTGAGCAAGGCGGTCGCGCGCGCCGTCGCGGCGGCCGCGGCCGAGGAGGCCGCGACCGAAGGCGCCGCAACGAACGGCGCCGCGACGCAGGAATCGAGCTGATCCGGGCGCGGGCTACTTGCGCTCGTAGAGCCAGACGTAGCCCGTCGACACCTCGCGGACGATCTCCGCGCGAAGGGTCCACAGCTCGCTCTGGCGCTCGGAGTGGGCCTCCCAGGCCGCCTCCTCTTCGTCGGTCATGTTCTCGAAGTCGGCGATCTCGGGCGCCGCCCCCTGGAGCTCGGCGAAGTCCTTCTGCCAGAGCTCCATCTGGCCCCGGGCCTCCTCCTCGGTGAGCCCCTCCGCCGGGTACTTCAGGCGTACGCTGTCGCCGACGAGCAGGTCGAGCTTGCCGTCACCGTTGACGTCGGCCACCGCGACGCGCGTCGCCATGTTCGGCGCCTTCACGTGCTCCTCGCCGAAGACGATCTGGTCGAACGGAGGCGTCTCGATCTTCACGAGGGTGACGGGCTTCGCGAACTTCGGCGACTTCGCGGTGCCGACGTTCGTGATCAGGCTGACCGATCCCGCCGAGGATCCGCTGACGATGTCCAGGTCGCCGTCGGCGTCCCAGTCCACGACGAACGGGTCGCTGTGGTGCTCGACGTGGACCCGCTCGCCGTCCGGGGCGAGGAGCCACTCCGGCGTCGGCGCGAACTTCCCGCTGCCGCCGCCGCGGAACCAGCAGAACGTCCCGGCGAAGTTGCCGACGACGAGGTCGAGGTGGCCGTCCCCGTCGAGGTCGGCGGCCGTCGGACGCGTGCAGATCGCGTCGAGCAGAGCCGTCTCGGGATCGTGTGGGACGATCAGCGGCTCGCCGTCGGTGCCGCGGACGGCTTCCGCCTTCCGGAAGGTGCCGTCCTCGTTGCCGCGCAGGACCTGGAAGAGGCCCGCCATCGCGCCGTCCATGCGCGAGTAGGAGCCGGAGAGGATGTCGATGTTGCCGTCGCCGTCGAGGTCCACGAACTGTGGAGTCGAGGACGTGCATCACCAGACGCCGGGGACCTCGGCGGTCTCACCGCCGGCCTGGATCCACTCGCCTGCGCCGAGGCCGTCCTCGGTGGAGCGGTAGACGCGCATCTTGCCGCCGGCGAACTGGCCGACGACGAGGTCGTGCTTGCCGTCGCCGTCGAAGTCGTACCAGGCCGGCGAGGCATAGCCGGGCTGCTCGGTCTGGACGGGTTCTCCGGCCGCGAGGAGCTGGACGGGCGGGGCGAACGCGACGGGCAGGACGTCGTCGCGCGTGGCGTCCTCGAGCGCGGCATGGGCCGCGACTCCCGAGAGGACCACGGAAGCGGTCACGAACATGTCGATCCCTCCTGGGAAGGGCCCCTTCAGGGAAGGGTGTCTTTGGGATGTGGGGTGGAGTGGCGCTGACACGCGTCGCCGCGCGTCAGGCCCCAGGTCACCACCCGAAGACGTTCCTCGCCAGCCACGCGGCGGGGATCTTGTCGGCGCCCTCGGCACCGGCGATCCCCAGGGCGCGAACGTCGTCCTCCAGCGCGCGTACGAGGGTGCCCTCGAGCTCGGAGAGCTTCGCGAGGAGCTCCTCGACGCGCGCGGATTCGTCCTTCTTGCCCTTGGTGGCCTTGTTGGCCTCCTTGAGCGCGCGTTTCCAGTGCGAGGAGGATTTGCCCTTGGCCTTCTTCCGCATCGCAGCCTGGCGCTTCTTCCCGAACGGCGTCCCCACGTCCGCGGCCCAGCCGATGAGGGCTTCCACCGCTGGCGCGGCGTTGGACTCCTTGATGACCTTCAGGGTGTCGTCCGGATCCGCGAGGGCGGTCTCCAGGGCGGTCAGCCGCGACGCGGCGCGGCGCACGTCGGCGAACGGCGAGTCGCCGAACTCGCGCGCCTCCTGCATCAGCGCGAGCGCCGTCCCGACGTCGCCGTTCGCGATCGCCGTCTCGCCGCCGCCCTGCCAGGCGCGGCGCCACTTCTTGACCTCGGTCAGACGCCGCCGGGACGCGAGGTCCTCCATCGGTGTGTCGACGAACGAGCCGTACGGCGGCGCCGGCTTGTTCTGCGAGGAGAACCCTGGATCCCCCTCCCACGCGACCTTGCCGTCGACGTCGATCAGGAGGATCCGCGGGAGGTTGAAGCGCCGGATCGAGTACTCGGTGAACGTCTCCCCGATCCCGTACGTCCCGAAGGGCCGCGAGTCGACCGCGAGCGCGCCGGGCACCGGGTGGGTCTTCAGGTACTCGTCGATCGCCTCGGAGTCGTTCGGCGAGACGATCGTCGTGATCGCCAGGTCGACCTCCTCCCACCGCTTCGCGAAGGAATTCAGCCACCCGTCGATCGGAACGATCTCGTTCTGCTGGATGCTCCACAGGACGACGAGCTGCGGGTTCGGGCCGACCTCCGCGAAGCTGGAGCGCGGGTTCTGGACCCAGCGCTCGACCGTCGGGAAGGGGGGCACGAGGCCGAGGTAGCTGCCGTCCACCGGCTTGTCGGCGTCCACTCCCATGCGCTCCAGGCGCAGACGGCGCTCGATGCGGCCCGCGGGGTCGCGCGGATCGCGGGCCAGGTAGCGCACGTTGCGCCAAGCGGCCTCGCCGGTGCCGGTCAGGAGCCCAAAGCGCCCGAGCACGACGTCCCGCTGGAGGAAGTCGTGGCTCGTCGACAGCTTGCCGTCCCACCACACGTCGACCTTCGAACCGGTGACGTCGATGCGGAGCTCGTGCCAGTCACCGATCGTCGTCCTGGGCCCGTCACCCTCCTCCTCGACCTGGATCGGCACGTGGCGCCAGGTCTTCATGTTGCTGGAGCCGTAGCTCGACATCACGTCGAGGAACGCGGTCCGCGCCGTCCCCTCCGCGCCCTCACGCGGCGGGAAGTAGAGCGCGCCGTGGAACGACGTCGCCGTCTTCGCGCCGAAGACGAAGCCGGCATAGGCGGAGCGCCCCTCCTCGGCCCGCATCTCGGCCGAGAGCGAGAAGTCGCCCGCCGTCAGGCGGTCGAGCGTGAGCATCTTGAAGTCGAAGTTGTTCGGGTCGAACCCGCCGTTCTCCGCGACCAGGCGAATGCTGTCCGGCTCGAAGATGCGGTCGCCCGACGACCAGCCGTCCATGTTCTGCTCGTTGTACGCGAGGTCCCAGATCGCCATGTCGCCGCCACGCGCGACGACCGACTGCTCGTAGGAGTCGAACAGGTCGATCAGGCCGAACTCGGAGCCGAAGCGCCAGGCGACGTCCTGGACCATCGCGTGGCGGCCGGCGTCGACGTACTTCTGGACGATGTCCCGCGCCGCGGCGGCAAGCTCGTCGCGCGTACGCGTGAGCGTGCGACGCTTGGGGTCGAGGTCGGCCAGGAAGCGCTCGCCCTCGGCGATCCGCTTCTCGTCGGGCTCGGATGCGGCCTCCAGCATGCGAAGGCCGTCCATCACGATCTTGGACGCGCGGTCGGTCTCCTTGAACGCGTCGGCAAGGTGCCGCGCGAAGTCCATCGCGAGGTCGAAGTCGTCGGGCGTCGCGACCATGCCCTTCTCGAAGTGCTCCAGCGCGTTGACGGCGTCCCCGTTGGCTGCGGCGAGCCGCGCCCACGTGCCGTACGGCCGCGTGACCTCCAGCTTGCCGGCCCGCTCGTCGCGCAGCCGCAGGATCCACGCCTTCCAGACGTCATCGAGCTCGGTGACGTTCTGGGGCAGCTCGAAGTCGTCCGTCTCCGGTCGCTCCAGCTCCTTGCCGTCGACGTCCTTGTACGCGGCCTTGGGCGCCGCGAGCACGACCTCCTCGAACGTCTTGATCGCCGTCTTGCCGACCTTGCCGCCGGACTTGTCGACGAACTCCATGAACGCGTCGCGGTAGACGAAGCGCCCGTCGACGGGGTCCTGGAAGTTGTAGCAGAAGAACACGACGCCCCACGTCGGCGCGTACCACGGCGGGCCCCACGAGTAGCTGTTCTCCAGCACGATCGCCCACGTCGGCGCCTTCTCGGGCGTCGAGCTGGAGTCGTTCGGGTCGTAGCCGTCCTGAGCGTGCTCCATCCAGCCCTTGTCCATCCGCTGCGCGAGCGGGAACAGGCGGTGGTCGGCGGGCTCGTTCATGAGCACGGCGCCGTTCGGCAGGATCCGCGTGCCCTCGAAGAACGACGCGAGACCCTCGTTCAGCCACCCGACCGCGTTGGTGGCGATCGAGACGTACTGGTGGGCCGCCTCGTGGAAGAGCGTCCCGACCATCCCCTCGAAGCCGCCGTCCGAGATGTAGCACTCGACGTGGCTGCCGGTGAAGTGACCGGCGGACCACTCGACGGGCGGGCCGATGCCGAGCTCCAGGTACTCGTCGCGCGACTTGAAGACGTGGACCGTGATGCGGCTGACGCTGCGGCCATCCTCCGGCGTTCCGTAGCGGAAGAACCGCTTGTAGAACGTCGACATCTGCTCCATCGCCTCGGAGGTGCGGATGAGCACCTCGTAGCCGGCGTCGGTGACCGTCACGTAGTTGTCGCGCGTGACCTCGCCCGCCTCGCGCCACTCCGAGTGCTCGGCGTCGTACTCCGAGATCCACTCGTCGGTGACGTCGGCGAAGAGGTCCTTGGGCTTCGCGTCGGCGGCGAGGCTCGGGTCGGGCGCAGAGGCGATCCGCTCGATCGCGTCCTGAGCCGCGGTGCTCTCGGGGTCGAGGGCGAGGACCTCCTTCCAGACGCGGATCGCGCCGTGGGGCCGATCGGCCTCCTCGTACGCCTCGGCGACCTTGGTGAACTTCTCGGAGAACTTCGACTTGAGCTCGAAGAGGTCGCCCGCCGTCGGGTCGATCGCGACCAGCGCCTCGCGCTTGTCGCGCATCTCGCTGCGCTTGACGCCCTGGGCCTCCAGGAAGCGGAGTTCCTGGTGCAGGCAGTACGCCTGGAGGTCGACGTCGCCCGACCCGGCCGCGGCGACCCCCCGCAGCGCCCAGGCGGCGGCGTTCTTGCGGTCGCGCTCCAGCGCGCGCACGCAGGCCGCCTCTGCGTCGCCCCAGCGCTGGGCATCGACGGCGCGCTGGGCCTTCTGCAGCGCGGCGCGGAAGGTCCCTGTTTCCTGGGGCAGCGCGGGCGACGCGTCGGCGAGAGACGGTGCCCAAGGGGAGATCGGGAGGAGCGACGCGGCGGAGAGTGCGGTCGCGCCGAAGAGGACGAGCTTCGTTCGCGGCATGGTTGCGGGCCTGGATGGTGCGGCACCTTGGCAAGGGAGCAAGGGTAGCGGTTCGACGATCGCCGCACCGTTGGCCGCTCGTATGCGTTCGCGCGGCGGCCGTGGAGGGGCGCCCAAGGACCTCGCATCGGTCCCTGGTCTCGGTACATCGCTTCGGGCAGGCCGCGACACAACGTCATTCCGCCGCGCCGGCCGCCGGCTCGGACGAGCAACTCCGCGCTCCGTCCTTCGAGCCGCCTTGATCAACGGCGTGCCGAACGCGAGCGCCGCGTTCGTGGCGTCTTGATCCAGATCGGGACACCCGCCCCCGTCAAGCTCCAAGCGGGGATGCGACCCCCGCCAACGCAGTCCTGAACATGTCCAACACGCTCCTTCTGCTCACCGCAGCAGCCATCGCCCAGAGCAGCAATGGCGGCTCGGTCGCCGACCCGGACGCACCGCTGTCGTCGGTCGTGGCCATCAACGTCGTGCCAGGCTTCTCCGACCTCCCGTCGTTCGTGCGGCGTCAGGTCGGCTTCGAGGTCGCCGGCACCCTCCCTCCCGAGGCGTTCTTCCCCCTCGCCAACGACACCACCGGCTCCGTCCGGTCGGTCCGCGGCACGAACGTCGACCTCGTCGTCAAGTGGCTCGACCCCATCGACGGGACGAACGACGCGGACTCGCTCCGCTTCGGGTCCAACTGCGACTACATGACCTTCTTCGGCGACGGCTGGAATTCGGACCGGGTCAACGACCAGGTCGGCTCTCCGCCGTAAGGCAACGCCGCCGGCGACGCGGGCTGGCTATGGGTCAACCACCAGTACATCTCCAACAGCGTCCCGACGCTCACCAGCGCGCCGACGGGCCAGTGCCTGACGCTCGCCGACCTCCTGAGCCAGCTCGCCATCCTGACGAACGACGTCACGTCGAACGTCTGGGAGCAGGAGGACGTCAACGTCTTCGACCGCCAGCACAAGAAGAACCTCGGCGGCGCCTGGGTCCGCATCACGCGCGACGCGGCCGGCGACTGGACCGTCGACGAGGCGGCCCAGAACATCCGCTACGACTCCACGAGCAACACGCAGGTCCGCGTCACCGGTCTCCCGCTCGGCCCGACGACGGACTTCGTCGATCACATGGACGACGGCTCGGACAACGACGCCAAGGACCTCGGGCTCGTCCCCGTGTTCAGCGGCGGGCCGGACATCGGCCTGACGAACGACTTCGGCTGGCGCTTGCTCGGCTACATCGAGGACGAGAAGGGCCGGCTTCGCGTGCAGACCGACGAGGAGGCGCGGTTCTGCATGGGCTGCCACTCCGCGATCGGCGTGACGGTCGACCAGACGTTCACGCTGGCGCGCAAAGTCCCCGGCCTCGACGGCTGGCGCACCCAGGACCTGCGCGGGATCCAGGACGTCCCGCAGGTGAGACACGACCGCCCCGAGATCCTGACCTACCTGGAGCGCGTCGGCGGCGGCGACGAGTTCCGCGCCAACACGGAGATGCTGGAGCGCTTCTTCGACGGTGAGGGCAGCGTGCGCGAGGTGGACGTGCTGCGCGCGGCGCCGGGCGGCGAGGCGGACATCACGGCGCTCGTCATGCCGAGCGAGCGCCGCGCGCTCGACCTGGCGAAGGCGTACCGCGTGCTCGTCGCGAAGCAGCGCTGGGACCTGGGCCGAGACGTGGTCGTCGGAGGGCCCCTGCCGGTGCACGAGGTGATCGAGAACGGGGACACGGAGCTCGGCAAGAGCGGGCTCGTGTTCACCGACGGACGGGTGTGGCTCGGCTGGACGCGGGATTGAGCGTGACGGGGCGAGCCATGGCGGCTCCTCCGTACCGGAGGAGCCGCCATGCTCATACTGCCCCTGCTACGGCTGTCGCAGGCGCCCTGCGCGCCGCGCGCCGTCGTTCCGATGTCCGTTCCGGTCAGCCCATTCTTCGGCCGCGTCATGGACGTGGACCGGGGCCGTCTCGTCGCCTCGAACCAGCTCCTGATCGTCGACGCCGAATTCGTGGTCTTCGAGCGCGACCCCGGGAACGGCGACTGGAACGAGGTCGCGACGGTGGACCTCACCGGCTAGGGGATCCAGGTGATCCGGTCCATCACGCTCTCCGGGGACCGCGCGGTCTTGACCTCGAAACAGTCCGGCGTGCCTGGCGGCTGGTGGACGCACTCCTTGCGCCGCATCCCGGGGTCGGGCGCATGGGTCGTGGAGGGCGTCGTCGATCCAGACCTCGAGAATCAGAGCGACGCTCCGGTCGTCGAGCTCTTCGGCGACCTCTTGATGGTCGGCCGGCCGGACGATCCCGTTCCCCCGGGAAACGGGCGCGACCGCGTCGACATCTACGAGCGGGACGCGACGGACACTGGGTGGGTCCTGACGACGACGATCGACAACCCCGACCCGGGGTCCCCGCGAGGCTTCGGGACCTCGATCGACTTCGACGGCCGGCTCCTCGTGGTGGGCAACCCGAGGGGCAACGGGCAGCGTGGCCGGATCGAGGCCTTCCGACTGGAGACGAGCGGCGCCTGGACCTTCATTGGCAGCTTCGTGCCGCCGCTGCCGACCGCCTTCCCGATCGGCGTCTCGGTCGCGATCCAGGGGGACACCGTCGTGGCCGGAGGGACAGGGGTCGGCGGCGTCAAGGTGCTGCGGTTCATCCCGTCGACGTCGTCCTGGATCGAGGTGCAGGAGCTCCGCCCGCTCACGATCGATTTGGGAGCGCAGATCGGGTCACGCCTGGCTTTCGCGAACGGCTACCTGATCGCCGCGTCGGATACCGACGTCCTGGGGGCGGACGGCGTCGCGTTCGTCTATCGCCTCGACCCAACCACGAACCTCTTTCGCCTGGAGAGGCAGATCGCGGGCGTGCTCTCGGCGCCACCCTTCCAGGGGCAGGACCTCAGCCAGAGCGTCGCGATCGACGGCAACCTGCTGTTCCTCGGCATGAGCTCTCCGAGCCAGATCGGCGTCGCGCCGGTCGGCACGATCGACTGCGACTTCGACGGGCGGGCCGAATCGTGCGAGATCCTGCTGGGCGACGAGTTCGACTCGAACGACAACGGGCTCACCGACGCGTGCGAGGAGACCGGCTCGCGCTACTGCTCGCCAGCGACGCCGAACTCGACCGGCATGCCGGGGAGGATGACGATCTTCGGACCGCCGCGCACCGCGCTCCTCAGCATTGATCTGTTCGCCGACGACCTGCCGCCGACGTCGCCCGGCTTCTTCGTGGCGTCGCGCTCGAACCAGATCGTCGCGAACCCCGCCGTCTGGACCGGGAACCTCTGCATCTGGGGGTCACCGATCTCACGCCGGATCGGAGGCACGCGCTTCGCGGGCGACGACGGGCGCGCGTTCGTGCGCTACAACCGACCGGCCCTGCCGGCGCCCGACGGGAGCGGCCTCGTGCCGATCCTCCCGGGGGAGACGTGGTACTTCCAGTACTGGTACCGCGACGCCGGCGCAGCGCTGCCCTCGAGCTTCACGGACGCGGTGTCCGTCACGTTCACACTCTTCTGAGCGCGCCGCAGCCTACTGCGCGGCTTCCATCGCGCGGGCGCCATCGGAGTCCCCCTCGGAATCCTCCTCGGAGTCCTCAGCCGGCCAGTCGCCCAGGAACAGCGCGACCACGTACGCCGGACCGACGAGGAGCTGGAGCAGGTTGTCCTTGAACGCCGGCGCGCGGCGCTCGAAGCGTGCGTGCCCGATGAGCTGCAGCACCCAGGCAACGACCGCGACGACGATCACGGCGGAGCGCGGCACCTCGCGGCCGAGCCACAGGCAGCCGACGGCGAACGGGACGATGAAGAGCGCGTAGCGCGGCGATACGGCGAGGTACCAGGCACCCGCCAGGACGATGAGCACGACGCCGAGTGTCACCGGCTGACCGAGCAGCGTCGCGCTCAGCCCGACCCAGTCGAGCATCGCCACGACGTGGAAGAGGATCGCGGGGACCGCGACCTTGTGGATCGCCACGTTGACGGGGTCGCGGTGGTACTCGTGGTACTCGCGGAACAGCTTCTCGAGGGTCGGCTTCATCGTGCCGGTACCGCGCGTCGCGGCCCGCTCCGATCGTAGCGCGCCCCTCGGATCCGCTCAGCGCGCGAAGTGGGCGTCCCAGGCGAAGCCGAACGCGAGGTGCGAGGGAACGCGGTCCCGGCGCCCGCCGTCGTCCGCGACGAGGCCGTCTTCCTCGGCCTTCCACGATCGCCCGTCCTGATCGACGAGCGTCGGCGCGTCCTGGGCCGAGGGCTCTCCCCCGATCTCTGCCGAAACCCGCGCCGGCGCCAGGTCGAGCCCGTCGGCCGCGTAGGCCCGCGCGTCCCCCACGAGGTGGCGGACCGCCGCCCTGTCGCGGACGCTCGGGAACAGGGCGATCCCCTCGATCCGGCCGCCGAGCAGCTCCCGCCGCGTCGGACGCGGGAGCGAGACCACGGCGTCGACGTCGAGTTCCGGCAGAGTTCCGCTGGCCGCCCTCACCGCCGCCGCAAGGTCGCTCGCCGAGGGACGGAGCGGGTCGCCGCCGCCCTCCTCGATCGCGATGCTCCACGCCTTCGGGAGCCGCGCCGGTCCGGTGGCGCGCGGCGTCACGACGACGACGGGCCGGCCCGCGAGATCGAGGGTCACGGCGCCCGTGCGCTCTACCCTGTCGAGTGAGACCGACGCCGCGTCGCCGCCGCGGCGCACGATCACGATCCTCTCCTTCGGGCGGTAGGTCGCGCCGAGCCCCGGCGTGGGGAACATGGTCTCCGCGCTGGCGAAGTAGTCGCCGTAGGCCGCGCCGGGAGTGTAGTCGCGGTCGTGGCCCGTGCGCGGCGTGACGACGGTCGTCGACGGGTGGGCGCGGCGCCAGGCACCCCACGTCGTCGTCCGGACGGGCAGGACCTCGAGCTGGACGCCTTGACCGGCGAGCGGGCCGATCACGGCACGTCCGGTCGCCTGGTTCCAGAGCGTGTCCGTGCCGCGGTCGTACATCAGCTTGTTCGATCGCCAGAGCATGCCCGAAGAGCCGAACGTCACGCGCTCGCCGTCGAGGAGTCCGCGGTACGGCACCGGCGCTCCGCAGAGGGTGCACCAGGTGAGCGAGAACGGAACGCTGCCGACGACGTCGTTGACCATCTCGTGCCAGTCGAGGATCCGCGTCGGGTAGGCGCGCGACTCACCGCCCAGCGTGATCCCGAACACGGGGTCGTCGTCGGTCAGGAACGTGGCCTCGGCGGCCGGCACTGCCTCGGGGTCGTCGAGGGCCGGGATGCCGTCGACGACGACGCCGCCCCACACGACCTCGTCGAGGGGCACCGTGGCCGTGCGCTCCGCGCCGAGGAAGCGCTCGAACGCCGGGTCGAGGGCGGACGCGAAGAGCCGCGCCTTGAACTCGGCGTAGCCGTCCGGCACGTCGCGGTCCGGGTCCTCGGCGCGGCGCAGCGACCACGTGCGCCAGGGGCGCTCCGTCGCGCGTACGTCCTCGCCGTGGAGGGCGCCGAGCGCGTCGACGATCCGGTACCACTCCTCGGCCGTGCGGGCGAGGGCGAGAAGGTCCAGCAGCGGTGCCGTGAAGGCCTCGTCCTCGGACGCGCCCACCGCCGCGAACGCGGCCTCCCGGCGCGCCGCGGCGCGGTCCGGGAGCAGGTCCAGGACGTCGACCTCAGCCAGAGGGGACGCTTGAGGGGACGCCTGGGCGGCGGCGAGGAGGAGGGGAAGCGTGAGCGAAAGGGCCACTGTGGCCCCTTGTTCGACGTCGCGCTCCGAAAGGGACGGGCGGGCGCGGGATTTCGGCAGAGTTCGGAGTTCCGGCAGAGTTCGGGGTTCCGGCAGAGTTGGGGCCCGAACCGCTCGCGAGCCCGGAACCGCTCGCTGGGGTCCGGGTTAGGGACGGACACGCACGCCCATCACCTGCCACACCCGTCCGCGGGGGCACGCCATGACCGTTCTCTGCACCAGGGGCCCGCGCCGGGGCGCGGCAGCCTTCCTGGCGGCGCTCGCCGTCTCGATCGCGACACCGCGCGCCGCGGCCGTCCAGCAGGACGCGCTGCCGCAGCGGGTGCCCTCGCCCTACCACTTCAGCGCGGCGACGGCCCTGCTGGAGGCGGAGCTCCCGAATCTCTCGGGTCGCGTCGCCGTGGTCGTTCGCCAGGGCGGGCGCGAGCACTTCCGGTTCCAGGCGGGCTCGATCGACTACGACACGCGGACCCGGCTCGCGTCGTTCACGAAGACGATCAGCGCGGGCGTCATCCTCGACCTCGTCGAGGACGGGGTCCTTGCGCTCGACGAGCGGCTCGGGGACGCCTACCCGATGCTCTTCGAGGCGAACGGGCTCGGCGATCCGACGGTCCTCGACTGCTGGGCGATGCGCCACGGCATCGAGACCTTCGGCGAGTTCCACCGCGACCGCAACCTTACGCACCTGCAGTCCGTCCTCCTGATCGGGACGCAGGGGTTCGAAGTGTTCCGGCCGGGGACCCAGCTCGGGTACGACGGCTGCGGGATGCAGGTCGTCGGGATGATGGCGGCGCAGCGAACCGGGCTCGACTGGGAGTCGCTCGCGCGGGTGCGGCTCTTCGATCCGCTGGACATGCCGCAGGCCGACTACCAGCAGTTCGCGCCCAACCCGGCGGTCGCGGGAGGGCTGCGCAGCACGGCAGTCGAGACGATGCGGTTCGCGGAGATGGTGATGGCGGACGGGATGTTCCGAGGCGAGCGGATCCTGGAGCCGAGCTCGATCGAGGAGCTCTTCACCAACCGGACGCGCGATCTCCCCGTGTACGGCAGCCCGTTCCCGCCCTCGCACCCGGACTATCCGTACGGGGTCGACCCCGACTACGGGTTCGGCGGGTGGGTCCTCGCGGAGCACCCGACGACGCAGCACGTCGAGGAGGTCGTCGGTGCAGGCGCGTGGGGCAGCTTCCTCTGGCTCGACCGCCGGCGCGGCCTGTCCGCGGTGCTGATCACCGACGTCCCGCCGGGCACGCAGCGATCGATGGACGCCGCGCTGGGCCTCTTCACGGTCGCGCGCGCGGCGGTCGAAGCGAAGCAGGTCTCCTCGGTGGCCGCCGGGACGCCGGCGGGCGGCGCCGTCGAGCTCACCTGGACCGCGCCAGCCGGCGCCCGCTTCGCGCGCGTGTACGGGGCACAGGAGCCGATCCGCGACGTGTTCGACCTGCGCGCGGCCGACCGGGTCGGTCGGTCCAGCGCCGGCCGCCTCGACGTGCCGCCCTACCCCTATTACGCGGTCACGGCCGACTTCCGCGGCTTCGAGAACGAGGCGCTCGTGCCCGGCGGCAACGCGATCGCGCGCTGACGCCGGGCGCGGAGTCCGCGGCCGGAGTCAGGCGGCCGGCAGGTCCCCACGCCGCGGCGAGCGCGACGGGTAGAACGCCAGAAGCAGCGCGAGGCACGCGAAGCTCGCCCACATCGGCACGCTGAAGAGCTTCCGGTAGTCCATCACCTCGTCCTCGCCCATCGCCCAGGCGCCGACGACCGCCGTCGCGACCCAGCTGCCGACGATGATGCCGATGCCGATGATGACGAGGTTGAAGAGGTTCTGGGCGCTCGCGCGGACGTCGGGCGTCGTCTCCTCGTCGACCACCATGAAGGCGACGAAGATGAAGCAGCCGAAGCAGACGCCGTGCAGCGCGACGCCCGCGAGCACGGTCGGCAGGCTGTCGGTGTAGGCGAACAGCGCCATTCGCGCCGCGTACGCCAGGAGCCCGATCGAGAGGAGCGTCTTGCGCGACGTCGACTTCGCGACCAGCGGAATGAGCGCGAGAACCACGAGCTCACTCATCTGCCCGATCGTCATCAGCCCGCCGCCGCCCACGCCGAAGACGCGGTTGATCGCGCTCGCTGCGTCGCGCCCGTAGCTCGACAGGAAGTCGGACGTGAACACGAAGTAGAACTGGTGGATGCAGCTCACCGGGATCGCGATCAGGAACAGCGTGAGCAGGGGCTGCATCCGCACCTCCCCGAGCGCTTCCATCGTCGCGTTCGACTCGCGGGCCTGGTCCGACGGCGGCGTGTGGGGCAGCGTGAAGCAGTACACGCCCATGATCAGGCCGAGGAGTGCGCTGAGCTTGAAGGCATCGGCGCGCCCCGCGTTCTGCGCGGCCTCGACGACAGCCTCCTCGACGCCGGTCGGCGTGTGCTGGAGATAGAGCCACTGGCCGACGGCGATCCCCGCCGCGATCCACCCGAGCGTCCCCCACAGCCGCACGCGCCCGAAGTCGCGGTCGCGATCGGGCAGGTGCGCGAAGCTGAGCGAGTTCGTCAGCGCCAGGGTCGGCGCGTAGACCATCCCGTAGAAGAGGCTGATCAGCAGGAAGGGCGTGAAGCCCGCGGTCTCACTGAGCAGCCAGACGAGGATCGCCCCGACGATGTGGCTGACCCCGAGGAACTTCTCCGTCGCGAAGTATCGGTCGGCGATCTGGCCGGCGAGGAACGGTCCGATGATCGCCCCCACCGCGCCGATCGACATGCAGTAGCCGCATTGCGCGAGCGAGAACTCGCGATGCCCCAGCAGGAACGGATACAGCAGCGGCAGCCAGGCCCCCCAGATCGCGTACTGGAGGAACATCATCACGGAGAGCCGCAGGCGCAGTCCGGAGGACAGCGGCGGCGCGGTCGAGTCGCTCATGAAGGTGTCGATCAGTCCTCGGAGAACGCGGCGTCGAAGGCCCGGCCGGACGGCTCGAAGTCGAGCCGCTTGACGAAGGCCGCGGACTCGGCGGCACCGTGCTCACGGTCCATGCCGG
>JBCDGE010000130.1:0-18801 GCA_038757895.1 Planctomycetota bacterium | reverse complement strand
GTCGTTCCGCCCCAGCGCCGTCTGGCGCGGCGGCGGGATGTCGTTGTCGACCCGGAGCTGGTTCTCCTTCTCGCGGTACGAGGCGAGGTCCTTCGCGTTGCGGTCGATCTGCTCGATCGTCTCCAGCAGCTCCTTCTGCTCCTTCTGGAGCTGCCGCCGCAGGACCTCGTCCTTCCAGCTGTCGATGAGCGCATCGAGGAACGAGAACGCGCGGTCGGCGGAGGTGTTCTGGTACTCGACCTCGACGAGCTGCCGGCCCGAGTCGTCGGGCATGTTCGGGAGGTCGACCGAGAGGTCGCGCAGCACGTCCCGGATGAACTCGTTCTTCTCGGCCGGGCGGAGCGGGCGGAACTCGGGCCATCCGAGGTCGAGGATGACGGACTCGATCCGCACGTTCGAGCGCAGGTTGTACGGAGCGACCTTGCCCTCGATCGCAGCGATCTCCGCGTCGAAGTTGCCGGTGATGTCCTGCAGGTTGCGGACCATCACCTGGGCGTTGGAGACGTACTTCTTCGGGACGACGACCGCGAAGAAGACGCCCAGCGAGCCGACGAGCGCGAGCGGAACGACGATCCACCAGACGCGCCGCCTGAGGACGCGCAGGAACTCGTCGACCTGACCCGATGCTTCGACTTCGACAGCCATGGCGCCAGAAAGAGAACTCAGAAGGGAACGAAGCCGACGCCGCCGAACTGGCCACCCGCCTGGGCAGCGTTGCGGAAGCGACGGTTGTTGAAGCCGAAGAACGCCTGGCTGATCGCCTGGATCACGGTCGTGAACGGGTAGATCAGGGCGCGGACGAAGTAGCCGAGCTGGGCGAGGACGGTCGGCGGCACCCAGACGATGTCGTTCTCCAGGATGGTGAAGTTCGTCGTCGAGTCACCGCGCGTGATGTCCCAGTAGTTGACCGGGAGCCGCAGCGGATCGAGCGGATCGGCGCGGATCAGGATCACGCGGCCGAGGTTCGCGGAATCGCGGTTCGGCTTGGCCTGGACGAGCGCGTCGAGCACGGTCTCGTTGCCCTGCAGCTCGAACTCGCCCGGGCGCGCGACCTCGCCGAGGACCCAGTACACCTTGTTCGACGTCGTGATGTCGACGACGATCTCGGTCGGGTCCGAGTAGTAGGCCGCGTACCGCTCGGTGAGCACCGCCTCCAGGTCCGACCGCGTGTAGCCGGCGATGTGGATCCGGCCGATCTCCGGGAGCAGCACGGTGCCGTCGATGTCGACGGACGCCGAGAGGTTGAGCTCGGGGTGGGCGACGTCGAGGATCTGGACCCGGTCGCCGATCGTGACGTAGTTCTCCTCCAGCGCGTTCCCGCTGTACCGGCGGCCGAAGCCGTCCTGGTTCATGTACTGGAGCGAGCGCTTGCTCGGCGAGGAGTGACACGCAGCCAGCCCGATCATCCCCAGCAAGAGGGTGATCAGGAGAGGGAAGGAGAGGCGCGTGCGGTGGGGCGAGGGGCGCATCGATGGGTGTGCCGTGCCGGGAACCTGGGACGAGGTCGAGGGAGATCCAGATCCTTTGATCGGTCGTTCTGGCCGAAGGGTTGACCCGATCCGGGACCCGGTGGCTTTGGGTTGGAAAGCTTACCCGCCCGCCCGGAGGAGGTGACGAATCGGGCTGGAGGGGCCCGGAGAGCCCCGAGGGCCCCCCCCAAGGGACGGCGCGTCCAGGACGGCCCCCAAGGACGCACCCGGTCGACGGGCCGGATCTCAGCCGTACTGCTCCTGGTAGTACTCGCGGTAGGCCCCCGAGCGGACGTTCTGGAGCCAGGCGTCGTTGTCGAGGTACCACTGGATCGTCATCGGCAGCGCCTCGTCGAACGTGTACCGCGGCGTCCAGCCGAGGTCGTCGTCGATCCGCTGGGCGTCGATCGCGTACCGGCGGTCGTGCCCGGGCCGGTCCTTGACGTACTCGATGAGCGACTCGGGCTTGTCGAGGTGCCGGAGGATGTTCCGGACGATGTCGATGTTCGGGTATTCGTTGTGACCGCCGATGTTGTAGATCTCGCCCGCGGTGCCGCGCTCCAGGACGGCGAGGATCGCCTCGCAGTGGTCGCGGACGTAGAGCCAGTCGCGGATCTGCATGCCATCGCCGTAGACGGGGAGGCTCTTGTCCTCGCGCGCGTTGGCGATCATCAGCGGGATCAGCTTCTCGGGGAACTGGTACGGCCCGTAGTTGTTCGAGCAGCGCGTGATGAGCGCCGGGAAGCCGTGCGTGTGGAAGGCCGCGCGGACGAGCATGTCGCTGCCCGCCTTGCTGGCCGAGTACGGCGAGTTCGGGGCCAGCGGCGTCGTCTCGGTGAAGAAGCCGGTCTTGCCGAGCGATCCGTAGACCTCGTCGGTCGACACGTGCACGAAGCGGCCGACGTCGCGCTTGCGCGCCTCGTCGAGCAGGACCTGGGTGCCGATCACGTTCGAGCGCACGAACGGCAGACCGCTCTGGATCGAGCGATCGACGTGGCTCTCCGCGGCGAAGTGGACGACGTCGCTCACGCCGCTCTCGCCGGCGGCCTCGAACGCCGCGGTGACGTCCTCGGGCACGGCGATGTCACCGTGCACGAACGTGTACTCGGCGTCGTCCTGGTGCTCCTTCAGGTTCTCCAGGTTCCCGGCGTACGTCAGCGCGTCCATGTTGACGATCCGCCAGTCCGGTCGGTCCTGGCGGAGCATCTGGATGAAGTTGCTGCCGATGAAGCCGGCGCCACCGGTGACGAGGACGGTACGTGTCATTCGGTCTCGCTTCCCAGGTAGGTGAGCAGGGCGTCCTTCCACTGCGCGAGCGGCTTGCCCCGGAGCCGCTCCAGCTTCGAGCAGTCGAGCACGCTGTAGGCCGGCCGCGTCGCCGGACGAGGGAACTCCTCGGTCGTGCACGACTCGATCTTGACCCCTTCGATGTCGCTGGCCTCGATCGTCGCGACGGCGAGGTCGAACCACGAGCACTCGCCCTCGCAGGCGGCGTGCCAGATGCCGGCATCCCCCATCGTGAGGACGTCCCAGAGCGCGGGCGCGAGCTCCAGCGTGGACGTCGGCGATCCGAGCTGATCGGCGACGACTTTGAGCTTGTCGCGCTCCCGCGCGAGGCGGAGCATCGTGTGCGGGAAGTGGCTCCCGCGCGGCCCGTACAGCCACTGCGTGCGGACGATGCGCGCACCGTCCGGGTGCGCCTCCAGCGCCTGCCGCTCGCCCTCCAGCTTGGTCTCGCCGTAGACCGAGCGCGGGTTCGGCTCGCAGGTCTCTTCGTAGGGCTCCCGGCGCTCGCCGTCGAAGACGAAGTCGGTCCCGACGACGACGAGAGGAACGTCGGCGGTCGCAGCGGCCCGCGCGAGCACGCCGCACGCGTCGGCGTTGATCGAGCGCGCGAGTTCGGGCTCCTCCTCGGCCTTGTCGACCGCGGTGTAGGCGGCCGTGTGGATCACGCCGTCGAGCGGAGCGAGCTGCTCGAACAGCCCCCCCACCTGGGCCTCGTCGCGCAGGTCGACGCCGGGAACGTCGACACCGTGCGCCTCGCGCATGTCGGTGCCGAGCGCGTCCGTGTCGTCGGGGACGGCCAGGAGGACCTGGCTCCCGAGCATCCCGGCCGCGCCGGTGACGAGGATGCGGCGCTGGCGGTCCGTCGGACCGTTCGCGACGGATCCGCTCTTCTGGCTGCTCTCCTGGGAGTCCGTCATCGAGCCGTCATCCAGATCGCGTCGAGCGCGCCACCGGGGCGCGCCCGGTCAGTCGAGCTTGTTGGCGCCTCCGTCGGCGACCAGCTTCGACGCGGAGTGCAGCGACTCGAAGGTGCCGGCGTCCGTCCACCAGCCGTCGAGGACCTCGCACGTCATCGTGCCGTCCTCGATGAACCAGTTGTTGACGTCGGTGATCTCCAGTTCACCGCGGTCGGACGGCTCCAGGCGGTGGATGATGTCCCACACGCGGCCGTCGTACATGTAGATGCCGATCACCGCGAGGTTCGACTCGGGCTGCTTCGGCTTCTCGACGATCTTCGTCACCTTGTCACCCTCGAGGGTCGCGACGCCGAACCGCTGGGGATCGTGCACCTCCTTCAGGAGGATCTTCGCGCCCTTGCCCTGGGCCCGGAAATCGTCGACCGCCTTGACGATGTTCCGCTCGATGAGGTTGTCGCCGAGGATGACCGTGATCGGAGAGCCCGCGGCCCAGTGCTCCGCCAGCCCGAGGGCCTCGGCGATGCCGCCCTCACCCTCCTGGTACGTGTAGTTGAGGTGCTTGAGCCCGAAGTCGCGACCGTTGCCCAGGAGCGACAGGAAGTCGCCCGACTTGCGCCCGCCCGTGACGATCATGATGTCGTCGATCCCCGCGTTGACGAGCGTCTGGATCGGGTAGTAGATCATCGGCCGGTCGTAGACCGGCAGCAGGTGCTTGTTCGTGATCTTGGTCAGCGGGAAGAGCCGCGTGCCGAGACCGCCGGCGAGGATGACGCCTTTCAACGGTGGGATGGGGCTGGGGGTGTTCGGGGATCGCGGCCGGGAGCCGGGGGCCGCCGCGCGGCTGGACGCCGAACGAGGGCTGGAACCATACCCGGAGAGGGACCGGGAGGGGCGGAGCCAGGTTGGACAGATCGGGTGTGGTCAGATCAGGGCACTCTCGCCCGCCGTCTGCTTTCGGTACCAGGCCACGAATCGCTGAAGCCCCTCCTCCACCGTCGTGTTGGGGTCGTAGCCGAGCTTCTCCCGTGCCTTGCTGACGTCCGCGTACGTCACGATGACGTCGCCGGGCTGCATCGGCTGCCGATCCAGAACGGGCTCGACCCCGCAGACCTTCCCGATCAGGTCCACCAGCTCGGCGAGCGAGGTCGTCCGCGACTCGCCGAGGTTGTAGACCTCGTACCCCTCGCACCGATCGATCGAGCGCAGGACCCCGTCGATGATGTCGTCGACGTACGTGTAGTCGCGGCGCGTCGTCCCGTCGCCGAAGAACGGCAGCGGCTCGCCGTTCAGCGTCTTGCGAACGAACTTGTGGATCGCCATCTCGGGGCGCTGGCGCGGACCGTAGACCGTGAAGAAGCGCAGGCAGGCCGTCGGGATGCCGTACAGGTGATGGTGCGTGTAGCACATCAGCTCCCCGGCTCGCTTCGTCGCCGCGTAGGGCGACACCGGCTTGTGCACGTCGGCCGCTTCACGGAACGGCACGTCCTCGTTGCCCCCGTAGACGCTCGACGACGACGCGAAGACGAAGCGCGTCTCGGGCCGCTGCCTGAGCTCTTCCAGGAAGATCGCCGTCCCGCGGACGTTGACGTCCTGGTAGTGCAGCGGGTCCTCCAGCGACGGCCGCACTCCGGCCATCGCGGCGAGGTGCACGACGGCGTCGAAGTCGCGGCCGAAGAGGTCGGAGACGAGCGCCGCGTCCCGGATGTCGCCCTCGACGAGGTCGAACGGCCCCTTCCCCGCAGGCGCGCCGGCGGTCGCCTCGATCTCGGCGACGTTCTGGCGCTTGATCCGCGGATCGTAGAAGTCGTTGAAGCTGTCGAGCACGACGACCTCGTCGCCGCGGCGCAGCAGCGCTTCGACGAGGTGGGAGCCGATGAACCCGGCGCCGCCCGTGACGAGGATGTTCATGCGTTCTCCGTCACTCGACCGTGACGCTCTTCGCGAGGTTGCGCGGCTTGTCGATATCGCACCCGTGGATCTCCGCGATGTGGTACGCGATGAGCTGCAGCGGGATCGTGTTGAGGATCGGCGAGAGCCACTCCGAGGTCGCGGGAACGGGGACCGCTGTGTCGGCGATGCCGTGGCTCGACTCGTCCGACCCGACGCTGACGGTGACGCCGCCGCGCGCCTTGACCTGTTCGATGTTGGCCCGCGTCTTGTCGGCGACCATGCCCTCGGCGTTGATGACGAGCACGGTCATCCCGGGGTCGATCAGCGCGATCGGCCCGTGCTTCATCTCGCCGGCGGCGTAGCCCTCGGCGTGCACGTAGGCGATCTCCTTGAGCTTCAGCGCGCCCTCCAGCGCGACGGGGAAGTTCACGCCGCGACCGAGGAACAGGAACCCGCGCGAGCCGGCGTGCTTGCGCGCGACCTCTCGCGTCCGCGCGATCGACTCGTCGGTCAGGAGCGCCTCGACCTTCGGACGGATCAGCATGATCTCCTCCAGGAGCGCGCGCGCCTTCCCCGCCGTGATCGCGTCGCGGCTGCGCGCGATGCGGATCGCCAGGAGCGTCGCCGCCGCCAGCTGGGCCGTGAACGCCTTCGTGCTCGCCACGCCGATCTCGGGCCCCGCGTGGGTCAGGATCGTCGCGTCGCTCTCTCGCACCTGCGTCGACCCCGCGACGTTGCAGATCGCGGCGACGCGGGCGCCGAGTTCGCGTGCGAGCCGCGTGGCCGCAAGCGTGTCGGCCGTCTCGCCGGACTGCGTGATCGCGAGCGCCAGCGTGCCGGGCGCGAGGCGCGGTGAGCGGTAGCGGAACTCCGACGCGTAGTCGAACTCGACCGGCAGCCCCGCGAGGCCCTCGATCAGGTACCGGGCGATCTGCCCGGCGTGCAGCGCCGTCCCGCACGCGAGCACCTGGATGCGCTCGATGCCCTCGCAGAACGCGTCGTCGAACGCGCCGCCCTCGAACCGCACGTCCCCCGCCGCGAGGTCGATCCGGTCGAACGCCGTGCGCGCGATGACGTCCGGCTGCTCGTGGATCTCCTTGAGCATGTAGTGCGGGTAGGCGCCGCGACCCGTGTCCGCGGGGTCCCACTCGACGTGCCGCACCTCGCGCTCGACCGGCTCCCCGTCGCCGTCGACGACGCGGATCTCCCCGGGCCCGAGGACGGCGATGTCGCCGTCCTCCAGGTACACGACGTCCCGGGTGTGCGGAACGATCCCCAGCACGTCGGACGACAGGTACCCGCCGTCCTCGGTCACGCCACAGGCGAGCGGCGGTCCCTGCCGCACGGCGACCAGCGCAGGACCGGTGTCCGTGGTCGCGAGGATCGCGAGCGCGTAGTAGCCCTTCACACCCACGAGCGCTCGGCGCACGGCGGCCACCAGCGAGTCGACGTCCTCGCCGGCGCCTCCGGCTGCCTCGTCGGACCGCCAGTGGCGATCGATGAGCCGCGCGAGGACCTCGGTGTCGGTCTCCGAGGTGAACGACTCGCCCGCCGCCACGAGCTCCCGCTTGAGCTCGGCGTGGTTCTCGACGATGCCGTTGTGGACGAGCGCGAGGCGGCCGGAGCGGCCGGTGTGCGGGTGGGCGTTCGCGTCGCTCGGCTCGCCGTGCGTCGCCCAGCGCGTGTGGCCGATCCCGGCGCGCGCGTTCTCCATTGCGCCGTCGGCCAGCGCCTCCTCCAGGTTCGCGAGGCGCCCGCGGCGCTTGCGGACGGCGAGGCCGTCGTCGCCCACCACGGCGAGCCCCGCGCTGTCGTAGCCGCGGTACTCCAGGACGGCGAGGCCGTCCATCAGGCCCTGGGTCACCGACCCGCGCGCGACGAGCGCTCCGACGATCCCACACATGCTGGGAGTTCGGTCAGCCCTCGCGGGAAGCCCCGACGGCGCCCGCCTCGCGACGCTGGTCGACCTTGCCGCGGAAGTAGTCGAGCGTGCGCCCGAGGCCGGTGTCGAGGTCGACCGTCGGCTCCCAGTTCAGGACCCGGCGCGCCTTGCTGATGTCCGGCTGGCGGACCTTGGGATCGTCGGCGGGGAGGTCCTTGAAGATGATCTCGGACGCGGTGCCCGTGAGCTCGACCACCTTCTGGGCGAACTCCAGGATCGTCATCTCGGCCGGGTTGCCGATGTTGGTCGGCTCCGGCTCGTCCGAGTTCAGGAGCCGCCAGATGCCCTCGATCAGGTCGTCGACGTAGCAGAACGAGCGCGTCTGGGAGCCGTCGCCGAAGACCGTGATCGGCCGGCCCTCCAGGGCCTGGCCCATGAACGCCGGCAGCGCGCGGCCGTCGTTCAGCCGCATCCGGGGCCCGTACGTGTTGAAGATGCGGACGATGCGCGTCTCGACGCCGTGGAAGCGGTGGTACGCCATCGTCATCGCCTCGGCGAAGCGCTTGGCCTCGTCGTAGACACCGCGCGGGCCGACGGGGTTGACGTTGCCCCAGTAGTCCTCGGTCTGGGGGTGCTGCAGAGGATCGCCGTAGCACTCCGAGGTCGACGCGAGGAGGAAGCGTGCCCCCTTGGCCTTCGCGAGCCCGAGCGCCTTGTGCGTCCCGAGCGAGCCGACCTTGAGCGTCTGGATGGGAAGCTCCAGGTAGTCGATCGGGCTCGCGGGCGAGGCGAAGTGCAGGATCGCGTCGAGCTCACCCGGAAGGTGGATGAACTCGGTCACGTCCTGGTGCATGAAGCGGAACTCCTCGCGTCCGAACAGGTGCTCGATGTTGTCGAGCGACCCGGTCAGGAGGTTGTCCATGCAGACGACCGAGTAGCCCTCGGCGAGGAAGCGCTCGCACAGGTGGCTCCCGAGGAAGCCGGCGCCGCCGGTGATCAGGACTCGTTTCATGGGTGGTGTGCGGATTGCGTGGATGCGCGCGCCGCGGAAGGCGTGGATCGCGTCAGCGGTCCACGCCGTCCTCGGGCACGCCGATCGGCTGGAACTGGACCTCGTCGCCGGGGCGCAGCGAGAGCCGCAGGCCGAGGGCCTCGACCTCTCCGTTGCCCGACGCGCGCAGGCGCGTACCGGCCGTCGTCGGCAGGACGTCGACGTCACCGCGTAGCTCGACGGGCCCGGCGTCCGACAGGACGGTGCGCGAGGTGGGATCGGTCTCGAACGGCGAGGAGCCGTCCTCGAGGAGCGCGAGGTCGACGATCTCGCTCGGCTCCAGCCGCATCACCTCGTCGCGGTAGGCGACGCGGCAGGGCGAGGACGAGCGGTTGCGGACGCGCAGGACGCGCGCGTAGATCGTCTCGACCACGAAGGGCCCGGAGTTGTCGCGCCCCTCCAGGAGCGCGCCGCCGGGGAGCTGGACCTGGCCGGCCTCGCCGAAGAGGACGCTGGCGCTCTCGCAGTCGATGATCGTGAACGTCGGCTCGCGGCGACTCTCCGAGCCGACGACGCCGGAGCCACGGCCATAGAGATTGACCTGGGTCTGCCCCGGCAGGATCACCTCCGCGTGTCCGGTCGGGCCGGAGTGGACCCACGAGCCCGCAGGGATCCGCGTGCGCTTGTCGTAGAACTTCAGCGCGTACTTCTGGTTCGTCTCAGCGATGCGGACGTCGACCGAGTCCGAGTGCCGGATGACGAAGGCCTCCTCGGCCCCGCGCTCGAACGTGGCCTTGGCGCCCGGCGGCAGGGGCTCCGACGTGGGCTTCATGATCCCCGGGTACTTCTGGGTCTCGATGAAGCAGCCGCCGCTCACGAGCGCGCTGGTGAACAGCGCGAGCGCGGCCACGGCACGGCGCGGGAGGCGCGGTCGATCGTGGGCGTCGCGTTGCATGGTGTCGTGACCGGCCCCGGCACACGAGGCGGGGACGGGGCGGTCGGGAGCGGATCGTCTTGGCGGCGGGAAGAGCGGGCGCGGTCCGTCAGGACCCCGCTTCGGCGGAGACGGTCGCCTGGCCGCCGACGCGGGACGCGCCCCCGGCCAGGAACCTCTCCAGGAACTTGGTGTCGTGCTCGGCCTTCTGGAATTCCCCCTGCTCGAGAACCTCGCGCAGGAGCGGGATCGTGGTCTTGGGACCGTCGATCACGAACTCGTCGAGCGCCCGCATCATCGTGCGGATCGCCTCCTCGCGCGTGGGCCGGTGGACGAGCAGCTTGCCGATCATCGAATCGTAGTTCGGCGGGATCCGGTAGCCGCTGTAGCAGTGACTGTCCATCCTCACCGCGGGCCCACCGGGAGGCACGAAGCTGGAGATCTCACCGGGGGACGGCTGGAAGTCCATGGCGGGGTCCTCCGCGTTGATGCGGCACTCGATCGCGTGCCCGCGGAACTGGACGTCCTTCTGGCGGAACCGGAGCGGCTGGCCGGACGCGACGCGGATCTGCTCCTGGATGAGATCGATCCCGGTCACCAGCTCGGACACCGTGTGCTCGACCTGGATCCGCGCGTTGACCTCGATGAAGTAGAAGGACCCGTCGCCGTCGACGAGGAACTCGACCGTGCCCGCGTTGTGGTAGCCCGCGGACTTCGCGAGGCGCACCGCGGCGGCGCACATCTTGTCGCGCTGCTTCGGCGTCAGGATCGGCGAGGGCGACTCCTCGATGAGCTTCTGGTGACGCCGCTGGGTCGAGCAGTCGCGCTCTCCGAGGTGGATCACGTTGCCCTGGCGGTCGCCGAGGATCTGGACCTCGACGTGCCGACCCTTCTCGACGAACTTCTCCAGGTAGACGGTGTCGTCGCCGAACGCGGCGAGCGCCTCCGCCTGGGCGGAACGCATCCCGTGCAGGAGGCTCGGCTCGTTGCTGGCGATGCGCATGCCGCGCCCGCCCCCACCGGCCGACGCCTTGATCATCACCGGGTAGCCGATCTCCTGGGCGACCTTGGCCGCCGTCGTCTCGTCGGAGACGGCGCCGTCGGAGCCCGGCACGACCGGCACCTTCGCGGCCATGGCCATCTCGCGCGCGCGGGCCTTGTTGCCCAGCGCGTCGATCGTCTCCGAGTCCGGACCGATGAACTCGATCTTGCAGGACCGGCAGACCTCGGCGAAGTGCGCGTTCTCGGCCAGGAACCCGTATCCGGGATGGATCGCCTCGACGTCCGCGATCTCGGCGGCCGAGATGATCGACGGGATGTCGAGGTAGCTCTTGTTGCTCGGCGCGGGGCCGATGCAGATCGTCTCGTCCGCGCTGCGAAGGTGCAGAGAGTCGGCATCCGCCTGGCTGTACACAGCGACGGTCTCGACCCCGAGTTCACGGCAAGCGCGGATGATGCGCTGCGCGATCTCCCCGCGGTTGGCGACGAGGATTCTCCGGAACATCAGCGCGTCTTGACGAGGAACAGGGGCTGGCCGTACTCCACCGGCTCACCGTTCTCGACGAGCATCTCGACGATCTCGCCGGAGCACTCGGCCTTGATCTCGTTCATGACCTTCATCGCCTCGATGATGCAGATCACGCTCTCGTCGCCGACGCGCTCGCCGACGTGGGTGAACGGCTCGGCGTCCGGCGAGGGCGCGGAGTAGAACGTACCGATCATCGGCGACGTGATCTCTTCCAGTCCCGCGGCGCGCGCGGGCGCGTCGGTGACGGCGCCATCGGCGGCGCCGCCGGCGAGGGGAGCTCCCCCGCCCGCGGGCATCGCAGGCTGGGCGGCCGCGCCCGGCATCATCATGACCGAGGGCTGACCGAAGCTGCCGGAGGGGCCGCGGCGCAGGTGCACGCGGAGGCCGGCCTTGTCGTCCTCGATCTCGAGTTCGTCGACCTCGCCGCGCTCCATGATGCGCACGAGGTTGCGGATGAGTTTCAGGTCCATGGGTGCGTCGGCGGGGCGCGGTGGGCCGCGGGGCGCTGGCGGGGTGCCCGGGCGCCTCCCGGAGAGCGCGGCGCGCTCCGCGGGCGGCACACGATACAGCCCGGAGGGCCCGCGATCTGCCCTCCAGGCCTCTGCGTGTCCGCTCAGGCGCTTCGGTCGTCCTCGGAGCGGCGCCAGGTGCCGCCGTTGCCGCCCGTCTTCTCCAGGAGCTCCACCGCCCCGATCCGGATGCCCTTGGAGGCCGCCTTGGTCATATCGTAGACGGTCAGGGCTGCGACGGCGGCGCCGGTCATCGCCTCCATCTCGACCCCCGTCCGGCCCTGGCACGCCGTGCGGCAGCGCACCTCCAGGACGTCGCCCCCTAGGTCCTCGAAGGCGATCTCGACGACGTCGAGGCCCAGGGGATGGCACATGGGCACGAGGTCGCCGGTCCGCTTGGCCGCCAGGACGCCCGCGACCCGGGCGACCTCCTCGATCGGGCCCTTGGGCCCCTCGCCGGCCAGGAGGCCGCCCAGGAGCCCCTCGGGGAATTCGACCACGGCCCGGGCGACCGCCGAGCGCTGGGTCACCGCCTTCGCGCCCACGTCGACCATCCGGGCATGCGTCGATCCGTCCTGGCCCGTCTCGATATGAGACAGTCCCTCCGAGCCCGGCTGGCGCTCGGGGTCCTGGGCGGGCGTTGTTCCGCTCGGGTTCGCGTCTCCCTCACCCATGGTGTTGCACCGGTTCGATTTGCGTCATGCACGTCCCTCGTTCCATAGGCCGAGGCGGACGAGCGTAGAGTCCGGCCTACAAGGACACCAACCGCTCGCGTTCCGGGGCCGGCCGGGACGATAGACCCGCCACGCTGCTTCCGCGCCGCTCGAGGAACTCGCTTCGGAGAGCACGCGGAAGCTCGCTTACGGAACGGTCCCGACACCCCGGCCGTCCACCGCACGTCCCTCGACCCGCTCCAACCGCCGCGGGTCGAACCGACGCACAGATCGCACATGACCCGAATCGACCCCCTCCGTCGTCCGGCCCTCGCCACCGGTTTCCTCACGACTGGCCTCCTCGCGGCTCCCGTCCTCGCGCTCGCGGGATGGGCCGGCGCCGCCGCGACGCCCGCCGCGACGGTCCAGCCCGCGGCCGCGACGCCCACCCTCCAGCAGGCCGAGGTCGAAGAACTCCTCGACGAGCGCATCGACGCGATCCGCTCGATGTCCTCGGCCGAGATCTGGCGCGAGGCCGCCCGGGTCGGCGGGCTGATCGGCGACGAGTTCGGATCCGACTTCGACGCGGCAGTCGAGGCCAAGATGAAGGCCGCGCCCACCGACCCGCGCACGATCCTCTTCCTGGCGACTCTCCGGCTCACCGGCGACGACGTCGACTACGCGCTCGTGGCCTCGTCCGTCACGCCGGTGCTCTCGCACGCCGACACGGACCTCGCGCGCGCCGCGACCGAGCTCCTGGGCGGGATCGCTCCCGACGTGTCCGACCGCGACGTGAAGGGGGACGCGGCCGACGCGCTCCTCGGACGCGCCGACAGCGCCGCCGCTCCCATCGACCTCCGCGTCGCGGCCTCGGTCGCCGCGACCCGCCTGGGCAGCGGCTCGCAGATCGCCGCCGCGCGGCGCATCCTGGGCTCGTTCCTGGAGTCGTCCGACCCGAACCTGCGTGCCGCCGGAGCGCTCGGGTTCGCGGAGATCGGCTCGATCCAGGAGGTCGACGGCGTCGAGGACGAGCTCGATCGGCTGTCGCAGCTCCCCGGCGACCAGGGCCGCCTCGCGCGCGCCTACCTCGACCAGCTCCGCCAGGACCGGTTCTACGAGTCGCGCCTCCGCCGCATGCGCCGCGACGAGGGCAACCGGCGCCTCGGCTCGAAGCTGCCGAAGGACCTCGACCGCATCGAGAAGCTGATCTCCGTCATCCAGGAGTACCACCTGGAGGGCGACCAGGTCGACCGCGACGAGCTCGTCGAGGCCGCGATGCAGGGCATGCTCCAGCGCCTCGATCGCCACAGCTCGTACTTCTCCCCGAAGTCCTACGAGAAGTTCGAGCAGGACCTGGAGGCCGAGTACGGCGGCATCGGCGCGTACGTCCAGAACGACCCGAACGACAACCTGTTCACGATCACGCGGCCGATCTACTCCGGCCCGGCGTACGAGGCGGGGCTCGGCACGGACGACAAGATCGTGCGGATCGACGACTGGCCGACCGTCGGCGAGGCGGCGGACGACATCATCAAGCGCCTCAAGGGCAAGCCCGGCACCGACGTGCGCCTCTACGTATGGCGCCGCGGCATGGACGCGAACCTGATCGACCGCCCGACCGACGACATGGTCACGGTCGTCAAGCGCGCGCAGATCAGCATCCCCTCCGTGCACAGCCAGCTCCTGCCGGGGAACATCGGCCTCGTGGAGCTGCAGACGTTCAGCCGCAACGCGGCGCAGGACGTCTACAACGCGATCCAGGAGCTGACGAAGGAGTCGGGCCAGGAGCGCCTCAGCGGGATCGTCCTCGACCTGCGCAACAACACGGGCGGCCTGCTCACCCAGGCCCGCGAGGTCGCGGACCTGTTCCTCCCCGAGGGCGCGATCGTCGTGAAGACCGAGAGCCGCTTCCGCGAGGGCACCGTCTACAAGACGCGCGCGCGCGCCTACGTCGACGAGGACATCCCGGTCGCGGTGCTCATCAACCGCTTCTCGGCGTCGGCCTCCGAGATCGTGTCCGGCGCACTGCAGGACCTCGGGCGCGCGACGCTCGTCGGCCAGCGCTCGTTCGGCAAGGGCTCGGTGCAGTCGCTCCTGCGCATGCCCGAGGAGTCGGACGACCTCTACAGCGACGAGAACCGCAACGGCCGCCGCGACAACTGGGAGCCGATCACGCGCGACTTCGACGGCGACGGCGAGTTCGACTACGCGCCGCGCATCAAGCTGACGATCGAGCGCTACCTCCTCCCCCTCGGCCGCTCGATCCACCGCGAGCTCGACGAGGAGGGCAACATCGTGTCGCCCGGCGGCGTGTCGCCCGATCAGGAGGTCAACCCGAAGCGCCGCGAGACCTGGCGCCTCGTCGAGATGCGCCGGATCCAGGACACCCGCAAGCTGCGCGAGTGGGTCTCCGAGCAGTTCGAGAAGGACCCCGAGACGTTCGAGCGCCTCGCCTTCTGCGACTTCGGCGACCCCGAGGCCTACCCCGGCTTCGACGAGCTCTACGCGTCGCTCGACACGAACCTGATCAAGGAGGACGTGCGCTTTCTCCTGCGGATCGACGTCCGCCGGCGCGTCCAGGACGTGCGCGGCAGCGCGTTCCCGCTGGGCGACTTCTCGGAGGACCTGCAGCTCCAGGCGGCCATCGAGGACGTCCTGACCAAGTCGAACGTCGACCGCAGCTCGATCGAGGAGTACGCCGCGACCTTCGAGGACCGCTCCGAGGAGGACGACGACCGCGTCGCCGCCGCGCCCGAGGCCCGGCCGTCCGGAGCCGGGCTCCAGCGCGCCCTCGCGCTGATCTCGGAGGCCGAGGACGGCACCCTCTCGAAGGAGTCCGCCGCGGAGCTCCGGGAGATCCTCGGCCGCTTCGACGACGAGGAGAACTGACGAGCGGAGTGCCGTCGGGCGAGGGACGGAATATTCTTCCGCCCCGCCCGCTGCCGCCTCCGCTCACACCGCGGCCCGATGTGGCCGATCGGTGAGGGCGGGGCGCTCCGACGTGGGCGCCCCCCTCGCACATGCTGCGCGTCCTCCAGCACTACTTCCCCGTCCGCACGGCGCTCCTCGTCGCCATGGAGACCGTCCTGCTGATGGCGGTCCTGTCGGTGGGGATGACCCAGCACCTCTGGGAGCTGCTCTCCGACCCGACGAGCGCCTCGGAGAGCGCGCGGAGCGTCTCGGCGCAGCTCACCCGGCTCAGCCTCTTGCCGAGCGACGGGCTCCAGCGGTGCCTCCTGACCGCCATGGCGATGACGCTGGCGGCCCAGCTCTCGATCGGGCTCAACCGGCTCTACGAGTTCCAGGTCTCCGCGTCGCGGTACGAGCGCGCGTCGCGCTTCGTCGAGTCCGCAGGCGGCGGGATCGCGCTCTGCCTCGTCATCGTCATCGTGGGCCGGCTGATCGGGTCGAACGCGATCCTCGGCTTCCCGGGCCTCGCGCTGACGCAGACGATCCAGACGCTCACCGCCTCCCTCGCGGCCGGGTACGCGCTGCTGTACGTCGCGCGCTTCGCGTTCCACGGCCTCGTGCGCCGCGCCGACCTCGACGTGCGCGTGCTGGTGCTCGGGTCCCGCGGCCCGGCGCACGCGCTGGCGCACCAGATCATCGAGCACCCCGAGGCCGGATTCCGGGTGGTCGGCCTGATTCCCGAGCCGACGTCCTCGGAGCGATCGAGCGGCGTCGGTGCGCCGCCCGATCTCGTCACGGCGGCCGAGGAGGCCGAGTCCGACTCGACGCGCAGCCTCGTGCTCGACGAGATCCAGCTCCTCGAGCGCGCGATCGAGAACAAGGACACCGCGCTCCGCCGCGAGCGCGGGGCCGATTCCGCCCAGGGCGAGGAGTCGCTGCGCGAGCTGCTGGAGAAGCTGGAGGTCGAGATGGTCGTCGTCGCGCTGGAGGACCGTCGCGCGACGCTCCCGATCAAGGACCTCCTGAACGCGAAGCTCGGCGGGATCGAGGTCCGCGAGCGCGAGGAGATCTACGAGCAGGTCACCGGCCGGATCGCGGTGGCCGCGATGCGGCCGTCGTACCTGATCTTCAACGCCGGCTTCCGGCGGCATCCGTGGGCCGCGATGATGAAGCGCGTCGTCGACGTCGTCGTGTCGGTGGTGATGCTGCTGCTGCTGTGGCCCGTGATGCTCGCGACGGCGATCGCGGTGCGCGCCACGTCACCCGGCCCGGTGCTGTTCACGCAGGAGCGCATCGGCCAGGACGGCCGCCCCTTCGTGCTGATGAAATTCCGCTCGATGCGCGCGGACGCGGAGAAGCTCAGCGGCCCGGTCTGGGCGAGCGAGGACGACCCGCGGATCACGCCGTGGGGTCGGTTCATGCGCAAGACGCGCCTCGACGAGCTCCCACAGTTGTTCAACGTTCTCGCCGGCTCGATGTCGCTGGTCGGTCCGCGTCCGGAGCGCCAGCATTTCGTCGACCAGCTCGCCGCACGGATCCCCTATTTCCAGCTCCGCCACATCGTCAAACCTGGCGTCACCGGCTGGGCGCAGATCAACTATCCGTACGGCAACACGGAGCAGGACGCGCTCCACAAGCTCCAGTACGACCTCTTCTACATCAAGAACTACAGCGTGCTCTTCGACCTCTCGATCCTGATCAGCACGATCAAGACCGTCGTCCTGCGCCGCGGTACCTGACCCCCCCATGCTCGACGCTCTCGCCATCTTCGCCGTCGGTCTCGTCGGCGGCGTCGTTCCGCTCTTCCTGAAGTGGAGCGACCGGCAGCACCACGCGGCACTCTCGTTCTCGACGGGCGTGTTCCTCGGCGCGGTGTTCCTGCACCTGCTGCCCGTCGTCGGGCAGACGGCGGCTGCGGATCCGCACGCCGGGCACGACCACGGTCACGGCGCGCTCGCTGCGGTCGACCTGACCCACGACCACGACGGCGACGGGATCCCCGACCACGGACCCGGGTCGCCGGGCTGGGGCGGCGACGAGGAAGCCGCGTCGGCACACGACGGCCACGACCACTCGGGACACGCGGGACACGCGCACGGCGACGTCGGGCCCTGGATCTGGGTCCTGCTCGGGGTCCTCGGGGTGTTCCTCGTCGAGGCCATCCTGATCCCCGGGACCACGCACGGACACGGCCACGGCCCCGATGACGCCCAGCGGCACGCGGCGGTCGGCTGGGCCGCGTTCGTGGGGCTCGGCGTGCACGCGCTGACCGCCGGGGTGGCCCTGGCGGCGGTCCAGGGCGAGACGACCATCGCGGGGGTGATGCTCCTGGCGATCCTGGCCCACAAGGGGTTCGAGACCTTCTCGCTCGCAGCGGTCTTCTCGATGACCGACTTCGGGCGCGGGAAGCTGATAGTACTGATCGTGGTGTTCTCGCTCGTGACCCCCCTCGGACTGCTGCTCGGCGGCGGGATCACCGACGCCGTGGGCGAGGGCGGGATCGCGATCCTGACGTCCCTGGCGGCAGGGACGTTCCTGTACGTCTGCCTCTGCGAGCTCCTGCCGGAGGTCTTCCACCGTCGCCAGGACGGCCCGATGAAGATCGGGCTGCTCGGATTGGGAATCCTCACGATGTGGGCGGTCCACGCGTACGGGGGGGTCTAGCGAGGCACGATGGAATCCTTCGTCACCGAGTGGCTGTCGGCACTGTGGATGGTGCTCGCGGAGTCGGGGCCCTACCTGCTGGTGGGCTTCGTCATCGCGGGACTCCTCGCGGTGCTGGTGCCCACGCGATGGGTGGCGAAGCGGCTCGGCGGTGACGATGTGAAGTCGGTGGCAACGGCCGCCGTCATCGGCGTCCCGGTCCCGCTCTGCTCCTGCTCCGTGATCCCGACCGCGACCCAGCTTCGCCGCTCGGGCGCGAGCCGCGGCGCGACGACGTCGTTCCTGATCGCAACGCCGGAGACCGGCGTCGACTCGATCGGCGCGACGTGGGCGCTGATGGACCCGCTGATGACGGTCGTGCGGCCGATCGCGGCGTTCGTCACCGCGTTCTCGTCCGGGATCGCCGTGAACCTCCTCGGACGCGACAAGTCGGACTCACAGGAGGAGTCGTCGGACGAGTCCGTCTCCGACGAGGACGCGCCGGATGCCGGCGCCTCGTGCTGCTCGCACATGGCTGCCGAGTCCGAGCCCGCGCACGCGGAGCATGGGCACGATGGTCACCACGGGCATGATCACGGGCACGCGCACGATCACGCGAGCGAAGGCGAGGGCTCGGTCCCCCGCCGCGCCGTGCGCTACGCCTTCGGCACGCTGCTCGACGACCTGACCCCTTGGTTCCTCGTCGGCTTCGCGCTCTCGGCCGCGATCGTGGTCGCCGTGCCCGACGACTTCTTCGCCGGCACGCTCCTGACGGGCTGGGCCGCGATGCTCGGGATGCTCGTCGCCGGCGTGCCGCTGTACGTCTGCGCGACCGCGTCGACCCCCATCGCGGCCGCGATGATGGCGAAGGGCCTGGAGCCCGGCGCCGCGCTCGTGTTCCTGCTCGCCGGTCCGGCGACGAACGTCGCGACGATCCTCGTCGTGCGCAACCTGCTCGGGAAGCGCGCGCTCGTCGCGTACCTCTTCAGCATCGCCGCGGTGTCGCTCCTGCTCGGCGCTCTCGTCAACGTCCTCTATCCGCTGCTCGGGTTCGACCCGACGGACATGGACGTCACGCCGGGCGCAATGGACCACGGGCTCGTCTCGAACGTCAGCGGCGCGATCCTCGCGCTGCTCCTGGCGCGCTCCGCCCTGCGGCTCCGCCTCGACCGCGCGTTCGGTGGATGG
>JBCDGE010000129.1:0-19298 GCA_038757895.1 Planctomycetota bacterium | reverse complement strand
GCGGTGGTCGAGCGGCTGTGTGCGGACCGCTCGACCGGACTATAGGGAGCCGGGAGGGCGAATCCAAAGGCCCCGGACCGCCAACGATGCGGCGCGCGGAATAGACTCGTCGCCCATGTCCGAGCGACGAGAGATCCATGAGCGATCCATGAGCCCCATCGGAGCCGTCGAGCTGCGTTCGATCGCGGCCCGCGCCGCGCGTCGCGCCGCGGGCGGTGCGACGGTCGCTCCGTTCGCCGCCCGTGGAACGATGTCGGATTCGCCGTCGCCCGCCGGGTCATCCCCCGAGGAATCCACTGGGGAGCGGGACCTCGTCGCCGAGTCGCTCGTTCGCGCTGCGCCCGCCGGTTCCGAGCTGGTCGTTCCGCCGCACGCGCGGATCACGCCGCTCGCGCGCGAACTCGCGTTCCTGAAGGACGTCCGTTTCGTCGCAGGGCGCACGGCCGAGCCGCTCGGTCCCGTGCCAGGGGAGGGAATCGGTGGAAGGGCGTCGCGTCGTATCGCGGTGGCCAGCGACCACGGCGGCTTCGCGCTCAAGGACCAGCTCCTCCCGCTGCTGCGCGAGATGGGGGAGCGGCCCTTCGATCTCGGCCCCGATTCCGGCGACGTCTCCGTGGACTACCCCGACTTCGCGCGCCGCGTGGCGACCGAGGTCTCCGAGGGGCGCGCCGATGTCGGCGTCATCGTCGACGGTGCGGGCATCGGCTCGGCGATGGTCGCGAACAAGCTGCCCGGCGTCCTCGCCGCGAACTGCTGGAATGCCGCGTCCGCGCGGAACGCGCGCGAGCACAACCACGCGAACGTCCTGACGCTCGGTTCCGGCCACCTCGACCTCGCTGCAGCGCGGGACGTGATCGCCGCGTTCCTCGGGACTCCGGTCGGAGAGGGGCGCCACGAGCGGCGATGGCGCAAGACCGTCGAAGTCGAGCAGGACCATCTGCGCGCCCGCGATCTCGCGCGCACCTACCAGGAGGGACGCTCGTGAGCGATTCCAATGCACCGCGGCTGGACGCCAGTTCGCTGGAGGACGTCCTCGCCGAGATCGGCGCGCGCCTCTTGGCCGGCGAGCGCATCCATGGACCCGGCGGTTCCTACGCGTTCGACGTCGACCTCGCGGCGGCCGCTCGCCCGCTCGTCGCCGCCGGCGCCTGCCGCCTCGGCGTGTGCTCGGACGCGCGGCTCGGCCCCGGCGCGAGCGGCGCGCTCTGCCCCGATCCCACGCGCCTCGGGGATCTCGCCAGCACGATCGACCACACTCTCCTCGCTCCCGACGCGACCGTCGATGCGATCGACACGCTGTGCGCCGAGGCGATGGAGCACGGATTCGCCTCGGTGTGCGTCAACTCGGTGTGGGTCCGTCGCTGCGCGGAGGTGCTCTCCGGCTCCGGCGTGCTCGTCTGCACGGTGGTCGGGTTTCCCCTCGGTGCGTCACTGACCGAGGTGAAGAGCTACGAGGCCCGGCGGGCGATCGAGGAGGGGGCGTGCGAGGTCGACATGGTGCTCGACGTCGGCGGCATCAAGTCGCGGATGGACGACCGCGTGCACGCGGACATCGCGTCGCTCGCGGCGACCTGCCACGGCCTCGGCGCGCGGCTCAAGGTCATCCTGGAGACCTGTCTCCTGACCAAGGACGAGATCGTGCGCGCCTCCGAGATCGCCCGCGCGGCCGGGGCGGACTTCGTGAAGACGTCGACGGGATTCTCGAAGGGCGGAGCGACCGTCGAGGACGTCGCGCTCATGCGGCGCGCGGTCGGCCCGGTGCTCGGCGTGAAGGCGTCGGGCGGTGTGCGGGACGCCGCGGGCGCACACGCGATGCTGGAGGCAGGGGCGACGCGGATCGGCGCGTCGGCGTCGGTCGCGATCGTGGGCGGCGGCCAGGCGGGTTCGTCCGGGTACTGATCCGGCTCCACGGGCGACGCTCGTTCGTCCGGCTCCGAGGCTCAGCCCAGCTCGACGGCGCCGTAGCGCCCTACGAACGAGACGCGGACCGTCCCGCTTCCCTCTCGAAGGGCGGAACGATCCGGCTGGAGAGCAGCTGACCTGCGATCATCAGCTCGTCGGCGCAGCGGGTCTCGTCGGTTCGGTCGACCTCGACCTCGACCTGGTCGATCCCCGAGGTCCCGAGGGCGAGCCGGCAGACCTGGACCACGTCGAGGACGCGGTCGGCGAGGCGGCGCCCCGGCGGCTCCTGGAAGACGAACTCCGCCGTCCCGGTCTGGACGCATCGATCCGCGATACTGGGCCGCTCAGCGGGCCCCACGGTGCGCACCACGGCATTCCATGGCTCATTCTGCCATGTGGGTCGGGCGAAGAGCCCCCACAGCTTGCTGCCATCGAAGCTCCGCGTCCGGAACTCCATGACCTCCTTCCCATTCCCCGAGAGGTCGGGCCGCGGAGTCCAGACCACGCCGGGCCGGCCGTGGTCGAGCTCGCGCATCCGGTCCCGCCAATAGGTGGGCTCCAGTAGGAGTGGGTGGACAGCCTTCCGTGCGCGCATACGTCGCCCCGAGAGCCAGGCTTCGATCGCCCGGCGAACGGGGAATCCGAGGGAATTCGAGTGACGCGGCGCGGGCTCCTCCGCGGACCTGCCCGAGGCGCGCCGCACACCGGACGCGAGGGCCTCGATCCGAGACGATTCGAGGGGCGGTGACCGGCCCGTAAGTCTTTCCATTCCGGTCAGTAAGCGCCTCGGGGGCCGCTGGTGTGCGCTCCGACCGATCCATACGATCGATGCGCAAGCTCGAATGCGTCGACCCGGCGCCGTGTCGAGCCACTGCGACCTGTCGGCTTCGGGCGCGGAGCGGGGCGAATTGCTTCCGACGCGTCCAAAGGACTTCATCGTTCCCCCAGACCATGCGATCCCTTCACTCGCGCCCGACCCCGTCGGCGCGCGCGCCGCGCCGCTCCTGCGCGATCGTCCTCGCTGCCGCGCTGACCGGAAGCCTCTGGACGGGCACGGCCGCCGGAAACGCCACGGCCGCGGCTCACGTCGACGACCACGACGCCGAGGAGTCGACGCCGCTGGTGATCAGCGCGAAGCGCGTCATAGTCCGCCCCGGCAAGGTTCTCGAGAACGCCAAGGTCGTCATCGAGGACGGCGAGATCGTCGCCGTCGGCACGGACGTCAAGGTGCCCGACGGAGCGCAGCAGCTCGAGGGCGCCGTCGTCTGCGCCGGCTTCCACGACGCCTGGTCGATCGCGGGAGTCGAGGGGCGGTCGGCCGCGGCCGACCGCTCGAACTCCGCCGCGCTCGCCGTCGACGCGCTCGATCCGTACGGCCAGGAGACGACGCTGCAGGAGCTCGTCGAGGCCGGCGTGCTCCACGCGCGCACTGTGATCGGAAGCGGCTCCGCTCTCGGCGGGATCGGCGCGGTGATCCGCGCCCACGCCGCGGAGCCTCTCCTCGACGACGCCGCCATGTCGGCGCGCCTGGGTCTGGTGCGGGGCGGCGGCAGCTTCGTGCAGGTCCAGAACCCCGACGGCAGCTTCACCTTCCGCCAGGAGGCGCCGCGCCTCGACCCCGTCGAGCGGATCGGTCAGATCGACAAGCTCGTCAGCGAGCTGCAGTCCGGCGAGAAGTACGCCCGCGACGTCGCCAAGTACGAGGCCGACCTCGCCGAGTGGAACGAGTCGATCGCCGACAAGGAGAAGGAGCTCGAAGAGGACTTCAAGAAGGCGAAGAAGGCCCGCGACAAGAAGGTCAAGGACGCCGACGAGAAGGGGAAGGAGTTCAAGGAGAAGTCCTACAAGGAGGACAAGCGTCCGCGCGCTCCCAAGTTCGACGCCGAGAAGGCCGCGCTCGCGCGCGTCGCCGAGGGCGAGATCCCGCTCGTCGTGCACGCAGAGCGCGCCGTCGAGATCCGCGAACTCCTGCGCCTGACCGAGTCGCTCTCCCGCCTCCGCCTCGTGGTCGCCGGCGGCACGTCATCCCTCGCGTGCGCCGACGCGCTCGCCGAGCGCGGCGTGCCGGTGATCGTCGCCCCGCGTCCCAGCGACGCCGGCGGGCCGGTCGGTGAGCTGGATCCCGGCCTCTCGCTCGCCGCCGAGCTCCACGAGCGCGGCGTCGAGGTCCTGATCGGCTCCGGAGGCCGCAGCGCGCGCGCGTCGCGCGACCTCCCGCACCTCGCCGCGCTCGCCGTCGGGCACGGCCTCGACCCCGACGCCGCTCTGCGCGCGATCACGCTCGGCCCCGCCCGCGTGTTCGACGTCGCCGGCCACGTCGGGTCCGTCCAGCGCGGCCGCAAGGCCGACCTGCTCGTCCTCAGCGGTGATCCGCTGTCCAGTTCGACGCGTGTCCTCGCCGCGATCTCCGGCGGCGAAGTCGTGCACACGGCCGGTGAATGATCGTCTGCGGAACCGCCACCCCACCATGCTGAGCCTCTCCCTCATCGCCGCCGCGCCGCTCTTCGCGCCGACGGCAGCACTGTCCGCTCCCGCGGCGTCCACCCCCGCGGTCGACGGTCACGCGTTCGCCCTCAAGGCGAGGCACGTGCACGTCGGCGACGGATCGGTCCTCTCCGACGCGTACGTCGTCGTCGAGGGCGCCACGATCAAGAGCGTCGGCAAGTCGGCGCCAAAGGGCGTCCGCGTCATCGAGGTCGACGGGCACGTCGCCCCCGGATTCATCGGGATGCGCGAGCGCACGGGCGCTGCTGGCGAGACCAGCGAGAGCGCCCGCAAGTCGACGCCGACCGCCGACCTCGCGTACGCGTTCGACCCCGAGCATCCCGGCTGGGAGGCCCTCGTCGCCAACGGCGTCACGACGGTCGTGCTCACCGCCGGCTCCGACCGCATCGCGGGCGGCATGGCGGCGATCGTCTCGCCCGCGCGCGGCGAGGTCGTCAAGCGCGGGGCCGCGATGACGATCGGGATGTCGCGTCGGTCGATCAGCTCCTCGGTCGAGCCGACGTCCTACGCGGGTCTCCACGCGCACGTGAAGGCGGCCTTCGAGGCCGACGCCGGAGGGCACTTCAGCCGCGCGAAGGCGGGCAAGCTGCCGGTGATGATCGAGGCGATCTCGCGCTCCGAGGTCGCCCGCGCGGCGGCCTTCGCGAAGCAGCACGGGCTCGCCGGCGCGATCGTCGGGGCACCGCGCGCGGACGAGACGCTCGACGCGATCAAGGGCGCGAAGCTCGGGGTCGTCTTCGAGCCGCTGTCGCCGGGCTCCGACTCGCACGTCGTCGACAGCGTGATCGCGCTCGACGCGGCCGGCGTGCCGTTCGCGTTCACGTCGGACGGACGTCCCGGGAACATGCGCATGACGGCTGCCGCGTGCACGCGCGCCGGGCTCGACCCGGGCGCCGCGCTCCGCGCGCTCACCGGCGGCGCCGCGGCCCTCGCGGGCGTCGGCGCAACGCACGGCACCATCGCCGCCGGGATGGCCGCCGACATCGTCGTATGGAGCGGGTCTCCCACCGACCTCACGAGTCGGGTCCACGCGGTCTACGCGGGCGGGGATCTCGTCCACTCTCACGAAGGGGCCCACGGCCAAGGAGCCGGTCACTGATGCTCACGAGTCTCATCCTCTCCGCCGCGACGGCGCTCGCGGCCCAGCCGGCTGCTCCGTCGGCGGCCACCGACGGCACCAGCTGGACGCTCCACGCCAGCAAGGTCTACACGTCGACCGGCAAGGTCCACGAGAACGCGCTGGTCGTCGTGCGCGACGGCAAGATCCGAGCGATCTCGCCCGGAGTCGAGGCGCCCCGCGACGCGCTGCGCGCGGACGTGATCACCGCCGGCATGGTCGACGCCAGCGCACGCGTGAACGCGGGTTCGCTCTCGGTCGAGCAGTCGAGCGAGGTGACCCCCGGCGTCGACGCCGCGTCGAGCGTCGACCTCTTCGATTCGCGCTGGAAGCGCCTCGCGAAGAGCGGCGTCACGTCCGCCTTCGTCGGGCCGCTGAACCAGAACGTCGTCGGCGGCCATGGCGTGATCGTCAAGACGGCCGGCGGCATGTCGCTGGAGGAGCGCCAGGTCGACGGCGCGAAGCTGCTCTGCGGCGCGATCGGCAGCCAGCCGAGCCAGCGCAACAGCCCGGCGTTCGGCCGCCCGCGCAGCTTCTACAACCGCCGCCCGACGACCCGCATGGGCGTCGAGTGGGAGTGGCGCAAGGCGCTCTACGACGCCGCGCAGGCGAAGGATCCAAGCGCCGAGCAGTCGATGCTCCGCGACGTCCTCGCCGGCAAGACCGGCCTCTTCGTCCAGGCCTGGGCGACGCAGGACATCCGCACGGCGGTCTTCCTCCGCGAGGAGATGGAGCGCGAGGGCTTCGGCACGATGCGCCTCGTGATCGACGCCGGAGCCGAGGCCTGGCGCGAGCCGAACATGCTCGTCCGGTCGGGCACCGCCGTGGTGCTCCCGCCGGTCCCGAGCCAGGGACGGACGACCGACCAGGCGTTCATGGCGCTCGACTGCGCGAAGGTGCTCCTCGACGCGGGCGTCAGCGTCGCGCTCTCCGCCCACGACGCCTCGGACGCTTCCGAGCGTCTCGACATCCAGGCCGGCTACGCGATGCGTGGCGGTCTCAATCGCGAGCAGGCGCTCCGCGCCGTGACGCTGACCCCCGCCCGGATCCTCGGGATCGACGGGCGCGTCGGCACCGTCGAGGCCGGCAAGGACGCCGACCTCGTCCTCTGGAACGGCGAGCCGTTCGAGGCCACCACGCGACCCGTCGGCGTCCTCGTCGGCGGTCACCTCGTCCTCGACCCGCGCTGACCCGCCGCTCGCTCCCACTCACCGAACACGTTTCCGAGGTCCCCGAGAACGCGGACACACCCTCCCCCAAGATGAAGTCCTTCTCCACCCAAGCTCTCCTGACGCTGGCGGCTCTGCCCCTCGCCGCGTCCGTCGCGGAGGCGACGCCCCAGGTCGACAAGACCGCGATCAAGGCCGGCACGGTCATCACCCTCGCGGGCGAGTCGATCAAGGACGGCGTGATCGTCATGGAGGGCGGGCGCGTGACGGCGGTCGGTCCCGCCACTGACGTCCAGATCCCCTGGGACGCCACGGTCATCGACCAGCCCGACCTCGTCGCCTTCCCCGGCTTCGTCGAGGCGCACGTCTCGCGCGGGATCGATCGCTCGAACGAGACGCTCGACGTCGCGCCGTTCCTGAACGTGCGCGACTCGATCGACCCTGTGAACTTCTACTTCGAGGAGGCGCTCCGGAACGGGATCCTCACGATCAACGTCCAGCAGGGCAATGACGCCGTCATCGCCGGCCAGGGCATGGTCGTGAAGCCGTTCGGCATGACCGTCGAGGCGATGATGGTCAAGCCGCGCTCCGCGGTGAAGATGTCCGCCGCGCCCAAGCGCGGCAAGACGCGGGCGACCCAGGCCCAGGCGCTGCGCGGCGCGTTCGGCGACCTGCGCCGCTACCTGGAGGACATGGTCCAGCGGAAGAAGGACGGGGACGACTTCGACCGTCGCGAGGCGCTCTACCAGGGACGCGAGCTGGAGGGCGACGCGGCCAAGGGCAAGCCGCTGCGCTCCGAGGCGTGGTCGATCAACGGCTTCGAGCGCATCCCGCGCGGTGAGGTCGACGAGAAGCAGGAGCCGCTCCTGCACGTCGTCGAGGGTCGACTCCCGGTCATCATGTGGTGCGCCGAGCCGGTCGACGTGCACACCGCGCTTCGCGTCGCCGAGACGAACGGCTTCACCGGGAACATGACGCTGGCGCTCGGCCCGGCCTGCTGGAAGGCGGCGCCGAAGATCAAGGCGTCGGGCTGCAGCGTCATCCTGTCGAGCACGCTCGTCCACACCGAGCGCGACCCGATCACGAGCGAGGAGAAGGAGACCTTCGTCCCGAAGGTGTTCCACGACGCTGGCATCCCGTTCGCGCTGATGTCGTCGAGCGACGCCAACCGCACGCTCTGGTTCCAGGCCGCGCAGTGCGTCGCGAACGGCATCCCGCGCGCCGCGGCCCTCGCCGCCGTCACGACGACGCCCGCCGAGATCCTCGGCCTGTCGGGCCGCGTCGGCACGCTCGCCAAGGGCGCCGACGGCCACGTCGCGCTCTTCAGCGGGGACCCGCTCAGCATCACGAGCGTCGTCGAGCACGTGATCCTCGACGGACGCCACGTCTACGACCGCTCGAAGGACGTGCGCGTCCGCCAGCTCCTCGACGGCACGCTGCCCCCGGGCACGGCCGCCGAGGACCCCGAGCTGGAGAACTGGCCGGGTGACGGCGACGGGCCCGAGGACGACGACGACGATTCCGACGACGGTAAGGACGGCTGATCCCGACGGGTCCGCCAGGAGCGGGTCCACCACATCATGCGCACCTTCACCCAATTCATCGCAGCCGCGTCGCTCGGCCTGGGGGCGCTCGTCGTTCCGGCCGCTGCGGCGGGGGACGCGATCGTCGTCCGCGCCGGGACGATCCACCTCGTCGAGGGGGATCCGATCACCGGCGGCGGCGCCGTCGTCGTCGAGGACGGCAAGATCGTCGCGGTCGGTCCCGCGTCGTCGATCGAGGCCCCCGGCGGGGCTCGCACGATCGACTACGGGCCGGACGCAGTGATCGTTCCCGGCCTCGTCGCCGCGGACAGCACCTACGCGAGCGGGACGGCTGGTCCTCGCACGGCGGACCCGACGGTCTTCGCCGTCGACCAGTTCGACCCGTACGCGCCGATCGTCTCCGCCCTGCGGAGCGGCGTCACGACGTGCTACCTGGCCCCCGCGCGTGGGCGCCTGATCGCCGGTCAAGGCGCCGTCGTCAAGACGGGCGGCGGGTCCTCGGGTGACCCCGACTCGCGCGTGGTCCTCGCCAGCGCGGGGCTGCACGGCTCGATCACGGAGGAGGCGCGCCGCACGCCCGGGTACTGGGAGCCTCCGGTGCCCGCGACGGTCGACATCGGCCTCGGCGTCGAGCGTCCGCAGCTCCCGAAGACGACGATGGGGGCGGTGCTCGCGATCGACGAGCTCATGGCGTTCGCCAAGGGCGATGACTCGTTCGCCGAGGAGTACGGCGAGCAGACCGGTCCCGAGCTCGCGAGCGCGATGAAGGCCAAGAAGGTCTGGCGGATGGGCGGCGAGAGCGCCGCCGAAGTCCGTGCGCTCCTCGACGTCAAGCAGCGCCACGGCATCCCGCTGGTCATCGACGGCGCGAGCCGTGCCGCCTCCATGGCGAGCGCGATCGCGGCCGCCAAGGTCCCGGTCATCGCGCGGCCGTACTTCAACAACGGCGGCAACTTCGGCAAGAGCGAGACGTCCGACTGGCCGAGCTACGGCCACATCGCGCGCCTCGCCGGTGAGGGCGTCGTCGTCGCGATCGACGCGCCGGGGCGCCTCGGCGCGTCGGACCTCCGGTTCGGCGCCGCGCTCGCGATGCGCGGCGGCCTCTCGCGCGACCACGCGCTGCGTGGCATCACGCTTAGCGCCGCCGAGGTGCTCGGCGTCGCCGACCGCGTCGGCAGCCTCGCGCCGGGCAAGGACGCCGACATGGTCGTCATGACCGGCGACCCGCTCTCCGTCGGGTCCTCGGTCCTCGCCACCATGATCGGCGGCGAGGTCGTGTGGTCGCCTGAGATGGCGGGGGCCGCGCGCGCCAAGAAGGCGTCCGGCCACGCGATGGGGCCGGCGGTCGTCATCAGCGTGGACGAGCTCCACGTCGGCAACGGCGTCGTGCACCGGCCCGGCGAGGTGCTGCTCATGGGCGGCAAGATCGCCGAGGTCGCGTCGCGCGTCAGCCGTCCGGCCGGCGCGATGGTCGTCCGCGGCAGCGCCGCGATGCCCGGGATGATCGACGCGTACGGGCACCTCGGGACCGAGGGGGGCAACCGCCCGTTCTCGACCCGCTTCGATCTCTCGCGCATCCTGGAGCCCGGTGACTACGCGGATCGCGAGGTCGCCAAGCGCGGCGTCACGACCGTGAACCTCATCTCGCGCGGCCTCGGCGGCGTGACGCCGTCGATCGCCTACAAGCCGGCGGCCACGAGCTTCGACCACCTCGTCGTCGACGGTCAGGCGACCGTCGTGATGCAGTGGGACTCCAGCATCGTCGCACAGTCCGGCGCCTCGGTGAGGCAGACGCTCGCCAAGGCGAAGCAGTACGCCGACAAGTGGGCGAAGTACGAGGCCGACATGGCCAAGTGGACGCCGCCCGCGCCCGAGCCCGAGTCCGCGAAGGACGACGACGAGGAAGAGGAGTCGGACGACGAGGAAGAAAACGGCGACGACAAGAAGAAGAAAAAGAAGAAGAAGGAGCGCGACCCCGCGAAGCCCGTCACCGGCGTCTTCGAGGGCAAGCTCCAGATGGCCGAGGACGGCCCTGAGGGCACGATCCGCTTCCGCTTCCTGGAGGATGAGGACGGCTCGATCACCGGCACCGTCCGCACGTCGCTGCACGAGGAGCTCTTCGACCTCGAGGGCAGCCGCGAGGACTACGACGTCACGATCATGGTCGAGATGCCCGAGGGTGATTTCGTCCTCCACCTCGCGCAGATCTACTCGAACGATCCGCCGCCCAAGGGCGAGAAGAAGTCCAAGAAGAAGAAGGACACCGAGAAGAAGGACACCGAGAAGAAGGACACCGAGAAGAAGAGCGACAAGGACAAGGAGGACGCCGACAAGCCGGTCGAGACCTACCTCCGCGGCGACGCCAAGATGGGCGACGTCGTCGTCGCCAGCATCGACGTCACGCAGACCTCGTCCGAGTACAAGGTCGCCCGGCGCACGAAGCGTCTCCCCGAGGAGACGGAGAAGAAGAAGGCGCCGAAGGGCATGCCCAAGAAGCCGTCGATCGACCCCGACCTGGAGCCGCTCCGGCGCGCGATGATGGGCGGGACCTCGGTCTTCGTCAGCGTCAACCGGGACGACCAGATCCTCCGCTGCGTCGACACCTTCCAGGCGTACGGCATCCAGCCGGTGCTCTGGAGCGCGAGCGATGCGCACGAGGTCGCCGGCCAGATCGCCGGCCGCGTCCGCGGCGTCCTGATCTCTCGGAACCGCATGATCGCGACCGAGGAGGACGGGACGCAGCGCAACCGCCTCGTCGAGCTGAGCGCCGCCGGGATCCCTGTCGCGTTCTTCAGCCAGGCCGAGGAGGGCGCCGCCGAGCTCGGTGTCATCGCCGCGATGGCGGTGGCCCGTGGGCTCTCCCCGTCGGTCGCCCTTCGCGGGCTCACGGCCGACGCCGCGGCGATCCTCGGGATCGGCGACCGCGTCGGGACGCTGGAGATCGGCAAGGACGGCGACGTGATCGTCCTGAACGGCAGCCCGCTCGAGGTGTCGTCGTCGATCGAGCGCGTGTTCCTGAACGGCCGGGAGGTCCGCTGAGGAAGATGCGGGCCGCGATCCACGCTCTCGCGATCGGCGCGCTCGTCGCGTCGTCGACGACCTCTGCGGCAGCGCCGCAGGAGGGCGGCGGCGACGCGCCCGCGGGCTCTGCACGGTCGGAGCGTGGACTCGTCGTCCTGTGCCGCAAGGCGCTCGTCCTTCCGCTGGAGGGCCCGCAGGTCGTCGACAACGCGGCGGTCCTCGTGGCCGCCGGGAAGATCACGAGCGTCGTCCCGGCAGCGACCCTCGACCTGGAGGAGCTCGCGCGCACGCACGACGTGCTCGATCGATCGAACGACTGGGTCGCGCCCGGGCTGATCGACCTGCACAGCCACGTCGCGAGCCAGAGCTTCTTCGTGAACGACCTGAACGACATGGTCTACCTGACCAACCCGGGCATCCGCTCGTGGACGTCGGTCGTTCCGGAGAACTCGGACTTCCTCAACGGCGCCGCCGCGGGCGTCACGAGCGTCCTCTACATCCCCGGGTCGGGCACGAACATCGGCGGCCAGGGCGTGCTGCTGAAGACCGGCTTCGGCGAGTACGAGCGGATGGAGATCCGGAACCCGGGATCGATGAAGCTGGCGCAGGCCGGCAACCCGGAGAGCTTCCTCTCCGGTGTCGGACGCTCGTTCATGAACTGGAACACCCGCAACACGCTGAAGCGGGGCCTCGCCTACGCGAAGCGCTGGCAGGAGTTCGAGGCGAACGGCCGCCGCGGCGAGCGACCCGAGGTCGATCCGATGTGGGAGGTCTTCCGCGGTCTCTTCGATCGGTCGGTCCAGATCTCCGCGCACACGCAGATCTACCAGGTCGTCCTCATGACCGTGAAGATGGTCAAGGAGGAGCTCGGCATCGACGTCTACATCGACCACGGGTCGTTCGACGGATGGCGCGCCGCGCCCGAGGCCGAGAAGGCCGGCGTGCCGGCGATCCTCGGTCCGCGCCAGGTCAGCGTCAGCATCAACGTCGAGTACCGCCCGGGGATGTTCATCGTCAACGACAACGACGGTGCGATCTTCGGGATGGCGGCGAAGTACCAGGAGCAGGGACACACGATGATCGGCTTCAACACCGACGCGCCGGTCATCGCGCAGGAGGCCCTTCCGCTCCAGGCGGCGATGGGGGTCCGCTACGGGTTCGACAACTCGAACGTCGACCACGTGCGCGGGCTGACGATCGTCCCGGCGACCGCGGCCGGGATCCAGGATCGCCTCGGCAGCCTCGAGCCGGGCAAGGACGCCGACTTCATCGTCGCATCGGGCGACCCGACCGACCCGCGCACGATCATTCACCTCACCTTCCAGGAGGGTGAGAAGGTCTACGACGCCTCCGAAGGGCGTCGCTTCTGAGCACGAATGGAAACGACAGGCCAAACGCTCCTCCGCGCCGCTCTCGGCGGGACCCTCGCCCTCGCGCTGACCCTGTCGGCGCAGGCGAACTCCGACACCGAGTCCGCGCGACGCGAGATCGATCGGAATGGCGGCCCCCTCGCCGTCGCGCCGACGCCCGCCAATCGCAAGGCGCCGGCCGAGCCGGGCGCGGTCGACGGGCCCGGGCTGGCGATCAAGGCGAGCAAGATCCTCACCGCCGAGTGGCAGGGGCGCTCCGTCGTCGACAACGGCGTCGTCCTCGTCCGCGACGGTCGTATCGAGGCCGTCGGTCCGGCGAGCGAGGTGCGCATCCCCGACGGCTACACGGTCCGCGACATCGGGAACGACTGGCTGATGCCGGGGTTCGTCGAGCTGCACTGCCACGTCGCGGGCGCGTTCGGGCTCAACGACACGGTCTTCCTGACGAACCCGGGCCTTCGCGCTTCGAGCGACGTCGTCCCCGGCAATCCGTTGCTGCGCGTGGGCCTCGCGTCCGGCGTCACGACGGTGCTGTACATCCCCGGCTCGGGCACGAACATCGGCGGCCAGGGCGTGCTCGTCCGCACCGGCTTCGACTCCTACGAGCGCGCCGAGATCCGCGACCCCGGCTCCATGAAGCTGGCGCAGGCGGGCAACCCCGAGCGCTGGATGACGCGTCCCACGCGGACGTTCATGAACTGGAACACGCGGAACACGTTCGAGCGCGGCGTCGCCTACGCGAAGAAGTGGGAGGCGTACGAGAAGGACGGTGGCGAGAAGCCGGACGTGAACCCGCAGTTCGAGATCTTCCGCTCGCTGCGCAAGAACGACGCCCAGATCTCGACCCACACGCAGATCTACCAGGTCGCGCTGATGACGCTGACCATGGTCCACGACGAGCTTGGCCTGCCCGTGTTCTTCGACCACGGCACGTTCGACGCGTGGCGCCTGGGCGCCGAGGTCGAGAAGCGCGAGATGTTCGCGATCATCGGCCCGCGCGCGATCGACGTGCCCACCCGCGGATTCATCAACTGGTCGGGCTCGAACCCCGAGCGCATCCAGGGCTGCGTCGCCGGCTACCAGGAGATGGGCACCACGCGTATCGGCTTCAACACGGACTCGCCGGTCATCCCGCAGGAGGAGCTCCAGCTCCAGGCGGCGATGGGTGTCCGGTACGGGTTCGACAACAGGAACATGGACGCGGTCCGCGGCCTGACGATCGTCCCGGCGATGGCGTGCGGCCTCGGCGACGCCATCGGGAGCATCGAGGTCGGCAAGATCGCCGACATGCTCGTGATCACCGGTGACCCGGCCGATCCCCGCAGCTTCGTGAAGCACGTGTGGCAGAGCGGCGAGTCCGTCTACGACACGACGGAGCAGCCGCGCCTCTGGTGATCCGCGCCGCGGCACGCCGCAGCGTCCCTTCCTGCCGACCATGACTCTCCTCGCGCCCCTCGCCCTCTCCGCCGTCCTCGCGACGTACGCGGCGCCCGATCCGAACGGGCCCGCGGCGGCTGCCGAGGTCGTGGCGGTGCGCGCGTCGAAGGCGCTGACGTGCTCGGACGGCGGACCGGCGATGATCGTCGACCCGGTCGTCCTCGTGCAGGACGGGCGGATCGCGGCGATCGGGCCCGCGAGCGAGGTCGACGTCCCGGAAGGCGCCGAGGTGATCGACTACGGCGAGGCCTGGCTCGCGCCCGGCTTCGTCGACCTGCACAGCCACGTCGGTGGCTCGCGGGGCGACATCAACGACATGGTCTACCAGCTCAACTCCGAGCTGCGTGTCGCGCCCGCCGTCATCCCGAACAACCCCGGCCTGCACAAGCCGCTCGCAGCCGGCGTGACGACGATCCTGTTCATCCCCGGCTCGGGGACGAACATCGGCGGTCAGGGCGTGCTGATGAAGTGCGGCCTCGCGGAGTACGAGGACGCGGTCATCCGAGACCCGGGTTCGCTCAAGATCGCCCAGGGCGACAACCCGACCCGGTGGGGGTACGGGATGGGGCGGATCCTCATGAACTGGGGTCTGCGCTATCGCCTCCGCCGCGGCCGCGCCTACGCGGAGGCCTGGCAGGCGTTCGAGGCCGGCGAGGGCCCGCGCCCCGAGCGCGAGCTGGAGCTCGACGTCTTCCGCTCGCTCTACGCGGGCGAGACGCAGGTCTCGACCCACACGCAGTACTACCAGCTCGTGCTCATGTCGATCACGATGCTGGCGCGCGACTTCGGCCTGCCGACGTTCATCGATCACGGCTCGTTCGACAGCTACCTGACCGCGCCGCTCGCGATGGAGTACGGCGTCGCCGCGATCCTCGGGCCGCGCGAGATCATGGCTCCGCGTCCGCCTCGGTTCGACACCGACGGCCGGATCGAGGGCACCGGGTGGGGCTTCATCCAGCACGGCATGAACGAGGTCGGGTTCAACACCGACGCGCCGGTCGTGCCTCAGGAGTCGCTGCACCTGCAGGCCGCGATGGGCGTGCGCTACGGCCTCGACAACGACGCGGGCCAGGGCCTGCGCGGCGTGACGATCGTCCCCGCGCGGACAGCCGGCATCGCACACCGGGTCGGCAGCCTGGAGGTCGGCAAGGACGCCGACATCATCGTGACGCTCGGCGACCCGATCGACCCGCGGACCGAGTTCGTGGCGACGTGGGTCAACGGCCAGCCGCTGTACGACGGCGCGCGCGACGGGAGGGCCTGGTGATGGGCCTCGTCACGCTCTTCGCGGCCGCGTCCGCGCTCGGTCTCGCGGCCCCTGGCAACGGGGACGGCGAGGCGACCGTCCTGCACGTCGGCAAGGTCCTGACGATGAACGACGCGGACGACATCGTCGCGCCGGGCATGCTCGTCCTGGAGGACGGGAAGATCACCTACGCCGGGCCCATCGTCGAACGGCCCGAGCTTCCTGAGCCGGTCGTCGACCTCGCGGCCTGGGCCGCGCCGGGCTTCGTCGATCTCCACACGCACATCCACAGCGGCGGCTTCGGGGACATCAACGACATGGTGCAGGCCGTCAACCCGGAGCTCCGGGCGTCGTCGGCCTACCGCCCGAACAACCCGCTCATCCGCGTCGGTCGCGCTGGGGGCGTCACGACGCTCTTCGGCATCCCCGGAAGCGGCACGAACATGGGCGGCTTCGGCGTCGTCTACAAGTCGCGCAGGACGGGCGGCTTCCCGGACAGCGTCGTCCGCGACCCGGGCGGGCTGAAGGTCGCCCAGGACTCGAACCCCCAGGGCCGCAACGCGACCGACTTCGGGATCTCGCGGGCCGGGATGGAGTGGAACCTGCGCGACGTGAACCAGCGCGCGGTCGCCATGCGCGAGCAGGGGCGCCGCGACGTGACGATCGAGAACCTCGCGAAGGTGCTCGCGGGCGAGCTGCCGGTACTGATCCACACCGCGGGCAGCGAGGGCGTCTTCAATGCTGCGCGGATGTGGAAGGTGAAGCACGGCGCGACCGCCGTCGTGTCGCACGGCAGCTTCGACGGCTGGAAGAGCGCGCGCGCGCTCGCCGAGGCCGGCATCCCGGTCAACCACGGGCCGCGGACGATCGACTACTTCTCCAGCCGCGAGGGCCGCATCGTCGGCTCCGGCGCGGAGTACGTCGCCGCCGGCGTCCAGCTCTTCTCGCTCAACACGGACTCCAGCGTCATCCCGCAGGAGACGTTCTTCCTCCAGGGCTCGATGAGCGCGCGCTACGGGGCGGACCCGTACCTGATGCTGCGCGCCCTGACGATCCACCCCGCAAAGTCCTTCGACCTCGCCGACCGCGTCGGCAGCCTCGAGGTCGGCAAGGACGCGGACGTCGTCCTGTGGGACGGCGACCCCCTGGACCCCCGATCGGCCGTCCGATGCGTGTACATCGACGGTGACCTCGAGTACGACCGCGAGCGCGACGGACAGCTCTTCTGAACCCAGCGGCGCGAGCGCGGACTCGCCGCGCGCTGCGCAGGACCCACCATGATGTTCTCTTCCCTCCTCCTCCTCGGTCCGACGGTGGCGGCGACCCCCGCCCCCGTCGCCCCGCAGGGAGATCTGTTCGTGATCAAGGCACGCCGCGTCGAGATCGGCGACGGCGAGGTCATGGAGCACGCCGTCATCCTCGTCGAGGACGGCGAGATCGTGACGATGGGCCAGGATCTGCCGATCGAGCGCGGGATCCCGGTCATCGAGCTCGACGACGACCAGGTCGTGATGCCGGGGATCGTGAACCCCTACACGCGCTACGGCATGTCCGGCGGCGGCTACAACGACTCCAGGCCGCAGGTCCTGGCGTCGGCCGAGCTGTACCCGTCCGACGTGTACGACGCGTTCCTGGAGACGGGCGTGACCACGATCGCCCAGTACCCCGCCGGCCAGGGGATCCCCGGCCAGGCGGTCGCGCTCCGCCCGCAGGGCGAGTCGAAGGACGACATGGTCCTCCAGGACAGCGTGTACCTGAAGGCGGTCATGCGGAACACGTCGAGCGCGAAGCGCAACCTCACCGACGGGTTCAAGAAGGCCGACCAGTACCTGGACAAGGTCGAGAAGGAGCGCGAGAAGTTCGAGAAGAAGAACTCGAAGAAGTCGTCGTCGAAGAAGAAGGACGACGACAAGAAGAAGACCTCGTCCAAGTCCAAGAAGAAGGCCGAGTTCGTCGCGCCCAAGCCGGATCCGCGAGTCCAGCCGTTCCTCGACCTGCGCGAGGGCAAGCTGCAGATGCTCTTCTCGATCCGCAACGCGGCCAGCTACGCGCACCTCGTCGACGCGATCGACGACGAGGAGTTCGAGTGGCACCTCCGCGTCCCGCTCACTCGCGACATCGACGTCTTCCACGTCAAGGAGGAGGTCGGCGAGCGCGGCTGCTTCGTCATGATGGAGCCGCTCATCACGCTGATGCCCGGCACGCTCCGGCAGCGCAACCTGCCGGCCGAGTTCGACCGAGCGGGTGCGCAGCTCGTGCTGATCCCGCGCCGCGACAACAAGAGCGGCTTCGAGTCCTTCCGCGAGGACGTCGGCGTGATGATCTCCGCGGGCCTCGACCGAGGCGCGGCCGTGCGCGCGATGACCCACAACGCCGCCGCGTTCCTCGGCATGGAGGACCGCGTGGGCCGCGTCGCCGAGGGCATGCGTGCGAACCTCGTCGTCTACTCCGGCGACCCCTTCCAACCCGGCACCGAGATCGACGCCGTCATGCTCGACGGCGAGTTCGTGAGCGGGGAGATCGACCAGTGAAGATCCTGAATCCGACCCTCTGGAGCCGCGTGCTCCCGGCCGCGTCCGTGCTGGCCGCTTTCGCGCTCTTCGTTCCGACCGCGCCGGCACTTTCGCCGGCCCTCGCCCCGGTGTTCCAGGAGGACGCCGAGGAGGAGGAGGAAGAGGACGAGTTCCTCGCCCTCGTCGGCGGAGAGATCCACACCGGGCTGGGCGGGCTGCTCCGCGACGCCACGCTCCTCGTCAAGAACGGCAAGATCGACTCGTTCGGGTACGACATCGACGTCCCGGACGACGCCGAGGTCGTCGACGTCTCGGGGATGCGCATCTATCCGGGTCTGATCGCCGTGGGCTCGTTCGGGCTCTTCGGCGGGAGCGGTGACCTGGAGGATTCCGTCGATCCGTACAACCAGAACATGACTCTCGCCCTCGCGGCGGGAATCACGACCGCGGTCAACGGCAACACGGTCGCCAAGCTCAAGCGCGGCAGCCTCGAGGACTTCGTCCTCAGCAACACCGCGTTCGAGTCGCTCTCGTACTCCAACGGCAACCCGCAGGGACAGCTCCAGGTCGAAGCGCGCTTCAAGCGCGCGGCCGAGTACATCCGCGAGTACCGCCAGTACGAGATCGACAAGAAGAAGAACAAGGACCTGAAGGAGCCCTCGAAGAAGGGCGTCGACGTCAAGTCCCTGCGCATCCTGCGCGGCGAGGTCCGCCCTCGCTTCCAGGCGCAGACGCGCACCGACCTCCTGGAGATCGCGAAGCTCGCCCAGCGGTTCGGGTTCCGCCCGATCATCGAGGGCTGCCGCGAGGGCTGGACCGTCGCGGCCGAGCTCGGACGCGCCGGCGCGACGGCGATCGTCACGCCGCGCAGCCGGCGCGCCAAGAGCCCGACGGTCACGCGCGACGGCGGCTCGAGCATCGAGAACGCTGCGAAGCTGCACGCCCACGGCGTCAACATCGTCGTCGTGCCCGCTTCGAAAGGCATCTCGCTCGGCGGCATCGTCGGCCAGGACCTCCTGCACCTTCCGATCGAAGCCGGCTTCGCCATTCGCGGCGGGCTCCCGACGCAGGCCGCGGTGGAGTCGATCACGATCGAGGCCGCGCGCGTCCTCGGCGTCGACTACCGCATCGGGTCGATCGAGGTCGGCAAGGACGCGGACCTGATCGTCACGGACGGCGACCTGCTCCACTACCAGACCTTCGTCCAGTGGGCGATCGTCGACGGCGAGGTGGTCTACGACAAGCAGGAGGAGATGTTCTTCGCCCACATCCGCCCGCGCCCGGAGTCGGCCCTCGCACCCGAGGAGCAGGTCGACGCCGGTGAGGCCGACCCCCAGGACCCGGAAGACAAGGACGGGGACGAGGACAAGGACGGGGACGACGACGGCGAAGAGGGCGACGGCGACGGCGAGAAGAAGGACGACGACGGCGTCTGAGCTCGCTCCGTCCGGGCATGAAAGCGGCCGGCCCCCGG
>JBCDGE010000128.1:0-19751 GCA_038757895.1 Planctomycetota bacterium | reverse complement strand
TGGCCGCGACGCCCTCGGCCCCCTTGAGGCGGCCACCGGGCTGGAGCCCCAACGACGTGAGACAGTGGGACCGCTTGCCCGAGCTGCCGTGGGACCGCTTGGGCGAACTGGAGGTGGGACCGAACGGGCGAGCCTTGACAGCTACCTCGCCGGTGCGGTGACGATCGCCGGTGTCGCCGTCGTTGCTCCGACCACCGAGACGGCCACGCGCGCTGGAAGCGGCGATACGGGCCTCTGGACGCTGCGCTCCGAGCACCTGGTGTTCGGCATGCCCCGCCAGACGGACAACCGCCACAACGTCGTCGTGCCCGGGGGCACGGCGCCTGTGGCCGGTCTCTCCGTCCTGGTCCGCGAGGGCTTCGTCATCGGGCACTACGACCTCTACAAGGTCCCTGCCTGGGTGAGCGTTCGATGGGACCGTGAGGACCACGACGCGATGAGCCCTCACAGCTACGCCCGCCCCTTCGCCCCTGACGAGGAGCTCCCCACCTACGCCCAGGCGGACACCAGCCACGGCATCGACACGGTCTGGGTCATCAGCGGCGGTCTTCATGGACACGGACGGTGATGGCGTCGAGGACCACGAGGGCCTCGTGGGGAACGACATCGCGATCCCGCACGCCACCTACAAGGTGATCGGGTGGTTCGACGCCTCAGGCGCGTTCAACGCGCGGGGCTACGTGGTCGATCAGGACGACCGTATCCGGCACAACGAGGCGCACTACCTGACCCCGATCGACGACATCGAGGCGGCGACGGGGCTGGACTTCTTCCCTGAGCTCGACGCGACGCGCGCGCAAGCCATCGAGTCCGTGCAGCACACCGACCTCTGGGGGTCGACAGGCAGCGGCTCCAGCGGCGCCGTGAGTGGGGGAGTCGTCGTGATCGCGTCGTTGGTACCGAACCCTGTGGGGGATGACCGGCCGAACGAGGCCGTGACGCTACGGAACGACGGGACTGAAGCCGTGAACCTGCGTGCGTGGCGCCTGAGGGACCGAGCGGAGAACACGTGGTCGCTCAGCGGGATCCTTGATGTCGGGGACGAGCGGACCTTCCTGCGGGACTATCAGTCGATGGCGCTGAACAACGATGGCGACACGGTCGAGCTCGTGGATGGAGGTGGAGCTGTCGTACACGAGGTGACGTACGACTCGGCAGCGTCCGGACAGACTCTCAGGGCTGACAGTCTTCAGTGACCCAGAGCTCCCCTGCTTACACTTGTCGAAGTGATCGCTAACAGTTTCCTAAAGATCTACCCCCTCCCTGCACAAGATATGCGAAGCGCCGCTCTTCTCCTTGTCGTGATCGCCTCCGTCTCGTCCTGCTCTACCCCTTCGCCCTTTGGGATGCTAAAAGAGAAAGAGCTGGAAGATTTAAAACTTGGTGTTATTGGAATGTCCGCTGAGGTCCGTGTAGTGATTGCGAACGAGAAGGGTAAGTTTGTGGCGGAGCCACCGCCGGATGTAGCGGCCGACCTGACCTCGAGTTTTGAGTTTTTGTCGGAACTCGACGCTAATGTGGGTGACGATACGGCGAAGTTGCGCGCTGAGGTTGCGAAGGAGCTTGCGAAGACGTCGCAGATCCTTGCAACGAAGAGTCAGGGCGTTCTTTTTGCAAGGGATATGGCCTTTCGGCTGAATGAGGCATACGTTAATGATTTGGTAAGTGCCAAAGAGTGGAAGGTTCAATACAGCGCGATCTTGAGTGCAGCCAAGGAAATCTTGGAGAAGGAGATCGACGCAGCCGGCCCTGCAGGCATCACCGGCGCTACCCTCCAGTCTATTACGAGTGTCCCGTAGATGTAGCGTGCTGTATTGCTCCGTGTTTCGTTTGTGCGCGCGGTTACTCTATGCGGCGAGATGTCACGGCATTCTGGGGTTGCCTCACCGCTAGAGAACGTCTTGAACCTCGATTGCGGCAGGCGGCCACGGGATGAAGCGGTAGACGCCGTCCGGGCCCTCTGCCCCAATGCCGCCGTTCTCAGCAACCGCGTCCAACATCCCGTAGACATCCCCGTTCTCGAGGCGGACGTTGATTGCCAGATTCACCTGCCTGCCTTCGCTCTGATAGGGCGCGGCGTGAAAGCTCACCATGCGCGGCTCGCCAGTTTCGAACGCCGGCTTGATCTTGTCCAGGTCGGCCTCCATGTGGAGGGTCTGCTCTGTCATGTCGATTCTCCTCTTGTTTCAAACAGGTGGGCCGGGTGGTCCATCACTTCGTGCAGCACTCGGCGCACCCGGAGCTCAGCGTCAGTGAACGTGTAGAAGACTACGTGATGCTGCAGGCGCTGAGACCAGTAGCCCGAGGGCAAGAGCGAAGCCGCGAGTACTTGTGCGGATTTGCACAATGAGGACGGGGTCTGACTCTGGGAGACTGGTTCACGCTTTCGCCTACGAGCGTTCTAAGGTGCGGCTCAATAGCTCACCTTGAAGGTGGGGGAGTCCTCAGGTCGAGACCGCCGACGGTCATACAGCCGCGTCGTGGAGATGTTCGCGTGCCCAAGCCACTCCTGCACGAAGGCGATGTCGGCCTTGTGCTCTAGCGCGTTCGTCGCTGCCGTCGCCCGGAGTGCGTGCAGACACAGCCCATCCACGTGCACACCCGCCTCGAGGGCGTAGCGCTTGAGCATCTTGTAGACGCCGTCCCCGGTCACCGCCTTCTCGACGTCCCTGTCCCGGTTGGAATGCACGGGACGGAAGAGGGGGGCCTTCTTGCCCTCCTCACGGTGCCCGGCGAGCTCGAGGTAGGCGTCGATTGCTCCGAGGGCTGCAGGATGCACCGGCACGTAGCGGATCTTCGACCCCTTGCCCTCGACGCGGAAGTGGGCCACACCGCGGCGCTCCTGGATACTCCCGACGGTGAGCGTCGCGAGCTCGCTGCGCCGCAGCGCATGGAAGAGGTAGGTCGCGAGGATCGCCCGGTCCCGCACGGCCTTCAGACCGCCGCCCTTGGGCGCCTGCAGCAGCCGCTTCGCCTGGTCGTCGGAGAGAGCAGGCGTCTTGCCCTCGTTGCTGTCCTGGCGCGGCCGCTTGACGCCCGCCACGGGGTTGAGCTCGACGGCGTTCTCGTTGCAGAGGAAGTCGTACAGCGAGGAGATGGCGGAGAGCTTGCGCCGGACCGTGGCGGGCGCGAGCCCGGTGGCCTGCAGCGCGTCGCGCCAGGCGATGATGTGGGCCCGCGCGACGTCGCGCAGCTCGTCGGGCCGCTCGATCCCGCAGAAGGCGATGAAGCTCTCGAGGTCGCCCTGGTACGCCCGGCGGGTGTTGGGGTTGTCGATGTTGCCGAGCCAGACCATCACGGCCGGGACGTCGGCCAGACGCTCGAACTCGTGCGCCGCGAGCGCGAACCGGCTCTGCGCACCTGCAGCGGGCACCAGCGCCGCACCCGCCGCGCCGCTCTCGGCCTCCAAGTGAGGCGTCACCGCACCCGAACCCGTCCTCGAGGACGAGAGCGCGTCCTCGCGCTCCCGCTCGACGTCGCCAGTGTCCTGACCCGTGACCTCATGCTCGTTCATCGCATGCCTCCTCGTGCTCGATCCTGCACCCTCACGCACCGCATCGCGAGGGCTGCATAGGTATTGATAATATATTTTATCACGAGCGGTGGCGGCTATGAAAACACCCGGGGCACCTGGCGCGAGCGTCGCGTGTCTTGATTGGTCAGAGACGGAGGGAGAGTCAGTCCCGAGCGGCTCCTAGCGCGGCCAATGCCGCGTCGGCTGCACGGACTCGCTCGTGGTCCGCGTCGAGCCCGGTCAGCAGCATCCGCCGGCCTTCCTCGAGGTCCGTGCGCGCCTCCACCTTTCGCTCGAGCGCGACGCGATTCACCCCCCGCGAGACGAGCCACCACCCGAGCTCGTGGTGGTCGCGTCCGTATGCCGCGCGGCCGCCGTCGACGACCAGCACGTGCCAGCGCTCCGCTTCGTTGCGGTCGCCCAGCGCCGCGTGGACCAGCGCCAGTTCGTGCTGCATCCGCAGCGTGTGCAGGTGTCCGGGGCCGAGCGCGGCGCGTGCCCTCTCCTCCGCGTCCTCGTACAGCGGGACCGCCTCGTCCGGTCGGCCGGTCTCCCGCAGGAGCGAGGCCACGCCGCCCAGGAACTGTGCCGTCATGTAGTGATCCGGCCCGAGCACGTCCGTCGCGAGCGCGAGGCCGTCGCGTCGGAGCTGTTCCGCGCCGTCGCGGTCGCCCGCCTGGACGAGCGCGTTGGCGAGCGCGCCCATCGCCGCGATCGTGTACGGGTGCTCCTCGCCGCGCAGTGACAGGTTCGCCTCGTACGCCTCCTCGATCAGCGCGAGCGCCTCGTCGGTGCGACCGAGCGAGACGTACAGGTTGCCGAGGTGCTGCATCGCGACGATCGTGTCGCCGTCCTCGGAGCCGAACGTCGCGCGCAGGCGCTCCAGCCCGTCCGCCATCAGCCGTTCGGCGTCGTCGACGCGCCCCTGCCCCGCGTAGAGCGAACCGAGGTTCACGGTCTCGGCGAGCGTCTGTCGGTCGTTCGGGCCGAGCATGCGCCGGCGGAGCGCGAGGCCCTCGACGTAGAGGGGCTCGGCGTCGTCGAAGCGGCCGGCCTCGTCGTACGCGATCGCCAGGTCGCTCGTCGCGCGCAGGCGGACGGGGTCGAGCTCGTCGAGCTGAGCGCGCGCGATCTCGTCGGCGCGCTGGAGCTGCTCGATCGCGCTCTCCAGCTCGCCCAGGCTGCGGTAGGTGTCTCCGATCGTCTGCCGGATGGCGACCTCGACCACCGGGTCCGACGTGAATCGGTCGCCGATCGACGCCGCGGCGTGGTCGAGCGCCTCGCGCAGCGTCAGACCGCGGTTCGCCGTGCTGCGCGGGTCCGCGGCGCCGAGGATGCCCTCGCGCAGGAAGCGGTTGATCTCGGTCGCGATGCGGCGCTCGCGGTTCGCCTCGTCGCGCGAGCGGCCGACCTCGATCGCGTTGTAGGTCGCGCCGACGACGCCGGCGACGAGCGAGGCGAGCACGATCACGCCCGCCGCGACCTGGAGCCGGTTCCTGCGGACGAAGCGCGCGACGCGGTAGCTCGTCGTCGGCGGGCCGGCCAGGACGGGCTCGTCGGCGAGCGTCCGGCGCACCTCCGCCGCGAGCTCCGCGGCGGTCGCGTAACGGCGCGCGGGGTCTTTCTCCAGCGCGCGCATCGTTACCCAGTCGCGGTCGCCGCGGAGCGCGCGCGACAGCGACGCGCGCGAGCGGCCGCGGGACGCGGCGACCTCGGCGGCGGCTGCGGCCTCCATCGCGTCGAGCCTGGCGGACGGCCGCGGCGGCACCTCCTCGCGCAGGATCCGGTGCATCTCGGCGAAGCCCGTCGTCCGCAGCCGGCCTGCCTCGAACGGCAGGGCGCCGGTGAGTAGCTCGTACAGCAGCACGCCGAGCGAGTAGACGTCGGACCGCGTGTCCGCGCCGCGATCCCCGAGGTCGGCCTGCTCCGGGCTCATGTACTCCGGCGTCCCGACGAGCTGGCCGACGCGCGTCAGCATGGCGCCGTCCCCGTCGTCGCCGACGGCCTTTGCGATGCCGAAGTCGATGACCTTCGGCACCGGCGCGCCGCCGTCGCCCTCGACGACGAGCACGTTCGAGGGCTTGAGGTCCCGGTGGACGATCCCCTTCTGGTGGGCGTGCTGGACCGCGTCGCACACGCGGGCGAAGAGGTCGAGGCGCCGCCGCAGGTCGAGCCGCTCGCGCTCGCAGGACTCGGTGATCGGCGCGCCCTCGACGAGCTCCATCGCGAAGTATGGCCGCCCGTCGTCCGTCGTACCCGCGTCGTGGATCGTCGCGACGTTCGGATGATCGAGCCTGGCGAGCGTCTGGCGCTCCGCCTCGAAGCGCGCGAGCACCTCGTCGGTCGCGATCCCCGGGCGGAGCAGCTTGACCGCGACCGTTCGCCGGAGCGGCTCGGTCTGCTCGGCGCGGAGCACGACGCCCATACCGCCGCGCCCGAGCTCGCCCAGGATCCGGTACGGGCCGACCTGGTCCGGCACGTCGCCCATCCGCGAGGCCCAGGCGGGGGCGTCCAGGAAGGACGACTCGTCGGCATCCTCCTTCGGCAGCAGCGACAGCAGCTCGGCCAGCAGCGCCGCGTCGTCCCCGCACTCGCGCCGCAGCAGCGCCTCGCGCTCGGCGGCGGGGACCTCGAGCGCGGCCGCGAACAGTCTCTCCTTTCGAAGGGGATCGCCCATGACCGCTCAGTCGGCGTCCAGCGCGCGCTGCAGGACGGCGCGGGCGAACTTCCAGTGCAGGTCGACGGTCGAGGGCGCGACGCCGAGCGCGGCGGCGGTCTCGTCGATCGTCAGCCCGACGAAGTACCGCAGGTGGACGATCTCGGCCTTCAGCGGATCCTCGGCCTCCAGCGCGGCGAGGGCCTCCTCCAGCGCGAGCATGTCGACCGCGTCCGCGGCCTGGTCGTCGTCGATCCCCGACAACGTCTCGCGCGCGCGACCGCCCTCGCGCTTGCGGCGCCCCTTGCGCCGCGCCTCGTCGACGAGCACGTTCCGCATCGCGCGCGCCGCGGCCGCCAGGAACCGTCGCCTGTCGGGCCACGGCCGCTCGGGGCCGCCGAGGAGCTTCAGGTAGGCCTCGTGCACGAGCGCGGTCGGCTGCAGCGTCTGTCCCGGCGGGAGCGCGGCCAGCCGCGCGGCGGCCATGTCTCGCAGCTCGGCGTAGACGAGCGCGAGCATCTCCTCCGCCGCGGCGCGATCTCCGCGCTCCGCCGCGTCGAGGAGGCGTGTGACGTCTCGTCCGTCGTGCATCGGTCCATTCTCACCGGGCGCTCCCGACTCGCAAGAACGCATGGCGCTGTCCGCGGTCGCCCGGTGGGCAGCTCGCCGCTAGTCTGGTGCCGATTTCTGTTCTGTAGATCCGGGGGCCAGGCGCCCTTCTCCTGGATGACCGATCCGACCGACCGCCGCTCTCCCGCTCACTCACTCGCGAAGCTCGGAGTCCTCGGTACCGTCGTACTCGCGTGCTTGGGGCTGCTCCTCGTCGAGCTCTACCGCCCGCGGACGAGCCCCGACGCCGCGACCGGCAGCGCACCCGAGGAGCCGAGTTCCGTCGAGCCGAGACCAGTGAAGCGCGTGCGCGTGATGGTGTCCGGCCTCCCCGCCGGAAGTCGGTTCGGCCTGCTCTCCCGCACGAGCGGCGAAGGGCTCAGGCTCCAGGAGGCGCGCCTCCCCGACGATCTCGTCGCCGCAGTGCCGAAGACTGGGGAGATCATCGCCGGGATCTCACGCGAAGCGTTCCTCGCGCGCGCGGTCGCGTACGACGGCGCGGAGGCGGATCTCTCGGTCCAGTTCGCCGATAGAGGGTCAGTGCTCCTGAGAGCGGAGTCGGGGGTTCTCGATGCGGCGTGCGTGTCGCTCGACGTGCCCGTGGCGGACGGATTGCCTCGTCGCGAAGTCGCGGGGATACGCGCTCTCTGGTCCGCCCTCCGGAAAGGTGGCGTCGGGTCGGCGACGGTCGTGGGCGCCGGTTCCGGCTTCCGCGGTCCCAAGCTGCCGACCGAGATCCTCACCACGAGCCCGTCCCGGCTCAGTCCGCTCCTCGTAAGCTTCGGGTCGCTTCGCCCGCAGCAACTGAACGAGCATGACGTTGCCTGGTCGCCGCTGCCGTTGGGTAGGTATCGCTTCACGATCTCCCCGTCCGCCCTGCAGACGTTCGGCGAGCCGCCGGCGTCGGCGTCCTTCTCGCGAGATCGATCGCGCCGAGAGGTGACGGTCGGGCTCGGTAGGGGCAAGGGGGTCGTGATCCCTGTCCGCGACGTCACGGAGGCGACGGTTCGCGGCAGCGTGGCCGCGCTTCGGCCATTCGAGAGCTGTGAGGTCTCCCTGAAGTGGTTCGCCGGCGTCGAGGAGCGCGTCCTGGTCGACTCCGACGACTTCCGGTTCTCGAGACTGGACGAGGGCCGGTACCTCGTGAAGGTCGCGGCCCGCCTCGGCGAGAACCACTACGCGGTGGCGGGCGAGTGGGTCGACGTCCGCGGGAACGGCGAGTTCGCGGTCGAGTTCGACGGGCGGAGAGGGCGACGCCTGGAGGTGGCGTTCGAGCCCGAGTTCGGAGACGTGAGCCTGACGCAGGAGCTTCGGGAGCCCGAGTGGGCGGTCCTTCTCACCGACTTCGATGAGGGCAAGGGCTCGCACATCCCGCACTCCCTCTCTTGGCGCACGGCGGACGGGCCGCTGGTGGTCGACGGCCTGAAGGCACGCGCCCACAGCGTCTGGTGCAACGCGCTTGATCTTATCGGACCGGATGGACGGTCCGTCTACGAGGGCCAGCTGAGCGAGATCCTGGCGACGGAGGGGGACGTCGAAGTGACCTTCGCGCCGCGAGCGATCGAGTGGGAGCGCAGGTCGTCCAGCCCGTCGCGACGCTAGCCGGCGAGGCCCCTACTCGCCGATCGCCCGCCAGACGCCCGGCCGCCCGCTCGACGTGCAGATCCACCCGAGCGGACCCGTCGCCCCGAGCTCGGAGTTCAGCACGACCTCGCCCCGCAGCCAGCGACCATTACGCGGCGGCGCGTCGCCGACCGTGCGGCGGCCGATGATCTCGTTGCCCCCGGTGCGCGAGCCGTCGTAGGTCGCCGAGAACGCGTTCGCGCTCGCCGCCTCGTCGAGCCGGCCTATTGCGTTGTCGCGGATGCGGACGCGCGTCGCGTCGTTGATGAGCTGGATCGCGTAGAGGTTGGTGACGCCCGACGTGCCGCTGTTCCACAGCACGTTGTCCTTCACGACAGCGTCGCGGATCGAGCTGACGAGGATCCCGTTGCGCTCGCTCTCCGAGATCGAGTTACCGGCGACGATCGAGCCGTCGTGGTTCTCCAGGTAGATCCCGAACGAGCCGCAGTCGCGGATCGAATTGCCGCGCACGACCGTCTGCGTGAACTTCTGGGCGGCGCCGTTCGCCAGGCGGATGCCGGCGGACGAGGACATCAGGCCCGGGTTCTCGATGTCGTGGATCCGGTTGTCCGTGATCACGTTGCCGAAGGGCGGCGCGCCACCGACGAGCGCGTTGCAGAGGATGCCGATCCCCGTACCGTCCGCGATCACGTTGGACGCGCACACGAGGTCGCGGTTGCCGGAGAGCTGGATCCCGACGCCGACGAGCGCGCCGCCCGACGTACGGTGGCCGCCGAAGCGCGTCACCAGGTTCCCGCGCACCGTGACGCGCTCGCTGTGGTTGACGTAGAGCGCGGCCTTCGAGGCCAGCTCGACGCGGCAGTTCGTGACGAGGGCGTCCTCGACGCGCGCGATCGCGATGCCGTCCGCGTCCGCGCTCTTCACCGTGAGGCCGTCGAGCGTCACGTTCCGCCCGCGCCAGACCTGGATCAGGCCGTGGGCGAGACCCTGGCCGCCGAAGCCGTTGCCGACGACGCTGAAGTCGCGCAGCGTGAGCCGGTCGACCTCCTCGGCGCGCAGGACCATGACGCCGCCCTCGCGCTCGACGAGGGCGGCGCCACCGCTGCCCTCGATCGTCATCGACGTATCGATCAGGAGGCAGCGGTCGCTGCCCTCGGGCGCCGAGACGAGCACGGGGAACGACGGCAGCAGGAGCGTCCCGCCCGCGGCCGCAGCGATCGCGGCGCGGACGCCTTCCGAGTAGTCGACCGACGCGTCCGTGACATAGCCCTGGGGGAGGAAGTCGACGAGCGCGACGGGCTCTCCCACCTGCCAGGTCGGCGGATCCGGCGGGTCGTTCGGCGGGGGAGGGGGCGGGATGCTCGACGACGTCGAGCTCGGCTGGCACACGAACGCCATACCGGCGAACACGACCAGTCCGGCGAGGACGATGAGCTGCGTCTCGAAGCGCTTCATGCCCGCGGGTTCACGCCGCCCGGCTGGATCCCGCGACGACGACGCGTTCCGTCGACGTGCGTGCAGGGATGCTGATCGTCTCGTCGAGCTCTGGCGAGTACGCCGTCAGCGAGCCGCCGAAGACGCAGCCCGTGTCGAGGCCCATCGCGACGACGCGCGAGCCACGGGTCTGGACGCGCGGCACGGCGCTGTGCGTGTGGCCGAACAGCACGAGCTCGGGCCCGCGCCACTTCTCGTACCAGAACGCGCTCTTCGGGCCCTTGAGCCGACGGATCGTGCAGAGCGTCTCGACGGGCTGGTCCTCGGGGCGCTTCTTCGGGTGGAAGCCCGCGTGGACGGCGATCCAGCCGCGTCCGTCGGGCGTCTTGCCCGCGTGGTCGAGGTCGGTGTCGCGCAGGAGGTACCCCGAGTGGCGCTGGAGGTAGCGCACGATGTCGGCGCGCCGGGACGGCGGCGCGAGGCAGCTCGTACGGCCGTCGCCTCGCATGTCGTCGTCGTCGAGGTCGGACAGGTCGAGGTCGAGCGGCCCGCGGTCGGAGCCGTCGTGACGGAGCGGCATCAGGCCGACGCGCCGGAGCAGCGCGCGCTCGTGGTTGCCGACCAGGAAGACGGCGTTCGCGGCGTCGAGCAGGTCGCACACGCCCGCCGGGTCCGGGCCGCGATGGACGAGGTCGCCGACCGACAGGATCGTGTCCGTCGGCCCGGGGCCGATCCGGCGCAGGAGCTCGGCGAGCTCCTCCGCGCAGCCGTGGATGTCACCGATGATCCAGGTCGCCATGGGCCCAGGGAGGGAGGGGGAGTTGCCGCAGGGGTGCGGACGGGCGGGCGGTCTGGCGGGGTCTTCGTCTCGATCCCCTCCGTTCATGAGGGGATTCCAGCGCCCGTGGGGGCCGGCGTTCGGAAGCGATTCCCTTGCCCGCGACGCCGCTGGACCGCCCTGGGGACCCCGTGGAAGGAACTGGAGCTGGGCACTCAGGGAATTTTTTCCACCGCCCGATACAGCGGCGTCGAGCCACTCCATCGCGCTCCCGCGCCCGGCTCGGTTCCCTCCCCATGCTCCACCTCCGTCTTCCCGTCGGACCGCTCCCCCTCGGACCCATCCTCGTGGCGTGCGCGCTCCTCAGCGCGTCCTGCCGCATGGAGAAGATCCCCGAGTCGCTCCTGTCGGTCCCCGTCCCGCACGAGGCCACGGCGACCGAGCTGATGCGGCTCGGCCCGAACGACGTGATCCGCGCGTCGGTGCACGGCTACCCCGAGCTGTCGACGCCGGAGACCGCCGAGCTCACCGGCGCCCGCATCGACCCCGACGGCACGCTCAGCCTGCCGCTCATCGGGCCCGTCCCCGTGGGCGGGCTGACGCTCACCGAGGCGCGCGAGCGCGTCACGGCGGCGTACGCGACGTACATGAAGGAGCCGCAGCTCGACCTCTCCGTGGTCGAGTACTCGGCGCGGCGCTTCTACCTCTACGGAGAGGTCGAGACGCCGGGCGCGTTCGACATGGACCGCCCGCTCAACGTCTACCAGGCGCTGACCTTCGGCGGCGGCTACAAGGAGCGCGCGGACCGCCGGCGCGTCGTCCTGCTCCGCGAGACGCCCGCGGGCATCGAGGTCCACAAGATCAACGGCGAGTCGCCGACCGAGTCGGGGCTGATCGCGATCCAGCCCGACGACTTCCTGTTCGTGCGACGTACGGGCGCCGGCAAGTTCACCGAGGAGGTGCTGCCGACGCTCAGCGGCGTCTCGCAGTCCCTCAGCTCCGTCGGCGCGCTGATCCTCATCCAGGACCGCCTCAGCGACTGATCTCTGGCATGGTCGACACGTCCAACGAGGAAGAGGGCGGAGGCATCGCCCTCCTCGAGATCCTGGAGCTCGTCCGGCGCCGCTGGATCCTCCACGGCGTCTGCGCGATCGTGGGCGCCGCGCTCGCGATCGGCTGGGTCGCGACCAAGGACCCCGTCTACCGCGCGCAGGCGACGCTGCTGCTCGACCAGGAGGGCGCGACCAGCGGGATCCTGTCCGATCTTGCCGCGCTCACCCAGGCGCCGGTTGCGATCAGCGAGATGGAGGTGCTGCGCTCGCGCACCGTCGCCGAGGAGGTCGTCGCCGCGCCCGTGAGCGGCGTCCCGAGCCTCGCCGACGTCGCGCCCGACGGCGCGGATCTCGGCCTCACCGCGCTCGTCGACGACACGAGCCTGCGGCCGCTCGCGCGCATTGGCGGGCGGCTGTTCGGCGGCGCGAGCGGGCCGAAAGGCGCCGCGTCGCTCGAGGCCGCCGCGACGCTGCCGGCCGGCGAGCCCGGTCCGATCTGCCTGGAGATCACGTTCGAGACGTCGTCGCGCGTCGCGATCTCGACGCTCGGGATGTTCGGCGCCGGCGCCCGCGAAACGGTCGACATCGCGCCCGGCGAGCCGTTCGAGTACGGCGGGTCGACGATCGCGCTGCGCCCGACGGCGGACGTCGCGGGCAAGACGTACGTCCTGACCGTCCTCTCCGACGCCGACGCCGTCGAGCGCGTCATGGAGTCGACGCGCGTCCAGGAGACGGACCGCAACTCCGGCGTCATCCAGATCACCTACGGCGACACCGATCCGCTGCGCGCCGCGGCGACGGTCAACGCGCTGTGTCGGAACTACCTCGTCCGGAACAAGGGGCGCTCCGAGCGCCGCGCGTCGCACACGGTGTCGTTCATCGACGACCAGCTCCAGCAGCAGATCGAGGCGCTGGAGGCGGCCGAGGCCCAGGTCGTCGAGCTCAAGACCGAGAGCCCGACGTCCGTGGACGTCACCGAGGCTGCCCGTGTCCTCATCGAGGAGCTCAGCGCGCTGGAGGTCCGGCGCGTCGAGGGCCAGCTCGTGAAGGCGGGCCTGGAGGAGGCCGTCGAGCTCATCCGCGCGGGCGACGTCTCCGCGCTCTCGCGCCTGACGACCGAGGTCCCCGACCCGATCGTTCTCGGCTACGTCGAGAGCATCGTGCGACTGAACGCCGAGGCGGAGCTGCTCGACCGGCCCGACACGGGGCCCTTCAAGGCGCTGCTGCAGGGGCATCTCCTGGAGCTGCGCGCCGAGCGCGACGCGGTCGCGATGAAGCTCGCGACGCTGCGGCGCGTCGAGACCGCGCTGCGCGACGGCGACCTCTCGGTCCTCGGCCAGCTGGAGACGGTCGCGAACGCCGGCACCTCGGACACGATGCTGACGGCTCTCGTCGAGCAGTGGACCGAGATCGACGGCCGGCTTCGTGCGCTGCGGACCGACTTCAACGACACGCTGCCCGAGATCCAGTCCCTGCTGGGCCAGCAGGAAGCGCTCGTCGAGGGGCTCACCGAGCTGATCGGCGGCCGCGTCGCGGGGCTCGACGCGCAGCTCTCCGAGTACGACGCGCTGCAGCAGGGGCGGGACGGAGACATCGACTCGCTGCCCGGCGCCGAGCGAGAGCGCATCGAAGCCGCCGTCGACCGCCTGCGCGGGCGCGCGCTGGAGCACCTGGACGCGCGCCTCGCCGGCCTCGTGACGAGCGATCGGCTGATCGGCGAGCAGGCCGAGGCGCTGCACGCGCGCATCGCCGAGCTCCCCGAGAGCGAGAAGACGCTCGCCGGCCCGATGCGCGCCGTCGTCACGCACGGCGAGATCGTGAAGCTCCTGCTGATGCGCCAGCAGGAGGCCGAGATCACGCGCGCCGCGTCGCTCGCGTCCGCGGAGTTCATCGACGCGGCGATCCCGCCGCGCCGCCCGTCCGGGCCGTCGGTCCCCGTCCACCTGGTGATGGGGTTCCTGCTGGGGCTCGGCGCGGCGCTCGGCTTCTCGCTGCTGCGCGCGTCCCAGGCCAGCGCGGTCGTGACCTCGTCCGAGCTGGAGACCGCGTCGGGGCTGCCGACCGTCGGCTCGATCCCGAACTTCAAGCGCGGCCGGACCAAGGTCAAGCACGCCGGCGAGGACTTCGTCGCGCTGCGCGACGACGCCGAGGGACCGATCGCGGAGGCGTACCGTGCTCTGCGCTCGAACCTGAAGTTCATCATCCGCTCGAAGGGCTCGGGCACGACGCTCGCGATCACCTCCAGCGGCCCCGGCGAGGGCAAGTCGGTCACGAACATCGACGTCGCGCTGTCGTTCGCGATGGCGGGCAAGCGCGTGCTGCTCGTCGACGCGGACATGCGCCGCGCGTCGGCCTCGACCTACCTCAAGATCCCGCAGTCGCCGGGGCTCTCCGAGGTGCTGCAGGGCCGCGCGACATGGCAGGGCAGCGTCGTCGCCGCGTGCCACGAGTCGCTGCACGTCCTGCCGTCCGGCACGGTCCCGGCGTCGCCGGGCGACCTGCTCGCGAGCCCCGGCACGGCCGAGATGATCGGCGAGATGCGGGCAGCGTACGACCTCGTCGTCCTCGACGTCCCGCCCGTCCTCGCGGTCGCGGACATCGAGTGCATCGCGACGCACATCGACACGGCGCTGCTGCTCTGCCGCAGCGCACGGACGACGGACGCCGTCGTCCGCCACGCGGTCACGCGACTGCGCCAGGTCGGCGCGAACGTCGTCGGGACCGTCCTCAACGGCGTCGCCGCCAACCGCGGCGTCGGCGGATACGGGTACGGCTACGGATACGGCTACGGCCAGGACACCTCCAGCAAGGACACCGCCGCATGACTCATCCCCACGCGACCACGATCGAGCCGCCGCTCGCAACCGCGGCTCCCGCCGCCGCGCCGGTGGCGCCGGGGCTCCAGGCCCACGCGGCGCCCCAGCAGGGACCTCAGCCCGCGCGTCCGCAGTCGACCCGCAGCGTCTGCGTCGTCGGCCTCGGCTACATCGGGCTCCCGACGGCGTCGCTGCTCTGCAGCCGCGGCTACCAGGTGCGCGGCGTCGACCTGGCGCAGAACGTCGTCGACACGATCAACGGCGGGAACATCCACATCGTCGAGCCCGACCTCGACGTGATGGTCCGCAGCGCCGTCTCGGCCGGCCGGCTGCAGGCGAGCCAGGAGGTCGGGCCCGCCGACGTCTTCCTGATCGCCGTGCCGACGCCGATCGACGACGACCGACGACCGGACATGTCGGCCGTCGACGCGGCAGCGAAGGCGATCGCGCCGCACATCAAGCGCGGCGACCTGGTGATCCTGGAGTCGACGAGCCCCGTCGGCACGACCGAGGACCGCGTCGCGGCGGCGCTCGCGGAGAGCGGCCTCCTGGTCGGCGAGGACGTGTTCGTCGCTTACTGCCCCGAGCGTGTCCTGCCCGGGCGGATCCTGACCGAGCTGGTCGAGAACGACCGCGTCGTCGGTGGGATCAACCAGCGCTCCACGGACCGTGCGATCGACTTCTACGAGACCTTTGTCCGTGGGGAGGTGATCGGCACCGACGCCCGCACGGCCGAGATGGTCAAGCTGACCGAGAACTCGTTCCGGGACGTCAACATCGCGTTCGCCAACGAGCTGTCGATGATCTGCGCCCACCAGGGCATCAGCGTCTGGAACCTGATCCGTCTCGCGAACCGCCACCCGCGCGTCGACATCCTCCAGCCCGGCCCGGGCGTCGGCGGGCACTGCATCGCGGTCGACCCGTGGTTCATCGTCGACGCGGACCCCGAGCGTGCGCGCCTGATTCGCACGTCGCGCGAGGTGAACCTGTCGAAGCCAGACTTCGTCGTCGACCGCGTCCGGCGCGCCGTCGACACCGTGCGCAACCCGGTGATCGCGTGCCTCGGGCTCGCCTTCAAGGCCGACGTGGACGACGTGCGGGACTCGCCCGCGGTCGAGATCGCGCGGGCGGTCGACGCGACCGTCGACGCGCCGATGCTGGTCGTCGAGCCGAACCTCGCGAGCCACCCCGAGTTCGAGCTCACCTCGATCGAGGCCGCGCTCGCTCGCGCGAACGTCGTGCTGGTCCTGACCGACCACCGCCAGTTCAAGCGCATCGACCGCGAGGTCCTGAACGAGAAGATCCTGATCGACACGCGGGGGCTCTTCCTGTGACCGGCACGGACCGCTTCCGGACCCTGTGCGTGTTCGGCACGCGCCCGGAGGCCATCAAGATGGCGCCCGTCGTGAGCCGGCTCGCCGCGGACCCGCGCTTCGACGCGCGCGTCTGCGTCACGGGTCAGCACCGCGAGATGCTCGCGCAGGTGCTCGACGTCTTCGAGATCACGCCGGACCGCAACCTCGACGTGATGCGTCCGGGGCAGGGGCTGCACGACGTGACGTCGAGCGTGCTGCTCGGCATGCGCGACGTGCTGGAGGAGGAACGGCCCGACGTCATCCTCGTGCACGGCGACACGACGACCTGCTTCGCGGCGGGCCTCGCCGGCTTCTACGGCTCGGTGCCGGTCGCCCACGTCGAGGCGGGGCTTCGCACCGGCGATATGCAGCGCCCGTGGCCCGAGGAACTCAACCGCGTGCTCGTCGGTCGGCTCGCGAGCCTGCACTTCGCCCCGACGGAGGCGGCTCGCGGGAACTTGCTCGGCGAGGGCGTGGCGGGCGACCTCGTGCATGTCACGGGCAACACCGTCGTCGACGCGTTGCTGGACGTGCGGCGGCGCGTCGAGGGCGAGCCGGCCCAGGCCTTCGAGGACGTTCTCGGCGCCACACTCGCAGGGGCTCTCGATGGGGCTCTCGATGGGGGCGACGCGCGCGTGGTCCTGGTCACGGGCCACCGCCGCGAGAGCTTCGGCCAGGGCTTCGCCGACCTCTGCACCGCCCTCGCGCGGACGGCCGCAGCCCACCCGGACTGGCACATCGTCTACCCCGTGCACCTGAACCCGAACGTCAAGGGCCCCGTGCACGAGACGCTCGGCGACATCGAGAACGTCCACTTGATCGAGCCGCTGGAGTACCGCTCGTTCGTGTGGCTGATGAACCGCGCCGACGCGATCGTCACCGACTCGGGCGGCATCCAGGAGGAGGGCCCGTCGCTCCGCGTGCCGATCCTGGTGACGCGCGACGTGACCGAGCGGCCCGAGGCCGTCGAGTGCGGCGCGGTGAAGCTCGTCGGCACGGACCCCGACCGGATCTGCAGCAGCCTCGACGCGGCAATGCTCGACGAGGACACGCGGTCCGCGATGACCTCCGGCGAGAACCCGTACGGTGACGGCCGCGCGGCGGATCGGATCGCCGACCACCTCCACCAGTTCCTCGTCGCGCAGTACGGCGATCGGGGGACGGGCGCCACGGTTGCCATGGACGCGAGGAGAGCGGCGTGAAGTCCAAGGAGGCGCTGCTCTATGCCCGCACGATCCGCCACCTGCGCGCCGTGCAACTCCTCGGGCGCGCGAAGCGCGTGCTCCCCGCCGGCGGCGTCGACCGTCGTCCGGCTCCGCTGCGCCGGCCGTGCGAGACGCTCGCGCGTCCCGCGCTGCGTGAGCCGGTGCTCGTCGGCCCGACGCGCGCGCGGATGCTGGGGGAGGAGGGTGAGCTGCTCACTCCGAAGGACTGGGACGATCCGGACCGTCCGGCGCTCTGGCGCTACCACGCCAACTACTTCGACGACCTGCGCGCTGGCGGCGCGTCGCGTCGCGCGAAGTGGAACGACGACCTGATCGAGCGCTGGGTCGACGAGAACTCGTCGGCGCGCACCATCGGCTGGGACCCCTACCCGACGTCGCTGCGGATCGTGAACTGGGTCCGGTGGGGGCTGTCGCAGGGTCTGTCCGAGGCCGCGATCGAGAGCCTCGCCGTCCAGGCGCGCACGCTGCGCGCGAACCTGGAGTGGCACATCCTCGGCAACCACCTTCTGGCGAACGCCAAGGCGCTCGTGTTCGCGGGGACGTTCTTCCGCGGCGAGGAGGCCGAGGCCTGGCACCGCAAGGGCATGTCGCTCGTGCGCCGTGAGCTGGCCGAGCAGGTGCTCGCCGACGGCGGCCACTTCGAGCGCAGCCCGATGTACCACAGCCTCGTGCTGGAGGACGTGCTCGACCTGGTCGCGCTCGTCCGCGCGGCGCCGAAGGCGTTCGACCGACCCGACGAGGTCGAGGCGTGGCTCGGCTCGATCGCGGACCGCATGGGGGCGTGGCTCGTCGCCATGACCCACCCGGACCGCGACATCGCGCTCTTCAACGACGCGGCATTCGGCCAGGCGCCGTCGCCTGCAGCGCTCGCGGAGTACGCGCGTCGGCTGGGCCGGACCGCGCCCGAGCCGCCGGGCGAGCGCCTGACGTCCCTCGAGGCCTCGGGCTACGTACGCGTCGCGCACGGGCCGATCCTCGCGATCCTCGACGTCGGCGAGATCGGGCCGAAGTACCTCCCCGGACACGCGCACGCGGACACGCTCTCGTTCGAGGTCTCGTTCGACGGCCGCCGCGTCATCACGAACGGCGGCACGTCGGTGTACGAGCAGGGCGACGAGCGCCTGCGCCAGCGCAGCACCGCCGCGCACAGCACGGTCGAGATCGACGGCGAGAGTTCGTCCGAGATCTGGAGCAGCTTCCGGGTGGCGCGGCGCGCCGAGCCGCTCGACCTGAGGATCGAGGACGGCGCGGAGGGCCTCTCCGTCGCGTGCTCGCACGACGGCTACAAGCGGCTGCCCGGCAAGGTCATCCACCGCCGGACGTGGCGCTTCGCGGACCGTTCGATCGACGTGGAGGACACGCTGACCGGTCGCTTCGACAGCGCCATCGCGCGCCTCCACCTGCACCCCGACTTCGACGCGTCCCTCGGCGAGCAGGGCGCGGTCGTCGCGCACGAGCGCCGCACGGCGTTCGACGTGCGCGTGGACGGCGGCCAGCTCACGTCCGAGCGCGGGACCTGGCACCCCGGCTTCGGCCGCTCCCTGCCGAACGACCAGCTGCTCTACCGGATCGACCCGGCGGAGCCGCGCGCGACCTGCCACATCGCCTGGTGACGACGATGCACGTCCTGTTCCTGTCCGACAACTTCCCGCCGGAGATGAACGCGCCCGCGTCGCGCCTGCACGAGCACGCGCGGCGCTGGGTCGAGGCGGGGCACCGCGTCACGGTCATCACTTGCGCGCCGAACTTCCCGGGCGGGAAGGTGTTCGAGGGTTACGAGAACCGCTGGTGCACGCGCGAGGAGGTCGACGGGATCGAGGTCGTCCGCGTGAAGACGTTCATCGTCGCGAACCGCGGCTTCCTGCTGCGGACGCTCGACTACCTCTCGTTCATGGTCGCCGCGTTCGTGGCGGGCCTGTTCCAGAATCGCCCGGACGTCGTCGTCGCAACCTCGCCCCAGTTCTTCGCGGCGTGCGGCGGCTGGGCGCTCGCCGCGGTGCGCCGTCTACCGTTCGTGTTCGAGCTGCGGGACATCTGGCCCGCGTCGCTGGAGGCCGTCGGGGCGTCGAAGAACCGGCTCCTGATCCGGTTCTTCGAGCGCATCGAGCTGTTCCTCTACCGCCGCGCGCGCGCGATCATCGCCGTGACGCGCTCGTTCAAGGAGGAGCTCGTCCACCGCGGCATCGACGGGGGCAAGATCCACGTCGTCACGAACGGCGTGGACCTCACGAGGTACACGCCCCAGCAGCGCGACCCCGCCCTCGCCCGTGAGATGGGCGTCGACGGCAAGTTCGTCGTCGGCTACGTCGGGACGCACGGCATGGCGCACGCCCTCGACAACTGCCTCGCAGCCGCGGAGCAGCTGCGCGGGCGCACGAACGTTCACCTTCTGTTCGTCGGCGACGGCGCGGCGCGCGAGGCGCTGCTGGAGCAGAAGGAGCGCCTCCGTCTCGACAACGTCACGCTCCACCCGCCGATGCCGAAGGACCGGATGCCTGCGATCTGGGGCCTCTGCGACGTCGCGCTCGTGCACCTGCGCGACGCGCCGCTCTTCGAGACCGTGATCCCCTCGAAGCTCTTCGAGGCGATGGGCATGGGCCTTCCGGTCGTGATCGCGTGCCCCGAGGGCGAGGCGACGAGCATCGTCCGCGCAACGGGCTGCGGTCGCGTCGTGGCGCCGGAGGACCCGAACGCCCTCGCGACCTGCCTCGAGTTCCTCTCGAAGGG
>JBCDGE010000127.1:0-20272 GCA_038757895.1 Planctomycetota bacterium | reverse complement strand
GGCGCCGGAGAGGTGGGCGGCGGCGCGCAGGTGGGCGGCGTCGAGAGCGTCGCGGTCGAGCGGGAGCTCGCCGTCCGCTCGATCGCCGCGGACCTCACGGAGAGCGCGGCGGTCGCGCTGACCCGCTCGGAGGGAGGCGCCGTATCGGCCGCGGTCGTGGCGCGCCAAGTCGAGCGCGTCGTGGGGGACGACGGGACCTGGCAATCGACCTACGTGCTCCTCGACGTCGCGGCGCGGGCCGGGCTCCTGCTCGCGGCGGGGGACGCCGTCACCCCGGACCCGGCCGCGCGGCCCGAGGTCCACGCCGCGCAGGTTCGCGTGGCCGCACCCGCTGGCCTCGACGAGGTTCTGGTCGTCGCGCTCGCCTCGCCGTACCACGCCGTCCGCGACGCCGCGCTCGACCGTCTCGCGCGCGCGCTCGTCGAAGACGTGCCGCGGGCGAGCGACCTCGCGGGCGTCTGGGCGGCCGTCGGGTCGCTCGAGCGCGAGACCGCGGGCGAACTCGCCGATCTCGTCGCCCGATCGGGTGCCCTCGGGCCGCTCGCTGACGCAGCGCTGGACGCGCGACGACGTGCGACCGGCGCGACGGCCGCCCGCGCCGTCGACGGGCTCTTCGACGCCTGGATCGAGCGTCCGATCGACGCCGCCGCGATCGTCCGTCTCCGCGCGGCCACGGCGGCGCCATCGGGGTATCCGGACGCGCTCGTCGAGACCCTCGCGCTCCTGGCGGCGGAGCGCGACGGCGCGCGGGTCGAGCCTCCGCCCCGGATGGACGCAGCGCTCCGCGCGTTCACTGGAGCGCTGGCCGAGGACGCGTCCGAGTTCGACCTGGAGGAGCGCCTGGAGCGGGTCGCGCGCCACGCGGGATCCGCCGAACTGGGGCGACGGCTCCTCGCGATCGCCGTTGCGGGCGAGGCCGGCCAGGACGCCGCCGCGCGCTGCGCCCGGGGGGCCGCGTGGTCGCTGCCGCTCGCGGAGCTGCTCGACGGCGCGTTCGTCCTCGACGCTGCGCTCGCGGCCGACGTCTGGGAGGTCGTCGCGCGTCGCGCCGATCCGCTCCCACCCGCCGAGGTCGCGCGCTGGCTGCAGCGCCCCGACGGGTCGCTCCACGTCGACGTCGCGCGCGAGGTGGGCCGACGGTTCTCGACGGGCGGCGAGCGCGCGCTCGCGCCTCTGGTCGTCGGCCTCCTGGAGAGCGCAGAGACCGAGGTCCGATCGCTCGCCTTCAGCTGGCTGTGCGATGCGCCGAGCGCCGTGGCGCACGGACCGGACCTGCGACGAGCCTTCGACCGCGAGGACGAGAGCGGCGTCGCGCTCACGGATCGCCAGCGTCGCTGGCTGGCGCGCCTGCCGCGGGACCGCGCGATGCCCGCGTTCCGGGATGTGATCGTGCGCCTCGTCGAGGACCGCGCGACGCGCGACCCCGCGATCGTCGAATTGCTCGGGCGCTTCGAGGGGGACGACGGGATCGAGGCCCTCGTCGCGCGCGCGCTGGAGGAGGAGCTCGCCGCGCTCGTCGCCGCGGAGGGTTACCTCCTGCGACTGCCTCCCGACGGTCGCTCGGCTGCGCTCGCGCGCGCGCTGCACCTCTTGCTCGGCGACGCGGCGGTCCCTGCGCTCGAGGACGCGCTCCGGCGGTCGATGGAGCCCTTGCACGGCCCCGAGGCGCTCGGCGACGCGCGGCCCCAGACGCCCAAGACCGTCGCGGGTCTGCTCGCGCGGACGGCGGCGGGCCGGGCGGCGCTGCCCGCGTTCCTGTCCGACGAAGTGCCGCGCCGCGTGCGCTTCGAAGCGGCGCTGCAGCTCGCGAAGACCGCTGCGGACGACCCTGCACTCGCCGGCGTCGTCGGCGCGCGCCTCGCGTCGGACCTGGACGGCGTCGACGGAACGCTGCGGATGCGAGCGATCGCCGCGTTCGCCGAGCTCGCGCCCGAGGGGGACGCCGACGAGGACGCCGTCGTGCGTGCCCGACTCGCGACTCTCGCTCGCGGGGACGAGGGAGATCACGCCGAACGCCTCGCCGCGATCGCCGCGCTCGGCGCGCGCGGCTCGAGCGCCGTCCTGCGTGCGCTCGTCGCGCGCGGCGTCGGCCCGCCGCCGCTCGACCTGGCCGATCTGGAGGCCGCCGGAGCCGCGGCGCGTGCGCTCGGCGCGCCCGGGTTCGACGGCGATCTCGTCGCGGCGCGAGCGCTGCTGACGTGGCTGGAGGATCTCGAGGCGCGACTCGCCGCATCGGCGGGGGAGGCGATCGAACGCGAGGCGGTCGTGGAGCTGCGGGGCGCCGTGCTCGTCGCACTGATCGGCGGCATCGGGCGGCGTGCGACGGACGCCGCGGCGCGGACGCCCCGGCTCGAGCGGGATGAGCGGGACCGCGTCGTCGCGGCGCTCGTTCGCCGGCCGGTCGGCGCCTCCGCGGACGACCTGCGCGCCCGTTTCCGCGGTGAGGACCTCGGCGACGTACGGTTCCGGTGGAACGCCGAGCTCACCGCGCTCGACGCCCACCCCGGCGCGGCGACCGAGTTCGCGCGCTACGGCCTGGGCCCCGGCGCGGATCGGTCGATCGACGGGCGGCTGCTCCTCGTCGTGGGGGACCTGGCCGCTCGGAACGGCGTGTCCGGCGGGACCCCGGTGCGGCTCCTGCGGACCGGGCTCCTCGCGACCGAGGGGGAGCCCCGATCGCGCTCGGGTGCGCGCGACGTGGCGCTCGGACGGATCGCGCTCGCGAGGGCGCACCTCGAGGAGGCAGAGGCGGTCGGGTCCGGCACGCCGCTGGCGGGGCGCGACGCGACGGCCTGGAGCGCGGCCGCGCTGGAGGCGACCCGGCTGCTCGTCGACGTGCGACGCGGGCGCGTTCGCCGGCAGGTCCTGGAGAGCCAGTTCGGCTTGGCGGACCCCTCTGCGCCGCGCTCCGGCGAGGCGCGTCTGGCCGCGCTCGCCAGGATCTTCCGCGGGCGCGCCGTGCTCGCGGCAGGCGGCTCGGTCGAGCGCGCCGAGGCATGGCGACGGAGCGCAGAGGCGTGGGCGCGGCTCGACGCGGAGGCGGGCGGCGCGCTCGACGACCTGCAGGCCGCGATCGACGCGCGCCCGCGCTAGTGGCGTACACAAGGAGCCGCTACTTCGCGGTCTCGTCGACGCCCTCGCCCGCGAGGACCTGCTGGAGGAACTCCTCGATCTGCTCCGTCGGGACCGCGAAGGCGATGTTCGAGGCCTCCGTGAACGCGGCCGTGTTCACGCCGATGCACGCGCCGGTCAGCGTGATGAGCGGTCCGCCGGACGACCCCGGGTTGATCGGCGTGTCCATCTGGAGATAGGAGATCTCGCGGCCCTCCTCCGGGTCCACGCCCGAGAGGTGCCGGCCCGTCTGGCTGACGATGCCGAGGCTGACCGTGTGGCCGAGCCCGAGCGGGTTGCCGACGGCGATCGCCCACATGCCCACCTCGACCGACTCGGAGCGACCCAGCGGGATGTAGGGGAACGGACCGCGCATCCCGACGATCTTGAGCAGCGCGAGGTCGTAGACCGGGTCGGTGGCGATCAGCTCCACGTTGACGTCCAGTCCGTCGTAGGAGAACGCGCGGACGTCGGTCGCGTTGCGGATCACGTGCGCGTTCGTGAGGACGTAGCCGTCGGGGTGGACGATGAACCCGGACCCGAGGCCCTTGCCGGGCAGCGAGACCGGGATCCCGAGGCCGCGGACGCGGAAGGGCAGGAGGTGGACGCTCGCCTTCTGCTTGGCGTTGAAGTAGAGGCTCAGGACCGCGTGCCGCGCGCCCCGCGACGCCTTTTCGACGGCGTCGACCTTCATCGTCCCCTCGGGGTGGGTCTTCTCCGCCGTCCGCCGGAGGTCTTCCAGCGACCCGCCCCGGAGTGCCTGCGACCCCGCGTACAGTGACACAGGCGTGTCGGGCGGGATGACCTCGTCCTCCAGGGCGATGCAGGCGGAGGCGCAGAGGGCGAGGCCGGCGGCCAGGGCGGAGCGGGCGATCGATCGACGGAGGGAGGGGCTGTTCGTCTTCACGCCGGCAGAGGTTAGCGGGGCCGCCGCGCCGGCGCGGCGAAGTGCTCCGGAGAGATCGCGCGACGGACCATCGAGAGAGGGCGCCGGCCGACTATCATCGGACCCATGACCATCGGCACAGCGGATCGCCCGCAGGGAGCGATCGAGGCGCTGGGCGACGGGATCGGCTTCGTCGCCCTCGTCGACCGGATGCGGCAGGACTCCGCCCTCAAGGTCGTCAACAGCGCGCGGATCTCGTACGAGAAGCAGAAGGACTCCTTCGACGAGAAGGACAACAAGCTCACCTCGTACCTGTGGGAGCACGGGCACACGTCGCCCTTCCGACACAGCTTCTACACCTTCCACTGGAAGGCGCCCCTGTTCGTCTTCCGACAGGCGTTCAAGTACCAGGTCGGCAGCGGCTGGCGGACGTACGAGGTGGACGGCCAGGAGGTCTCGCTGGAGGTGTTCGACGTCATGTTCGACACCGACAAGGGCTGCTCGTGGAACGAGGTCTCGGGGCGCTACGTGAAGTGGAGCCCTGAGTTCTACGTGCCCGGCGTCATGCGCGCGAACACGTCGCACGGCAGCAAGCAGGCGTCCGTCGAGCTTCCGCCCGACTTCGACCACGAGGGCGAGCGCCAGTCGATGCTCGCCGAGTGCCAGGAGGCGTTCGAGCGGTACGAGGCGCGCATGGCGCGCGGCGTCGCCAAGGAGATCGCCCGCATGATCCTCCCGCAGACGCTGTACAGCCAGGCGTACTGGACGGTGTCGCTCCAGGGCGTGCTGCACTTCCTCGACCAGCGCCTCAAGGACGACGCGCAGTACGAGATCCGCGTCTTCGCCGAGGCCATCCGCGACCTCGTGCGCGAGGACCTCGAGCACGTCGGCGTCGCTGCGCGCTACATGTGACCGGCGACGTCCGGATCCGCCAGCTCGGGCCGGAGGACGCTGCGGCCTACTCGGCGCTGCGCGGGGAGATGCTGCTCGACACGCCCGCGGCGTTCGGCAGCTACCCCGGTGAGGACTGGTACGACACGCCGGAGAGCGCGCGCGAGGAGATGGAGCGTCCCGAGGGCGAGATCTTCGCCGCCGTGGGGGAGGAAGGCGCGCTGCTCTCCGTCGTCGGACTGAAGCTCAACACGCGCGCGAAGCGCGCCCATTGCGCGCTCGTCTGGGGCGTCTACACGACGCCCGCTGCGCGCGGGCAGGGTCTCGGCGGGCGAGTCCTCGACGCGGTCCTGGAGTTCGCGCGGAGCCTCGACGGCGTCGAGATGCTCCAGCTCTCGGTGTCCACCGATACGCCCGGCGCGCAGCGCGTCTACGAGCGCGCCGGGTTCGTCGCGTGGGGGACCGAGCCGCGCTCGATGCGCCTCGGCGACCGCCGGATCGACGAGGTCCACATGTGGCGGCCGCTCGAGTGAGGGCCTAGAGCCCGTAGGTAAAGAGCGGCGCGTCGTCCGGCGCGAACGCGAGCACGATCGCGACCGACACGATCGCCACGACGATCATCGGTACGACGATCCAGGGCCAGTCCTCGGAGAGGTGCGAGAACACGGGCCTACTTGACCTCCAGCGCCCGCTGGAGCGCCTCGTCCCCGCCCACGACGGGCAGGGAGATCGTCGTCCCCGCGAGGTCGATGGTCAACTCGGTGCCCGTGGGCGGCTTCAGGGTGAACTCCGGGTCGGTGGCGAAGATCATCAGGCCGATGCGCTCGCCGACCGGGATGACCTGGTCGTCGGGCATGAGGCGGAACGAGAGGTCCACGAACTCGCCGGCGGCCAGAGGGGCGCTCTCCTCGATCGACTCACGGTTCTGCGGGTCGGCCCAGCCGCGCGAGATCAGGTTCTCGTTCGTCGTCGCGCCGTCGAGCCACGGCAGCGAGACGAGCCACACGGAGAGGTTCGCCGCCGGACGGTTCGACGCGACGCGGATCGTCACGTCGTAGTGGCCCGAGAGGTGCACCGGCTCGACGATCTCGTCGGTCGCGAACAGCAGTCGGCCCTTCGAAGACTCCGACTGGGCGTGCTTGCCGCCCTTGGTCGTCGGCTCGTCCGTGACGGTGTACTCGCCCTTGCAGCGCACGAACTCCAGCGTGCCGACCTCGTTGCCGTTCCCGTTCGGGTAGAGCACGACCGGGCTCGCGTCGGGGTTCGGGTAGTCCGCGTAGGGCGTCGGCTCGGTCCGCCTGACGCCCTCGCGCGTGACCCAGGCACGAGGCTCCTTCTCGACGTCGTTCTCGACGCCGTGGAGGTACCGCGTGAACCACATGTTGACCAGGCGGAACGGCGGATCGCCGCCGTGACCTCCCTGGTGGAAGTAGCACATCACCGGGTTGCCCTGGGCCTTGAGCGCCTCGTAGATGCGCACGCTGTGTTCGGGCATCACGTTCCAGTCGTTGAACGCGTGCGCCATCAGCACCGCGCACTTCACGCCGGACAGCTTGTTCAGGTAGTCGCGCCCGGACCAGAACTCGTTGTAGTCGCCCGAGATCCTGTCGAGCTGCGCGTCGAGGACCTCGTCGCGCACGTTCTCGTTGCACCAGTCGCGTCGGTCGGGCTCGCCGCTGTGGATGAAGTCGTACAGGACGTCGATGTCCTCGCCCATGTATCCGCCCGGGTGCCTCACGAGGCCGTACGAGCGGTAGTAGTGGTAGTACGACGTGTTCGGCGCGACCGGGATGATCGCCTCCAGGCCCTCGACGCCGGTCGTCGCCGCGGCGAGCGGGAGCGTGCCGTTGTACGACGTGCCGATCATGCCGACCTTGCCCGTGCACCAGTCGGCGACGATCTCCTCGTTCCCGTCGGCGGTCTTGAATCCCTTGGCGCGACCGTTCAGCCAGTCGATGACCGCCTTCGGCGCCAGCGACTCGTTGTCGCCGCCGACCGTCGGGCAGCCCTGGCTGTAGCCCGTGCCCGGAGACGCCGAGTGCACGACGGCGAATCCGCGCGGCACGAAGGTCTTCACGTAGGACTTCGAGTTGTACGGGCGGAACTTGGGCCGCTTGATCTCGGGCGGGTGGGGGCGCACGGGCGGCGAGCTGCCGATCTCGTGGACCGGGTCCCAGAAGAAGCTCGCGTCGGCGCCGGAGACGCCCCAGTAGTACGGGCTCGTCTCATACACGACGGGGACCTTGAGCCCGGCGGACTCGGTCTGGCCCGGACGCGTCACGTCGACGAACATCCGGTCGAGCATCCCGTCGCCGTCGGAGTCGAACTCCGTCTCGACCCACAGGTACTCGGTCACCCAACCCTTCCGGCTCTTGAAGGCCTCGACCTCCTGGGCCTGGCCGTCCTCGAAGACGGGGACCGCGTCGTCCTGGGTCGCGAGGGTGGAGTCGGTCGTGGGCGCCAGGACGAACGCGATCGAGGAGAGCGCGGCGGCGGCCGAAGCGAGGACGATTTGCATGGGAGCTGGAGGAAGGGAGCTGGAGGCGCCGCGGCACGCGGGCGCGCGCCGAGGATAGCCCCGCGGCGCGCGCCGGTCAGCGCCCAGATGAGCGCCCCGCGGAGCGCCTTACAGGATCGGAGCGAACAGGCGCGCGAAGCGTGCCGTCAGGCGGAAGAAGAAGCTCTTGCGGCCGAATTCGTCGCGCCGCACGTCGGTCGAGCGATCGAGGTCCGCCTGGAGCATCGCCTCGACCTCGGACGCGAAGTCCCGGTCCTCGACGAGGACCCCGAGCTCGAAGTTCAGCCGCATCGAGCGGTTGTCGAGGTTCGCCGAGCCGACCATCGCGATCGAATCGTCGACGAGGACGACCTTCTGGTGCGGGAATCCGTCGCCGTACTTCAGGATCCGGGCGCCGCTCTCCAGCACCTCGTCGTAGTACGACCACCCGGCGAAGAAGGTCGAGCGGTGGTCGCCGATCCCCGGGACGATGATGCGGACGTCGACGCCGCGCAGCGCGGCGACCTGGAGCGCGGTCGTGACCTGGGAGTCGAAGACGAAGTACGGCGTCGCGATCCACAGGCGCTCCCGCGCTCCGTGGATCAGACCGACGAAGACGAGGCTGCACGTCTCCATCGGATCGGCGGGACCGGTGGGCAGGACGAGCACGGATCGGTTCCGACCCGACGGCGCCGCCGCCGGATCCCAGTTCCACTCGGGGATCTCGTCCGTCGCCCAGTGCCAGTCCTCCAGGAACGAGAGCTGGATGACCTGCACGGCAGGGCCCGTCACGCGCACGAACGTGTCGCGCCACGGAGAGAGCCGTTGGTGATGCCCGAGGTACTCGTCGCCGACGTTGATGCCGCCGGTGAGCGCCACGCGCCCGTCCGCGACGACGATCTTGCGGTGGTTGCGGAAGTTGAGCTGGAGGCGGTGCGACTGGCGCGTCGTCGAGAACGCCTTCACCTCCGCGCCGGCGCCGCGTAGCTCGCGGAGGTACGAAGCGCTGAGCTTGCGGCTCCCGATCTCGTCGAACAGGAAGTACACCCGCACGCCGCGCTCGCGCGCCGCGATCAGGTGCGCCGCGAGCTTCTTGCCGATGTCGTCCGCCTTGACGATGAAGAACTGCAGGAGCACGTAGTCCTGCGCCCCGTCGATCGCCTCGAAGATCGCGTCGAACGTCGCCGTGCCGTCGATGAGCAGCTCGACATCGTTGTGGTCGAGGAAGGGCACCCTCACGAGCCGCTCCAGCGAGACGAGCCCCGACCCCCGGAGACCCTGCTGGCCTTCCTCGAGGTCGACGATGAACGGCTCGCCGGCCTCGCGCAGATGGTCGACCACCGGGTCGAAAGGGGTGTCCGCCTTGAGCCGCGAGTCGACGTAGTTCGCGTACTTGCGCGGCCCGAAGATCCAGTAGAGCGGGACCGCGAGCGGCGGGATCGCGAGCAGGAACAGCAGCCAGGCGATCGCCCCCTGCGGCGTCCGACCGTGCATCAGGACGTGCATCGCGGAGAGCACGCCGCTGATCTCGAAGAGGGCGTACAGGAGCCCCGCGATCGTCCATCCGTCGAGCATGCCGGTCCGCCGGAGAGACTACGCCTCGCGCCGCGGAAAGACCGGCACGGATTCGAGCGAACCGCCGGCGATGGGCTACGTTCGCACGCGTATGCACGTCTACCAACGCCACGGAACGGCGCTCCGGTGGTCCCTCGCGGGCCTCGCGGGCGCGGGGCTCCTCGCCGTGACGCTCGCCGGGGATCCGGGGTCGAGCGCATCCGGCCCCCCCGCACAGGAGCTCCCTCCGACGCAGGATCCTCCGTCGTCGGCGGCGGACGACGCAGCGCTGGTCGCCGCATTCGGCGCCGCAGGGATCCGAATGGACCGTGACGCGGGAGCGGTCGCCTTCTCGGCGCGCGTCGAGATCCTGAACGAGCTGCTGGAGTACCTGCTCGTGTCGCCGAACGGCGCCATGCACGAGTCGCTCTTCGCGACCGACGTCGATCCGGAGGTGCTGGCAACGGCGGTGCTCGCGGTCGGGGCACTGCCCGGCAACAACGTGGAGTTCGTCCCGAAGGACCCGCCGCCGACCCGCGAGGAGGTCCGGGCGGGGGTGCGGACGCACGACGTCGTCCTCCCGACCGGCGAGCCGATCTACGTCTACGCGACCTGGCGCGAAGCCGCGGGCCCCGCCGACGCCGACACGGGCGCGCTGCAGGGTGAGACGCTCTTCTTCCACCGGATCGAGGACCTCGTACTCGACCTCGCCCGCGGCCGGACCATGCGTCGGCACGGCTGGGTGTGGCTGGGGTCGCGCATGGTGCCGGGGCGGAACAAGGGGGAGGGCGAGGTGTTCGCCGCGACCGCCACGGGCAACCTCGTCTGCATCTCGTTCTTCAGCCAGGGCGACACGCTCATGACCACGGCACTGCCCGAGTGCACGTCGCAGACCGCGTGGCGGCCGAACGTCTGGCTCGTCCCTGATCGCGGGAGCGAGGTCCTCCTGATCGTCTCGACGCGCGAGCTCGACGGTGTGCCGCCGTCGCTCCGCGAGGCGATCCCGTTCGTCGAGGATCCTGAGGACACCGAGGAGGACCAGCCGGGGCGGTGAGCTCCTCCCGCGAAGGCCGTTCCCCCCGCGACGGGGGACGCTCGCCCGCGCGGGCGATCGGCTCGCTGACGCGCTTCGTCGCGGCGCGCGCGCGCCAGGCACACATGGCACGCGCGCTGTGCGGTGGGCTCGCGTCCGCCGTTCTCGTCCTCACGTGCGCAGTGCGCAGCGGTTCGTCGATCGGCGACCCGGACGCGCTCCTCCTCGCCGTCGTCGTCGGGTCCATGGCGTACTTCGGGTGGCGGCTCTCGCGGTCGGTCGCGACGGCGACGATCGCGCGCCGGATCGACCGCGAGCTTCGGCTCGGCGGCGCGTACGTCGCTGCCTACGAGACCGAGCGCGATCGGCCCGACTCGCGCGTGGGCCAGCTCGGCGCCGCCCGGCTCGCCGAGCGGATCCGCCGGCGCGACGCGCTGGAGGCCGCGACGCCCCACGCGCTGGGCTTCGTCGTCCTCCCGATGCTCGCCCTCGCGGCGCTCGTCGCCGCCGTCCACGCGCGCGAGGCCGCGGACCGGCTCGCGTCCTCGGGCGCGGCGCGCTCGATCGGGCTCGCGTCCGCGCTGGAGCGGATCGCGCGCGACGAAGCTTCGGCGATGTCCGAGCCCGGTCGCGGGGACATCCAGCAGGTCGCGGCGCAGGCGGCCTCCGCGGCGGCGTCGTCGTCGCAGGACGAGCATAGGCGCGAGATGGCCGACATCGCGGAGGAACTCGACCGGCTCGCCCGCGAGGCGCCGCCGGGGTCCGACCTCGCCGAGGAGCTCGCGCGCGCCGCGGCGCTCGCCGAGGCCGCGTCGATCGACATCGACGGAGAGCCGGAGGGCGATCCCGCGGCCGCGGAATCCGGCGCCTCGGAAGCGGACGCGGCGGACGACGCTCCCTCCGGCGACGAGGATGGAGCGTCGACGGCATCGGGCGAGACTCCGCCCGGCGAGTTCCAGTCGGCGGGGGAGGGCGTCGCGCGCGCCGAGGACCGGGGTACTGAGGACCGGGGTCACGGCGCGACCGGCACCGAGGCGGACCCCGCTGCGACGGGCGACGGTGCGGGTCGCGCGGACGGCGGCACGGAAGCCCCGCCCGGACAGGCCGGTGGCGCTGCGGACGAGCCCGCGTCCGTCGGACCGGACGATCGAGAGGCCGACGCGTCGGCCGGCGCCGCCGCTGGCGTCCGATCCGACGGCCCGGCCGACGGCCCGGCCGAGACCCGCACGGTGGGCGAGGTGCGCTGGTGGGCTCCCCACGACGACGGCCTGGTGCGCCGCTGGGCGGAGCGCCGGGGGACGGTCCCGCAGGCGTCGAAGTCGCGCAAATGAGGCCTCTCCCGCGGGACGCGGGTGGACGGATCGTTCACAATCTCCCGCTCGTTTCGCCGTCCCCAGACCCCGAGAGCCACCCTTGAGCCCCGACCCCGACCGCCGAGGCGACCCCCGAACCGCCCGTGGCGCGACGCCCGCACCCGGCCGGACCGGCCTCTGGCTCGTCGGCGCGCGCGGTGCGATCTCGACCTGTGTCGCCTACGGCATCGAGGGCCTGCGGCGAGGGCTCGTTCCGCCCGTCGGACTTCCGACCGAGGCTCCGCCGCTCGACGGCCTCGACCTCGTGCCCCTCGAGGACATCGTCCTCGGCGGGCACGACGTCTGCCTGCGCGACCTCTCGGCGTCCGCCGGCGAGCTCGTGGCGGCCGGCGTCCTCCCCGCCGACCTCGTCGCGGCGGCGAGCGACGGAGCGGCGGCGTTCGAGGCCGCGATCCGGCCCGGCGTGCTCGACGCGGCCGACACGGGGTTCGCCGACCTCGACCCGCGCGCCGCGGACCTGGGCAGCCTCCCGCCGCGCCAGCAGATCGCCGCCCTGCGCGCCGACCTCGACGCGTTCCAGTCCGAGCACGACCTCGAGCGCGTCGTCGTCGTCCACGTCGCGAGCACGGAGGCCAGCTTCGCCGCCCAGGAGGCATGGCGGTCGCTGGAGACGTTCGAGGCCGCGCTCGACGCCGAGGTCGCCCAGCCCGCGTCGCTGCTCTACGCCTACGCCGCGCTCGGCTCGGACCGACCCTTCGTCAACTTCACCCCGAGCCTCGGCGCCGCCGTGCCTGCGCTCGTCGAGCTCGCCACGTCGCGCGGCGTGCCGGTCGCGGGCAGCGACGGCAAGACCGGCGAGACGCTCGTGAAGACGGCGCTGGCGCCGATGTTCCGCGCGCGAGCGCTCAGCGTGCTCGCGTGGCAGGGCTACAACATGCTCGGGAACCGCGACGGAGAGGTGCTCCGCGACCCGACGCACAAGGAGGCGAAGCTCCGCACCAAGGACGATGCACTGCGCTCGATCCTGGACAGCGGCTCGGACCGCCTCTCGACACGCGTCGGGATCGACTACGTCCCGTCCCTCGGCGACTGGAAGACGGCGATGGACTTCGTGCACTTCGAGGGCTTCCTCGGGGCGAAGATGTCGCTGCAGTTCACCTGGGCCGGCAGCGACTCCGCGCTCGCCGCGCCGCTCATCATCGACCTCGCGCGCCTGACGGACCTCGCGCAGCGCGACGGCGAGGGCGGCGTCCTCGATCACCTGTCCTGCTACTTCAAGGCGCCCATGGGCGACCTCGTCGAGCACGACTTCCACCGCCAGGTCGACGCCTTGTACCGCTACGCACAGCGGAAGGACCGCCGATGACGAACCACGACAGCTCCTCGTTCGAGCAGCTCACCGACGAACGACTGCGCGCTGCCGAGGCGCGCCTCGACGCCCTGCTCCTGCTTCCCGAGGACGCCGCCGCCCACGAGGTCTGCGCGCTCTTCGACGGGATCGGCACCGAGGTCGGGGAGGTCGGAGGCCTCTCCGAGCTCTTCGCGGCCGTACACCCCGACGAGTCCGTCCGCGAGGCCGCCGAGGACGCGAGCCAGCGAGTCGCCGCGTTCTCGACGACGCTCAGCCTGCACCGCGGCGCGTACGACCGCTTCGCGCGACTCGCCGTTCCCGAGGGCGCGGACCCGGACGTCAAGCGCTACGTCGAGCACACCCTGCGCGACTACCACCGCAGCGGCGTCGACAAGGACGACGCGACGCGCGACACGATCCGTCGGCTCCAGGAGGAGCTCGTCCAGATCGGCCAGGAGTTCGACCGCAACATCATGACGGGCGGCCGCACGCTGCGGCTGGACGACGGGCACGCAGCGCTCGCCGGCCTGCCTGAGGACTTCCTCGCCTCGCACCCCGAGGACGACGACGGCTCGGTCACGCTCTCGACCGACCCGACCGACTTCCTCCCCGTCCTGCTCTACGCCGAGCGCGACGACGTCCGGCGCGACTACTACGTCGAGTACAACCTCCGCGCCTATCCGCAGAACGCCGACGTCCTCGGGAAGCTCCTCGGCAAACGGCATGAGATCGCGACCACGCTCGGCTACGAGCACTGGGCGCACTGGGCCTCCGAGGACAAGATGGTCGGCTCGGCCGACGCCGCGCGCTCGTTCGCCGAGCGAGTGTCCGACCTCGCACGCCCGGTGGGGGAGGCCGAATACGCCGAGCTCCTGGACGAGCTGCGTACGCTCCAGCCCGACGCCGAGCGCGTCCAGCCGTGGCAGTCGCGCTACCTGATGGAGCGGGTCAAGCGACGCAAGCACGCGTTCGACTCGCAGTCCGTCCGGCCGTACTTCTCGTACCGGAGGGTGTGCGACGGCGTCCTCGCGACGACCGAGACGCTCTTCGGGGTCGAGATCCAGCGCGCCGAGGACTCCGAGGCGTGGCACGAGTCCGTCGAGACGTACGACGTGTTCGAGGGCGGCGAGCGCGTCGCGCGCTTCTACCTGGACATGTTCCCGCGGGAGGGCAAGTACAAGCACGCCGCGATGTTCGGGATCCGCAGCGGCGTCCGCGGCGGTGCGCTGCCCGAGGCCGCGCTCGTGTGCAACTTCCCCGAGCCTACGGACTCGGACCCCGCGCTGCTCCTGCACGACCAGGTCACGACGTTCTTCCACGAGTTCGGGCACCTGCTGCACCACCTCTTCTCGGTCCAGCGCTTCCACGGCTTCGCCGGGATCGCCTGCGAGTGGGACTTCGTCGAGGTCCCGTCGCAGCTCTACGAGGAGTGGGCGTGGAGCGTCAGCGTGCTCCAGCGCTTCGCGACGCACCACGAGACCGGCGAGGCGATCCCGTCCGATCTCGTCGAGCGCCTGCGCGCGGCCGAGGAGTACGGCAAGGGCCTCGGCGTGATGGGGCAGATGCTCTACGCGCTGTTCTCGCTCACGCTCTACGACCGCAGCCCCGACGGCGTCGACCCCGCGGCGGTCCTCGAGGGCCTGCAGCGCGACCGGACGCTGTTCGAGAAGGTCCCGGGCACGGCGATGGAGTGCGCGTTCGGGCACCTCCACAGCTACTCGTCGAACTACTACACGTACATGTGGTCGCTCGTGATCTCGAAGGACTTCTTCGGGCAGTTCGAGGACGACCTCATGAGCTCCGAGCTCGCGCGACGCTACCGCGACGCGGTCCTTGCCCGCGGCGGCGCGGACGACGCGAAGGACCTCGTGCGGACGTTCCTCGGCCGCGACTCGTCCTTCGACGCCTGGGAGTCCTGGCTCCGCTCCTGAGCTCTGCTCAGGCGTCCTGAGCGTCGTTCTCGTGCGGGCCCGCGGGCTCGACGTGGACGACCGTCTCGTGGATCGCGTGCTGGTCGGCGAGCCGCCGCTCGACCGCGTTCGCGACCTCGTGGGCGGCGATCGTGTCGAGGTGCGGGGCGACGCGGATCGTCACGTCGGCGACTCGGGAGCGTCCGTCCCAGCGGCTCCGGGCGAGCCCGACGCCGGCGACGCCCGGAACGCTCGCCACGGCGGCGCGTAGCTCGTCCGGGTCCACGGCCGAGCCGTCCACGAGGATCGGGATCGCGCGCCGGAAGAGGCGGTACGCCAGCCCGACGACGAGGGCGGCGATCACGACGGCGATCGTCGGGTCGAGCCACCCGAGCCCGTGCACGGCGAGCTGCCAGCCCGCGAGCGCCCCGACGGTCGTCATCGAGTCGACGAGGGTGTGCGCCGCATCTGCGCGCAGGAGCTCGGAGTCCAGCGCACGCGCCTTCGCGGCCTGCCAGGCCGCCACGCCGAGCTGGAGCGCGAGGGCGCCCACGATGATCGCGACCTCCAGGGCGGAGGAGCTGAGCTCGCCCGTCTCCGAGCGCTGGACCGCTCCGAGGACGATCTCGACGGCGAGGACCGCCATCAGGACCCCGAGGGCGAACACCGCCAGCGACTCGAACTTGGCGTGGCCGTAGGGGTGCTCGGGGTCGGGGGGAGCCTCCGCGATGCTGACGGTCTTCCACGCGAGCACGTTGTTGGCCAGGTCGGCCCCCGAATGGAGGCAGTCCGACAGCAGCGCCAGCGAGCCCGAGGACAGGCCCACACCGAGCTTCGCGACCGCGGTGAGGGCGTTCGCCGCCCCCTCGGCCAGGATGACGCGCTGGAGGGCTCGGGTCCGTTCGGTCCCCATCGGAGCCAGCATGGCCGGTCCCCGGGCGGGATCGAGGGGCGCGCGGAGCTCTCCCAGGTCTTGGTGGTGTAAGCTGTTGTGTCGGAAGTATTTGCGTCTCTCTTCGGGAATGAGTGCAAGGAACGCCCTCGCACTGCGGAAGAAAATGGTCGTGAACGCTTCCTCCGTGCGTAGCCCCGGCACGAACCCCTCCCCGAGATGACAGATTCCCGAGTCCCGAACGATCCCGCCCTGCGCGCCGAGAGCGGCGCTGGCCTTCTGGCGGTCGTGGGTCTCGTGCTCGGTGGAACGGTCTGGACCGTCGACGCGTTCATGGACAGCGGAAGCGTCGTGCACGCGGCGACCCCGCAGCCGCTGGCCGCGGAGCCCGCGGCGGTCACCTGCACCCCCGAGTGCGGCCTGGACACCCTCCAGCCGACCCCCGCCTGGCACGTCGAGCACGTCACGCCGGCTGCCCTCCAGGGTCCCCTTTCGGTCCCCGCCCCGTGCCCGGACGACCTGAGCGACTGCGTGGAGCCCGAGGCGCCGCGCCGCAGGCCGGTGCGCCCGGGCGGCGGCTCCAGCGTCTACTGGTCGCGCGTCGGCGCTCCGGTGAGCGCGACCGTCAGCGGCTGACCGCCGCCCCGGATCGCCCGCCCGAACGTCACGGAGGCCGCCCGCCCGCGGGCGAACGACCTCCGTCGGTCTCACCGGGCCCCGAGGGACCCCGGGTGATCGTCACATGAAGCTGATCTCGAGCCCGTTCGTGAAGTTCGAGGTCGCATTGCCCATGACCGCGTCACGGTGCCAGGCCTGGAAGTTCCAGTCCTGACCGGGCATCACCGAGACGAATCCCATCGGCTGCGGGACCATCGTGAGGTCGATCGTCAGCTGGAACGCGCCGGCCGGTCCGGAGTTCTGGATCTGCCCCGGTCCGACGTAGCGGCCGATCTGTCCCGAGAGGCAGAGGTTGCCCTGGCTACCGCCCGGCATGGCGACGAAGCCCTGGGCGCGGCTCGCGAGGAAGAAGCCGAAGGCGTTGGGGGGCAGGTCGCTCGCCATCAGCGTCACGTCGTTGTCGGACACGAACGCGCTCCCGTCCGCCTCCAGGACGCCGCTCGCGCCCGTCGAGTTCGGCACGGCGGGATCGCAGTACGCGGTGCCCAGCGTGCCCATTCCGGGCGTGCCGTTGATCTCCAGGCGGTTGAAGAACGAGCTCGGGTTGCCGTTGAACTCGTAGTTGAGGGCGGTGGCCACGCCGCTCGGCAGGGTCGCCGGCGAGCTGCCGTCCCAGAAGAACTCGGGACCGGCCACCGGATCGGAGACCAGGTAGATCCAGTACGACGTGCTCGCGCTCAGCACGAACTGGCTCGACGCCGGGAACACGTAGTCCATCTGGCCGCCGAGGGCGCCCGGGGTGTCGAGCTGGAAGAGCGGCACGCCGGGCGAGCCGCCCGCGTCCGACCACACTTCCAGGACCGGGTTCGCGGCCGGATCGGTGACGTTGAGGCTCAGGACAACGTCGTCGAGCACGTACGGCGTCGCCGGCATCGTGAATCCGAACGCCTTGTACTGCGTGAAGGCGTTGATGCCGAAGACTGTGCCGGTTCCGAGCCCGGCGCTGAAATTGCTGATGATGACGTCGGCGGACGCCGCAACGGAGAGAGGGAAGCTGGCAGCGAGGAGGGTCGCCGCGTGACGGACCATACGCATCGTGATCGGGGTTGAGGGACGCAGGGACAGGTGAGATCGCAGCTTAGACCAGCTCTGCGATTTCGGCCGCATGCCGCCCCATACGCCCGTCAACCCATACGCCCGTCAACCCATACGCGCGCCGACCCAGTCTGCCACCGCGCCCGCGATCTCCTCCAGCACGTCCTCCGGCTCGCGTCCGCTCCGGCGTAGCACGGCGAAGGAGTGGTCCGCTCCCTCCACGACGTGCAGCTTCGTGGGGCCCGCGTACGTCTCGAGCGCCGGGTGCAGCAGGTCGAGGTCCGCGAGCGCGTCGCGCGTTCCCTGGACGAAGAGCGTCGGGACGCCGAGCCCGGGGAAGTGGTCCGTGCGCAGGCGGTCCTTCTTGCCCGTCGGATGGAGCGGATAGCCGAGGAAGACGAGCCCGTCCATCGGCGTGCCGTCGGCGGCCATGAGGCTCGCGATCCGTCCACCGAGCGACTTCCCGCCCGCGAAGAGCGGGAGCCCGTCGAAGCGCGTCCGCGCGTACTCGAGGGCGGCGCCGTGCACCGCCTCCAGCGCGGGGCGTCGCTCGGGCGGCGTCGTGCGCCCCGTTCGCGCCATCTTCTCGGCGTACGCGTAGTTGAACCGGACGACGGCGATCCCTGCCGCTGCGGCGATCCGCGGCGCGACGCTCTCCAGGAAGTCGGAGGTCATCGGCGCGCCGGACCCGTGGGCGAGCACGTAGACGGCGCGCGGGTCACCGTCCGGGAGGTCGATCCGCCCGCCGACGTGCTCGGCGCCCTGGTGGGGGACGCGGATCTGGACGTCCTCGCGCGCGGTCATGGGGCGTGCGGGTCGGCGACGTGGCCGTCGCGCGAGAGCAGCACGCCGATCCACCGCGTCGAGCGGAGGTTCGCGAGCACGAGCAGGAGGATGTTCGTCATCGGTACGCACAGGAACGCGCCGGGGACGCCCCACAGGAGGCTCCAGCCGACGAGGGCCACGATGACGACGAGCGGGCTCATGTTCAGCCGACGGCTGAGCACGTTCGGCTCGATCACGTTCGCGACGAAGAGCTGCACCGCGAGCACGCCGAGCAGGACGCTCAGGAACGGGCCCATCGTCGGGAACTGGACGAGGGCGATCAGGGACGGCAGGAGCGTGGCAATGGCCGAGCCGATGTTCGGGATGAAGTTCAGGATGAAGATCACGAGCGCCCAGAACTCCGCGAAGTCCACGCCCACCCAGCGCAGGATCGCGTAGGAGGGTAGCGCGGTCATCAGGCTGACCAGCGTCTTCAGGCCGATGTAGGCGCTGACGTCGCGATCGATCCGTCCAAGCATCGCGACCACCTCCCCGCGGCGGCGCTCGTCCGGGATCATCGCGCGCAGCTTGCGCTCGAAGAACGGACGTTCCAGCAGCAGGAAGAAGAGGTAGACCAGAACGAGCGCGCCGTTGCCGACGAGGCTCGCGAGCCCGGACGCGAGGCTCGTCGCGAGCCCGACCACGTTGATCTTCGCGACGAGGCGATCGAGCAGCCCGACCTCCGGGACGGTGTCGGCCCCCGGCGCCAGCCCATTCGGCGCGTCCTCGTCCGGAGCCTCGACGACCTCCTGCGGAGCCTCCTCTGCCTCCGGGTCATCCTCCGAGTCATCCTCCTGGCCACCCTCGGCGGCATCGGCCGCATCCGGCTCGTCCCCGGGCTCCTCCTCCCAGAACTTGATCCAGTCCGCGAAGTCGTCCTGGAGCTCCGTCAGACGCGCCTGGTATCCGGGCGCGGCCTTGGCGACGAGCGTCGCGTTGTCCGCGACGAGCTGGACCATCCCGAGCCCGACGGCCGTGATGAAGGCGGCCGACAGGACCGTCGCGATCGGCTTCGGCAGCCGGTGCTCGCCGATCCGCAGCCGGCCCCAGACGCGGTCGAGCGCGCCGACGAGCAGGAACGCGAACGTCGCCAGGACGAGCGGGATCAGGAACGCCTTCGCGGCCTTGATCGCCCAGATCCCGGTCACGACGGCGACCAGCACGAGGGCGACCTGGCCGGGGCCCGCGACGCTCACCGGGCGCCGCGGCGGCGGACCCGGCTGGGGACCCGGCGGCGGATTCTGGGGCGCGTCGTGCTCCGTCACGCCGAGATCGTAGCGACGAGGTCACCGCCCCGACCCGCCCTCGGGCAGGATCGTGCGCGTCTGCGCGGCCCGAACGCGCGAACCCGCGGCGTGCGCATCCTCTCCGACTTCGATGGCGTCTGGACCGATCAGGCCGACGAGGCCCGTGCGATCCAGCGCCACTACGCCCACGTCGCGGCGCCGCTCGTCGGCCGCACGCCCGAGCAGGCCGAGGCCGACTTCGCCGACTTCCTCGCCGCCACGCTCGAGCGCCCCGACGAGCACGGCTGGTGGCCGCGCGGCTTCCTGACCGCCTTCGTGGATGAGGACGAGCTCCTCGCGACGGGCGCGGTCTCGCGCTGGCTCGACGACGTCGGCGAGCACCCGCAGGCGGACGCCTGGCGGGAGGGTCTGCGCTGCGGCGGCTACGAGACCGTCGAAGCCTTCGGCAACGTGCAGTTCGACCCCGCGATGAAGGCGTTCCGCGCCGCGCGCGGGCACTCCCTCGTCGACGGCGCGCGGGAGCTGTGCCAGGCGCTCCGCGCGCGCGGCGACGACCTCGTCGTCGTATCGAACTCGCCCACGTGGAAGCTCGCCGAGATGTTTGCGGAGGCGGGCGTGGACGAGGGCGACGGCGTCCGATTCGTCGGCGACGCGCGCAAGTGGTGGATCGAGTCCGGGGAGCCCTCGCGAGAGGTCCACGGACGCCGCGTGTATCTCGACCGGCCATTCTACCGCGATGTCGTCGCGGACCTCGACCCCGACGTGGTCATCGGCGACGTCGCGTCGCTCGACCTCGCGATCCCCGCCGCCCTCCGCGCGGACGGCACGATTTCGCCCCGGGCTCGCCTCCTGCTCCGCAGGAACGACCGCTCGTCCCGCTGGGCGCTGGAGCAGACGGCCCTGGAGCGCGACGAGCGCCTCGTCGACGAGGTGGTCGACTCCGTGCTCGACCTCGCGAGCGTTAGTCTCTCGGGGTGACGAAGCGCTGGGACGAGATGCGGGCCGACGAGCTCGCGAGCGTCGACGCAGAGACGTGGGTCGCCGTCCTG
>JBCDGE010000126.1:0-20388 GCA_038757895.1 Planctomycetota bacterium | reverse complement strand
CGTCGATGCGTTGATGCAAACGGCGCGGGCCCCGGACGTTCGGTCGCAGGTGTTGGAACCGCATCGCGCGGGCGCGCCCGTTGCGTCACCGGACGATCGTGGGCGCTCAGTACCCGCCCCCGTTGCCCGTTGCGAGCGCGATCTGGGCCGCCAGGTCGCCGTGGTCGGGGAAGAGCTCCAGGCCCTGCTGCCACGCCTTGATGGCCTTGTCCATCTGGCCCGTCTGCTGGTACATGTTGCCGAGCAGCAGGTGCGTGTCCGCATGGCGCGAGGTCGGCGCCATGCCCGCTTGCTGGGACACGAGCGTCTCGAACTGCTGGATCGCCGCGGCCTGCTTGCCGAAGACCGGCGGCCAGAAGCTGAGCGCGGTCGCCTTCGTGAAGCGCGCATCCCAGTGCTGGGGGTCGGCCTCCAGCGCGCGATCGAGCGCCTCGTCGGCGAGGGTCGCGTACTTGCCCGCCAGCGGGCTCGCGCCGGCTTCCTGGGTCAGGCCGAGGTACGCCTCGCCCAGCGCGAGCTGCGTCTCGGGGTCGTTCGGGTTCGCCTCGGCCGCGGCCTCGAAGAGCGCGATGACCTCGTCGTCGAGGCCCTTCTCGACGATCTCCTTCCAGAGCTCGGTCCGCCGTACGCCGCCCGCGTCGGCCAGCAGCGCGAACGCGTCCTCCGCCGACGCCACCTGGACGCCGTCCTCGAGCCGCGCGGGCTCCGCGAGGGCGACCGCACCGTTCTGCTCCATGTAGGCCGCGACCGCGCGGGCGATCGCGTCCTCGTCGAGCTGCATCGACGTGCGCGGTGCCGCGGTCGCCGTGGCGAGCCGCGCCTCCAGGTCGGACACCGCGTCGCGGAGCTCACGCACGCTGGCCTCCAGATCGGACTCGCCGCCGGTGCGAACGACCGTGGTCTCGGCCGCGCTCGCGGAGGGCGCCGCGCCGCCGGGGGCGAGGGCGAGGTAGGTCGACACGCCCGCGACTCCGAGGGCGAAGGAGGAGAGGACGGCGGCGGTCGGTGCGTTCATCTTGCGTCGGGAGCAGGGTGTCGGACGTCGTCGCTCGGCTGCGACGCGGGCTTGGTGGGCCCGTCCGGGCCGTCCCTTCGCGGAATCCGCGGGAATCCCGATCCGCCATCAGCGCCCCCAGTCAGCGCCCCCAGTCAGCGCCGGCAGTCAGTCTCCGTCGGAGGCGCCTCGATCGAGCGCCACCTCGAGGGGCTCGTCCGCGGTCCCCGGGCTCCCGGGCCCGAACTCCAGCTCGACGACCCGCTCGGGGTACTCGTCCGTGCGCACGATCACGTCGACGACGCCGTAGGTGACCGAGAAGCTGCGCGCGAGGCCGCGCGGGTCCGTCTTGGGCGTGTCCGGCTGGGGCACGACGAGGTTGTTCGCGTCGCGCACCTGGACCCGCGCGTCCTCGATCGGCTCGCCGCTCGCCGCGTCCACGACCCGGACCCAGAGGCTGCTCCCGTCCGGGACCTCCGCCACCGTCGTTGTCGGGACCCCGGGCAGGAGGTCGATCGGCTCCAGCATCCTGTGCCCGCTCTCCTCGCCGAGGCCGGACACGACGGCGCGGTACCGGCCCGGGGGCAGCTCGGGGAAGTGCGCGGCGCCGGCCTCGTCGGCCTGGGACAGTCCGGCGTAGATCCAGCCGCCGAGGTCGCGCGACTCGAGCTCCAGGAACACCCAGGAGCCGGGCCGCGGCTCGCGGTCCCGCTCACCGCGGCAGACGATCGTCCAGTCGCCCGGTGGCAGCGTGATGTCGCGCTCGATCGGCCCGTCGATCGTGCCGCTCCAGACGAGCTCCATGCGGCGGAAGCTCTTCGTGGCGCGGTGCAGCACGTACGAGCCGCGCTCGATGTCGGCGAAGACGAACCGGCCGTCCTCGTCGGTCTCGGTCGCGCGCCAGTCCGTGCGCGAGGTCGTGCCCGCGTCGACGCCCATCAGCGTCAGCGTGACGCCGGTCGCCGGTGAGCCATCGCGGAGCCGCAGCGTTCCGTCGAACGACGGCCCGTCGGCGCTCCCCTGGGCGAGGAAGTCGATGGTGACCTCTTCGGTGCCCGCGAGCTGCGCCTGCTGGAATCCCTTCGGACCGTCCTGTCGCGTCGCGGGGTCCCCGATCAGCAAAACCACGTACGGACCGGCCGGAAGGTCCTCGATCCTGTAGCTGCCGGCTGCGTCGGTGAATCCGAGACCGAACGTCATCGGCGGCCGGACGCGCGCGGTCGGCTCGACGACCTGCGCCGATGCGACGACGAGCGCATTCGCCCAGCGCGTGCCGTCGCTTCGTTCGACCACGCCCTTGACGGCACCGCCTTGCTTCAGCGCCAGCTGGACCGGCTCGTTCGACCGCCCGCCGAGCCGGACGTCGACCGTCGTCGCGGCGAAGCCGACGGCGGACGCGCGGACCTGGACCTTGGGCTCGAGGGCGACGTGTTCGAGCACGAACGCCCCGTTCGCGTCCGTCATCGTGACCGGCTCGGGGAGGTCGTCGTCCGCGGACGGAGCAGCAGGAAGACCGTCCATCGGGAGCTGGTCGGCCACCGCGACGACGGCGCCAGCTACCGGCGTCCCCGTGCGCTCGTCCGTCACGAACCCCTGGAGCGAGACGCCGGGCGTCAGCTCGAACGCGACCGCTCCAGCGCGGATCTCGTCGAAGTCCACGACGAGCCGGGCGGGGGCTGCTCCGTCCGCCTCGAGCTGCACAAGGACCTCGCTCGTGCCGAATGCCATCGCGGTGCGAAGCGCGCCGCTCACCACGAACGTCCCCGACGCCGCGGAGTCCGCCGCCAGGACGATCGGTACGTCGTGCCCGCGCGGGTCCGCGACGCGCGGCAGGTCGACCATCGGCTTGACCCAGACGCGCACGGTCGCCGGCAGGGCCGTGACGCCGTCGCCCAGCGTCAGGCGCCCCTCCAGGCCCCCGTTCCCACGAGCCTCCTCGCCCGCCAGGGCAGCGGCCGCGGCCGCGGCCGCGCGCGCTTCGTCGTCCGAAGTGTTCTCGGCCGTGCGACGGCCCTCGCCGTCGTCCGTCGTCGCGACCGGCTCCAGCTCGACGCCGGAGCCGCCGTCGGTCCCGACGCTCGTTCCGTCCTCAGCCCCTCCGATGACGTCCGTGCGATCACCGCGGTCGACGTCGTTCCCGCCCTGCGCCACGTCGACGTCCAGGGCCCGGCCGCCGTCGAGCGCGCGCACACCGAGGACGACGAGCAGGATCGCCGCGGCCGCGGCGAGCACGATCGCCAGCCGCCGCGCAGCCGGCGCGGAGGCCGGCGGGGAGGCCGGCGGGGAGTTCGGCGTCGATGCAGGCGCAGGGCGCGGCTCGTCGCGCTCCTGGCGCAGGTCCGCGGCACGCTCACGGAGCGCGGCACGCATACGCTCTCGCGCACCGTCGTCGAGCGTCGCGGGTTCCGGCGCGATCGCCATCAGACGCTCGAGGTTGCCGTCGAGCACGCGATCCCGGTCGAGGTCTTCGTCGCGCGGGCTCATCCCGTGCCTCCCCGGCGGAGACCGCCGCCGTGTCCAGGGCCCGCGCCGCCCTCGGGGGCGAGTCCAGCCTGCTCGCTCAGGATCGCGAAGACGTCCCGGAAGGCGCGCTTCGCGCGGTGAAGCGTGGATTCCGCCGCCTTCACGGAGCGCCCCTGGCGGCGCGCGGTCTCGGGAACCGAGCGACCGACGACGTAGCGCTCGGTCAGCGCCTCGCGGTGCGCGTCGGACAGCGACGAGAGCGTCGCGCCGACGAAGGCGCGCGTCTCTTCGCGCTCCAGGACGTCCTCGGGGAGCGGCTCCTCCTCGATCCGCCCGAGCGTCGCGAGGATCTCGTCGTCGGCGTCGACGACGACGTCGCTCAGCGCGCGGGCGCGGCGCGCGCGCAGCGACTCGCGCACCTTGTTCTTCGCGATCCCGAAGAGCCACGTGCGCAGCGCCGAGCGTCCGTCGAAGGATGCGATGCGGTCGAGCGCCGTCAGCAGCGTGTCCTGGGCCAGGTCCTCGGCGACGTCGCGACGGTGGCCGACGCGGTAGAGGATGAACTCGAAGACCGCGTCGGCGTGCGCGGCGACGAGCTCGTCCGTGGCCCCCGGCGCGCCGGAGCGCAGGGAGTCGGCGAGCGCCGCGTCGCGCGCGGTGTCCGTGTGCGGGCCGTCGGTCACGCCGATCACCGTAGCGGACCGAACGCGCTCTCGCACGCGGGGCGAGTCTCGTCCCGGGTCAGAGCCTGTGCAGAAGTCGGCGAAGCGTACTCTGCCCAGGCCCTGATGGTGTCTCTGGCGCATCCTCTGACGAGGATGCGCGCTCGCGTGGGCAATTGCCGCCCACGCTCTCAGGCCGCCTGCTCGGCGGCGTCGGGCTGGACGAGGCTCAGGACGATGTCGCCCGCTTCTGCCGGCGGGCTCCGATCGATCGTGAACAGCTCCAGGCGGCCCGAGCGGTGGACCGCGAGCGGGATCGCGTCGTCGCCGTACCGGGCCAGGAACGACTCGAAGTCGAACTCGTCGGTGAGCTGGGTCGCCTTCACGTAGGCGCCGCGCCGTACGCGCAGGTCGAGGCTGCCGACCGACAGGCCCTCTCCGAAGAGCACGCGGCCCCGGAGGTCGCGCCGCACCTCGTCGCCGCCGCCCTCGGCGCTGGCGCTCTGGTACACGTTCGCCCGTCCGTAGAGCGACGCGAAGTGCGCCGCCGCGAGCGCGTTCACCTCGTCGTTCGGCGTCAGGCCGATGAACCGGCCGGTGCCGCCGAGCGGCAGCGACTCGACGAGCTCGGTCGACAGGATCGAGCCGTAGTGCGCGCTCAGGCCGTCGAGCCGCGCGCGGCTGATCGATGTGCGGTTCGTATCCACGTGGACGACGTCGACCTCCAAGCGCATCAGCGCGCGCCCGAGCTCCAGCGCGAAGGGACCGGCGCCCGCGATGAGCGTGCCCTGGGCGTCGGGGTCGGACAGTCCCAGCCGGCGCGCGAGCGGAACGGCGCTCAGTCCGTAGATCGTCACCGTCCCGATGATCACGACGAACGCGATGGGGGCGAGCAGCTCGGCGCCGGCGACCTCGGCCTCCTGCAGACGCAGGCCGAACAGCGACGACACCGCCGCCGCGACGATGCCGCGCGGCGCGAGGCACGCGAGGAACACGCGCTCCTGCTTGGTCAGCTTGGTGCGGATCGTCGACAGCAGCACCGCCGCCGGCCGCACGAGGACGATCAGGATCAGGAGGAAGGCGATGCCCCGCCAGCCGGTCGCCTTGAGGTCGCCCAGGTTGATCGTCGCCGCGAGCACGACGAAGAGCGTCGAGATCAGGAGCACGCGCAGGTTCTCCTTGAACTCGACGATGTGATGGACGGAGACGTCGTCGCGGTTCGCCAACAGGAAGCCCATCAGCGTCACCGCCAGCAGGCCCGACTCGTGCGCCAGCAGGTCGGCGCCGACGAACGACATCAGCACGACGGCGAGCGAGATGGCGTTCTCCAGCTCGTCCGGGATCAGGTGCCGGCGCAGCGGGATGACGAGCATGTACGCGCCGAGCACGCCGAAGAACGTCCCGACCAGGATCGTCTTGCCGAGGTCGACGACGGCGCCCTGTGCCGAATGGATCGCGTCGCCCGATGCGGAGCCCTCGGTCACGGCGTGCAGCACGAGCACCGCGAGCGTCGCGCCGACGACGTCGACGACGATGCCCTCCCACTTGGCGATCGCCTCGACCGGCCCGCGCGGGCGCACCTGGCGCAGGAGCGGGCCGATGACCGTCGGCCCGGTCACGGTCAGGATCGCTCCCAGCACGAGCGCCGTCTGCCACGGCAGCTGGACGACGTAGAGCGCCGCCGCCGTCGCGAGCACCCACGTGACGAGGACGCCCACGGTCAGGAGCCGGAGGATCGCCGCAGCGTTCGCCCCGAGCTCCTTCATCTTCAGCGTGAGCCCGCCCTCATACAGGATGACGGCGACTGCCAGTGACACGAGCGGGTCGAGGAGCCCCCCGAAGAGCTGGCGCGGGTGGAGGAGTCCGAGGACGGGCCCGACCAGGATCCCCGCGATCAGGAGGAGGAGGATGGAGGGCAGCCGGAGCTTCCAGGCCATCCACTGGGCCGTGACCCCGGCGGCGCCGATCAGGGCCAGGGCGGCCAGCGGGTCCGGGTGGGGGCTCGGCTGGGCGAGCGCGAGGGGCGCGAGGTGCATGGAGCGGGGGGACCGCGGCGGCGGGGGACCGCGGGCGCGCAGGATAGCCCTCGGGAGGGGGGTGCTTCGAGACCCAACGGAACCCGAGAATCACGCGTCCGATCGCCGCGGGTGCGTCGAACCGTCCGGCGCAAGAGCGCGTCGCGCCCCGCACGTACGTCCCGCGGGGCCCGGCGCGCCTGTGTCCCGTTCCCCGGTCGCTCCGGCGCTCTGCCGCCTGACCCCTCTCCACCTCTCCACGATGCGCACCACTCTCCGCCTCACGACCGCGGCCGCCGCTGGCGCCGCGCTGCTCTTCGCCCTCGTCGGCGCCACGTCGTCCTCGACCGAGGCGATGGACCCGACGCCTACGCCGAAGCCGGCCGCGACGACCTACTCGGTCGACCTCGGACATAGCAACATCCTGTTCCGCTGCAAGCACCTCGGCGTCGCCTACCAGTGGGGCCGCTTCGACAAGTTCGAGGGGTCGTTCACCCTCGCCGACGACGCCAGCGCCAGCAACGTCTCGATCACCGTCGACGCGGCGAGCGTCAACTCGAACTCGCCCGACCGGGACAAGCACCTCCGTGCCGCCGACTTCTTCAGCGTGAAGGAGTTCCCCGAGATGACCTTCGCCTCGTCGAAGGTCGCGAAGAAGTCGGACGACATCTTCACGATCACCGGTGACCTCACGCTGCACGGCGTCACGAAGGAGATCTCGTTCGACGTGACGAAGATCGGCGAGGCCGACACGGGCCGCATGGGCCGCCGCGCCGGCTTCGAGGGCTCGTTCGTGATCGACCGGATGGACTACGGCGTCAAGGCGTACCCGGACATGCTCGGCCAGGACGTGACGATGACCTTCGCGATCGAAGGCGTCGCCAAGAAGTAAGCTCGTCCGGGCCATGGATCCCACCCCCGCGCTCATCGGCTCCGCCGTCGCCCTCGTCCTGATCCTCGTGGGCGTGGCGCTGCGGGGCGAGGGCGGGCGGGGGATCCCCGGTGCGGTTGCGCTGGGCCTCGCGCCGGTGGCGGCCGTCCTCGCGACGCTCTACGCGTCGGGCGAGGAGGTCGCGGTCCCGCCGGCTCGTTTCCGCGACTGGGCGCTGCTCGCCGGCGTCGTCGCGTGGCCGCTCGGCGTGCTCTCGTCGCGCGGCCGGTGGGCCAGCGTCGGTGCGCTCGCCGGCGTGCTCGCGGTCGCCGTCGTCCTGTACGCCGTGCCGACCGAGTCGCTGCACGAGCGCGACTGGGCGGGCAAGGTGAACGTCTGGGTCGCGGTGCTCTCCGTCGCCACGATGGTGGGGTACGGAGTGCGGATCGCCGCCGCGGGCACCGATCGTTCGATGGACGCGAACCTCGCGACCGGCATCGTGGCGCTGGCCGCTGCGCCGGCGCTCGGATGGACGGGGACCGGCGTGACCGCGTTCCTCGTCGCCGGGGTCAGCGCCTCGGCCGGACTCTTCGGCCTCGTCCAGTTCGCGCGCCGCTCGATCCGCAGCGACTTCGCGCCGCTCGACCTCGCCGTCGCTGCGCCGCAGGTCGTGCTGCTCTCCGGAATGCTCGCGATCGGCACCGTGTACTCCGAGACGCCGAGGCTCGCCGCGGCGATGCTCTTCGGTGCGCCGATCGCGGTGCTGCTGCCCGGCAAGGGCCTGAAGGCCACGATCGTCCGGCTCGTGCTCGTCTCGGCGATCGCGGGGGCGGCCGTCTGGATGTGCCGCCCCGAGCCGAACCCGTACGCGGGGTACTGAGAGGGGGCTCCACCGCGAGCCGTGCGACGCCCTCGGGCCGGAGGGCTAGTCTGGTGCCATGTCCACCACAGCTCGCTTCCACGCCCCTCGCTCGTACGTTCGTCCACTCTCCAGCGCCGTCGCCGTCCTGCTGCTCGCCGCCCACTCCGTAGCGCAGGAGTGCGGAGTCCCGGAGACGCTGGAGGAGGCGGATCGCACCATCTTCGTCAAGGCCGTGTCCGGAGACGGCGACACGACAGTCGGAGAACTGCAGCGCCCTTCGCCCAGCTCGACGTACGACGTCCGGGTCTGGAAGGTCGGGAGCGCCCCACAGACCATCGCGCTCGACGGTGTCGCCGGCGCGGTCTCGTTCGACGGCGGTGTCGTCGTCGGCGGTTACCGAAACCCGGCCGGGTCGGAGACCCACGCGTTCCGTTGGACCGCGGCAGGCGGCTTACAGGACCTCGGGACGCTGGGCGGAGACTTCGCGGTGGCCCAGGCGGTGTCCTCGGACGGCGCGGTGGTCGTCGGTACGTCGACGATTCCGTCCGGTGAGTCCCGCGCGTTCGTATGGACCGCCAGCGGTGGGATGCAGAGCCTCGGTCCGTTCCTCGGCGGCCAGACATTCGCGACTGCGGTGTCCGCCGACGGCTCGGTGATCGCGGGCTACCACCTCGGTCCCTCCGCCACCTCTGGCCACGGCTTCCGCTGGACGTCCGCGTCGGGCTACGGGAATCTCGGCGGCCTCGCTCCGAACGGGCGCTTCTGGCCCACTGCGATGACCTCGGACGGATCCGTGATCGTGGGCTTGGGGTCGAACGGCCCGCTGTTCGGCTCACCGACGATCGCGTCGCGCTGGACCGCCGCCACCGGGATCGAGGACATCGGCTCCGACCTCAGCACGACCTCGTTCGCCATCGACGTCAGTGACGATGGCGAGACCGTCCTCATCAACGCGACGATCGGCCCTCAGACGCTTCCGTATCGATGGCACGTCTCCGACGGCGCCGTCCTCGTCGCTGCCGAGTCCTCGGGGACGCTGATCCGCTGGGACGGATTCTCCGCCGACGCGAACGTGCTGGTCGGATCCACGAACGGAATTCGTGCGACGGCCGAGCGCCTTCCGCTCTGCTGGACCGGCGATCCGTACTGCGGCCCAGCGGTGCCCAATTCCGCCGGGCGTCCCGGCGCGGCGCGACTCGTGGGCTCGCCAGTCGCGGTGGACAACGCGTTGTCGCTCACCGCCTACGAGCTCCCGCCGTCCGCGATCGGATACGCGCTGGTTTCCCGGACCCAGGGCTTCGTCTTCCCGGTCCCCGCGAGCGCCGGCGCCCTCTGCCTCGGTGGGTCGATCGGCCGGCTGGTCGGACCAGGCCAGGTACAGGTCGCGGACGCCGGCGGCACCTTCACGATCGCTCTCGATCTCACCGACCTGCCGACGCCAACCGGCCCTGTCTTCGGGCTCCCCGGCGAGACGTGGAACTTCCAGGTCTGGCACCGCGACCTGAGCGCCGCCGCCCCGTCCAACTTCACGGATGCGGTGAGCGTGGTCCTGCAGTAGCGCGCGGCCGGTTCCGCCGGTCGCAGTGGCATGGGGGCGGGGAGTGGCGTATGTCTCTCCCCGTGAGCGCGATGTTCCACGGCACCGACGACCTGCGGATCGCGGATCTGCACCCGCTGATCTCGCCGGCGATCCTCATGGAGGAGCTGCCGGTCTCCGCCGACGCGTCGGGCGTCGTGTCGGGGGCCCGCAACGCCGGCACGGCGATCCTCCGCGGGGACGACGATCGCCTCCTCGTGATCGCGGGGCCCTGCTCGATCCACCACCCTGCGGCGGCGCTCGACTACGCCCGGCGCCTGCACGAGCTCGCGGAGAGGCTCGCCGACGACCTGCTCGTCGTCATGCGGGTCTACTTCGAGAAGCCGCGGACGCGCGTCGGGTGGAAGGGGCTCATCAACGACCCCGGGCTCGACTCGAGCTTCCAGATCAACCGCGGGCTGCGCGTGGCGCGACGGCTGCTCGTGGACCTCGCCGAGGTCGGGATGCCCGCAGGGACGGAGTTCCTCGACACGATCTCGCCGCAGTTCATCGCCGATCTCGTGGCGTGGGGCGCGATCGGCGCGCGTACGACCGAGAGCCAGGTGCACCGCGAGCTCGCGTCGGGTCTCTCGATGCCGGTCGGGTTCAAGAACGGGACGAACGGCGACGTGACCATCGCGATCGACGCGATCGGTGCTGCGTGCCACCCGCACCACTTCCTGTCGGTGACCAAGCAGGGGATCTCCGCGATCGTCGCCACGAAGGGCAACGACGCGTGCCACCTGATCCTGCGCGGCGCGCACGACGGGCCGAACCACGACGCGGAGTCGGTGGCGGCGGCGGCGCGCGCGCTGGAGGAGCACGGGATGACGCCGCGCGTCATGGTCGACTGCAGCCACGGCAACAGCCGCAAGGACCATGTGCAGCAGATCGCGACCGCGGCCGAGGTCGCGGGCCAGGTCGCCGCGGGCTCCGACCGCATCCTCGGCGTCATGGTCGAGAGCAACCTCGTCGCCGGGAGGCAGGACCTCGTGCCGGGCCAGGATCTGACCTACGGGCAGAGCATCACCGACGCGTGCATGGGCTGGGACGACACCGTGGCGACGCTGGAGGGCTTCGCTCGCGCCGTGCGCACGCGGCGCGGATCGCGGAGGGGAGAGAGCGCGTGAGCGGGCTCGACGAGCTGCGCGCGGCGCTCGACGGCGTCGATCGGCGGCTGATCGAGGCGCTCGCGAGGCGCCAGGACCTCGTGCGCGAGATCACCGCGCTCAAGGCGGGCAGCGAGACGCCGCTGCGCGACCGCGCTCGCGAGGAGGAGATCCTGACGCGGCTCGGCGACCTCGGCGCGGACGCCGGGCTCGACCGGCACTTCGTGACGCGCATCTTCCACGAGGTGCTGGAGCAGTCCGTGCGCCGCCAGCAGGAGGCGCTCGTCGCCCGCGACAACCCGGCGCGCGGCGCCGACCATCCGCTGGTCGTCGGCTACCTCGGCGGCGAGGGGTCGTACTCGCACCAGGCCGCGACGCGGCACTTCGGCGGAGCGGAGCGCGACGTCGAGCACCGCGCGGGCCGCAGCTTCGCCGCGCTCGTCGACCTCGTCGTCGAGGGGAGCGCCGACCACGCGATCCTGCCGATCGAGAACACGACGGCCGGGTCGATCCACGAGGTCTACGACCTGCTGCGCGAGCGTGACGTCGTGCTCGTCGGCGAGGAGGTGCAGCGGGTCGACCACTGCCTGCTCGGCGTCGGCGCGATCGATCCGTCGAAGGTCCGGCGTGTGCTCGGGCACCCGCAGGCGCTGACCCAGTGCAGCCGGTTCCTCGGCCGCCTGCAGGACTGTCGGACGGAGTCGGTGAGCGATACCGCGACGGCGGCGCGCCGCGTCGCGGAGGAGAACGACCTGTCCCAGGCGGCGCTCGCGAACGAGGTCGCCGCGACGCGCTACGGGCTGCAGGTCCTCGCGCGCGACGTCGCGAACGAGCCGGAGAACCTGACGCGCTTCGTCGTGGTGGCGCGCGAGCCGCTGGAGTTCGATCCGCGGATCCCGTGCAAGACGTCGATCGTGTTCGCGACGCGGCACGAGCAGGGCGCGCTCGTCCGGGTCCTCCGCATCCTCGCGGACCGCGGGCTGAACCTGACGAAGATCGAGTCGCGGCCGCGGCCGGGCTCGCCGTGGAAGTACGTCTTCTACCTCGACTTCGAGGGGCGGCTCGGGACGGCGGAGGTGTCGAGCGCGCTCGCGGAGCTGGAGCCGCTGACGGAGAACCTCAAGCTGCTCGGGAGCTACCCGGCGAAGACGGTGGACGAGGCGCGGCCCGCGGAGCCGAGGGGGAGCTGAGTGGACCGGTCGAGTCTCGTGGAGCCGCTCGAAGAGCGCGGGTTCGTCTTCCTGCACGGCGAGGCGGCTGGCGAGTGGCTCGGTGCAGGCGCCGACGCCGACGACTGGTCCGCCTACGCAGAGAGCTGGAACGACCTGGAACTCGACACGTACATGGCGGATCGCGGTCGCTACCGGCGTCGCCGTCACGCGCGCTTCGAGGGGCGCCCCGACGGCACGTGGGAGCGCGGCCCGGACGGACCGCACCACCAGGACCTGGAGTACAACCGCTTGAACGGCGGGATCGAGCGCTGGTACGCCGCCATCGAGCCGGGCGTCGTCGCGACGCGCCCGTTCTCCAGCCAGCTCGAGCAGGGTCTCGCGCTGTTCTCGGCGCTGGAGCCGTCCGCCGAGCGCTGGGGGATCGAGGCGCACCAGTTCCGGATCGAGGCGCGCGTCGGCGAGGCGGGCCTGCCGACGCCGGAGGGCATCCACCGGGACGGCGTCGACTACGTGCTGGTGTCGCTCGTGGGGCGCGCGAACGTGCGGAGCGGCACGACGACGGTCCACGACGAGGCCGGGACGACGCTGGGCTCGTTCACGCTGACGGACTCGCTCGATACCGCGCTCCTGGACGACCGCCGCGTCTGGCACGGCGTGACGCCCGTGGAACCGATCGACGAGACCGCGGAGGCGTGGCGGGACGTGCTCGTCCTGACGTTCCGCGCGACTCCTGGTCGATTCGAGGATTCGCTAGACACCGTTCTCGCCAAGCGGCGCGATGTACTTCGTCGCCTGGCAGAGTGAGTCGACCCAGTCCGTCGGGGGCGGCTGCGGGTGGCAGCGAGTGCTGGCTCTACGCCGCCCCGCCCTGCTTCGACCCGCAGCTGCCGCAGAACTTCGCGTCGGGCGCGATGGCCTCGCCGCAGCTCGTGCAGAAGCTCCCGGTCGCAGGCGCCGCCGCCTTCAGCGGCTGGCCGCACGAGCTGCAGAACTTGCCGGGAGCGACGTTCGCGCCGCAGGCGCCGCAGGTGACGCCCGCGGCCGCCGGGGCGAGCGTCTCGCCGCCCTGGTTGTCGCGCACCATCATCTGGGCGAGGCCGAAGCCGACGCCCATTCCGGCGCCGCCCATGAGGCCGCTGTCGCCGCCGCCTCCGCCGCCGCCCTTGGCCATGCCTTCACCGGCGCCCATCATCGCCTTGCCGGCGGCGAACTTCTGGTAGCCGTCGACTCCGCCGACCGTGCGCAGGTACGCGGCGTCGCGGTAGAGGCTCTTGAGGTTGTCCGCGTCCTCGTCGTCGATGCCGATGACGAAGTTGCCGAGGCGGACGATGTCCACGCCGTAGTCCTCGACGTGGTGGTCCATCTTGGCAATGACGCTCTGCTCGATCTCTTCGGTGTACGCGCCCGACGTCACGTCGAGCAGCGGCCACTTCTCCTTCACGATGAGCTCGGCGATGTTGTCGCGGATGACCTTGAGCACCTGCTCCTTCATCCACGACTTGACCATGAAGGACTCGGCGCGGCCCATGCCGACGAGGCCGAGGATGAGCTTCTCGGGGTCGACGACGCGGAAGCTGAACTCGCCGTGGACCATCGTCTCGACCGGCACGCCGGACTTGGGGTCCTCGACGTGGCCGATGCGGCCGCCGAACTTGATGCCCGGGTGCTCACGCGTGTTGACGAAGAAGATCTCCGAGATGAAGACGTTCCCGCCCGTGAAGCTGTCGACGAGGTTCGACAGGAAGGGGAGGTTCGAGGAGTCGAGCGTGTAGCGCCCGGCGTCCATGACCTCGACGACCTTGCCGTCCCGGAAGAAGATCGCCTTCTCGTCCGCCTCGACCGTGAGCTGGGACTTCATCGGAACGGTCGAGTCCGGGTGCTTCCAGACGATCTGGCTCTTCGTCCCGTCGGGACGCGCGACCATCATCTCCTGGACACCGCGCTTGAACCAATCCATCACGCCCATGGGTGCGTTCCTCGTCTCGTTTCCGTTGTGGTCTTCGGGGCGGCCGCGCAGCGGGTTCCTCGGCAGGTCGAATGTCCCGTCGCGAGCCGCGTAGGCCAAGGTAGCCTCTCCAGAGGCCGTACGCGCACTCTACGCGGCGGCCGAAGGTCCATTCAATCGGACCTCGCGCGATCCCCATGCCCCCCCAGCCGGACGACACGACCCTGCCCGAGCACGATCCCTCCGAAACTCCGCCCCCCCTGCCGACCCAGGCCTTCGACGCCACGGAGTCGCCTCGGGCCGAGGCGGACCTGACGTGCGACGAGTGCGGGGCTCCGCTCCGCTGGAGCCCGACCGAGGGCGCCCTCGCCTGCCAGCACTGCGGCGCCAGGCGGACCGTGGCGGTGGACGACGCAACGATCGAGGAGCGCCCCCTCTCCGCGGCCTCCACCGCCGCCCGCGGGTTCGGCCGCGACGTCCGCGTGATGGCCTGCGAGACCTGCGGCGCCCGAGTGACCTTCGAGGGGCCGCAGACCTCGTCCTCCTGTCCCTTCTGCGGGTCCCCGAACGTCCTCGCCCAGGACGCCAACCGGAACCAGATCCGGCCCGAGTCGCTCATTCCGCTGGAGGTCGGCCGCCAGCACGTCGAGGAGGCGTTCGTCCGCTGGCTCCACCGCCTCTGGTTCCGACCGAACGCTCTCAAGAAGACGCGCGGCATCGAGGCGATCGGCGTGTACGTGCCGGCCTGGACGTTCGACGCCCGCGTGCACTCGTCGTGGTCGGCCGAGTCCGGCACCTACTACCACGTCACCGAGACCTACACGACGGTCGAGGACGGCAAGCCCGTCACGCGCACGCGCCAGGTGCGCAAGGTCCGCTGGTGGCCGTCCTGGGGCGACCGGCGGGACGTGTTCGACGACCTGCTGGTCGTGGCGTCGCGCGGGATCGACGACGGGCTCGCGAAGAAGCTCGGGCCGTTCGAGGCCGACGGGCTCGTGCCGTACTCGCCGGAGTACCTCGCGGGCTGGCGCGCCGAGGAGTACCGCATCGACCTCGCCGAGGGCTGGGACCTCGGGCGCGCGGAGATGGAGGCGATCCAGCGCTCGCGCTGCGCGGGCGACGTCCCCGGCGATACGCACCGTCACCTTCGCGTGAAGAACGAGATCTCGGACGTGCGGTGGAAGCACGTTCTGCTCCCGATGTGGAGCGTCACGTACACCTTCCGCGGCAAGTCCTACGCGGTCCTCGTCCACGGCCAGTCCGGGCGCATCGTCGGCCACGCGCCGTACTCGTGGGTGAAGATCCTCTTGCTGGTCCTCGCGATCGCAGGCGCCGCGGCCGCGATCGCGATCGTGGCGCAGGCGAGCTGAGCGCGCGTCAGGAGTCCTCGTCCCGGACTGCTCTCATTCATCGGCTCCGCCGGGGAGGTGACGCGCCAGCGTCTCCTCCAGGCGCCGGATCTCGGCCGCGGTGTGCTCGCTCGTCACCGCGGCTCGCACGACGCCGTCGCCCTCGGAGCCAGGGTATCGGATCGCGGGCGCGTAGATGCCCTCCACGTGCAGCGCGGCGCTCAGCTCGCGCGCGGCCTGGACGGTCTCCAGCTCGATCCGCAGCACGGGCATGAACGTCCCGCTGGAGCGCAGTCCGACGCGGCGGGCGCTCCGGTGGAGCTGGCCCGTGTTCGCCGTGAGGCGCTCGCGCCGCGCGGGCTCCGACTCGACGATCTCCAGCGCGGCCAGCGCCGCGGCGGCGAGCGGAGGCGCAAGCGCTGTCGTCCCGGCGAAGCTGGCCGAGCTGCCGCGGATCGCCTCGATGGTCTCGCGCGCGCCGGCGACGAACCCGCCGCCGCTCCCGAGCGCCTTGCCGAGCGATCCGGTCAGGACGATCCGCTCGTCCGAGAGGCCGAACGTCTCCAGCGTGCCGCGGCCGTGGGGGCCGAGCACGCCGACGCCATGGCTGTCGTCGACGAGGAGCACGCCGTCGTCGGGGAGGAAGCGCAGGAGCTCGGCCGCCGACGCGAGGCGCCCGTGCATCGCGAAGACGCCGTCGGTGAGCACCAGCGGCCGTGCGTCCTTGAACCGGTCGAGCAGCGCCATCGCGTGGCTCATGTCGCCCTCGCCGTAGTCGAACCGCTCCATCCCGCTCGCGCGCGCCGCGTCGACGAGGCTGGCATGTGCGTCCGCGTCGTGGAGGGCGACGTGCACGCGCGACGCGAGCGCCGCGACCGTCGCGAGGTCGGCGAGGTAGCCGTCCGGCACGACGAGCGCGGCCTCGACGTCGAGGAAGTCGGCCAGGCGCTCCTCCAGGCGCTCGTGCAGGTCGAGGCTGCCCGACGTGTTCCGCGACGCGAGGCCGGATGCGCCGTACCGACCGAGAGCGTCGCCGGCGGCCTCCACGACCCGCGGGTCGTGGGCGAGGCCGAGGTAGCCGCAGCCGTGGAAGGCCAGGAGGTCGATCCCGTCCTGGCGAACGGTCGTGGCCGAGGTCGCCTCGAACGCGGGAGCCCTTCGATTCACTCCGACGCTCGCTCGCCCTCGGGCACGGGCTCGAACGCGTAGGCGACGCCGCCGCGGCCGAACCAGACGTTCTCCATCTCGGCCCGCGTGTACCGCCGCGGCACGCTGCCCGGCCAGGACGCCGCCGGGTCGTTCACGAACACGGTCTCGCGCGGCCCGAGGCCGGTGACGACCAGGAGGTGCCCGGACGTCGACGTGTAGGGCGCTCCGTTCAGCTCGCCCTCGCGCGCGCGGATGCTCGCGACGAGCGGCCTCCCGTCCGCGAGGTGAGCGCGCACGGTCTCCCACGACGACACGCGCACGAGACGTCCGGGGACGCCGTAGCTGAACGCGCCCTGGACCGCGCGGTTCCAGTTGCCGTAGATGTCGAAGTGCGGGTCGAGGATCGTGGCCGCCATGTCGCGCGTCGTCACGCTCGCGCCGTGGAACGCGGCGACCATCGCGACCGACGTGGGGCTGCAGACGCGGTGGGCGATGTCGTCGCCGGCGCGGCGCTGGGACCGGGCGGGCACGCGGAGCTGCGCCGCGGCCGGCCACGGCTCGGCCGCGCAGCGCGCGAGCCGGTCGCCGAGGCCCGAGAGGTCGCTGAGGACGAGGAACGCGCGCACGTCCGCGGGGTCGAGCGGCGCGGAGAGGTCCGCGCGCCCGAAGCGGAGCTGCGCGCGTCGGTGGGGCGATTCCAGCTCGAGGACGTCGACCTTGATCTCACCGCCCTCGAAGGAGGTGACGACCGCGGCCTCGCGGGCCTCGATGCCCCAGTCGCCGATGCGCATCCAGGGCGACCACGCGTCGCCGCTCTCGTCCGCCGACACGCGGACGTCGACGACGAACGGTGCGTCGCCGGAGACGTTCCACGACGGCAGGGCCTCGGTGAACGGCGCGTCGGTGGAGAGGTCGCCGCTCTCCAGCCAGGGGCCCTCGGGCCGCAGCGGCTCCGGGACGGACGCGTGGAGCGGGTCGCCGATCCGGCCGATCGGGTCGGAGGCTGCCGTCCCGTCGGCGGAGGTGTCCGCCAGACGGTCGTCGCCCGCGCTGCCGCCGGACGAGGAGCAGCCGGCGGCGAGTACCGAGGCGAGGAGGAGCGGCGCAGCGGCGAGGAGCGCGGCGCGCCGGGCGCAGAGTCGAGACGACATGCGCCACGTTATACGCTGACGGCGTGTCCGCCACCGCGCTCTCCACGCCGGCGCTGCAGGGAGCGCTCGTGCCCGCAGCCGTCCTCGCCACGGCCGCGGTCGCGGTCGGCGTGGTCGCGGGCTCCTGCGCAGCCGCGGGGCTTGCGCGCCGTGGGGGGGCTGGAGCGCGGGTCGTAGCCGCCCTGGCGCTTCCGCTCCTCGTGCTCGCCGTCGGGGCGCTCACGGGTCCGGACGCCGCCTGGAGCCCACTGCGCCGCCTCCCGTCGCCCCTGGCCGGTTCCGTCGCCCTCGCGAGCCTGGTGGCGCTCGGCGCGGCGCTCGCGCCGTGGCGGACGGCCCGGCCCGGAGAGCATGGAGCCGCGGTCGACGGAGGCGGTGCGACGCCGCGCACCGTCCTGGCGGCGGGCCTCGCGCGTGCGACGATCGCGCTCCTGGTCGCGGCGGCTGCGGACGGCGCCGCTGCCGGTTGGGGAGCCCTCGCGCCCGCGCCCCCCTGGTCGCCCGGGGTCGCGGCGGCGCTGCTCGACCTGTCGCCCCGCGCCTTCGTCCTCGAGTCGGGCGGAGTGGATTGGATGCGGCACGAGTCGGTCTATGGACCCGTCGGGACCGATCGCCTCGGGCCCGGAATCCGGTCGGGGTGGGGGGGATCGGTTGCCCCCGGACTCCTCCTTGTGGTGGGATCTGTGGCCGTCGTGCTCCGGTGCGGCGTTCGCGCCCGCACTCGCCTCGGTCATTCCCATGTCGATCCGTAAGTTCTTCTGCACCTTCCCCCAGCAGCTCATCAGTGAGCCGCTGATCACGCACACGCTGGGTGCTGAGTACGGCGTCAGGCCGAACATCCGCGCGGCGAGCATCTCCGAGTCCCACGCGCACGTCGTGGTCGAGATCGAGGGTGAGCTGGATCAGATCACCGAGTCGGTCGACTACCTGAAGCAGCGCGGCGTCGAAGTGGCGGAGATCAAGGACGGCGAGGAGCTCCCGAAGTTCTGATCCAACCGCCGATGGACCTCGGACCCCAGCGCGCCCTCGGCGCCGCCGCGACGCTCGTGCTCGTCGCGGCGCTGGCGCCCGCGTGCGCGTCGTCGGACCCGTTCCGTCCCAAGGACCTCGCGACGCTCCCCGACACGGGCGCGGTCGTCAGCGAGCATCCGCTCGCCACCCAGGCCGGGCTGGAGATCCTCGGGATCGGCGGCAACGCTGCGGACGCCGCCGTCGCGACCGCGCTCGCGCTCGCCGTCGTGTATCCGCAGGCGGGGAACCTCGGCGGCGGCGGCTTCGCGGTCTACGTGTCGCACGAGGGCGAGGTGCGCTGCCTCGACTTCCGCGAGGTTGCGCCGAGCGGGTACACGCGGAGCCTCTACCTCGACGGCGAGGGCGAGGTCGTCAAGCGGCGCTCGCTGACGACGCCGCTCGCCGTCGGCGTCCCGGGCTCACCGCGCGGGCTCTTCGAGTTCTACAGCGAGTGCGGCTCGCGCCGCGTGTCGTTCGCCCAGCTCTGCGCGCCGGCGATCCTGCTGGCCGAGAACGGCTTCGACGTCGACCCGTGGCTCGCGCAGATCCTGGCGCGGCCGGCGACGCGCGCGCTCCTGCTCGACGACCCTGGCGCCGCCGCGCTGTTCTATCCCGAGGGGCGCGCGCTCGGTATTGGCGATCGACTCGTCCAGCCGGCGCTCGGCAAGACGCTGCGGAGCCTCGCGCTCAGCGGCCCGAAGAAGTTCTACGAGGGCGCCGTGGCGGAGGCGATCGTCGAGGATCTGCGCGAGGCGGACGTTCGCGCCGGGCGCGTGGCGGGGGCGAGGGTCCTCTCCACGCGCGACCTCGAGACCTACGAGTGCAAGTGGCGCGACCCCGTGGTGGGCGTGTTCCGCGGCAGCCAGGTCATCGGGATGGGGCCGCCCAGCTCGGGCGGCGTCGCGCTGCTTCAGATCCTCGGGATCCTGGAGGGCCTCCCGCTGGAGGCGGCGCGCCGCGAGTCGCTGGAGAGGATCGAGCTCGGCCTCGCGCCCCCGCCGCGCATGGGCCGCCTCGGCACGCTCTCGACCGACACCGACGACATGCCGGCGCCCGAGCCGACGGGGCTCGACGCGCGCCAGGTCCACTGGTGGATCGAGGCGATGCGCTGCGCCTTCGCCGACCGCGCGAAGCACCTCGGCGATCCGGACCACGCCGCGGTGCCGATGGACGAGCTGCTCTCGGCCGAGTGGATCGCGGAGCGCCGCGTGTCGATCGGCGAGCGCGCTGCGCCCGACGTCGCGGCCTGGGTCGAGCCGCCGCCGCGCGAGTCGAACGAGACGACTCATCTGAGCGTGATCGACAGCGACGGGAACGCCGTGTCGCTCACGACCACGCTCAACGGCAGCTTCGGCAGCGGCATCTACGTCGAGAAGGTCGGGATCCTCCTGAACAACGAGATCGACGACTTCTCGATCAGCGCGGGAACGCCGAATGCCTACGGGCTCGTCGGATCCGAGGCGAACGAGATCGCGCCGGGCAAGCGCCCGCTGTCGTCGATGACGCCGATCGTCGTGCGCGAGAGCGACGGGGACGTGACGCTCGTCCTCGGGGCGCCGGGCGGGCCGAGGATCATCACGTCGGTCGCCCAGGTGCTCATGCGGATCCTCGCGTACGACCAGTCACTCGTCGAGGCGATCCGCGCGCCGCGCGTGCACCAGCAGTGGAGCCCGCAGGAGACGCGCTTCGAGCGCGGCTGGGATCCGGCGCTGCTCGACGCGCTGGAGCGCGTGCACGAGCAGCCGCTGCGCGAGCCCGAGTCGCTCGGGTTCGGGTCGGTGCAGGGGATCCAGGTACTGCCGACGGGCGCCGTCGACGTCTTCAGCGACCCGCGGCGCGGTGGTGCGGGGGGGCTAGAGGGCGGTGAGCTCCAGAGGCCCGCCGTTCCCCAGTCACGACTCTAGTGGTGTGAGTCGAGAGTTCGCGACATAAGTCATCGATCTGTGCGGCGGGCACGCGAGCGACGCATCGCGCCCGCCTTCGCGCAGTAGCGCGAGAGGCTCTCGAGGATCTGATCCGCGGTCTTGGTCCACTTGAATGGCTTCGGATCGTCGTTGTG
>JBCDGE010000125.1:0-20509 GCA_038757895.1 Planctomycetota bacterium | reverse complement strand
GCGGGGGGGGGGGGGGCCGGGGGGCTGGTGGGCGCCCCGGTGGGTTTCCGGGGGGGCCACCCCCCCCCCCCCCGCGCCCACCCGCCACGACCGCGCCGCAGATCGCGGGAATTGCGGGTAGCCACCCGTGGTCCAGCGCTCCAGCATCCACGCACGGGCGGACCTCCGCGCGGTCCTCCGAGATTCGCCGGTGACTCACCGGCAGCGACGTGCCTCCAAGACCATGACAGGGAAGCCTGCCCACGTCCGTGATCGCGACCGGGCTTGCCGCCTCGCTCCCGACGACCCCGCAGAGGCGCTCGCGATCGCGCGGAAGATCGAAGCGCCCTGGTACCGAGCGCAGGCGCTTGCGTATGCGGCGCGCTTTGCGGAACGACACCGCGTGCTGGCGATCGCCCAGGAAGCCTGCGCTGCCGCGGATCGCGGCGAAGACGACTACCAGCGCGCCGCGGCGCGTGCCTGGCCACTGTGCGCTCTGATCGAGCGTGGCCTCGAGGCACGAGCACGGGAAGAGCTCGAGGTCGCACTCGAGCTGGCCCGCCGTTCCTCGCCGATCGGCTCGCGGGCCGAGGCACTCGTCCTCCTCATGGAGGCGAGCTACGCGCTCGGAAGGAGCGTGCGGCTGGAGCTCGTCGATGAGGTCGCGTCCCTCGACCATTCGGGCGCCCACTGGCGCGTACGCCGCGCGCACGAGCGGGCGCTCTCGCTGTTGGCGCACGATGATCTCGACGAAGCGACCCGTCGCGCTGAGGTCGACGATCCGGCTCGTGCCCGCAGGCTTCGGAGTGCCGCGCTCGAACGAGCTCGAGAGCCGAGGAGCCTCTTTTGGTGACCTACGGCAACGCTCAGTCGCCGAACCCCGCCAGCGTGATCTCGTCGACGCCGGCGGCGAGCGGCCATTCGATCGTCGCCATGTAGAACCCCGGATCCGCACCCGGTTCCCCATGGCTGCAGGACACGAAGTAGCTCCCCGGGCCGAGGCGCAGGGTCGCGATGCCCTGCGCGTCGGTCCTCGGGTGGAACACGGCGCCGTCGATCTGGATCGTCGTTCCGGGCACCGCCGCACCGTCGACCGTGAAGCGGACGTCGCGCGACTCGAGCGCGACCTCGATCGTCTCCGTCCGCTGCTCGTCCTCCGCCAGCACGACGCCCTGGTGGACCGCCGTCCAGTCGTCTCCGCACATCCACACGTCGTAGGTACCCGCCTCGACCACGAAGGGACCGAAGCTCGAGCCCGAGCCCGTCTCGGTCGTGCGGCTCTTGCTGTGGTCCGTCCGCACGAGCGAGACCTGCGCGCTCGCGCCGCTGGGGATCGACGGCGAGAGCTGGAGGGTGATGCGTGCGGGCTCGCCCACGGGCGCGTCGTACTCGACGGCGCTCGTCTCGCCTTCCACGATCTCGATGCCGCCGAGGAGGTCGCCAGGCACGAGAGCACCGCCCCGGAGCGAGTAGCCGCGCGCGGTCAGGAGGTAGAGTCGGCCCGGACCAGCGTCGATCGGACCGATCGTGAACCCGCCGTCCGTACCGAGCGAGGCGACCACGACGTCGCGAGGCGACGCCGCGCCCGTTGGCAGGAAGCCGACCCTGCGGCTTCCGACGGGGAATCCGGCGGGGAACCGAAGTCGACCCTCCACGCGGCCGCCTCGCGGGAGCTCGAACCGCAGGTCCTGGGGTGCACCGCTCCGATCGAATGCCTCGCACTCGGCGCGCGGGCCTTCCTGGCCTCGCAGGCCGGACGGCCGTCCGCCGACGACCACGAGGTGGAGGCCCTCCTCTTCGAGGACCAGTTCGAAACCACCCGACGCGTCCGTCGTCGTACGGCTCCGCTCGACGCGGACCCGGTCCGTCTCGTTGGTACTCACGCCCCGCCCGACCACGAACGAGGCCGGAGAGTCCCCGACGGCCGCAGGCTGCACGAGGCGCACGAGCACGCCCTTGGCCGGAGATCCGTCCGGACGAACGACGGCGCCTCGCACTAACGCGTTCTCTTCGAGGACGACCTCGACGGTGCGGGTCTCTCCTGGCTGGAGCCCATCGACGGCGACGCGCGCCGTCCCTGCTTCGCTGGAGAGGACGAGGACGTAGTCGTGCGGCAACACGCCGTCGAGGAGCCCTTCCGGAGCCCCTGGGAACTTGATCCAGTTGGTCCTCGTCCAGGGAGTCTGCCCCGGGCGCTCGACGATCAGACGGGCGTCGTAGTCCGTGACCGACAGTCCCGTTGCGGACACGACGTCGAGCTGGATCGCCGCGCTCGGCCACAGCAGCGTGCGCACGTACGCGCCGGCGGTCACGTCGTCCTTGGACCACGGGTCGTACATCGGGTCGTCGACCTCGATGCGGAACGAGCCCGGGCCCACGTCGTCGAAGATGTAGCACCAGCTCCTCGACTGCTCGCGCCGCGCATGGCGTCGCGTCCCGTCCGGTGAGACGAGCCAGACCCGCTCCGCGTCGACCTGGCCGATCCCATCGGGGCCGGAGTGCTCGATGAGCCGCACCATCACGGCGTCGGCGATCCCTTCGGCCTCGACGAGCACGATGTCGTGTGCCAGCGTTCCACCCGACGGGATCGTGATGAACTTCTTCGCCGAGTAGCCGAACCGCTCGTCGAAGACGTGGATCTCGACGGCTCCCGCCGGGAGCGCATCGATCCGGAACTCGGCCGTGGTCTCGTCGGCCTTCGTAGAACCCATCCGCGGCTCGCGCGGGAGAGTCGGCCGGTCTCCGATCTCGCTCGCCCGGACGTTCCAGGCGGTCCCGAGGATGGGCGCGCCCGTCGAGTCGACGACGCGCCCGGCGACGCTGCCGCCCTCGTGCAGCGTGATCGTCCCGAGCTGTTCGACGCGGTCGCCGGGCAGCTCCTGCCAGCGCGCTTGCTCGCGCGCGTACCCGTCGAGCTCGATCGTCAGCGTGAAGCGAACGCCCCGGGGCGGGTCGAAGCGCGCGTCGAGTCGACCGTCCGCGCCGATCGTCCCCGTCGGGTCCGTCCAGTCCTCGGGGACCCCGCGGCGCCCGGTGCCCTCGGGAACCTCGAGCGTCCACGTGGCGCCGACGGCGGGAGCTTCGTTCGGCAGCAAGACGACGGCCGAGACTCCGCCCTCGAATTGCCGAGCAAGCGACGGGCCTTCGACCGTCGAAATCATCGCGACGGCGCCCGCGACGCGTGCGGAGGTCCGCGCGGGATCCGCCAGACGGGGTTCGGCGGCGCGCGGCGACGGGGGCGCGCCGATCGTGCCCGCTTCAACGCGAGTGAGCTCCTCGGGCACGGGCTCGGGCTCGCCGCGAGAGCCGAGGGTCGAGAGAGCGACGGCCACGCCGCCGACCAGGATCGTTCCGATCGCGAGCATCGAGAGCCCCCCGAAGGAGAGCGCCGCCGCGCCGGTGGGCCGGCCGAGCGGAAGGAGAATGGAGGCCCACGCGCGGCGTTCGCCACCGTACGCGCGGTCGAGTCGCGTCCGCAGACGACCGAGACCCTCCTGGATGCGATCGTTCGCGGTCGACCGGCCGACGCCGGTCCCACGCGCGATCTCGCGCACCGACTCGTCCTCGACGAAGGCGCGGTAGAGGGCGGTCCGGTACGGCTCCTCGAGCGCGAGCAGCTCGTCGAGCGCGCGCTTCCGCAGCTGGAGCTGGGCGACCACGTCGTCGGTGGCCTCGATCGCCTCGGACGCGGCCGCGCTGCGCTCGCGTGCGCGGCGGCGCGACTCGGCCCGGTACGTCGCGCGCCCGCGGTTCCGCAGGACACCCGCGAGCCAGCCCCGGGACGTGACGTCGGTCCGGTCGCGCTCGAGGCCCGCGAGCCAGGCGTCCTGAGCGAGGTCGTCGGCGAGGTCGGGGTCGCGGACGAGCCGCCGGGCGAGCCGTCGCAGCCAGGCGTCCTGGGAGAGGACGAGTTCGGTATCGGGCGGAGTCATGGAAGAGGCGGCGGACGCGCCGCACAGCCTCCACAGTGTCCGCGGACGCTCGCTGTCCGGGGGAAAGCAGGGAAATCGTCGAGCGCCGCGCGGTCGAGCTCCGATCGAGCGCCGAGACGGCCTGGGGAACAGATCGACCCTCCGCCGCGCTACGCCGTCTCACCGCACCCAGTACTCCTCGTTCACGCTCCCGCCCGTCACGAACGCGCCGCAGATCGCGGGTGCGGTCGCGCCATCGGCGCTCGCGGCGAAGAGCTCGCGGCGGGTCGGTTCGACGTAGTTGCCGCGCAGGACGACGCGGGTCGAGTCGCCGGTCCACAGCGGTCCCACGTTCGCGCTGCCGCCCGACGCCGGCGACACGCGCAGCAGGTCCGAGCCGTCCGGGCGCACCGTGAAGATCTCCTGCACGTTGAACGAGAGCTGGATGCCGGCGTATGCGAGGCGGCTGCCGTCGGGCGCCCAGGGGTCGCCGAAGAGGGTCGTGCGCCCGTACGACGGCAGCGGTCCGTTGACCGCGATGTTCGTCGAGCCGTCGGCGGCGGAGACCCAGATCTCGCGCAGCGCGTTCTGCCGCGCGGAGTACGCCACGTGCGCGCCGTCGGGCGACCAGTACCACTGGGAGGAGTCGATCCCGCCGGACGAGTTCAGCGGTCCGTTCATCTTCACGCTCCCTCCGCCGCTGGCGGCTGGCGACGTGAAGAGCTCCTCGACGTTGTTCGTCTCCTGGTCCGCGCGGTACAGGATCCGGTCGGAGGTCGGCGACCACTTGAAGGCCAGGACGTCGCCGCCGTTCACGAGCGGATCGTTGAGGCGAACGCGCGCGCCGCCGCTCGGCAGCGCCGTGAAGAGCTCGCGCACGCCGAGCGTCACGTGCTGGCCGATCCACGCGATCCGCGAACCGTCGGGCGCCCACGCGGGGTCGACGAAGCTGGTGCCCGGCAGCAGGTCCGCGATGTCGATCTTCCCCCCACCATCGGGCGACGCCGTCCGAAGCCACGGCCCGCCGGCGCTCGGGAACGTCGCGGTGTAGGCGATCCGCTGACCGTCGGGCGACCAGACGGCCTCGACGACGTCCTGGTTCGGCTCGGACGGCAGCGGGCTGTCCACGAGTACGGTCGTGCCGACTGGCGGCGCCGTGTAGAGCTGGTGCGTGTTGTCCACGACCGCGTCGGCGATGAACGCGACCCGCGAGGAGTCCGGCGACCACGACCACCCGAAGGCGACGTCACCGAACGGGCTCTGGATGTCGGAGAGGTTGCGGAGCTGCGTTCCGTCGGGGCGGACCGCGTAGAGATCCATCACACCCGGCGTGTCCGCCATCGCGCCGAAGGCGAGCCACTGGGAGTCCGGCGACCAGGGCTCGGACTGCAGGAAGAGCAGCTGGCCGTTCGGCTGCAGCGGTGGCGAAACCTGGGTCGCGCCGGAGCCGTCGGCTCGCGCGACCCAGACCTCGTCGTCGAAAGGAACCGACACGTCCGCGCGGAACGCGACCGACTCACCGTCCGGCGAGATCCACGCGTCGCGCACGCGCCCGCCCGCGACGAGCGGCGGGCTCAGCTTCGTCGTGCCGCTGCCGTCCAGCTCGGCGCGGAAGAGCTCGAACACGCCGTCGGTCTCCTTGTCCGCGATGAAGACGACGAAGCCCGGTCCCTGCCCGACGATCGCCGGTCCCCCGCGCGGCGCAACCGGGCCCAGCGGCGTGGTCTGGACGTTGAACGAAGCGGACGAGGCAGCGACGGAGAGCGCGAGACGGAGCGCGACGGCGAGGATCGACATGGGGCGTGGCTCGGGGACGAGCGGTGGGATGAACGATTCACCCTGGGCATCCGCGTCGCCACGCCTGTGTCACGCGCCAAGTGGTGTGAAGCGGAAGTTCGCATCAGATGCTCGAGTCCAGTTCGTGGGTTGGCAAGGCGCGGTGACGACGTCGTAGCCGTAGCTACGTCGAGGAGCTGCAACGCAGCCAACGCGCGAACTGGGCCGCGCATCTGATGCGAACTTCCGCTTCACACCACGAGCGCTCGAATCGGTCGGCGCGCGCCCCTCAGAACTTCGGCTCGTCGATCTGCAGCGCGTCCAGCATCCGCACGACCAGCCGGCAGATCCGCCGCATCTTGTCGTAGTCGATCTTCTCGGTCGTGTCCGTCACCTTGTGGTAGTCCTCGTGCACGTCGCAGAAGAGGAACGCCACCGGGATGCCGAGGTTCTCCGAGAAGTTCGCGTGGTCCGAGCGCGTCCAGTACGCGTCGGCCGACTTGATCTTGCGAAAGCCCTCCTTCCGCGCGTTCGCCTCGGCGACCTGGGTCAGCGCGCTGTAGGCGGGGTGCGACTTGGTCGGCGTGATCAGGAACTCGTCGCCCTTGTTCCTGCCGATCATGTCGATGTTGATGTTGCAGAGGGGCTTCAGGCCCTTCGGCAGATACGGGTTCTTCGTCCACGCCGCGGAGCCGAGCAGCCCCCGCTCCTCCGCCGACACCCACATCAGCATCACGGTCCGGCGCATGGGCCCGTACTCTCTCAGCGCCTCGGCGATCGCCATCAACCCGCAGGTGCCCGAGCCGTTGTCGTCCGCGCCGTTGAAGACGGCGCCGTCAGGTCCCTCGCCGACGTGGTCGTAGTGCGCGGACAGGATGATGACCTCCTTCTTGAGGCGGCTGTCCGAGCCCGGCCAGATGCCGATCACGTTCTCCAGCACCGCGTCGTCCAGCCGGCCGTTCCCGCACGACTCGGAGATCTCCAGCCCGAGGTCGTCGCCGACGTCCGGGTCGCCGATCGACGCGAGCAGCCGCTTGCCAGGCCCCTCGGCCAGGTGCACGACCGGGAACCCCTTCCCGTCCGAGCCGCCCTTCAGCGACTTGCCGCGGAACTGGGTGAGCGTCCAGTCGAACGTCTCGGCGACCGTCTTTCGACCCTTCTTGCGCGGCAGGACGACGAGCCCGACCGCGCCGTTCTTCTTGAGCTGCGCGAGGCGCTTGTCGGAGATGCCCTTCTTCGGCTCCCCCACGACCCACTTGCCGCGCACCTTCAGCTTGTCGACCTTCTTGGCGTCGAAGCTCCCCGCCCATACGGCCTTGCCGGACACCTCGCGGACCCCGAAGGCCTTCGCGTTCGGGAGGAAGTACCCCTCGCCCCACGTCGGGCTCAGGCTCAGCCCGTCCTTGCCGGTGATCTGCAGCCACGTCCGCGATTCGTCGTGGCCCCAGAGCGCGTGACGCCACTCGTCCAGGTACGACTCGCCGCGCGCGCCGGGCTCGAACCCGAGCCGCATGAGCCGCGCGCGGATGTAGCGCGCCGCGATCCGCTGCTCGGGCGAGGGCGAGTCCCTGCCCGCCATCTCGTCGGACGCGATGAACTCGAGGTCCGAACGGATCTCGTCGGCCGAAATCGTCTCGAGCGCGCGCTCCAGCGCATCCTCGTCGGTCGACGGAGCGGTGGCTGCGGCGGCCGCGGCGCGGAGCGCCGCGATCGGGAGAAGAGTCTTCAGGGTCATGGGGTGTCTCGCGGCTAGCGACCGAGGATCGTAGGCCACGCTGCGTCGCAGCCCATGGTCGTCCCGATCTCGGAGCCGTGGAACGTGCCTGCGGGCGCGCCGATAGGACTCCCGGGCGGGGTCCCGGGCGTCGCGCCCGCCGGACTCCGCTCGTCGGACGCCAGCGGGCGCGCGAGCGTCTTGCGCACCTCCGCGCGCAGGTCCTCGAGGCCGCCGCGCGACGCGAGGGCGCGGTCCTGGGCGAAGCCGTCGAGCGCCTCGCGCAGCGCGCCCCGTACCGGGCGCGCCGTGCTCGATGAACGGTACGTCCGCAGCGCCTCCTCGACGACAACGGTCAGGGCGAGCTCGCGCAGCGCGCGGGTCTCGGCGTCGACCTCGGTCTCGTCGAGGACCGGAGCGCGCATCACGGCGAAGACACTCGTCACGACGGCGAGCGCGTCGAACCGCGCTGCCTGGGGCTCGGTCACGCTGCTCGACTGCAGCTCGAGCCGCAGGAGTCGCTCCGGATGGAACAGCCCGCGCGCCGTCCCGCGCACCGCGACCTCGGCCGCGCCCATCCAGTCGAACGCGGCGCCCGCCCGGCGCTCGAACGTCTCGCGCGACCGGCCATAGCCGGGCGGCCGCGGCAGGAGCAGCGTGCGGACCGAAGGCGGCACCTGCAGCGTGTCCGGCTGCATCGTCCGCATGAGCACCTGCAGCGCGTCCTTCTGGAGCTCGATCGGCACCGGCTCCAGCGTCTTGCCGGTCGCCACGTTCATCGCGTGGTCGTACGTCGTGCCGCCAACCATCTTCACGGCCGCGTCGACCTGGTAGCGATGGTGCAGGTAGAGCGGGACGAAGACCTCCTCCAGCTCGGCGAGCGGGCGCCCAGCCTCCAGGTTCCGCCGGCCGAATCGATCGAGCGCGATCCGTCGCACGTCCAAGGCCTCGACCAGTCCGCGCACGGGGTTCTTGCCGTCGTCCCACAGGTTCGCGAACGGGTGCGCCGCGCCGGCGGGCCGCGCGTCCGCGTCCGTCAGGTACATCAGCCCCGCCTCGGACGCTTCGGCGTGAAGCATCTCGTGGAACGCGGCGACGTCCGTGCCCGCGGGCACGTCCTCGTAGAGCATGCGGATCGAGTGGACGTCCCACTCGCCGACGCCGACGTCGTACGCGTCCGACACGTCGAGGACGCCGGTTCCCATCGACGTCACGCGCGGCGCGGGGTAGTCCATGACCGACGCGCGGTTCGCGCCGCTCGCGGCGAAGTTGTGCGCGAGGCCGAGGGTGTGTCCGACCTCGTGCGCGGAGAGCTGACGGATGCGCGCGAGCGCGAGCCGGACGGGATCGTCCGGATCGCCCGAGCCCGTGCGGTCGCGACCGAGCAGCCCCTCGAACAGGAGCCGGTCCTGTCGCACGCGCAGGGACCCGAGGCTGACGTGTCCCTTCAGGATCTCGCCGGTGCGCGGGTCACTGATCGCGTTGCCGTAGCTCCACCCGCGCGTCGAGCGGTGGACCCACTGGATCATGTTGTTCCGCACGTCGAGCGGGTCGAGACCCTCGGGCGCGACCTCGACGCGGAACGCGCCCGGGTAGCCAGCTGCGGCGAAGGCCTCCGCCCACCACGAAGCGCCCTCGACGAGCGCGGACCGCACGGGCTCGGGCGCCGCGCGGTCGACGTAGTAGACGATCGGTTCGACGGTGCCGTCGGCGGCGCGCCGCAGCCGGTGGCGCACGGCGAAGCGCTGCTCGATCGCGTCCTGGAGCGGCACGCCGTAGTCGAGGTAGCGGATCGAGAACGCGCCCATGCGCGGATCGAAGCGCCGCCGCTCGTACCCGTCGTCCGGCAGGCGGACGAAGCCCTGGCGCTGGAGGATGGTGATCGCGCCCCCGTCGGGCGCCGTGCTGCGAGCGAGTGGGCCTGGCTTCGCGGACTGGAACGTGACGATCGAGGCGAACTCCAGGTTGTCCGCGAACGCGCGGCAGCGGGTCGAATCGAGCGCCGACCGCTTCGCGTCGAGCTTGAACGAGCCCTGTCCGGTCGACTCCAGCGTGCGCGCGATCCCGTGCGCGTCCCGCACGAGAAGGTCGGTGATGTCGACGAGCACCGATCCGTCGTCGCGGGTCTCCTCGGGCTCGCCGCCCCACAGCACCGACGTCGCGAAGGACTGCGCGGCCGCCGCGCGCTCCAGCGGACCGCCTTCCTCGGCGCGGAACGACGTGTTGAGCTGCTCCAGGAGCACCTTCCCGCCCACGCGGCGGAACCGCACGAGGCGCGCACCGCCCATCTGACCGCGGTCGAGGCCGACGTCGTTCGCGCCGAGGCCGGTCTCGATGCCCGCGACGTGGAGGCAGCGGAAGAGCTCGCCGTCCGCGGCGTCGTCAGGCGGGGCAGGGAGCCAGAGCCTGGCCGTCCCCGCGTCCTGGTCGAGGAGGACCGGCAGGAGCGTCGCGCCGCCCTCCGAGCCGTCCGTTCCGACGCCGCCTGTTCCGAAAGGGGTGTCGGGCGACGGGGACTCGGACGCGCGGGACGAACCGACGCCGCCGCACGCCGCTGCGGCGGTGCAGGCGAGGAGAGCGATCGGGAGCTTCGACATCCGGAGGAGGGTACGGCTCGCCGCGCGCCGCGGACGAATCCCGGCGAGGATTGCGGGCCCCGGACACGCGAGGGAATAACCTCCCCCCCATGACCGAGGTCGATTCTTCCCACAGCGCGCCCCCTCCCGCCTTCGTGCCCGAGGCCGGCGACACCACCGAGGGACCCCGCGTCTCCGGCCTGGAGTCGACCCTGGAGGAGAACCTGTGCGCGCTCCTCGGCGAGTCGACGCGCGAACAGCTCGTGCAGCGCATCCTCTGGGCGGAGAACGGCAAGCACGTGATCATCGGCGGCCCGAACCCGCCGCTCTACCGTGCCCAGGGCAAGCTCCGCGAGTTCGTCGTCGACGGCGACGACCTGGAGGAGTCGGTGCGCGACGTCCGCGACGGCGAGACGGTCTTCGTGTTCGGGATCAGCCTCGGCGAGCAGGCCGCCCACATCCTGCGCACGCGCCCGAACTGCATGGTCATCGCCTGGGAACGCGACCCCTGGCTGATGCGCCTCGCCCTCACGCGCCAGGACTACTGGAAGTCGCTGTCGACCGGTCGGCTCCAGCTCGCGCTCGGCGCGGACCTGCTCGACCACGTGCCTCACCTGCACGAGTACCGCCTCGTGCTCCACCCCGTCCTGCGCGGGATCTACACGGACGAACTGCGTCTCGTGTCGGAGTCCGTCTCCGGGGAAACACCGAGCGAAGGCCGACGCTGGATCGGCGTCGGCATGGGCGGCGTCGTCGTCACGGACCTCGCCGACGCGCTGCGCTCCGAGGGCTACACCGTGTTCCCGCTGGAGCTCCAGCGCTGGGATCCGCGCGAGACGCGCCTCGCGCTGGAGCGCCTCCGCCCGGAGTACGTGATCACGGTGAACTACGACGCCGACGTGGCAACGGCGTGCCACGAACTCGACATTCCGCTCGTCGCGTGGGAGATCGACCCCACGACGGACCGCACGCCCCGCCCGCCGTCGTCGGAGGAGACGTTCAACATCTTCACGCTGCGCGCGCGCAACGTGGAGATCCTGCGCGAGGCAGGCTTCGCCCAGGTCCAGTACCTCCCGCTCGGCGTGGACGTCGAGAAGCGACGCCCGATGGAGCTCACGCGCGAGGAGTCCGGCCGCTACGCCGCGCCGGTGACCTTCGTCGGCTCCAGCCTCATCGCGCGCGCCAAGCGCTTCAAGCGGCTGTTCCTGCAGCTCCACGCGTCCTTCGACTGCTGCGGCGACGAGCACTTCGACGAGACCTCCGAGCGCCTGGAGAGCGTCCTCGCCGCCGAGCGCGCCGACCACTCCGTCTACCGCTCGGACGCCCTCCTGGAGGAGACCTTCGGCGACTTCCTCGCCGCCGCCAAGCGCAGCGGCACGCCCGGCGATCCCAAGAAGTGGGTCGCCGAGATCGTCGCGTCCCACAAGCGCATCGCCTACGTCACCGCTCTCGCCGACGAGGGCGTGCACGTGTGGGGCGACGAGGGCTGGACCGAGGTCGAGGCCTCCGCCCCCAGCCTCGTCTACATGGGGCAGGCCTCGTTCCAGCACGAGCTGACGCTCGTCTACAACGGCGCCGACATCAACGTCGACGTCAACCGCATCTACCAGCCCGACGTGGTGCCGATCCGCGTCTTCGACGTGCTCGCCTGCGGGAGCTTCATGATCGCGGAGCACTCCGACGCCCTCGCCGACCTGTTCGAGATCGGCAGCGAGCTGGAGTCCTACCGCACCCTCGCCGAGCTCGAGGAGAAGGTCGCCCACTACCGCCGCAACCCGGACGAGGCGGCCGCCATCGCCGCCCGGGGCCACGAGGCCGTCCGCGGCCGCCACACGATGCGGGACCGGGTGAAGCACCTGCTCGCGGGCTCCCCCTCGCCCGTCTGAGCCGCCCGGGCGGGGGTGCAACCGCTTCCCCGGGGCCCCTGGTCCCCCCTTTCGGGGCTCTCCGGGGGCCCTCGCCGGGGACTCCCGGGCGAGCACAACGAACCCAGCCAGTTCCTCCCGCAGCCCTGGCGCCTTGGTGTATATTGGAACTAATACACCCCGCAGTGACAGATCCGGGTCACGGACCCGATCCCGCCTTGGCGCCCCTCTCCCTGACCCTCGACCGCCACTCCGGCGTCCCCGTCTACCGCCAGCTCGTCGAGCAGGTCCGGTTCCAGGTGGCGTCGGGCGTGCTCCGGTCCGGGGACGAGCTGCCCTCGACCCGCTCGATCGGGTCGAGCCACGGCGTCAACCCGATGACGGTCAGCAAGGCGTTCGCCGAGCTGGAGCGGCTCGGCGTCGTCGAGCGGCGGCCCGGTCGGCCGCACATCGTGGCGGCGCGGACCGCCGAGGCGAACCGTGCGGATCTGGAGGAAGAGCTCCGCCGTGCGCTCGCCGCGGGCGCCAGCGCGGCGCGGCGGCTCGGGGTGGATCGGGCGCGGGCGCTCCGGGTGTTCGGCGCCCTCTTCGACGCAGCGGAGGGGCCACTCGGGGGCCCGCTCGGCGGTCCGAATGACTGGCCGGAACGCGAGGACTGAACGATGCAGACGACACGAAAACCCCTCGACGGCGCGGGTGAGTTCGCGCTCTCCACCGACAACCTCACGCGCGACTTCGGCGTGCGCACGGTGCTGCGCGGCGTCAACTGGAGCGTTCCGCGCGGCGCGGCGGTGGGGTTGCTGGGCCGGAACGGCGAGGGCAAGACGACGCTCCTCCACGTCGCGCTCGGGCTGATCCGGCCGTCGACGGGACGCTGCACGACGCTGGGCGAAGACTCGAAGCAGCTCGATGACGACCGGCTCGAGCGCATCGGGTTCGTGGACCAGCGGGCGCAGCTGCTGGACTGGATGAGCGTCGAGCAGCACGTCGATTACGTCGCGATGATGCAGCCGGCCTTCGACCGCGACCTCGCGCGGCGCCTGATGCGCGAGCTGGAACTCGACGTCGGCCAGCGCGCGCGGGTCGGGGGCCTGTCCGAGGGGCTGCGCCAGCGGCTCGCGTTCGTGCTCGCGGTGAGCCACCGGCCGGATCTGCTCGTGCTCGACGAGCCGGTCTCGGCGCAGGACCCGATCTCGCGGCGCCAGATCCTGGAGCTCGCGCTGGAGCGCGTCGTCGACGACGGCGCGACCGTGATCATCTCCAGCCACGTGCTGCGGGACGTCGAGTCGGTGGTCGATCGCGTCGCGATGCTCGACGGCGGACGCATCGTCTGCCACGAGGATCTCGACGACCTCAAGGAGCGGTACGGCGCGTCCGACGGCGGCGCGCTCGACCTGGAGGGGCTGTTCCCGCGCGTCCTGGCCGACGCGAAGGCCGCGGGGGGCTTCCTCCGATGATTTCGGCGCTCCGCCTCGACGTCGAGTCCCTGCTGCGGCTGTTCGTGGCGCGCCAGACGATCCAGCGCGCAGTGCTCTTCGCGCTCGTGCCGCTCGCGCTGGGCGCCCTGGTGGCGGGCGGAGTGCTGGGCGGCGGGTCGCTCATCGCGGCGGACTTCGCTGCGGTCGGACTGTTCGTGCTGCCGTGGACCCTTGGCACGGTGATCGGGATCACTCTCTGGGAGGTGCGCTCGCGCCCGCTGACGCGGCTCCTGCCGACGCGGAGACGGAGGGAGGGGCGCGGGTGCGCGGTCGTCGGCGGCGTGGCCTCGGTCGTGTGCGTGCTCGGGCTCACGCCGGCGATCCCCGAGGCGGACCTCCTCGGCGGACTCCTGCTCGCCTGGTCGGGCTTCGGGCTGGCGGTCGCGATGTGCTCCGTGCCGTCGACCCTGGCGTTCCTCGGGATCCAGCTCTACGTCTTCTCTCAGGTGGGGATGGCCCGGACCGTTCTCGAGGAGGGTCCGTTCGGCGGTCCACTCCTCTTCGGGCTGGCGGGAGGTGCGACCGCGGCGTTCGCGTGGAGCTTCACCGTTTCCGGACGGTCGGAGACTCCATGGGACAGCCGGCGCGCTCGCGGCGCGCGGCACCTCTCCGCTTCCGCCTCGGATTCGCTCCCTGCCGCAGGCGCGTCGAGCCTCGATCGCGCGCTCGCGACGGCGCTCTTCGAGGCACGCACCTCCGGCGATCGCCGCGACGCGACGTCGATGTTCCGGCTGGCGCTCCTCGTCGTCGCGATCGGGGTCGTCGGCCCGCTGATCGCCGGGATCTGGCGCGTGGACGAGCCCAGCCTCCGCACGGTCCTCGCCTCGATGCACGAGGCCTTCGTCGGGCGCCCGCTCGACGGCCAGGAGCCCGGCGACGGGATCGCCGGCACGAGCGCGACGCTCGCGTTCGCCCTCTCGATCCTGCCCTTCATGGCGGCGGCGCCGTTCCACGGCGGGACCTTCCGGCCGTTCTCGCGCCAGACGCACGCGTGGCTCGCGTACGCCATGTGGCAGCGCACGATCGCGACGGGCGGCGCGGTCTTCCTGGCCACGTGGCTCGCGGTGACGTTTCTGCTCGGGCTCTCGATCGGCGCACCCATCCCCCACGCGGTGCCGGTCTTCGCCTGGATCGCGGTCCTTCTCGTGCCGCTCGCTCCATGGATGACGCTCGCGGCCTCGGCCGCCCGCGCGGCGGGAGAGCGGCGGAGCCCGGCGTGGGCGTCGTGTGCGACGATCGGCACGTTCGCGCTGTCGTTCTCGATCGGCGGGGCGCTCTACGCGTGGGTGCGCCGGCCGGAGTTCGATCCGAGCCCGTCGCCGATCGCCGCGCTCGCGTGCCTCGCCGTCCTCGCGCTGGGGATCGCGGCGCTACGCGCCCACCACGCGCGCCACTTCGGAGCCGCCGCGCTGCCGCCCGCGCGTCCGTCGGCGCCCGACCTCGGGGGTGCCTCGCTCCGGGACGGGAGGGAAAAGCCGGCGGCCGCGCCAGGATGAACGCGGCCGCCGGACCAGCACAGTCGGCCGTCCTCCGTGGTTCCCCTTGCGGGGTCCCGCTGCGGCGAGTCCCTGAAGGTCTCCGCGTGGGGGGTGAACGGCAGGCCTCCCAGTAGCCTGCCCTGGTGATCGACCGCCCCGGTTGCCGGACTGACGTCCGGCTCCAACGTAAGGGTCAGGGAATCTCCCGCATGCGCCTTGCGAATCGGTGCGAAGCGACTACCCTCCCGCGCAGCAATGACCGCCCGCGTCCAGACGTTCCGCATGCATCATCATCACGGCCCCCAAGGGGTCGGGTGAGGACTTCGCGTACGTTCCAGAACGTCTCGACGAGCCACGCCGACCCCCGCGGGTCGGCGTGCTGCGTTTAGCGGCGACCCGCTCTGGTCGGCCTCTCCCCCAAGAGGAAGCCGAAGTGACCCTAGAGCTCGATCCGACCGCCACCACGCGGCCGGCCCCGACGAACAGCCGCCCGACCATGGGTGCGCTACTCCGCCTCGCCCTTCCGAAGGGCCGCCAGCAGGACGAGGTCCTGCGCCTACTCGAAGACGCCGGGATCCGCGTGACCAGCGGCGGACGGGCCTATCGGCCCACCGTCTCGCTGCCGGACGTGGAGGCCAAGCTCCTCAAGCCCCAGAACGTCGTCGAGATGCTCGCGGCCGGGGCCCGGGACGTCGGCTTCGCCGGGGCGGACTGGACCGAGGAGAAGGACGTCCCGCTCGTCGAGCTGCTCGACACGGGTCTCAACCCGGTACGGATCGTCGCAGCCGCGCCGAGGGAGCTGCTCGACCACAACGGTGAGCTCCCCCGCCGGCCGCTGGTCATCGCCTCCGAGTACGCCGAGATCACGCGCCGCTGGATCGAGCGGACCGGCCTCGACGCCACGGTGCTGCGGACCTACGGAGCGACCGAGGTGTTCCCGCCCGAGGACGCCGACCTGATCGTCGACAACACCTCGACGGGCTCGACGCTCCGGGCGAACGGGCTCGTGATCCTCGACGAGGTCGCGCGCTCCTCGACGCGCCTCTACGCGAGCCGCGCCGCTGCCGACGATCCGGGCAAGCGCGCTCGCCTCGACGAGCTCGTCCTGCTCCTGCAGTCCGTCCTCGACGCGCGGAGCCGCGTGATGCTGGAGCTCAACGTGTCCGCCGAGGACCTCGACGGCGTGCTCGACGTGCTGCCCTGCATGCGCCAGCCGACGATCTCGGACCTGCGCGGAGACGCGGGCTTCGCCGTCCGGGCGGCGGTGCCGCGGGCCGCGATCGCCGAGCTCGTGCCGCGCCTCAAGGAGCTCGGCGGCGCCGACATCGTGATCTCCCGCGTCGACCAGATCGTGTCATGACGGCCTCAGCTCGCCCCCAGGCCACGGTGACTCCGACCACGAGCGGCCGTCCGACCATGAGCGGCCCGAAGCCGAACGCGGGCATCGAGCGCGCGTACTCCTCCCCGAAGCCGCTCGCGCCCTGCGACCTGTGGCTCGCCGGGACCGAGGGCCGCGCGCCGCGGCGCTTCGACGTCCGCGCGCGCGGCGAGACGCTGGGCCGCTATCCGTCGACCGACGCCCTCGCGGCCCGGTTCGGTGAACGCCTCGGCGTCGGCCCCGAGCGCGTGGTCGTCACCGCGGGCGCCGACGATGCGCTCCTGCGCATCGCGCTCGCCTACCTCGCGCCCGGGCGCAGGATGGTCATGCCATCGCCGACGTTCGAGATGATCCCCCGCTACGCCCGCATCGCGGGCGGCGAGGTCGCCGAGGTCCCGTGGGAGCTCGACGCCCCGTACCCGACGGACGCCGTCCTCGACGCGATCACCGACGACACGTCGGTCGTGACGATCGTGAGCCCCAACAACCCGTCCGGCGCGGTCGCGACCGCCGAGGACGTGGAGCGCGTCTGCGACGCGGCGCCGAACGCGCTGGTCGTCGTCGACCAGGCGTACGCGGAGTTCTGTGACGAGGACCTCGCCGCGGTCACGCTCTCGCGCCCGAACGCGGTCCTCCTGCGCACGATGTCCAAGGCGTACGGCTGCCCCGGACTGCGCGTCGGGTACGCGATCGGTGCTCCGGACGTGATCGACGTGCTGCGCGCTGCCGGCAACCCGTACCCCGTCGCCACGCCCTCGATCGCGGCCGCCACGGAGCGCCTCGACGCTTCGATCGAGCCCTTCGTGAACGCGGTCCGCGCCGAGCGCGAGGGGCTGCGCGAGCTGCTCGGCGGCCTCGGCATCGAGGTCGTGCCCAGCGAGGGCAACTTCGTCCTCGCCCGTACCCCGCGCGCCGGACGATTGCGTGAGCTGCTCGCCGGCCTCGGCGTCGCGGTCCGCACCTTCCCCACCTCTCCCGGGCTGGAGGACACCGTCCGCATCACCTGCCCTGGCGACGCGACCGACTTCGAGCGCCTCACGAGCGGGCTGCGGGCCGCACTCGCGCCCGAGGCGATCCTGTTCGACATGGACGGCGTCCTTGCGGACGTCTCGCGCTCGTTCCGCGTCGCGATCGTCGAGACGGCCCGCAGCTTCGGCGTCGAGGTCACCGACGCGGACGTCGACGCGATGAAGGCGCAGGGCGGCGCGAACGACGACTGGGAGCTGACCCAGCGCCTCATCGCGAGGGGCGGCGTGACCGCGAACCTCGACGAGGTCACGGCGCGCTTCGAGGACCTGTACCAGGGAACCGACGGGGCGCCGGGCCTGCGGGAGACCGAGACGCTCCTCATCGACCGCGACGCGCTGGAGCGACTCGGCCGGAGGGCTCGTCTCGGCGTCGTCACCGGGCGCCCACGTTCCGACGCGCGCCGGTTCCTGGAGCGCCACGGGATCGTCGAACTGTTCGACATCGTCGTGACGCGGGACGACGCGCCGCTCAAGCCGGACCCCGCGCCGGTCGAGCTCGCACTGTCGGCCCTGCGCGTGAAGAGCGCATGGATGCTCGGCGACACGCGCGACGACGTCGTCAGCGCGCGCCGCGCCGGCGTGGTGCCGATCGGCGTCGTGCCGCCCGGCGGATCGAACGAGCGCCGTGAAGCGCTCCGCACCCACCTCCTGACGTCCGGCGCGGGCGTCTGCCTCGACCGAACCACCGAACTCGAGGAGATCCTCGCGTGACCGACACGACCCGGACGAGCGCCCCGCGCATCGTCGAGCGGAGCCGCTCGACCAAGGAGACCTCCATCGAGCTCCGCCTCGACCTCGATGGCGAGGGCAACGCCGACGTCTCGACGGGGATCGGCTTCCTCGACCACATGATCGGCGCGCTCGCCAAGCACGCGCGCTTCGACGTGCGGCTGGTGTGCCGCGGCGACCTGGAGGTGGACGACCACCACACGGCGGAGGACTGCGCGCTCGTGCTGGGCGGCGCCCTCGACGAGGCGCTGGGCGATCGGCGCGGGATCGCGCGCTTCGCCAGCGCGTACGCGCCCCTCGACGAGGCGCTCGCCCGCGCGGTCGTCGACCTGTCCGGACGCCCCTGGCCCGAGGTGCACCTCGGCCTGCAGCGCGAGCGGCTCGGCCGGCTCGCGTGCGAGAACGTGACGCACTTCTTCCGCTCCCTCGCGATCGAGGCGCGCATGGCCCTGCACGTCGACCTGCTGCGCGGCGAGAACGACCACCACCGCGCCGAGGCCGCCTTCAAGGCCACCGCGCTCGCGCTCCGCCAGGCCGTCGCGCACAGCGGCGGCGACGACGTGCCGAGCACGAAGGGGACGCTCTGATGTCGAACGAACTCGTGATGGTCCGGACGGGGGTCGCGAACGTCGCCTCGATCGAGGCCGCGTTCCGCCGGCTCGGCCTCTCGGTCGAAGCGACCGACGACGCCGCGCGCGTAGCAGACGCGACCGCCGTGGTGCTCCCCGGGGTCGGCGCGTTCGGTGCCGGCGTGGAGCGTCTCCAGGCCGGCGGCCTCGGCGACGCGCTCGCGGCGCGCATCGACGCGAATCGCCCAACGCTCGCCGTGTGCCTCGGCCTGCAGCTCCTCGGCTCCGCGAGCGACGAGGCGCCAGGCGCGACCGGCCTCGGCGTGCTCCCCGTCGACGCGAAGCGGCTCGACGGCGCGCCGCGGCTCCCCCACTTCGGCTGGAACCGCGTCGAGCCCGACGCGGGTGCCGCGCTCCTCGCCCCCGGCGACGCGTACTTCGCCCACACGTTCTGCTTCCGCGGGGCGGACGCAGACGTTCTCCGCGCCGAGGGCTGGCGCGTCGCGACCACGGTCGAGGGCGAGCCGTTCGTGTGCGCCGTCGAGCGCGGCGGCGTGCTCGCGTGCCAGTTCCACCCCGAGCTCTCCGGCGAGTACGGCCGCGACCTGCTCGCCCGCTGGCTGAAGAACGCGCGCCTCGAGCTCGCCGCGGAGGTGGCGTGATGGTCAGCCTCCGCATCATCCCGTGCCTCGACGTCAAGGACGGGCGCGTCGTCAAGGGCGTCCGCTTCCAGGGTCTCCGCGACGCCGGCGACCCGGTCGAGCGCGCGGCGGAGTACGAGCGCCAGGGCGCCGACGAGCTGTGCCTGCTCGACGTGTCCGCCACCCCCGAGGGCCGCGCCAACGCGACCGAGACGGTCGCCGCGGTGCGCGCCGTGCTCGGCATCCCGCTGACCGTCGGCGGCGGAGTGCGGACCATCGACGACGCCGCACGTCTGCTCGACGCGGGCGCCGACAAGGTCGCGGTCAACACGGCCGCGCTCGCGCGGCCCGAGCTGCTCACGGAGATCCACGACCGCCTCGGCGCGCAGTGCACGATCCTCGCTCTCGATGCGGCGCGCGTCGCCGCGGATGAGGTCCGGAGCACGTCACCCCGCTGGGAGGTCGTCGTCCAGAGCGGCACCTCCCGCACGGGCCGAGACGCGATCGAGTGGGCCGCAGAGGCCGCTTCGCGCGGCGCCGGCGAGATCCTGGCGACGAGCTGGGACCGCGACGGCACCGGCGTGGGCTACGACGTCGAGCTGCTCGCGGCACTCGCCGGCGCGGTCGACGTACCGATCATCGCGAGCGGCGGCGCCAAGACGTCCGCGCACATGCGCACCGCGATCGACGCGGGCTCGAGCGCCGTGCTCGCGGCCTCGATCTTCCACGACGGCGAGACCACGGTCGGCGCGATCAAGCGCGAGCTGGCCGAGCACGGCGTGCCTCTGCGCGCGACGACCGAAGGAGTGAACGCACGATGATCGTCCCCAGCATCGACCTCCAGGGCGGCTCGACCGTCCAGCTCGTGGGCGGCGAGGAGAAGGCGCTCGACGCCGGCGACCCGCGCCCCCTCCTGGAGCGCTTCGCGCGCGTCGGCGAGACCGCCGTCATCGACCTCGACGCCGCGATCGGTACGGGCTCGAACGAGGACCTCATCACGGACCTCTGCCGCATCGCCCCGATCCGCGTCGGCGGTGGCATCCGCGACGTCGAGACCGCGCGCCGCTGGCTCGACCGCGGCGCTGCCAAGATCATCCTCGGCACGGCCGCGCGGCCCGAGATCCTGTCCGAGCTCCCGCGCGAGCGCGTCATCGCCGCCCTCGACGCGCGCGACGGCGAGGTCGTCGTCGAGGGCTGGCGCACCCGGACCGGCGCTTCGATCGTCGATCGGATGCGCGAGCTGCGCGATCACGTCGGCGGCTTCCTCGTCACCTTCGTCGAGCGCGAGGGCCGCCAGGGCGGCACCGCGCGCCACCGCGGCCGCGAGCTCGGCGACGCGGCGGGCGACGCCCCGCGCACGATCGCCGGCGGCGGCCCGAGCAGCGGC
>JBCDGE010000124.1:0-20574 GCA_038757895.1 Planctomycetota bacterium | reverse complement strand
CGTCGACTCGTCCGCCTTCCCCACGCCGACGGGCACGGTGAGCGCGGTCTCCGGCGAAGCGTGGTACTTCCAGGCCTGGTTCCGGGACTTCGGCCCCACGTCGAACTTCAGCAACGGCATCCAGGTGACGTTCGACTGAGGCCCGCAGGCGCGGCCGTTCACGACCGCTCAGGGGCAGAACTCGACCTGTAGCCCGTTCGAGAGGTTCACGCCGCTCCCGATGGAGTCGCGGAACCAGAACTGGAAGTGAAGGACGTCGCCGGGAGCGATCACGCTCCCGGCCGGCAGGTTGCCCTGGTCGAGGCCGTAGGTCGCCGTGCCGAAGAGGTCCGCCTGCACGACAGCCGCTCGGAAGATCGGGGTCCCCGCGATGCACAGGAACCCGTCTCCGAGCGGCGTCTGCGTCCGACCGTCGCCGAAGATCATGATCCCGTTCGTGAGGGCCGGGCACGACAGGACGACGAGCGTCAGGTCGTTGGCGGCGATGCTGACGGATCCCGTCGAGAGGATCCCGGCGCCGGTCGCGCTGACCGAGTTCGCCACGGCGGCGCAGTAGACGACGGTCCCGCCGCAAGGGTCGTCGTCGACCTGGACGTCGTCGACGTACCAGCGCTCCGCGGGCCCGTCGACCTCCGCGCGGATGCGGAGCTGCGCGTCGTCGTGGAGTGCTCCCGGAGGGACCTGGACGCGGTGGAATTCGAACGCGATCTGGTCCACGCCGTCGGACACGACTCGCTCGAGGAGCTGTCAGTCGCCCGCGGCGTCGAGGATCTCGACGCTCAGCGCTCCTCCGGCCGGCACACCGCGGTGCTGGGTGTGGAGGCCGACCCTGGCGGCACCGAGCCCGCCCAGGAGGATCCGGTTGGAGATCAGAACATCATCGAGCGGATCGAGGACGCCGGACGCCGCGAGCTCGGCCGCGTTCGGGAGCGTCGGCTCGTTCTCGGCCGCGTCGCTCACGTCCACGCCCTGCTCGGAGATCCAGATCTCGCGATCGAGCTGCGTCGTCGGGAACTCGTCACGGAACGGCACGACGAGCGGAGGCGCTAGATCCAGCAGGCAGGGCCGTCCGATCGCGTAGCTGCGGATCGTGGCGGCGCTCGTCGGACCGAAGCTCGTGATGTCTCCGCTGCACCCGCCGAACATCGAGCACATGATCCGGCAGTCGGGCGTGGCGTCGCAGGCGGTGGCGCTGAAGTTGAAGCCGAACATCCGCGCCGTCAGGGCCGTGCGCAGCGTCAGATCGGAGGTGAAGCGAGACCGCGACAGGCCGTATCCGTTCGCGGTCGAGCAGACGACCCCGATGAACGCGGCCCCGTCCACGCCGATCAGGTTCCTCCCCGTGAAGAGATGGACGAGGTCGCGCCGGACTCCGGCGAGGCTGTTCTGCCACTCGTTCCTGAGCTGAGCGAGGAGGGTGTTGACGTCGTTGCTCGTGTAGGGATCGGCGGCGCTGCTGCGCACGACGATCTGCGTGATCTGGAACGTGACGTCGCAGTCGCGCGCGAAGATCGTGTCGACCCGCCCGATGATCTCCTCGATGTCGTCGACCGTGGCGTCGACGCTGCTCCCGTTCAGCAGGAAGTACTCGAAGTCCGCGTCGAGGGCGAGCTCGCACAGCTGAAGGCCCGTGCCGAGGCTCGCGGTGCCGAGCCCGATCGGATCGCGCGCGAGCAGCGCATGGCGCGACACCTCGTGCGCGCCAAGCGGCCCGTTCGCTGCCGGTACGATCCGCCACTCGACGCCGCGCTCGGGATCCGCGACCGTCGCGGTCCAGCCGCGGCTCGAGAGGCTCGCGCTCACGGTCGCCCGCTCGTGACCGACGACGCGGCCGCGCCATGTCCTGGAGGCCGGCGCCGGCACCTCCGTGAGGCTCCCGTCGGCGTCCGCCATCAGAAGGCGGAAGTCCCGGGCGCGCAGGCTGTGCGGCCAGAGACGGAGCTCGACGGGCACGCCGTCGAGCTCGACGTCGAGCAGGAGCGACCCTCCGTCGTTGTCCGGGACGTGGATGACCTGCTGCGCGCCCCGAGGGGCGGGCGTCGCGCGATCGGTCGTGGCGAGCCCCATACCGAGCCCCGTACCGAACGGCTGCGAGCCGCCCTGGCCCGCGGCGCCGACGGCGAGGGCGAGGACGGCGAAGAGAGTGAGCACGAGTCGTTGGTAGTTCATGGAACGCCGGGGGCAGGACCGTCGAGCAGCGTGGCGGCGTGCGCCGCCTGCCGGGCCTCATCCCGCCGGCGCGCCCACGCTGACGGAACAACCAGGAAAACCCAGGGGACCCCGGATCTCCCGCCTCCGCAAGGCAGGCCCCCGCGGAGTACCCTGCTCCCATGAAAGTGGCGACGAGCCTCGAATGCCGCGTGTGCCAGTCTCGCGACCTGACGCCGATGTACACGCTCGGCAACGAAGGCGAGTTCCTCTACCAGCGGTGCGGCAAGTGCGGGCTCGTCGTCTACGACATGGCGAACGGGCTCGACCAGACGAAGTACGCCGTCGAGTGGTTCGATCCGCGCGTGGACGGTCCCCACTTCTCGAAGGTCGATCAGACCTACGAGTTCCTCGCGCGCGCCGGGCTCCGCCCCGGCCGGCTCCTCGACATCGGCGCCGGCTCGGGCCGCATCCTGGCACGTGCGCAGCAGGACGGCTGGGAGGTCGAAGGGCTCGAGCTCTCCGACTACCTGGCCGAGGAGGGGTCGAAGGCGCTCGGCGTTCCGGTGCACGTCATGGACTTCCTGGCGGGCGATATCGACCCGCTCGGGCAGTTCGACGTCGTGGTCCTCGCCCACGTCCTGGAGCACCTCCCGGATCCGGTGCACGCGATGGAGCGTATCGCCGCGCTGCTGCGTCCGGACGGGCACGCGGTCCTCGAGTTCCCGAACATCGATTCGATCGACCACAAGCTCAAGCGCACGCTGTCGGCCACCGGGATCCGCAAGAAGCGCTACCCCGACGGCTGGCTCCCCGGCCACTGCCAGGAGTTCTGCCGCCGCTCGTTCACGTTCCTCGCCGAACGGACCGGGTTCGAGGTCCTGACCTGGGAGACGTACTCGTCGAGTCCCCGTAAGAGCGGGGTCTATCGCGCGCTGGGCATCGGCGGCAAGGCGCGCGTCCTGGTCCGGCTGAAATGAACGGAGAAGGCGTTCGCGTCGCCCGACCCGGCGGGAACCAAAGGGGCATGCGACTCCTACTCCCCCTTCCCCTTGCGCTCGCCCTGTCCCTCCTGGCGCCCGCGGTCTCCGATCAAGACGCGACCGTGGGCCCCGCCGAGGATCGAACGGACCTGACGATCCCGTTCGATCCCGACGGCGGATTCGTCGTCCTCCCGATCTCGATCAACGGCTCCGAGCCGCTGCCGATCATCCTCGACACGGGGATGCCGGCCCGGGGGATCGTGCTCTTCGACGGGCCGCACGTCGAACGGCTCGATCTCGACTACCTCCCCGGGAGTGCGCTGATCGGCGGAGCCGGCGGCGGGAAGAGCCACCGGGCGCGAGTGTCGGCCGGCGCGACCTTCGAGCTCGGGAGTGCGCGAATCGAGGACTCTCAGCTGATCGTGATGCCGCCGATCCCGTACTTCGACATCGGGTACGCGGGGATCATCGGAATCGAGCTCCTGAGTCGCTACACGGTTCACGTCGACCAGGGCGAGCGGCACGTCGTCCTGACGCCGCCCGCGGACTTCGTGGCACCCGAGGGCGCCACGGCGGTTCCGCTGGAGATCGTCGGGGGCAAGCCCTTCGTCGAGGCGCGGATGCCGGACAGCGGGGCGGAGAACGACACGATCCGCCTCGTGCTCGACCTGGGCGCGCGCCATGCGCTGTCGCTCGACGTCTCGCACCCCGCGATCCGGCTTCCCGAGCGGTCGATCGAGCGTCAGGTGGGACGCGGCCTGAGCGGCCCGATCCGCGGGCGCGTGGGACGCCTCCAGGCCTTCGAGCTCGGCGGGTACCGCCTCGAATCGGTGATCGCGTCCTTCCAGGAGGGAGAGGACGAGGCGCTCAGCGGCGGGAGCGACGGCAACCTCGGGATCGGTCTGATGAACCGATTCGACCTCACGCTCGACTACGCCACCAAGACGCTCTACCTCGCGCCCGGCGAACGCTTCGAAGAGGCCTTCGAGGCCGACATGACTGGCCTCGTCCTGGAGTCGGAGGACGGCGAGGAGGTGCGCGTCGCCGAAGTGATCGAGGGATCGCCCGTCGCAGAGGCGGGGATTGCAGCGGGAGATCGTGTCCTCACGATCGACGGCGCGCCCGTCACGGGGCGGGACCTCTCGCGCCTCGACGGACGGTTCCGCACTTCAGGTCCGTTCGAGCTGACGGTCGCGACCGAGGACGCGGAGCCCCGTCGGATCGAGCTGATGCTACGCCGCTTGCTCTGATCATCCTGCGCCTTCGCGCGGGAACGCACGCTCCAGGCGCTCGAGCGATTCCTCCAGGCCCGACTCGACGATCGCGCGCTCGGGATCGACGAGGTAGAACGTCGAGCCCCAGACGAGTCGAACGCCGAGCGCCCTGCGGACCTCGTCCGCGGAGACGAGGACCGGGAAGTTGAGCCCCTCGCGCTCCGAGAAGTCGGCGGCGGTCTCCTCACTCGCGTCCGTGATCCCGAGGACGGTGAACTCGGCGCTGCCGAATCGTGTCTGCGCCTCGACGAGGCGCGGCATCTCCGCCACGCAGGAGCCTCACCACGGATTGAAGATCACGTAGAGGCGCCATCCCGGGTTCGCCTCGCTCGGGGGCTCCGTCGCCGGCGGGAGGACCCAGGTGCCGCGCTCCAGCTCGGGAGCAGTCTCGCCCGTCTGGTCGGAGTTGCTGATCCCGCGCGTGGCCGAGCGCACGGCCGCGCAGCTCGACGCGGCGAGCAGGAGCAGAAGCGCGGCGACCGGTCTCATGGGGGGCGATTCGACGCGCTGTCGAGATCGTGACCGGCTAGCGGGTGCGATCGCGACTCGGCCACGTATCCGCGACGCGATACCCACGCGGCCAGGGATCGGCCGGATCCAGCGTGTGCTCGTGGGTCCCGGTGATCCAGGCGCGGCCCGAGACCGACGGCACGATCGCCGGCGTCCCCGCGACCATTGCGTCCGCCACGATCCGGCCCGTGAAGCTGGAGTCGATCACGGATCGCACGACGAGCTCGTCGCCGACCTCCATGCGGCCGCTCGCGCGCAGCAGTGCCATGCGCGCGGAGACTCCCGTCCCGGTCGGCGAACGATCCAGCTTGCCGGGCTCGATGACGACGGTGTTGCGCATCGCGAGGGCCCCGCTCGTCGCGTCGCGCTCGATCGCGCCGGCGATCTGACAGAACGAGACGTGACGCCACTCGTCGTTCTCGGGATGCGTGAAGCCGAGCTGCTCGTTCGCGGCCCGCGTGATGCGTACGCCTGCCCGGACGAGATCGCTCGCCTCGTCCGGCGCGATGGCGAAACCCAGGTCCGCGGCGTCGACCATCACGAAGCTGTCGCCGCCGTAGGCGGTGTCGACGCGCAGCGTGCCGAGGCCCTCGACCTCCAGCGCCGCGTCGCAACGATCCACGAACGACGGGACGTTGGTCAGCGTGACCCGCTCGACCTTGCCGTCCCTGCAGTCGGCCACCACCTCGACCAGTCCGCCGGGCGCCTCCAGCGTCAGGCGCGTGGTCGGCTCGGTCATCGGCACGATGCCCGTCTCGAGCGCGACGGTCGACACGCAGATCGTGTTCGAGCCGGACATCGGCGGCGTGTGCTCCGGCTCCATGATGATGAAGCCGAGCGCGGCGCGCGGGTCCTTCGCCGGCACGAGCAGGTTGACGTGGCGGAAGACGCCGCCCCGCGGCTCGTTCAGCACGAAGTCGCGCAGCGCTCCGTCCGACGCGATGAAGCGCGACTGCTCCCAGAGCGTCGCCCCGGGCGGCGGCTCGACGCCGCCGACGATCACGTCGCCGACCTCGCCCTCGGCGTGGCAGCTCACGATGCGGATCATGAGATGCACGGTACCGCATCGAACCGCGGGGTTCGAATGCGGACGCGCCGGCCGAACGTCGCCGACCGGCGCGCTTCCCCGGATCAGCTTCCCCCGGTCACGAGGGTCGACGTCCCGGCCGCTCGATCGGCCACGTAGGCGTCGGACCACCGATCGGCGCGGTCCCCCGGCGTCAGGTCATCGTCGCGACTGACGAACCCGATCACCGACGCGTCGTCGCTGAGGCTCGGCGTCGTGCACGTCCGCGTCGCCTGCTGGCCGGACGCACCGAGGCTTACGCGCTGGTGAGCCCCCGACGTCCTGTCGTAGAGGAACACGTCCGCCACGCCGTTCGTGTCGCCCGGAACGAGGCTGTCGTCGCCGCTGGAGAACACCACGTAGCGACCGTCAGCGCTGAGCTCTCCGAGGCTGGACCCGCCGGCGCCGACGCCGGCGGCCCCGAGCGCCGGCGAGTAGGTCGTGCCGAGCACGAGGTCGCGCATCGCGAGGTCGATCTGTTCGTTCGTGTCGCTTGGATCGACCGCGCCGAAGGTGGTGAAGGAGACGGTCGAACCGTCCCCGCTGATGCGCGCGAAGTAGGAGCCTCCGCCGAAGGGAGCCCCCGCGTCATCGAGGCTGACCCGGTCCGTCGTGCCGAGCGCGACGTGGCGGAGGAAGACGTCCACCACTCCGTTGGCATCAGAGCCGATCAGGTTCGTCGACCAGCTGTCGAAGACGACGAGACTGCCGTCGTCCGAGATGTCCGGCAGCTCGGCGCCGCCGTCCCCCTGAACACCGGCCGGGGTCCCGCTCATGAGCTCGGTCGTCCCCGCGGTCATGTCGCGCAGGTAGATCTGGTCCCGGCCGGCGCTCGCCCCCGCGACGAGGTTCCTCGCGCTCGACTGGAACACGACGCGGCTCCCGTCTCCCGAGATGCGGGGGGACGAGAACCGGCCGCCGCCGATGGCCTGCGCTCCGGCGGAAGAGAGGTTGACGCGATCGGTCGTACCCGTCGTTCGGTCATGCCGGAAGACGTCCCAGGCTCCGTTCGTGTCCCCGGTGACGAGGTTCGTCGCGAAGCTCTGGAAGACCACGTACCTGCCATCGGCGCTGATGTCAGGAGCCGTCGAGGCATTGCCCGACTGGTCGCCGGCGGAGCTGACGCTGACGCGCTCGATCGTCCCGGTCACCAGGTCTTTCACGAACACGTCCTCGACGCCGTTCGTGTCACCGGGCACCAGGTGGCGCGAGTGACTCGAGAACACCATGACCGTGCCGTCGGCGGAGAGCGCGGCACCGTGAGCGGTGCGGCGGCCGCGCGGCACGGTCGACGAGCCGACGAGCATCGGCCGGCGATCACGAGGCGAGAGCTGCGCGAACACCCGAGCGGCGCTCAACCGCCCGAGACCCGTCTGGATGTCGTAACCCGGCGCGTCCATATCGATGCAGCCGCGACGGAGCGCCTCCTCGACCTCGTCCGGCGTGAGCCACGGTACGTGCGTCAGGACGAGCGCCGCGACGCCCGCCGAGTACGGCGACGCGAACGACGTGCCTCCCACCCAGGCGTAGTCGCCGGGTGCGCTGTCCGCGCCCGAACGATCGGTCGTCAGCACGCTAGAGCCGGGCGCGAGCAACTCGAGCCCGGGTCCGAACGTGCTGAACGGAGCGCGGCGACCGTCAGGCGCCAGGGCTCCGATCGACATCACCGTCGGCAGGGAGGAAGGATACGCGAGGCCCTGAACGCCGGAGTTACCGGCCGATGCGAAGTGCACCATTCCGTCGACGTTGCGTGTCTCCAGGTACTTCGCCGTGACAACGGCGCTCGTCGCTCCGTAGATGTTGCTGTTGTTCGTGATCTGGATCCCCTGCTGTGCCGCGTACTCCAGCGCGTCGGCGGTCCAGCTGTACTGTGCGGTCCAGGCTCCGGTGCAGGGGTTCAGCGGGATGGTGTTGAAGCAGCGCGCCGAGACCGTCTTGCAACGCGGCGCGACCCCGCACGTACCGATCCCGTTGTCCGCGATCGCCGACACGCAGCCGGCGACCCAGGTCCCGTGATTGTCACAGGGATCGACGGACTCGCCCGCCACCCCGACGCCGGTCGTGTCGATCCCCGGGTCCTGGCGCAGATCGGGGTGGTTCAGGTCGACGCCGGTATCGATGACGAGCACGCGCACCGACGGATCACCCTGCGTGACCTTCCACGCCTCGGACGCGTCGAGGCCGATGTCGGCCGCACCGTTCAGGGCCGAACCCGCGTCGAGTCCCCAGCTGAAGAAGAACATCGGGTCCGTCGGCAGATCGTTCGCCGCTCGGCCCGAGAAGATCATGTCGGACTCCACGAACTCGAACTCGTCGAGCGCGGAGAGCTCGTCCACCATCGCGAGGACGGCGAACCCGTCGAGCCCCGCAGTGCGCAGGCGGTAGGCGCGCTCCATTCCGGCGAGCCCCGGCTCGACCTCGATCACGCCGGGGAGCGCACGGAGCTCGATGCCGCCGGGAGCTGGCCCTTCGACGCGTCGAAGGAGGAGGTCGGGTGTCGCGACCAGCGGGCCGCCGAGGAGGTCGAGCTGCACCGGCGCGGCGTACGTGCCGATCCGCGTGAGTGCCGCGGTGATCTCGCCGACCGCCGCGACGTCGCGCGCGCCGATCAGCGGAACGAGGGACCAGCCGTCGATCCCGAGAGGCTCCGCGCCGTCGAGGTCGAGTCCGAGCCTCGAAGCCGCAGAAGGATCGATGTCGCTCGCAGCGGAGCGGACGGCGATCCGGTGGGTATCGAATGGCTGGGTCGTCGCCGGGTCCGGTAGCGGAACGGCCCGGCCCTTCACGGACTGCACATCCGTGAGGGCGCTGGTGAGGGGAGCTGTGAGGAGGGTGAACGAGAAAAGAGCGCTGAAGTGCCTGGCAGGCTTGCGCATCGCGTCGTTGGCAGGGGTGATGGAACGGGGACGTGCGGACGGAGGCGCGCGGCACTCCACCAGTTCACATCGAATTCCCACTTTGTCGTGAGTTTGCCCGTTCCCCGAAGCCGCGCGGGTGCAGCCCTTCGACTCAGTGGAGTCCCTGCATCCGGAACCGCATACGGCCGACCTCCGTCCAGACGCCGGTGTCGGGGTCGATCCGGTGCAGGACCTGGTCGGACGTCGCGGCCCAGAGCGCTCCGTCGCGCCACGTGACGTCGGTCACGTCCGTCGGCGCGGGCATGGCGTCGACCAGGACGAACGAATCCCCGCCCACGTTGCGCGCCAACGTGAAGAGGCCGTCGCTGCCGAGCAGGTAGAAGACGCCGCGCTCCGCGCTGAATGCGAGGTGCCGAACGCTCCGCCCCGCGAGCTGCGTCTGCGTCGAGGACAGCCACGGCGCGCTCGCGCTCGTCCAGCGGATCTCGTCGTCGATGAGGAACCCGAGCCGCCCGTTCTCCGCGTCCCAGGCAATGCTGGACGGCCGGTCCTGGCCGGGCGTGCTCCCCACGTGCGTCGTCGCGCCCGTCACGGGGTCGATCGAGAACACGTCCTCGTGCGCCGCGGCGAAGACCCGGCCCCTTGCCGGCGCGAACGTCGTGGAGAAGTAGAAGTCGTCCCGGACCGCGCCGATGGTCGCCTCGCCGTCGACGAGTGAGACCTCGACCATGTCCCCGTCCGCCCCGAGCGAGACGAACCGATCCGAGCCCGCGACCGGCGCCAGCGACCGCGCCTCGACCTCGGCCACCGTCTCGAGCGTCCCCGGACCGCTCACGAGCGGCTCCCACGAGAAGAAGCCGCGGACCTCCGAAGCCCCGTCCTGGGTCATCGCGACCAGCCGACCGCGCGCCGCATCCCACGCCAGCCCCAGCACGTCGTCGAACCCGAGAGCGTTCGAGGTCAGGGACGTCTGGCCCGTGATCGGATCGAGCTCGATCGTCACGTCGTTCACGCCGCTGATCCCGCGGATCGCGTCGTTGATCCAGTCGAAGGTGAGCGCCGTACCGACGCTGAGGCTGGTCAGCACCGGCGTCGTCGTTGCCGCCGTCGCCGCGTCGATCTCGTACACGTACTGGTCCGTCGACGTGAAGATCTCGTTCGAGCCGATCCCCCACAGCACGCGGTCGTTCGAGTCGAAGACGAGCTTGCGCGTCGGCACGTCGACGCGACCGATCGTCCGGGACGACCCGTCGAGCCACAGCTTCACGAGGTGGTTCTCGGTGTCGATGCCGAAGTACCCGCCATCCGCGCGGTCGAGCGCCAGGTCGAACAGCTCGGTGCCGACGTTGCCGCGATGGAGGACGCCGTACTCCGGCGTGCCGGGCGTCAGCGAGACGATCGACCCGCCCGAGCCGAGACCGAGGATCGCGCCCGTCGCGGAGTGCATCTCCAGCCCGACGAGGACCGCGTCAACATCGCCATCGACGTCGACGCTCCCGAACAGATCGATCGTCAGCATGGACGGCGCGTCGGTCGATGCCGGGTCATGGTGCGCTGCACGGAAGACACCGGTCAGCGGATCGAGGCCGAGCGCGGTGACGTTCGGCAGCAGCGACGACTGGGTGAACAGCAGCGTCGACGCCCCGTCGCTCGGACGGATACGGTGGAAGCCGTCGCTGCGGATGCCGTAGAGGGCGTCGGTCACGGGGTCGTAGGTCAACGTCGTGACCTTCGCGCACTCGCCGACGTCCTCGGACGCGCCCGTCGCGGGATCGATGCGGATCAGACGTCCGGGGAAGAGCGCGCCGCTCGGCGCGACGACCCCGTACAGCTGCCGCTCGCCGGAGTGCCAGGTCAGCGTCGACGGAGTGGACGCCGGTCCGACCGCGCCCACGATCTGCGGCTTCGTCGCGAGGCCGCGAGCGCCGGCCGTCGGGTCGATGCGTACGAGCATGGGCACGCCGGTCGGCGACTCGCTCGCGATCCCGTAGAGCACGCCCGTCGCGGAATCGAGCGCGACGTCGAGCATGCCGATGAATCCGAGCGGACCCTGCTGGGTCCGGAGCGACACGGCGCCGCTCGCCATCGCGACGTCGGCGAGGTGCCCGGTGTCGGTCAAACCACCGATCGAGGGTACGAACGGCGGGGGCGCGTCGCCCGCCCCGCCGCCACCGCCGCCGCAGGAGGTCGCTGCCATGAGCAGCGCCGCTACCGCCCAGATCCTCGTCGTCTCGTCGCTCGCACGCATCGCTCCGTCTCCGTCGCCGGGGTCCAGGGTCCGGCGTCGGTGACCCGAGCCGCCGGGAGCCACGGAAATCCGGGCTCACTGGCCCCGCGCCAGGGCGCGGCGCAGGCCTCGCCGAAATCCGAGGAATCCGCCGAGATCGGCCTTCACGTCTCGTTCGAGGAGCGGTCAGTCCAGCCAACCGCGACCGCGAGCCACGGCCATGCTCGCGTCTGCGCGCAGCGACGCGCGGTCGACTCCGATCTCGACGAGGCGGTCGACGAGCCGCGCCCCAGCGTCGCGGAGCTCCGCAACCCAGTCCGCGAGCGTCTCGTCATCGATCGACTCCTCGTGCTCGAGCGCGAGCGCGCACCGCGCCAGCGCCTCGACGGCCGCCCTGGAGCGCGCTCCGTCGGCTGCGACCTCGGCCCAGTCGAGCGCGGCGTACGCCGCGTCCTCCGGGCGCTCGAGTTCCAGCGCCAGCGTCGCGCGGAGCTCGTGACTCACGTCCAGCTCGAAGCGTGTCCGCTCGTTCTCTGGCGCCATTGCCACGGAAGCGGCGAGCGACTCTGCCGCCTCGTCGGCAGCGCGCATCGCGGGCTCGAAGTCCCCGATGGGCTCCCACAGAAAACGCGCGAGTCCGAGGCGGACCTGCCCCAGCCGGCCGAGGGGCTCTGCGCTCTCCGGCTGCAGCGCGACGAGCTCGACGAACACCTCCGCGGCCTCTTCGAACGCCTCGACGCCGCCGTCCCGGTCGCCGCCCTGCATGCGGATCGCGCCGAGCACGCCGAGCGCGGTCCCGCGGTCCGACGCGTACATCGGCACGCCCGGGAACTCGGCCGCGAGCTCGGCCGCCATTCCCTCCGCCTCCATCACGGTCTCCTTCGCGCGCTCGAGCTCCCGGAGCACCATGTACGCGTTCCCGAGGTTCACCGAAGCGCGCATCAGCTCGCGTCGCGGCCACGCGTCCCGCGGCCCGAGCTCGACGCGCGCGCGCAGGACGTCGCGCGCGCGCTCGTACACCGCGCAGGCGGCACGCATCTTCGCCAGGTCGGGCGCTCCGGTCACCGACTGGCGCGCGACCGCGGTCCCGAGGAGTCCGCCGAGCTCGAGCTGCGCCGCCGCGAGCAGCTCGAGCACCTCGGCGTCGCCGGGCCGCTCTGCGCGCTCGCGGTCGAGCTCGACGACCATACGCTCGACGCGTGCTTCCAGCTCGGCCGTCCGACCGACGTCGAGGAGCACTGCGACCAGCGCGGCCTCGGCACGAAGCCGCTCGAGCGCCCGCCGGTGTCCCTCCCCGTCCCGGCCGATCTCCAGTTCCTGCAGCAGCGCGACCAGGCTCGCCTCGGCCTCCCCGTGGCGCTCCTGGAGCCGCAGGGAGACCGCGCGCTGTCGACGGAGGGCGATGCTCTGCAGGAGTCGCTCGCCGTGCAGGTCGCCGTCGGCGTGGAGAAGCTCGTCGGCACGCTGGAGCGCGACCTCCGCTTCGACCGGCCGCCCCAGCCAGACCAGGATCTCGCCGACGCGGTGGGCGGCGCGCGCCGTGGCGAGCCGCAGCTCGGGGACGTCCTCCTGGTCCTCCAGCAGCGCCTCGTAGAGCGCGAGCCCCTCCTCCAGCATCTCGCGACGGAGGCCCTCCAGGAGCGGCACGTCCTGGAGCCGCTCGCCCGCGAGCCCGACGAGGAACTGCTCGACCGAGTCCATCGCGTGCTCCAGGTTGCGCAGGGCGCGCTCGCCCTCGCTCTGCGCGGCGTCGCGCTGCTCCTCGGCCTCGCGGAGCGCCTGCTGCAGGGCATCGTTGGTCGACGCGAGCTCGGTCCGCTGACCGGCGATCACGCGCCCCTGCGCCTCGGCATCGAGGCGCGCGCGACGCTCCTGGAGCCCGTACACGACGGGCCCTCCGACGGCGGTGATCGCGACGAGCGAGACGAGCGCCGCCGCGGCCGGTCGCCGCCGCACCCACCGGTGAACGCGACGCAGCGCTCCCGGCCGGCGCGCCGCGATCGGGCGCCCCTCCAGGAAGGCCTCGAGGTCGCGCCGCAGCGCGTCGCACGACGCGTAGCGGCGCGCGGGATCCGGATCGAGCGCGACGGCGACGATCGTGTCGAGCTCCCACGGCACGCGCTCGTTGCGCTCGCGCAGCGGCGGGCGACGCGCGTCGAGCACGGCGTCCCGCAGGCGCGCGAACGACGCTTCCTCGTACGGCAGACGGAGCGAGAGGAGCTCGTAGAGCATCACGCCGAGGGAGTAGACGTCGCTGCGGCGATCGATGCGCTCGCGGTCGCCGTCGAGCTGCTCGGGCGCCATGTACGGGAACGACCCGAGCGGCGCCCCCGTGCGCGTCAGGCGGTCGACGCCCTCTGCAGCGGAGAGCCCGAAGTCGACGAGCATCACGCGGCCCGACGGCGTCACCATGACGTTCGACGGCTTCACGTCGCGGTGCAGCACGCCGGCGTCGTGCGCGTGCTGCAGCGCGGTCGCCACCCGCGTCCCGACGCGCGCGCACGCGACGTGCCACGGTCCACGGAAGAGCTCCGCGTCGCTCGCGTCGGCTCCCCCGGTCTCGCTCCCGCTGGCTCGACCGACCGCCGCCTCGAGATCGTCGCCGGTAAGCGACCCGGGCCGGCGACCGATCACGCGTACCTCCTTCAGCGCCTCGGCGAGCGTGCAGCCCTCGACGCACTCCATGGCCAGGAAGGGAACGCCGCCGTCCTCCCCCGCCGCGTGGACGGGGACGATGCCGGGGTGCGAGAGCCTGGCGATGGCCTCGGCCTCACGACGGAACCGCTCCCGCGCACCGGGGAACAGGAGCTCCGTCGGCCGGACGATCTTGACGGCCACGTCGCGATCCAGCGACTCGTCGTGGGCGCGGTAGACGACCCCCATGCCACCGCCCCCGAGCGGCTCGAGGAGCCGGTAGGTCCCGAGTCGCTCGGGCGGTGCGGCCTGGGAACCCGGCGGCGTCCGCATCCCCGACCCGTGCAACAGCTCGACGCGCACGCGCAGCGCGTCGGCGTGCTCGGGCTCCCGTTCGCACAGTTCGTCGAGGACGCTCGATCCCTCGTCCTCGGACCGCTCGAGGTACTCGAACAGGAGCTGCTGGAGCGCGTTCGGCGGAGCGAGGTCGGGATCTCCCATGGTGTCGCCCGCTCGATCCGCAGGGCTTCGTCGCCGTTACGGCGAAGTGGCGGTTCGCAGCGAGTCTCGCGGTCGAGACTAACCGTTCGCAGGCACCCTGCGTCTCACCACGCGAGCCGCAGCGTCCTGGCGACGTGACCGGCCAGCGGATCGGGCACGCCGAGCTCCTCGGCCAGGTCGGGCCACCGGGAGAACGCCTCGACGGTCCGCTCCACGACCGCGCGGTGCCGCCCCCGGGGAAGCTCGGTGTATTCCTCCAGGTGCGCGAGGTCCTCCAGCGTGAAGTCGTTCGTCTTCCCGTTGATGCTCATCTGATGGTTGCGCGTGAAGTCGCTGCCCTCGGCGTGGCACAGGTCGTACGCCGGCGAGAGCGACCAGCGACCCCGGCGATCCATCAGGAACGACGTGTTCTTCACGTGATCGTCCTGGTTGCAGCCGACGACGTTGAAGACGACGCGGCGGAACTGCTCCTCGACGTCCGACTTCGGCATGCGGAGCTGGCGCATGATCAAGAAGAGCTGCTCGTAGGAGTGGTGACCGCTCTCGAAGTAGTCGTAGTGCGCGACCGCGGCGAGCGTCTGGACGAACCGCTTCCGCCCCTCCTCGTCGCGGTCGAACCGGCGCGTCATGAAGTGGTTGCGGCCGTTCTCGCGCAGCAGTCGACACTCCGACATCTCGACGCCGCACTCGGCCGCCAGGCGCGAGTACGCGTACTCGACGAGCCCGTAGCCCAGGGGGTCCGCGACGCCCCAGTCCCCGTTGAACGCGACACCGTCGAACTTGATGAGCCAGTGCTCGTAGCCGCGCGGGAGCGCGAGCTGTCCGGACCGCACGCGCTTGGTCCTGGGGTCGTGGGCGATGACGGCCTTGGCGCGTGCGCCGCCCGCGGACGTTCCGACCTGCAGGATGTCGAGCATCGTCTGCTCGGCGTCCGCGCCCGCGAGGCGGGCGTCGACCTGCTCCTTGGTGGCGAACGCCATGGACGCGAGCTCGACGAGCTGTTCGACCTCCAGCGGGTGGTCCTCCCGCGCGGCGTCCGCAGCCCCCGGCTCGAACTCCAGCGCGCCCATGCCGCGCACGCCGGTGTAGCAGAGCCGGTCGACGGCGTTGAACTGCTCGCGCTGCCGTCCGGTCTGCGCGAGCCAGACGTCGATCAGGCGGTTGCCGTAGCGATCGGGAAGGCTGTCCGAGAGCAGGCCGGGCAGGCCGTGGAACGAGCGCGGGTCCAGGTCGGGGAACCGATAGATCCGACTGGGCTCGGCCGGCATGTGCAGCGGCGCGAGCTCGATGCCGGCGGACGCGAAGTCCGGGTCGTACTCGAAGCGCGCGAACGGCTCGTCGCGGTCCATCGAGACGTACCCGATGGTCGTGCCCCAGAGTCGAACGGTGGCCCTCGTCACGGACGCTCGTCCCCCCACGCGAAGCCCTCGGACCCGTCGCGCTTCGTCCGGCGGCGCCGCGTCGTGGCGGCGGCGCGCGCGTCCGCCATGGGCGAGCGCAGATCCTCGGGGAGGAGGGCGTCGATGGCGTGCGTCATCTCGAGCGCCTTCAGGAGGCGCAGCCAGGAGCCGAGGCGGCTGTCGTTCCCGTCCTCGATGCGCCGCAGCGTGGCGACGCCGATCCCGGCCTCCTCGGCGAGCTGCTCCTGGGAGAGGCCGCGCTGCCGGCGGACCTGCTCCAGGCGCCGGCCCAGCTCGGCGAGAACCGCAGGGGCAGGGGTCAATCGCTCGATCTCCATGTGATCATTTACGATCGGAAACAGGCCGCTATGGGCTCGAATCGATCTTTTATGATCACCGCTGCTGGGTCCCGGAGATGCACGATAAGCGATCAGAAATGATCGATATCAGGCCTAAATAGGTCATAATCGATCCTATTCGATCACTCATCGACCCCATTCACCCGCTCGTGCTCGGAGAAGAAGGCCTCGACCCGCCGGTTGAAGGCCTCGGGGTTGTCCGCGTTGCAGTTGTGCGCCGCGTCCGGGATCACGGCGAGCGGCCGCCCCTCCTCCGCCGCCCACCGCGCGCTGTACGTGGCCACCCGCCCGGTCCGCTCTTCCGAGCCGTGGGTGATCAGTAGCGGCACGTCGAGCGGCTCGGTCCGTCGGTAGTCAAGCACCGCCGCGTAGACCGCCCGCATGATGTCGGCGATCTCGGCCCTGGTCGACCGGCCCGTCGTCTCCCAGACGTACGCGCGCGCCTCGGGCGTCACGGCAACCTGCTCGGCGATCCGTCGAACGAGCCGACGGTGTGGATATAGCTTCAGCAGCGCCGGCGTGATCGAGAGCAGCCAGCGGTCGAGCGCCGAGTAGTACGTCGGGTTCAGCGGCGACGAGCCCGCCACAGTGAGCGACGCGACGCGCTCGGGATGGTCGCGCGCCAGGAACTGGCACACGTATCCGCCCATCGACTGGCCGACGTGGTGTGCGCGCTCGATCCCCACGGTCTCGAGGATCTGAAGCAGCTCGCGGGCGGCGCCGTCGAGGCTGAAGCCGTCGAACGGACGCGACAGCCCGTGCTTCGGGACGTCCCACACGACCACGCGGCGGGTCGTGCGGAAGTGCGCGACCTGCGCGTCGAACAGCCCGTGGTCCGCCGTCGCGCCGTGGGTGAACACGACCGGCGCGCGGTCGCCGGAGCCCGCACCTCCGATCCAGTAGTGAATGTCGCCCGACGGGCAGCCGTGGACGCGGTGCTCCATGCGAGGAGGGTACGCCGCGGCCGGAGCGCATCAGCGTTTCTCGGGGACGTTTCCAGGCGCGCCCGCCTGGTCGGCCAGAGCGCTTCCTCCACATCGCGGCCGTGGCGTGCAGTGAACGCTGAGAGCGTGGGCAGGAATTGCGCACGCGAACAGCGCACCCGCGTTCGCGGGTGCGCCAGCAAGGTCCGCTCACAGCCTGGGCAGCAGAATCGGAGATTTCTGCCCAGGCTGTGAGAGACGCGAGGCCCGCGGCGGGGTCGTCGCCGTCCGCGGGCCCGACGGTCTCCAACGGGGCAGCCCGACCTCGTCGCTCCTGAAGGAGCGCACGCCGACCCGCAGCGCGCGGCCGGGATCCCCGGTTCGAACGCGGAGAGGCTCTCGGCGTTCGCCCGCGTCACGCCGCGCGGAGCTGCGCGATCTCGGCGCGGATCTGGTCCGCCCAAGCCTCGATGCGCCCCTGCGTGAGGCCGGGATCGTTGTCGTCGTCGAACGGCAGACCGAGGAAGAACTTCCGGTCGTCGCACAGGGAGCGCGAGTCTTCGAATCCGTAGTCGTCGACCGGCCACTTGCCGATCAGACGCGCGCCCCTGGGCTCCATGAGTTCCCAGAGGATCCCGAAGGCGTCGACGAAGGTGTCGGGGTAACCGACCGCATCTCCGCCGCCGAAGAAGCCGACAGTCACGTTCGTCCAGTCCCCGCCGCGGATCTCGTCGACGCGCACGTCCCAGTCGGCCTGGAGCTCGCCGATGTCCCAGGTGGACACGCCGATCAGCACCACGTCGTACTGGACCATGTCCTCGACCTTGATGTCGTCGATGTGGATGCAGGTGGCGACGAGTTCACCGAGGCACTCCTGGAGGGCCTCCGCGGCGTCCTGCGTGTTGCCGGTGGTGCTGGCCCAGACGATTGCTGTCTTCACGTTCGTTGCTGTTGACGTGTGCAGCGTGTGCCAGGCTCGAGCCGGCCGATACCATCGGGTCGACCGACGACTTGCTCAAGCGAGAATCCGTTCTCTCGCGAATCCGTCCGAACTGGGCCACGCCGCGCCTCGCCCGTGGCCACCAGGCCAGGTGCCCTCCTTCGAGGTGAAGGGCGGTCGGACGCCCTTCCGGCCCGATCTGGGCGATCGGATCGAGCGGCCCCCTCCGCGTTGAGGACAACCGCATCCCTTTCGCCCGGCGTAGGCCATTCTCGTCACCCGACGTGGCCAAGTACACTGGACGCGTGGCGACGCTGGACCTCGCGACTCCTCCTCCGCTCGACCCGTCGTACACCGACGAGGGCGTCGACGTCTCGCTGATCCGCTGGATGCTCTCCATGAGCCCGACGGAGCGGCTGCAGGTCCTGCAGTCTCAGTCGGACGCGCTCACCGCGCTCCGAGATGCCGCCGAACAACGCTGACGCCGCGCTGCTGAATCTCGATGCGTGCTCCCGGGAGCACCTGCCGAGCAAGCGCCTCGTCCCCGAGCGCGCCCAGCTCGAGTCTCCCGGCGCGATGCTCCTGCTGACCCGGCTGGGCCCGCTCGACGTCCTCGGCACGATTGCCGCGGGTCGGCAATACCACGAGCTCATGGACCGGAGCCGGACGATCGAGCTCGCCGACGCCCCCCACTCTCCGTCGTGGGTCTGTCCGCCCTGATCGAGATAAGGAGGCGGTCGGGCGAAAGTAGGACCGCCGCGTCCTGCGGATCAAGCGCTGGTCGGGACGAGCTGGGTCCAGCTCCAGGCGAGATAGGCGAATGGGGGCGCCGCGTAGAGAGCGCACTGCAAGAGTCGAAGTCGAGTTCGCCGCGCCAGTACAGCCGTGCCGAGAACGAGCGCACCCGCCTGGAGGACCAGGAGCTGGTCCATCACGTGGGCATAGGCGAGCGGGCCCGGGAGTGGCTCGACGTACCGAAGCACGAGGAACCACTCCGCAAAACCGGCGACGGCCCAGAGCACGGAGATCACCCCGAGCACGTGTCCTGACGGCAGGGTGTCCGATCGCACATCCTCTGCCGCCGCCGCGACGCCGTCATCGAGCGATCCGTCCACCGATCGATCCGCTACGCCAGCAGCTCGTTCAGCACCTTCGCCGGCTCCACGCCCGTCAGGCGCAGGTCGAGGCCCTGGTGGCGAACCGTCAGCCGCTCGTGGTCGAGGCCGAGCTGGTGCAGCATCGTCGCGTGCAGGTCGTGCACGTTCACGGGGTCGCGGACGATGTTGTAGGAGAACTCGTCGGTCTCGCCGTGGATGTGGCCCGGGCGCACGCCACCGCCAGCCATCCACATCGTGAAGCAGCGCGGGTGGTGGTCGCGGCCGTAGTTCTCCCTGCTCAGCCCGCCCTGCGAGTAGATCGTCCGACCGAACTCGCCGCCCCACACGATCAGCGTCTCGTCCAGGAGGCCGCGGCGCTCCAGGTCGAGGATCAGCGCGTGGCACGGCTGGTCGATGTCGCGGCACTGGTCGGGCAGGCGGCCCGCGACGTTCGCGTGCGTGTCCCAGTTGTTGTGGTAGACCTGCACGAAGCGCACGCCGCGCTCGACCATCCGTCGCGCCATCAGCGCGGTGTTCGCGAACGTGCCCGGCTTGCGCGCCTCGTCGCCGTACAGCGACCAGGTCCCATCGGGCTCGGTGCTCAGGTCGGCGAGATCCGGCACGCTCGCCTGCATGCGGTAGGCGAGCTCGTACTGCTCCATCCGCGTCCGCGTCGCCCCAAATGTTTGCCGATGGCGATGCTGCCCGCCGGGCCGCCGATGTCGATCACCCAGTGCCAATCATCGTTCTGGACGCGCGCGATATGGTTCACCGCATCCTGACGGCGATAGGGATGGGGCGGTGTTGTCAGCATTCGGATCACATCCCAATTCGCGATCTTCGATGCCACGGCCGATGCGTCCGCTGCCCGGAACGGGCGCAGGGTGAAATCGGGGGTGTCGATGATCTGAGCGGTCATGGGATCCTCCTTGGCAGACGCTCTGGGAATTGGGTCTTGAAACGAAAAAGGGCCGGTCTGGTATGACCGGCCCTTTCGGAACTTTATGTCGAACGGGTCAGTCTATTCGGCGGCCTCCGCCGCTGGCAGCACCGAGATGAATGTGCGGCCCTTGAGGCCTTTCGAGAACGTCACATTGCCATCCACGGTGGCGAAGATCGTATGGTCTTTGCCCATGCCGACGCCCTCGCCCGGCCACCATTTGGTGCCGCGTTGGCGGCAGATGATATTGCCCGGGATCACGGCCTCGCCGCCGAACTTTTTGATGCCGAGACGGCGCCCGGCGCTGTCGCGGCCGTTGCGGCTGGAGCCGCCTGCCTTTTTGTGTGCCATCGCGCTTTCTCCTTACTCGGATGCTTCGGCGGCGAACGTCTTCGCCTGAGCAATCCAGTCATCGCGGTCGATCCGGCCCTTGAAGCTGAGCTGGTCGTCCATGAAGGCCACTTCCGACGGGCCCCATTCGGCGATCTGCCAGAAGTGATAGACCCCGTTGTCGTTCAGCTTTTGCAGCAGTTTCGGACCGACGCCCGAAATCTTCGTCAGGTCATCAGGCTCGCCCTGCGCCGCGTCCAAAAGGTTGGCGGGCTTGGTGGTCTCCACCGGCTCCGCCGCTGCCTCTGCCTTAGGTTCTTCCTTCGGCTCCGGCGCCTTTTCGGGGACAGCCTTGGCCTTCGTTTCTTTCTTTGGCGCGGCCTT
>JBCDGE010000123.1:0-20884 GCA_038757895.1 Planctomycetota bacterium | reverse complement strand
GGGCGCTGCGCCGCGGACAGCGCGATCTCGTAGAAGAGGTTCGCGGCGTGCACGGCGTCCACGCGGTTGATGAGCGAGGACACGTCGCGCGGCGTGTGATAGTCAGCGTGGAAGTCCGCGATGATCGCGAACAGCACGGGGATCTGCTTGCGCATGAACGACGTGTGGTCGCTCGCGCCGCGCATGTTCTCGGGCTGGACGATCTCCAGCGGGGACGCGTCGACGATCGGCTTCAGGAACTCGGCGAGCCCCCCGCCGGTCGCCGCACCGGAGAGCGACAGCCGCCGGTTCTCGATCCGCCCGATCATGTCGAAGTTCATCATCAGGACGTGGTTCTCGATCGGGTAGATCGGGTTGTTGGCGTAGTACGCCGACCCGTTCAGGCCCGACTCCTCCGCGCTGAAGCCCATGAAGAGCACCGAGCGGAGGTTCGCGTCGTCGCCGGCCGCGGCGTAGTCCTTGGCCATCTTGTCGGCGATCAGGATGATGCCGGCGCTGCCAGACGCGTTGTCGTCGGCGCCGGGGTGCAGGAGCCGGCCCGCGTTCTCCTGGTCGCGCGAACCGAACGCGCCCTGACCGAGGTGGTCGAGGTGCGCGCCGACGACGATGTACTGGTCGGCGAGGCGGCCCTTGCCGGGCAGCAGGCCGATCACGTTCTCCGCGACGACGGTGCGGCGCTCGATCTCCGCCTGGATGCGGATGGCCTCGCCGAACTCGACGCCCATCGGACCGGTGTTCGCCTCGTCCCGCAGGGACTCGAGCGTCTTGCCGCCGCCGATGCCCTCGGCGACGAGCAGCGCGCCCGCGCCCGCGGACATGTGCAGGACGGGGAACGGAACGCTGCCGCGTCCGCCACCGCCCGGGTTGAGCAGCGTGTTCACGCGGCGGTCGGACGCGCCGGGCGTGTTGATGATGATCGCGGCGACGGCGCCACGGTCGGCGACCGCCTTGAGCTTGCCGGTGAAGCCGGCGCGGCGGGACCACGCCTGGCGGTCGCTCGCCCAGAGGCTCTTGCCCTCGCCGTTCATCGGCTCGAAGCGGAGCATGACGGCGACCTTCCCCTCCAGGTCGACGTCCTCGGCGAAGCTCGTGAAGTCGTCCGGTCCCTCGTCGATCGCGTAGCCGACGAAGACGGCGGGCGCGACGACCTCGCCCCCGCTGCCGAGACCGGTGACCGTGAAGTCGGCGTCGATGCCGTGCTCGAACTCCAGCGTGCGCCCGAGCGCGGCCGCGGCGCCCTTCACGGTGCGCGACGAGCCCAGGTTGAACTCCTGGCGGAAGCTGCCCTGCGGCTCGATCGACTGCGTGCCGTCCGCGCCCTCGATCGTCTTCGGCAGCGGGGCGACGAGCCCGGACTGCGCGAAGTGGAACTCCATGTACTCCTTCGCGAGCTCCATCCCGCGCGTGCCCGGGAGACGCCCTTCCATCCACGGGCTGGCGAGGATCGTGAGGTGGTCGTTGTAGACGCGGACCTCGTCACTGACCGCGGAGAGCGCCTCGGCGATCACCGCGCGATCGGTCACGGGTCCGTCGGCCGCGGGCGCCTGCGGCGCGGCGACCGCGGACGCGGCGAGGACGGGAGCGCTGAGCGTGGGGAGGAGGGCTCGAAGTCGAGTCATGGTCGTGGAGATGCCAGCGTGGCGACGGCCGGCATGGACCGGCCACATTGCGGCGCCCTTCTGACTGAGCCCCTCGACGGGGGCTCTCGACGGGGGCCGTACAGCTTGGTGAGTCGGCGGGGGATCCGACGGGGAGGGGAACGCGCGCCGCTTTGCGGGGAGGGGACTCGCCGCGGCGTGCAGGGAAACTATCGTAGATCCCCTCGGTCGCGGCCCAGCGCGACCTGGGTTGATCCGGCGTAAGTTCGCCGTTGCGCCCGCTCGCACTCTTCCAGGGTGTGTCCGATCCGTCCCGACATGTGTCTCTGCACCTCCGCCCTCCGCCTCGCCGCGTCCGCAGCGGGGGCGCTGCTCGTTGCCGCACCCGTGGCTCTCGGAGGCGACGGCCTGGACCCGAAGGACGGCCCCGACGTCGACCTCCGCATCGCGATCGAGGACGACGAGGTGCGGTTCCAGATCATCACGAACCTGGCGTTCCTCGACGAGACGACCGACGCGTACCGCGAGGACGAGACGCGCCTCGACCCGGCGGAAGCACCGGCGGCGATGCACGCGCTGGTCGAGCTCTTCGAGACCAAGAACGAGGTCGCGATCGACGGCGCCGTCGTCGCCGCGCTGGAGGCCGACCCCGCGCTCGACTTCGAGTACGACCCCGGCGACCCGTCGCTGATCCCCCACTTCATGAACTACGGCGCGCGGGCGGTCGCACGCACGCGGCTCACGCTGCGCTACGCCTGCAAGGCGCCGCCGCGCCGCGTCTCGATCACCTGGGGCGTGTTCCCGCCGAACGCCGCGCTCGTCGAAGAGGACGGCACCTCCGAGCCGCTGGAGGTCATGTGCCGCCTCGCGGCGGGCGGCGTCGATCGGATCGTCAAGTTCCGCAGCGACGAGCCGCAGTTCATCTGGCACCGGGAGGCCGAGGAGGGGCGCGCGCGCTTCGCCGACGTGCCTCCGATCCGGGACCGCGAGGCGCCGGCGCCGCCGTGGCTGCCGCTGGGGATCGCGGGCGCCGCGGCGCTCGGCCTCGCGCTCGGACCGCGCGGCCTGCGGCGCACCGTATTCGGTCCGGCGCTGCTCGTCTCGGTCGCGGCCGCGGGCGTCCAGCTCGCCGTCCGGCCCGTCGACCTGCCGACGACCGACGAGGCCGTGGCGGTCTTCGAGCCGCTCCACGAGAACATCTACCGCGCGTTCGACTACACCGACGAGAGCGACGTGTACGACGCGCTGGCCCAGAGCGTCGACGGCCCGCTGCTGGAGTCGCTCTACGACGAGGTGTACCGGAGCCTCGTCCTGCAGGAGGCCGGAGGCGCGGTGAGCCGCGTGGCCGAGGTTCGGCACGTCGACCTCGGCGTCGAGTCGATCGGCGTCGTCGGTGACGAGGACCGGCCGGGCTTCGTCGTCGACGCGCTCTGGCAGGTCGACGGCGCCGTCTACCACTGGGGCCACGCGCACACGCGCACCAACGAGTACCGCGCGCGCTACACCGTGCACGCCGCCGACGAGGGCTGGCGCATCGCGGCGAGCGAGGTCCTGGAGCAGCGCCGCGTCGACGCCGCGCCGATCTCGGACGAGGCGCTGGAGCGCGCGCTCGAGGACGGGGACCCGTGGCGGTCGTTCCAGGCCGTGAGCTCGGAGGCCGACGACGTCGATGACTTCTGACGTCGCGTCCGGACCCGACTCCCCCGCCGCGGAGCTGCAGGGCGTGCGGTTCCGCTATCGCCGGAAGGACGGCGCGCGCCCGTTCGAGCTGCACGCCGCCGAGCTCGTGCTGCGGCGCGGCGAGGCGGTCGCGTGCATCGGCCCGAGCGGCGCCGGGAAGACGACGCTCGTCCACCTGTGCGCGGGGATCCTCGTCCCCGACCAGGGCGAGGTGCACGTCGCCGGCCGCCGGATCGACGCGCTGCCCGACACGGAGCGTCGCGCGCGCAGGGCGGCCGACGTCGGCCTCGTCTTCCAGGAGTTCGAGCTGCTCGACTACCTCGACGCGCTCGACAACGTTCTGGTACCGCTGCGCGTGCGCGGGGCGAGCCACGCGGAGCTGCGCGACGCGCGGGCGCGCGCGGTCGAGCTCGCCGAGACCGTCGGGATCGCGGATCTCCTCCACCGTGTCCCTGGCCGGCTGAGCCAGGGCGAGCGCCAGCGCGTCGCGATCGCGCGCGCCCTCGTGACCGAGCCGGCGCTGGTGCTGTGCGACGAGCCCACGGGGAACCTCGACCCCGACGCGGCACAGGCGGCGCTCGACCTCCTGCTCAGCCAGGCGCGCGCACGCGGCGCGGGGCTGATGATGGTCACCCACGACCACGGGCTGCTGGAGCACTTCGACCGCGTCGTGGACGTGCGGGATCTCGGCGGAGCGCCGAAGGGCCTGGGCGTGGAGGGCGGCGCATGAGAGGGATCGCCTACCTCGCGTGGCGCCACGCGAGCGCCCACCGCGGCCGGACGCTGCTGCTCGTCGGGTGCATCGCGCTCGCGCTGTGGGTGCCGTGGACCGCGGGCGCGCTCGCGCGTCTGTACGACGCCGACCTCCGCGCCCGCGCTTCGTCCACGCCGCTCGTGATCGGCGCGCCCGGCAACCGTTACGACCTGACGCTCGCGGCGCTCTACTTCCGACCGAGCGAGCTGGAGACGGTCACCTACGCCGAGATGGAGCGGCTGCAGCGCGAGGGACGCGCGACGTTCGTCCCGATGCACCTGCGCTTCACCGCGCGCGGCGCGCCGATCGTCGCGACGAGCGTCGAGTACGCCGAGTTCCGCGGCCTCGTGCCGCGCGAGGGCACCGATCCGCTCCGGATCGGCGAGGTGACGCTCGGCGCCGGCGTCGCCGACGCGCTCGGGCTGGGCGCGGGCGACCGGCTCTACTCCGACCCGACCGAGCTGTACGACATCAGCCGGCCGCCGGCGCTCAAGATGCGCGTGGCCGGCGTGTACGCGCGCACGGGCACGGCGGACGACGACGCGGTGTTCTGCGACGTGCGGACGGCGTGGGTCCTGGAGGGCATCGCGCACGGGCACCAGAGCACCGACCAGATCGAGGACGACCTCGTGCTGAGCCGGACCGACGAGTCGGTCTCGGTCAGCGGCGCGCTGATCGAGTACGCGGAGGTGACGCCCGAGAACGAGGCGTCGTTCCACTACCACGGCGACTCGTCGATCCTGCCGCTGTCCGCGATCCTCGCGCTCCCGGAGAGCCAGAAGGACGGGACGATCCTGAAGAGCGGCGTCAATGCGCGCCGGACGCACCAGGCGGTGACGCCCAGCGCCGTCGTCGACGACCTCCTCGGCGTCGTGTTCCGGATCAAGGCGTTCTTCGACCTCGTCGGCGCGTTCCTCGTCGCGACCACGGCCGCGCTCGTCGCGCTCGTCTTCCTGCTCTCGTCGCGTCTGCGCGCGCCCGAGATGCGTACCCTCGATCGCATCGGCGCGCCCCGTCGCGCCGCGCTCGGACTCGTCGGCCTCGAGGTCGCCGGCGTGCTGATCCTCGCCACCGCCGCGGCCGGCGGCGCGACCGCGCTGACCCTCGCCCTCCTCCCCGACCTCGTCGCGACCTTCTGATGCCGAGACCGATCCACTCCATCCTCGCCGCGCTGGCCGTCGCCTCCCTGGCGGCCTGCGGCGGAGACGCGCAACCCGAGCGCAGCGCGCGGGGGCCCCGCTCCAACGTCGTCGCCGTCGCATCGGGGCCGACGCAGCTCGTGGCCGAGGCTCTCCTCGGCGCCGACCTGGTGCGAACGGTCGCGCCGGCCGGGACGCGCATGGCGGACTGGCGGCCCGACGACGAGGCGATCCGCCAGATGGTCGACGCGCGTCGCGTGCTGGTCGTGGGCGGCGAGTTCGAGCCCTGGCTGCAGCGCACCAGCCTCCCCCCGAGCCGCACCGTGACGCTCACCGACCTGGTCCCCGTGGACCGCAAGATCGAGGTCGGCGCGATCGAGCACACGCACGGCGGCGGGGAGTCGCACAGCCACGGCGGCATCGTGCCGACGGTCTGGACCGACCCCGTCCAGCTCCGCGCCGCGATCGAGGCCCTCGCCGAGTCGCTGCCCGCGTCGCTCGACGGGGTCGAGCGGACGAACGTGCAGGCGCCCAGGGCGGCGCTCCTCGGCCGGATCGACGCGTACGAGGCCTCGCTCCGCGAGCTGGGCGCGACCGCCTCGGGGCGCACCGTGATCGCGACCGACCACGGACTGGAATACGTGGCCCGCGCCGCCGAGGTCGAGCTGGAGGTCGCGCTGCTGGAGCTCGACGGCGGCGGCCCCCCGAACGACCAGGGAGTCCGGGACCTGGAGCGGCTCGCGAAGGACCCGAGCTCCCACGCGGGCGTGCTGGTCTGGCCCGGCGCGATCGACGCGGCCTTCGCGGAGCGCGTCCAGGAGCAGCTCGGGCTCGTCTCCGTACACTTCGACCTCGGCGGCGAGGTCGATGGTCCCGGCTCGAGCGACGCGCTGGAGCGACTCACCGCCAGCGTCGACGCCCTCCGAGAGGCGATCCAGGAGTCCCGATCGCGATGACGACCGTCTTCGACCAGATCCTCGACGGCACGATCCCCTGCCACCGCGTCCTGGAGAACGAGCACGTCCTCGCGTTCCTGGACGTCGGCCCGCTCTCGAAGGGTCACACGCTCGTGATCCCGAAGGAGCGGCGCGCGCACCTGCACGAGCTGAGCGACGAGGCGGCCGCCGAGATCGGCCGGGTGCTGCCGCGCATCGCCCGCGCGGTGATGAGCGCGACCGGCGCCACCGCCTACAACGTGCTGCAGAACAACGGCGCGGAGGCGCACCAGGCCGTGTTCCACGTCCACTTCCACGTCATTCCGAAGCAGGGCGACGGGTCGGGGCTCGGGGTCGGCTGGCAGCCGGGCGCGCTGGAGGACGGCGAGGGTCTCGCCGCAGCGATCCGCGGCGAGCTGGAGACGGACGGAGGTGCGGCGTGACGCGCGACGGCGGCTCGATCCTGGTGCGGGGCGGACGCGTCGTCGGGCGCGACGGCGTGCGTCCCGCCGACGTCCTGATCCTCGACGGGCGCGTGGAGGAGGTCGGACCGGGCCTGTCGGAGAGCCCGGAGGCGCGCGGCGTCCCCCACCACGACGCTTCGGGCAAGCTCGTCTTCCCCGGCCTGACCGACCCCCAGGTGCACTTCCGGGAGCCGGGATTCCCGGCCAAGGAGGACCTGGCCTCGGGCGCGCTCTCGGCGATCGCCGGCGGCGTCACGGCGTTCTTCGAGATGCCGAACACGAAGCCGAACACGGACACGCCGGAGCGCCTGCGCGACAAGTTCGAGCGCGCCGCGGGCCGCTGCCGGTCGGACTTCGCGTTCTTCCTGGGCGGCACCGCCGAGAACGCCGAGCAGCTCGGGGAGTGGGAGACGCTGCCCGGGTGCGCGGGCGTCAAGGTGTTCATGGGCTCGTCCACGGGCACCCTGCTGGTCGCGGACGATCCCACGCTGGAGCGGATCCTGCGCTCCGGCGAGCGGCGGGCGACCTTCCACAGCGAGGACGACCCGCGGCTCAAGGAGCGGTATGCCGAGGTCCAGCCCGGCACCCACGTCCGCGAGCACCCCCACATCCGGGACGTCGAGTGTGCGGTGCGGTCGACGCGGCGCCTGCTCGACCTCGCGGAGAAGACGGGTCGCAAGATCCACATCCTGCACGTCTCCACGGCGGACGAGGTGCGGATGGTCCGGGAGCGCGACCTCGGCGACCTCGTGACCATCGAGCTCACCCCCAACCACCTCTTCCTGACGGCGCCGGACTGCTACGAGACGCACGGCACCTGGGCGCAGATGAACCCGCCGGTGCGCGATCGGGCGCACCAGGAGGTGCTGCGCGAGGCCGCCGCGGACGGGACCGCCGCGTGCATCGGGTCGGACCATGCGCCGCACACGGCCGAAGAGAAGGCCCGGCCGTTCCCGGTGTCGCCGTCCGGCATCGCGGGCGTGCAGACGACCCTGCCGCTGCTCCTGACGGCCGTTCGCGACGGCTGGCTGCGACACGAGGACATCGTGCGGCTCTGCGTGGACGGCCCCGCGCGGGTCTACGGGCCGCCCGGAGGCCCGTCCGGAGACCTGTCGGGGTGGGACCGGCGTCCCCTGGAGCCGGGCGCGCTCGGGAACGTGGTCGTCGTCGACCCCGACGCCGACGGCACGATCGGCGATAGGCCCTTCCACAGCCGCGCGGGCCGGACGCCGTTCGCGGACGTGGAGCTCGCCGGGTGGCCGATTGCGACGATCCTCCGCGGCGAGCTGGCGTACGCGGACGGCGTGCCGCTGGGCGACCCCCGGGGGCGCGCGGTGGATTTCGGCGGGTGAGACCGATCTCCGCAGTCGATTCGGGCGGTCACGCCGTCGAATCCGGCTCCCATTCGACCGAAAGAAGGGCAGGCGGACCGTCGCCTGACGCATCGGGCGGCGGATAGAATCGCCCGCAAATTTTCGGCTCGGCGAAACTCCGAGCTGGCTCGACGTGCGAGGCGACGGGTGGAGCGGACGCGCTCCGAGACGGCATCCGCAGTGCCGCAGCCCCCCACCGCACACGAGTCGTCCCCGCTCAGCACCGTCCCCACCCCGCACCGCCTCCCCCCGCTCCGGTCCCCCAGGACCGGGCGCTCCGCGCACGCCGTCGAGCGCTCGCGCGGGACAGGGCGAGCACACCGATCCACCCCATGGTCACGATCAAAGCCCGGCGAGGCCTCGATCTTCCCGTCCACGGCGAGCCGACCACCGAAGCCGTCGTGGACCGGCTCGACGTGACGCGCGTCGCGCTCCTCCCCCAGGAGTGCTGGGGCGCCAAGGTCCGGCTCCTCGTCGCCGAGGGCGACACCGTCCAGGTCGGCACGCCGGTCTTCTGCGACCGGCGGGACGAGGCCGTCCTCTTCACGTCCCCCGCGGCCGGCAAGGTCGTCGCGATCCACCGCGGCGAGCGGCGCGCGGTCCTCTCGATCGTCGTCGAGGTGAAGGACTTCAAGGACGCAGTCTCCTTCGAATCGCTCGACCTCTCGAAGGCCTCCCGCGACGACGTGCGGGGCGCGCTGCTCGGCTCCGGGCTCTGGCCGACGATCCGGCGGCGCCCGTTCGACCGGGTGGCGATCTCGACCGACGAGCCGGCGGGGATCATCGTCCAGGCGTACGACTCGAGCCCGCTCGCTCCGGACCTCGCGCAGCTCTTCGAAGGCCGCCACGCCGACATCGAAGTGGGCCTCGCGGCGCTCAAGAAGCTGACGGACGGCAGCGTGCACGTCTGCGTGCGTCAGGGCGTGAAGTGGGGCAACCTTCTCGCCGACGGCATCCACGTCGACCACTTCGGCGGGCCGCATCCCTCCGGGACCGCGGGCTTCTCGATCCACAAGCTGTGCCCGGCCGGCGCGAATCGCGCCATCTGGTACGTCGGGATCCAGGACGTCGCCGACATCGGTCGCCTGATGCGCGACGGGACACGGCCGACCGAGCGCACGGTCGCGATCACGGGTCCCGCCGCCAAGGATCCGAAGATCGTCCGCACGCGCCCCGGCGCCGACCTCTCGCAGCTCTGCGGCGACGAGAGCGCCGTCGAGGTGCCCCGCTACGTCAACGGCTCCGCGGTCTGGGGCCGGACAGCTTCCTTCGACGGGCACACCGGCTTCCTTGGACGCTGGAACACCCAGGTCACGATCCTCGACGACGGCGTGAAGCGTGACCTCCTCGGGTGGGCGCTGCCCGTGAGCGGTCGCTTCACGCAGACCAACACCGTCTGGGACAAGTTCTTCCGCAAGCGCTTCAAGTACGACACGGACACGAACGGGAGCCTGCGCGCGATCGTCCCGATCGGTCAGTACGAGTCGGTGATGCCGATGGACGTCCTCGCGACGCAGCTCATCAAGGCGCTCGCCGCCGGCGACCTGGAGGCGGCCGAGAAGCTCGGCGTCCTGGAGCTCGCCGAGGAGGACCTGGCCCTGTGCCAGGTCGTCGACCCGTCCAAGGTGCCGATCACCGACTGGCTCCGAGACATGCTCACCACCATCGAGAAAGAAGGCTGAGTTGAAGATCCTCCGCAAGACCCTCGATCGCTTCGAGCCGCTCTTCACCAAGGGCGGGAAGCTCGAGAAGTTCTACCCCGCGTACGAGGCAGCGGACACGTTCCTCTACACGCCGGGGCACCGCACGACGTCCGGACCCGCCGTCCGCGACGGGATCGACCTGAAGCGCATGATGATCATGGTCGTCATCGCGCTGGTTCCGGCGACGCTCTTCGGCATGTGGAACGTGGGGTACCAGTACCAGCGGGCGACCGTGGACTGGGGCCTCTCCCCCGCCGACGCGAACCACGTGCAGGCGATGATCTACGGGGCGATCAAGTTCCTCCCCGTGTACATCGTCACGATCGCGGTGGGCGGCACGATCGAGGCGATCTTCTCGATCATCAGGAAGCACGAGATCAACGAGGGGTTCCTCGTGACCTCGCTGCTGTTCCCGCTGACGCTGCCGCCGGACATCCCGCTCTGGCAGGTCGCGCTCGGGATCGCCTTCGGCGTGATCGTCGGCAAGGAGATCTTCGGCGGGACGGGGATGAACATCCTCAACCCGGCGCTGACGGCGCGGATCTTCCTGTACTTCGCCTATCCGGTCGACATCTCCGGCGACCGCGTCTGGGTCTCGGGGAGCACCTCGGGCAACTGGATCGACGGCGCGACCGGCGCGACGCCGCTGGCGTACTTCTACACGAACGGGAACACGCTGGAGGGGATGGCCGCGGCCGACTCGCTCGGGATCACCTGGTTCGATGCGTTCATCGGCTGGATACCCGGCTCGATGGGCGAGACCTCGACGCTCATGTGCCTGATCGGCGCCGCGATCCTGATCTTCAGCAAGGTCGGGTCGTGGCGGATCATGGCGGGCTGCGCCGCCGGCATGGCGGCGTTCGTCCTGCTCCTGAACGCGATTGCGGCGATGAACCCGAACCTGGGCGCGGACCACTACACGGCGGTCAGTCCCGCGTGGCACTTCGTCGTCGGCAGCTTCGCCTTCGGCTCCATCTTCATGGCGACCGACCCGGTCTCGGCCGCCCAGACGAACACCGGTCGCTGGATCTACGGGTTCATGATCGGGGCGCTGACGATCCTCGTCCGCGTGCTCAATCCGGCGTACCCCGCGGGGATCATGCTGGCGATCGTGTTCATGAACGTCTTCGCTCCGCTGATCGACCACTACGTCATGAAGGCGAACATCCGTCGCCGGGAGGTCCGCCTTGGACTTCAGTAACAAGTACGTCCTCGGGTTCGCGCTCATCATCTGCATGGCCTGCTCGGCGCTGGTCTCGGCCACCGCCGTTGCGCTCAAGGAGCAGCAGGACGCGAACAAGCTCCTCGACCAGCAGCGCCAGGTCATCCGCGTGGCCGGCCTCGCCGCCGAGGACGACCCGCTGCCTCAGACCGAGGTGGACCGCATCTTCCAGGAGATCGAGGGCCGCGTCATCGACCGCGAGACGGGCGAGTACCTCGACATCGACGTCACGGCCGTCGATCCCCTGAAGGAGGCGAAGAAGCCGGACCTGTCGGTGGCCACGCCCGCCGAGTTCAAGGCGGCCCAGGTGTCGCGCCTCTCGAACCGCCTGGAGGTCTTCGAGATCAAGGTCCCCGGCAAGGAGTGCATCGTGCTCCCGATCCACGGTAAGGGCCTGTGGTCGACGATGTACGGCTACCTCGCCCTCAAGCGCGACCTGTCCAAGGTCGTCGGCATCACCTTCTACGAGCACGGCGAGACGCCCGGCCTCGGCGGCGAGATCGACAACAAGGGCTGGAAGAAGCAGTGGCGCGAGCGCTCGGTCTTCGAGGGCAACGAGGTGAAGCTCGGCGTCGTCAAGGCCAGTGCGCCCCGGGACAAGGAGTACCAGGTCGACGGGCTCTCCGGCGCGACGATCACCACCAAGGGCGTCGACGCGACGATCAAGCTCTGGCTCGGCCCCGCCGGATACGGCCCCTACCTCAAGAAGGTCAAGGGCGAGTCCTGAGGCCCCGCACCCCCACTCATCCCCATGGACAAGGCCACCAAGGGCATCCTCCTCGACCCGCTCCACGAGCAGAATCCGGTCACCCTCCAGGTGCTCGGAATCTGCTCGGCGCTGGCGGTGACGACCAAGCTGGAGACCGCGCTCGTCATGAGCGCCGCGCTCACGTTCGTCCTCACCTCGTCGAACACGATCATCTCGCTGCTGCGGAACAAGATCCCCGGCAGCATCCGGATCATCACTCAGCTCGCAATCATCGCGTCGCTGGTGATCGTCGCCGACCAGGTCCTGAAGGCCTATCTGTTCGAGACGTCGAAGGCGCTCTCGGTCTTCGTCGGCCTGATCATCACGAACTGCATCGTCATGGGCCGCGCCGAGGCGTTCGCGATGGCGAACCCGCCCGGACCGAGCGCGCTCGACGGGTTCGCGAACTCGATGGGCTACAGCATCGTGCTGATCTACGTCGCGCTGTTCCGCGAGCTCCTCGGGTCCGGCAAGGTCATGGGCCTGCCGGTCTTCGCGTCCGTCGGTGACGGCGGCTGGTACGTCCCCAACGGACTGATGGTCCTCTCGCCGGGCGCGTTCTTCCTCATCGGACTCTTCATCTGGGTCCAGCGCTCGGTCACCCCCAGCCTCCAGGAGGCGGACTAGCACCATGGAGCTCGTCAACCTCGCCCTGAAGGCGATCTTCGTCGAGAACATCGCCCTCGCGTTCTTCCTCGGCATGTGCTCGTTCCTCGCGGTGTCGAAGAAGGTCGACACCGCGATGGGCCTCGGGCTCGCGGTCGTGTTCGTCCTGACGGTCGTCACGCCGCTGAACGCGCTGATCAACAACTACCTCCTGCGCGAGGGCGCCCTTGCGTGGGCGCTCGGCGACGAGGCGGCCGCGGGCTACGACCTGTCGTTCCTCGGCTTCATCACGTTCATCGCGACGATCGCGGCGGCCGTGCAGATCGTCGAGATGTCGATCGACAAGTTCGCGCCCGCCCTCTACTCGGCGCTCGGCGTGTTCCTCCCGCTCATCGCCGTGAACTGCGCCATCCTGGGATCGTCGCTGTTCATGGTCGAGCGCGAGTACACGGTCACCGAGTCCGCGGTCTTCGGCTTCGGCTCGGGCGTCGGCTTCTGGCTGGCGATCGTGGCCCTGGCGGCCATCCGCGAGAAGCTGAAGTACTCCAACGTCCCGCCGGGCCTCCGGGGTCTCGGGATCACGTTCATGATCACGGGCCTGATGGCGATGGGATTCATGATCTTCGGCGGGATCCAGCTTTAGCTCCATCCGCGTTAGCGGATGGGCCAGAGACGAAGAACGCCGCCCGCCCTGCGACCCAAGGCCACCTCGAAACCCCGCCCCACGCGAATCACACTGATTCCATGACCACGTTCCTCTTCGGCGTCGCCGCCTTCTGTCTGGTCGGCCTGTTCATCGTCGGCGTCCTCCTCATCGCACGGTCGCAGCTGGTCAACAGCGGCTCCGTGAAGATCGTCGTCAACGGCGACGAGGAGAACGCGATCGAGGCCAAGGCGGGCAGCACCCTGCTCGCCACCCTCGCCGAGCAGAAGCTCTTCATCCCGTCCGCCTGCGGCGGCGGCGGGACCTGCGCCCAATGCCTCGTCAACATCGACGAGGGGGGCGGCGAGCTCCTCCCCACCGAGGAGGGGCACATCACCCGCGGCATGGCGAAGGAGGGCTGCCGGCTCTCGTGCCAGGTCAAGGTGAAGAACGACATGCGGATCCGCGTGCCGGACTCCGTGTTCTCGGTGCAGAAGTGGGACTGCGAGGTCGTCTCCAACGAGAACGTCACGACGTTCATCAAGGAGTTCAAGGTCCGCCTGCCCGAGGGCAAGAAGATCGACTTCACGTCGGGCGACTACATCCAGATCGAGATCCCGCCCCACGACGTCTCCTACAAGGACTTCGAGGTCGAGGAGGAGTACCGCGAGGACTGGGACAAGTTCGACCTGTGGCGCTTCCGCTCCCACACGGCGGACACGGTCGAGCGCGCGTACTCGATGGCCAACTACCCGGCGGAGGGCGACGACATCGTCATGCTCAACGTCCGGATCGCCTCGCCGCCGCCGCGCATGCCCGACGTCCCCCCGGGCAAGGGCAGCAGCTACATCTTCAACCAGAAGCCCGGCGACAAGGTCACGATCAGCGGCCCCTTCGGCGAGTTCCACATCAAGGACTCCGACCGCGAGATGGTCTTCATCGGCGGCGGCGCCGGGATGGCCCCGCTGCGGAGCCACATCATGCGGATGCTCGTCACCGAGAAGACGGGCCGCAAGATGTCGTACTGGTACGGCGCGCGCTCGCTCCGCGAGATGTTCTACGTCGAGGACTTCGACAAGCTCCAGGCGGAGAACGACAACTTCAAGTGGCACGTCGCGCTCAGCGAGCCGCTCCCCGAGGACAACTGGGAGGGCCACACGGGCTTCATCCACCAGGTCGTCCTGGAGAACTACCTCGCCGAGCACCCCGCCCCCGAGGAGTGCGAGTACTACCTCTGCGGCCCGCCGATGATGAATCAGGCGGTCCTCAAGATGCTCGACGACCTCGGCGTCGATCCCGAGATGATCGACCTCGACGACTTCGGCGGCTGATCGACCGCCCGACGTCGACCCCTGACGGCGCTGGCGATCGATCGCCGGCGCCGTTCTTTTTCCCCCATGCGAACCGTCGTCCTCCTCCTGTCCGCCTCCCTCGCCGCCTGCGGCCCGGGAACCGCCAGCTCCCCCACCGCGTTCAAGATGAACGGCGAGTGCATGGGCACCACCTGGTCGGCCGTCGTCACGCTGCAGCCGGGCGAGGAGTACGACGACGTCGTCGCCTTGATCCAGGCCGAGCTCGACGCTGTCGACGCGGCGCTCAGCACGTGGAAGGACGACAGCGATCTCTCGCGCCTCAACCGCGCGAGCGCCGGAGAGTCCGTCGAGGCGACGGAGCACACGGTCGCCGTCCTCCGTATCGCCGACGAGATGTTCGACGTCACGGGCGGGATCTTCGACCCATCGGTCGGTCCGCTCGTGGCGCTCTGGGGCTTCGGAGGCCACGACGTGGAACGCGAGTCTCCGAGCGCCGACGCGATCGACGCCGCGCTCGTGCGCATCGGGTGGGAGTCGATCGAGATCGGCGACGACCACGTCGTTCGCGGGCGCGACGACGTCGAGGTGGACGCCTCGGCGGTCGCCAAGGGCTACGGAGTGGACGCCGCGGCGGACGCGCTCCTCGCCAGCGGACACGCCGCGTTCCTCCTGGAGGTCGGCGGCGAGATGGTCCTGCGGGGCAACAACCCCGACGGCGTCCCGTGGCGGGTCGGCGTCGACGACCCGATGCCGCCGGAGGGATCGGACCCGCTCTCGCCGCTCAACCTCGCGCCGCGTCGTCCGATCGCGCGGCTCTCGATGCGTGATGGCGCCGTCGCCACCAGCGGCGACTACCGCAACGTGCGCCGGATCGACGGGCGACTCGTGAGTCACGCGATCGACCCGCGGACCGGGTATCCGGTCGAGCACACGCTCGCTTCCGCGACCGTCGTGGCGCCGACGTGCGCCGTTGCCGACGCCCTCGCTACGGCGGCGCTCGTGCTCGGACCCGACGAAGGACTCGCGCTCCTCGAGCGGATCGAGGGCGTCGAGGGCTACCTGCTGGTCCGGACCGACGATCCGTCGGAGCCGCTCGCAGCGCGCTGGACCGCGGGGATGCCGGAGCGGCTCCTCGACGGCCTGGGGATGGACGCTCGCGCTGGCGCGCGCGGGCGCTGACGCGCGTCAGGCCGAGGTGCCCGCGCGACGCTCGGCGTCGCGCGCGGCCTTCCTGCGCGAGAGCGCGAGGAGCTCCTTGCGCGCGTCGCACACAGGAGCGTTCTGCAGCTCGCACAGGCAGTCCGCGATCGGCTCGCCGTCCGGCCCGACGCCGCCGCAGGAGCCCGAGAGCTCGCGGCCGCGGAGCAGCCCGACCGCCATCGCCGCGACAGCGACGAGGAAGACGGCGAAGACGACGAAGAAGATCTGCATGGGATGCCGGCGTTCGGCGCGAGCAATCTAGGCCACGGGGGCCCCGGCCGCTCGAACAGGCGCACCGAAAACACCTTCGACGCGGCTCTCGCGCCGTGAGGCGGGGTCGCCCTCCGTCTTCCGCGCCGCGGCTCAAGCCGGCTCGTCCGGACGGCCGACAGCCCCCCATCGGGGCCTGCTGAGCCCCGTCCACGAGATGTCCGAAGAACGAGCGGGAGTCCGCGTCCTCGTCGCAGCCGAGTCCGATCCGCTGCGATCCGCGATCGACCGGCAGCTCGTCCTCGCCTCGGCGAGGGCGGAGCCTCCGGCGCAGCCCGATCCGGTCCTCGCGCGCGACCTGCTCGTCGACCACCGGCCGGACCTCGTGCACCTCGACGTGGAGATGCCGCGCTGGGAGGGGCTCGACTTCATCCGCGAGCTCATGGGGCACGAGCCGGCCCCGACCGTCGTCATCTGCTCTCCGCCGGGCACGGCGGGCAACGACGGCACCGGGAAGGAGCGGCTCGACATCGTGTGCATCCCCAGCTCGGACGGCGCGCTCGGGGACTTCCTCGTGCGCGTGGCGGAGTGGATCGACGAGGTCGAGGTCGCCGGCGTCGCGACGCTCAGGCCGCGGGGCTGACCCGGCCCGAGGGCCGGTGCCGGCAGGACCGAGGCACAGGCGAGGGATCGTGCTCCCGCACGGCCCTGCTCCGACCTACGCTCTGCGCGCGCGAGACGTGACGTCTCCGACCCTCCCCTCCCGACCCGCGCGACATGCCCTCCGCCAAGATCACCTGGACCCGCATCGACGAGGCGCCTGCCCTCGCGACCTACAGCCTCCTCCCCGTCGTCCGGGCCTTCACCCGCGGCACCGGCGTCGAGATCGAGACGGCGGACATCTCGCTCTCCGGCCGGATCCTCGCGAACTTCCCCGAGGGCCTGCGCGAGGACCAGCGCGTCCCCGACGAGCTCTCGCGGCTCGGCGCGCTCGCGAAGACGCCGGACGCGAACATCCTGAAGCTCCCCAACATCAGCGCGTCGATCCCCCAGCTCCAGGACGCGATCCAGGAGCTCCAGGGCCAGGGCTACGACGTGCCGGACTTCCCGGAGGAGCCGAAGAGCGAGGAGGAGACCGCCGTGCGCGCGCGCTACGCCGCCGTGCTCGGCTCCGCCGTCAACCCGGTGCTTCGAGAGGGCAACTCGGACCGTCGACCCGCCGACTCGGTGAAGGCGTTCGCGCAGTCCCACCCCCACTCGATGATGAAGGCGTGGCCCGAGTCGGGCTCGAAGACGCGCGTCGCCCACATGAAGGCGAACGACTTCTTCGGCAGCGAGCGATCGAGGACCTTGGCCGGCGCGACGGACGCGCGGATCGAGTTCGTGTCTGCGTCGGGCGAGACGGAGGTGCTCAAGGAGAGCGTGCCGCTTCTTCCCGGCGAGGTGATCGACGCGTCGGCCATGAACGTCGCGTCGCTGCGCGCCTACTTCGCGGAGGAGATCGGTCGCGCGAAGGCGGACGGGACGCTCCTGTCGCTCCACCTCAAGGCGACGATGATGAAGGTGTCGGACCCCGCGATGTTCGGGCACTGCGTCGCGGTCTACTTCGCCAGCGCCCTGGAGAAGCACGCGGACGCGCTGGCCGAGATCGGCGCGAACGTGAACAACGGGATCGGCGACGTGCTCGACAAGCTCGACCGGCTCCCGGCCGAGCGACGCGCCGCCGTCGAGGCCGACCTGGAGGCGTGCTACGCCGACGGCCCCGCGCTGGCGATGGTCGACTCGCGCAAGGGCATCACGAACCTCCACGTCCCGAACAACGTGATCATCGACGCGTCGATGCCGGTCGTGATCCGCGACGGCGGGCGGATGTGGAACCGGGACGACACGCTCCAGGACACGGTCGCGCTGATCCCGGACCGCAGCTACGCGACGCTCTACCAGGAGGTCGTCGAGGACTGCCAGAGGAACGGCCAGTACGACCCGCGGACGATGGGCAACGTGGCCAACGTCGGTCTGATGGCGAAGAAGGCCGAGGAGTACGGCTCCCACGACAAGACGTTCTTCGCAGCGAGCGAGGGAACGATCCGGGTCGTGGATGCGAACGGCGAGGCGCTCCTGGAGCAGCGCGTCGAGCGCGGCGACATCTTCCGGATGTGCCAGACCAAGGACGTTGCGATCCGCGACTGGGTCCGCCTCGCGGTGACGCGCGCGCGAGCGAGCGGCTCGCCGGCCGTGTTCTGGCTGGACGCGGACCGCGCGCACGACGCCGAGCTCATCGCGAAGGTCGAGACGTACCTGGCGGACCACGACACGGACGGATTGGAGCTCCACACGCTGAAGCCGGTCGACGCGATGCGGTTCACGCTGGAGCGCGTCCGCCGCGGCGAGCACACGATCTCAGTGACGGGCAACGTCCTGCGCGACTACCTGACCGACCTGTTCCCGATCCTCGAACTCGGGACGAGCGCGCGAATGCTCTCGATCGTGCCGCTGCTGGAGGGCGGCGGGCTCTTCGAGACCGGCGCCGGCGGCTCCGCGCCGAAGCACGTCGAGCAGTTCGTCCGCGAGGGACACCTGCGGTGGGACTCGCTCGGCGAATACTGCGCGCTCGTCCCCGCCCTGGAGAAGGCCGCAGCGTCCTCGGATGATCCCCGGGTCGGCGTGCTCGCGCGGACGCTCGACGGCGCCGTCGGCGCGTACCTGGAGAACGGTCGCGCTCCGTCGCGGAAGGTCCAGGAGATCGACAACCGCGGTTCGACGTACTACCTCGCGCTTTACTGGGCGCAGGCGCTCGCGACCCAGGAGGACGACGCGGAGCTGAAGGCACGCTTCGCCCCCGTCGCCGCGACGCTCGCCGAGCACGAGGGCGCGATCGAGTCCGAGCTGCTCTCGGCGCAGGGCTCCGCCGTCGACCTCGGCGGCTACTACCGCCCCGACCCGGACGCCTGCGCGGCCGCGATGCGGCCGAGCGCGACGTTCAACCGGATCATCGACGAGCTGTAGGCGCGGGGCCCCCTTCCGGCCGGGCCCATGGAGGACATCCCGCGCTACGACACGATGGCCGAGTTCTACGCGGCTATTGGCGGTTCTCTCGACCAGGACTACGAGTGCACCGTCCACCGGCTGGAGGACATCCACGGCGAGGTGCCCTACCGCTCGCCGCTCTTCCGCGCGAACTACTACTCGGTGGTGTTGATCACGGCGGGCGCGACGACCTACATCGTCGACGACAGCAGCCACCGGACGCGGCCCGGCACCGTCTACTTCACGAACCCCGGCCACGTGAAGGGGTTCGAAGTGCTGGAGCCCTCGCGCGGCTTCGTCATCACGTTCTCCGAGGCTTTCCTCAAGGAGACCGTGCGCGCCGACGTCCTGGACGACTTCCCCTTCCTCATCGCCGAGTCGGTGCCGCCGCGGCACCTCGCGCCCGAGCAGGCGGACGAGCTCGCGGCGCTGGCCGAGCAGATGATCCGCGAGGCCGCGGCCGAGTCTCCGTACCGCGCCAAGGTGATCGCGAGCCTGCTCGTCGTGCTGCTGCTCAAGCTGCGCGAGGGCGCATGGGACGGCCTGTCCGAGGCCGGCGACGGCGCGGCGGACGGCGGAACGGGCTCGCACCTCGTTCGCACGTTCCAGCGCAACCTGGAAGCCCACTTCCGGGACCGCGCGCCGGACGCAGCGGGCGAACAGCTCCAGGTCCAGGACCTCGCGCGTCTCCAGGGGCTCCACCCCACCTACCTCGGCGCGGTCGTCCGTCGCCGCACGGGGCGCACGCTGCAGGAGTGGATCGCGGAGAAGACGATCGCCGAGGCGAAGGCGCTCCTCGCACGCTCGTCCCTGTCGATCAAGGAGGTCGCGTTCCGGCTCGGGTTCGGCGAGCCGGGGCACTTCTCGCGGTACTTCAAGCGCCACGCGGGCGTCTCTCCGTCGGCCTTCCGGGAGGGCATGGACTGACTTCGCCTGGCCGGGGTGTGCCCCCCCGGCCCGCCCCCTGGGAGATTGGTCCCCCTCCGTGGGATGCGTCCATCGATGGCGAGAGGCCGACGGCCGATCCTCTCCCCCATGAAGACACGCAGCCTCAGCGCCCACGGCCCGACCACCTCCGCCCTCGGCCTCGGACTCATGGGGATGTCCGACCTCTACGGTCCGTCGGACCGCGAAGAGAGCCTCGCGACGATCCACGCCGCGCTCGACGCCGGCGTCACCCTGCTCGACACGGGCGACTTCTACGCGATGGGGCACAACGAGCTGCTCCTCCGCGAAGCGCTCGCCGGACGCGATCGCGACAGCGTCCAGATCAGCGTCAAGTTCGGCGCGCTCCGCGATCCCGCGGGGAACTGGATCGGGGTCGACGGTCGCCCCGCGGCCGTGAAGAACGCGCTCGCGTACACGCTCCAGCGCCTCGGGACGGACCGCGTCGACGTGTACCGCCTCGCGCGGCTGGACCCCGCCGTTCCCATCGAGGACACGGTCGGCGCGATCGCCGAGATGATCGAGGCCGGTTTCGTCCGGCACGTCGGACTGTCGGAGGTCGGCGCCGACACGCTCCGTCGCGCGCACGCGGTGTCTCCCGTCGCCGACCTCCAGATCGAGTACTCGCTGATCTCGCGCGGGATCGAGGCGTCGATCCTCGGGACCGCCGAGGAGCTCGGCGTGGGGATCACGGCCTACGGCGTGCTCTCGCGCGGTCTCCTGAGCGGCCACTGGACGCGCGAGCGCTCGGCGGGCGTGCGCGACTTCCGCGCGATCCTCCCCCGATTCCAGGAAGGACGCGTCGAGCAGAACCTGGCGCTCGTCGAGCGGCTGCGCGAGATCGCGAGCGCGAAGGGTGCCACCGTGGCCCAGATCGCGATCGCGTGGGTGCTCGGGCGCGGCGAGCGGATCGTGCCGCTGGTCGGGGCGCGGCGTCGCGATCGACTGGAGGAGTCGCTCGGCGCGCTCCAGATCGAGCTGACCGCCTCGGACCTCGCCGCGATCGAGGAGGCCGTCCCGAACGGAGAGGTCGCTGGAGAGCGCTATCCGGGCGATCAGATGGCCATGCTCGACAGCGAGAGGTGAGCGTCGACGGTCCCGAATGGCCCCTGAGGGCTCTCCAGGGCCACTCGGGTCTCGCATTGACGTTGCCTGTACATTTCAAATACAGAACAGCAGCACGAGGGGAGCCAGCCGGGAACTCTGCATTCGTCGGGTCGCGATGTCCTCGCAGAGGCTCGCGCTCGACTTCGGCGGACAGACGGCTGGCAGGCACTGTCCGTTCGAACCCCGGCCCGCGCGCCTGTCTCGCCAGGCGCGCGGG